>JAPLUL010000111.1:0-48360 GCA_026397635.1 Verrucomicrobiota bacterium | reverse complement strand
TCCATTCCCACGCGGCGTCCCCTCACCGGGACGCCGTTTTCATTTCCCGCCTTGCGTCCCATTCGGCATTCGTCATTTTGGCTGCGTCATTTCCCACCATGCCTACCTACGTTTACGAAACCATCCCTCAGTTTGAAGGCGAGCCCGCCAAGCGTTTTGAAATCCGCCAAAGCATGAAGGATGCGCCGCTCACCCAGCATCCTGACAGCGGCCAGCTCGTTCGCCGCGTGCCCATCGGCGGCACTGGCCTCATGGGGGCTAGCAGCGGTGCCAGCACTTTAAGCGGCGGGTCCTGCGGCACTGGCTGCGGGTGTCATTGAGTTGGGCACCACTCGAATGACGATGTGGGCTAAATATCGCAAATGGAAGCATGGGCTGGTTCCCCCGTTGGCTGCCCTCGCGGGCAGCTTTTTACAGGGCGGGGGCGAACTATCGCCAGTGTGGTTCGTCGGAATAGGCATCGCCGCCTTTCTGGGAATCGCCTATCTCGCCGAGGAGGTGGTGTGGATAACCAACGGCCAAGGACGGCCCTGCGTTCATTGTGGCCGCAAAATTCCGCTGCGTTCTTTCCGGGTTATCGATTGCGATTGTAAGCCATAGGCGAGTCACCAAGGCAGGTGACTTTGTGCCAGCTTCCTCGGCACTGCGCCAGTGTGGCCGCAGCCTTCAGGCTGCCGGACCTGAGAAGGCGTGGTCATTGACGGACTGCATTCCATTTTGTTGTGATGAGTGCGTAAGAGCTTACGGACGCGCTCGCGACGCTCATCATTTTGTCCAGGCTGTTTTCCAGGCGCTGATGCTGGCGCAGAACGGAAAGAATGACGCAGGGGCTCAAATCTGCCACGCCCCCGATTCCACCCCCGGATACAACCGCTCCAGCAGCGAAACCAAGCAGTCATCTGTGAGCTGATGCGTCTGGCGGAACAGGATGGCGGGCTGGGTCTCTTTTTGCACACCAGTCTTCCAGAGATGGTCCAGCGCATCGGAGTGTTCGTCGATCACGTCATCCACGGCCACCCGCCAGTGCTGCGGCTGCTCGCTTTCCTGCCATTCGCCGCGCCCGCGACCGAAATGGCAGACAGCGAGGTAGGTCAGCAGTGCGAGGCGCACCTGCTCGCGGAAATGCTCGCGTGACCAGCGCAGACGCTGATCGCTGCCGCGCACCAGATTGTAGCTGCGGATCAAGGCATAGGCGCCGATGCCGGAAGCGATGCCGCCCAGCAAGGCACCGCCGCCGAAGGTCATACCGCCGAGTTTGAGATCGGCGATGAGTCCGCCCATCGCACCACCGGCAAAGCTGCCGACCACGCCCCAGATGCTCTCGGAAACGCCCTCGGGCAGATGGAAATGCTCACGGGCCACTTGGCTCAGCTCATGACCAGCCGCTCCCCGCAAACCGTGGGCTTCGATGAGCTTGTTCGTCGCATGTTCCACACGGTCGGCGAGTTGCGCGGCGAGTTTTTGCCTCGCATCGTTGTATTCGCGGTTCAAGTCATCGCGCTGCCAGCCCACGCGCTCCAGCAACGTCTCTCCTCGCACCTCCACACCGTCCAGCAATGCGGCGGTGAGCTGTTCGGAGATGAGACGTCCCGAGTTGCGGAAGACCTCGATGTTGCGCTGTGTCCAGGCGCGTTTGATCTGCAAGAAAGTCGGGATTTTCGAGCCTTCCATCAGTGGCGCGAGTGATTCCATGAGCTTGTCCTCCTGCACCCAGCAGCGGGCGAAGGCATCCAGCGGCAGCACGCTGCGCACGACCTCAAACGGCTCCAAATGCGCGCGCCAGGCGTTGATCTCGGCCGCTTCAAACTCAGAGTTGCCCGGCGTGCCGGTTTGATTGAGTAGCACCACGACCGGCTTGCCCACCCAGCCAAGGATTTCCATCTCTGGGCCGATGTAACCGGCTGCCTCGGGTGGTTCGGCGGCGTTGACGAGGTAGAGCACCACGTCGGCCTCCTCGCGCACGTTTTTGAGCGCCTGCTGACTGCACCAGAGCGGCCGGTCCGTGATGCGATCCCAGGTTTGTGAAAGGAACCACAGCACCGGATTGCGCTCGCGCTTCAGACGCTTCATCAGTCGGGCGCTGTCCCCGAAGCCCGGTGTGTCCCACAAACGCAGCATGAAACCGCCGGTTTCGAGCAGCAGGTGCGATTCATTGAAGAGCGTCACATGCGGCGCGTCGCGCACCTCGCCCACATCCTTTCGCAGCAGCGTGCGGGCCAGCGTGGTCTTGCCCGCGTTCGTGTGGGAGATGAGGCTCAGGGTGACGATGTCCGAGGCATCCCGCACACTCGCCGCATTGCTCTGCGTTGGCGGAGGGTCCGAGGCTTTGAATCTGGAGAGCAGGGTGGGCACGAGCGTGGAAAACTTGGAAAACATTACGACAGGGCGGCAGGCATGCGTGCTGATTCTTTGCGCTGGGCCACGATGACCTCGGAGGCGAGTCCTTCGACCATCTGCGTCCACAAATGCTCACGTCCGGCGATTTTTTCCGCCGACCAACGTCCGGCGAGGCTGGTGGCATCGAGCAGCACGATCAATTCTGGCTCCGCATGCTTCGTGAGCAGGCGCTGCCGCACGTCGGAGACGAGACGCCGCTGCACCTCGGCCTCTGGCGTGGTGGCCATGCTGAAGAGCATCACCACCTGGGCCGAAACGGGTTGCCATTCGGCGGCAAACTCATCCTCATCCCCGGCGGGAATGCGCACATACTCCGCCCGTGCCATGCCGCCGAAACGTCCGCGCACACCGCGATCCCACACCTCGCGATGCGTCGGCGTGGCCTCCATGGCATGCACCAGCACCTGGATGCGCTCATCCCCGCCCTCCACGGCACGAATCAGCCCGCGCAGATAATTCCCCCAGCTCAACGAACGCGCCCCACGCGTGATGCCTCGCCTGCTGCGCGCGGCCCCTATGCCTGCCAGCACCAAACGCGGCGCGATGACGAGCACCAGCAGCGTCCCTGCATACAAATGAATCCATGGCAACGCTGGGGCCGGTTTGGCCGCCTTACCTCCCGTGCGATGCATGCCGGGAATCTGATGCAGCGGCACCGGCGTGCGCAAAACCGTCGAGGTTGGCTTGAACAAGGTGTCAAAAAATGCGCTCGCCTCAGGGTCGCCCAGCAGTGTGCTCTCCCACACCGCGCGGTATTCCTTCGACCAGCCACGCGCATACAGCGCCACTGCGCCGCCGAGCGCTAGCAGCGCTGCCGCCACATGCAGCCACAAACGAAGCCGCATCTGCAAGCGTCGCCAAGCCAGCGGCCACGCGAGTTCCTCAAAACGTGTCCGCACCGCTGCTGGGACCCCCGTTTCGACTTCCTTCGTCGCCTTCCCGGCATGCGAGATGCCATGCGCCAAAGATTCCGCCAGCCAGCCGCCGTGTCCTGCCAGTGGTGCGGCGGGCATCAGCTCAAAAAACACCCCGAGCACGATCACCACCGCGTTCCAGGCCAGCAGACCGACGAGCGGCAAGGCCAGCAGGTTAAACTCGCTCGATTGTCCCAGATCGGTGAACCCGTAGCCCGCGAGCAGCGCTATCCCCCAGCCCGCCACCGCCCAGGCCCAGCGGCCCTGCGGCACGCGCAGCAGCGCTAGCACACGGATCAACTCACCGCGCCAGCCGATGGCCTCGCGCTCTAGCCACTCGGCCCGTTTGTCCAGAAACGACTCCGAGCGCTCGTCCAACGAGTCGCCCTGGATCTCCTCGGAGGCCAGTCCGGCCCGCGTGTGCGCCGTGGCCTCGCGCCGACGCTCCGCGTTGACGAGAACGCCATCGGAGTCGCCTTCTTCGAGGGCGCGCCACATCAGGACGCGCTGCCATTCATTCCAATCCATGCGGGGGTGTTTTGGATCAACATTAAACGCGGCTTCTGGCAGAATCCAAGCACACGCTGAAAATCATGCCTTGGTTTCAACCTCCAGCCGCCCGCCATTCATCCGCAGATGCAGGTGTCCCAGAGCCGCCGCCTCGCTGCTGGAGTGTGTGACGTGCAACACGGTGAGCGCATGCTCGGACTGTACGCGCTGGAGTAGCGAAACCGCCTCGGCCCGCATGCTTTCATCGAGGGCCGAGAGTGGTTCATCCAGCAGCAGCAGCTTCGGCTGCGCCGCCAGAGCACGGGCCAGAGCCACGCGCTGCTTTTCGCCACCGGAGAGCATGTCGGGCAAACGATCCAGCAGCGGGGCGATGCCAAACTGCTCGGCGAGGCGGTTCACACGTTGATTCAGCTCCTCCGGCGGCACTCCGCGCAGTTTCGGGGCAAAGCCGATCTGCTCCCGCACGCGCAGGGCGGGAAACAGAGCCAAGTCCTGCGGCACATAGCCGATGCCGCGCGCACGCGGCTCCAGGTCCGTCACATCCACGCCATCCAGCAGCACGCGCCCCGAAGTCGGACTCCGCAGGCCGCAGAGGATCTCCAGCAGCGTGGTTTTGCCGCAGCCGGTCGAGCCCATGAGCACCGCGTAAGTGCTCGCTGGAATGGCGATGGTCACATCCGCAAGGATCACGCGGTCGCCGGTCTTCCAGGTGATGTGATCGAGCTGAATCATATTTTTTCCCCCGTCGCCCGCACCGCCACCAGCACTAGCACCGCCAGCGCCACCATGAACAAACTCACCGCCACGGCGGCTTCGAGATTTCCCACGCTGAGTTCCAGCCACACCGTCGTCGGCAAAACTTCCGTCTTCATGCGCGTGGCCCCGGCGAAGACCAGGATCGGCCCGAACTCGCCCAAACTCCGCGCCCAGGCGATGCAAAACGCCGCCACCATGCCGCGTCGCGCCGCCGGCAGCGCCACATGCCACAGCGCTTGAAATCGCGTGCATCCCAGCGTCAGCGCCACGTCCTCGGGGCGTGCCGAGAGATGCTGAAACGTCCCGCGCATCGTGCGGATCGCAAACGCTGCTGCCACCACGAACTGGGCCAGCACCACACCGCTGAGCTGATAGGTGAAGGGAATCGCCATCTCGATCAGCTTGCCGATGCGCGTTTGGAAAAAGATCAAGAGGCACAGCCCCACCACCAGCGGCGGCAGGATGATCGGGATGTCTAGCGCCGCATCCAGCCAGGATTTCCCGCGAAACTCCCGGCGGGACATCAGATACCCCACCGGCACCGCCAGCAGTAGCGCAAATCCAGCCGCCAGCGAGCACGTCACCAGACTCAGCCACGTCGCATGTCGGATTTCTGGCGACATCAGCACCTTCAGCCACGAGTCCGGCGTGCTGTAAGTCGCCGTGGCTCCCAGCAGCAGCGCCCAAAAGAGCAGGTAGCCCGCCGTGATCAGGCCCAGGGCCAGCCAGCAGAGGTTGGAGCGGTTGAAAGTCATGCAGCAGGAGCCATCAAATTAAAAGCCACCCATCCACCGCACAACTGCAATAGCGTATCTTTCACTCCACCTCCGGCACCGTGCGGTCCACGGAGGCTTTGTTCCAGCGACCTTCGAGGGTGAAGGCGAGGTGCGGAGTGTAGAGTTGGGGTTCAAGCAGGAAGGAGTCGTGGCCTTTGTCCGAATGCACGGTGATGTGCATGTTGGAGACCTCGGCTTTCTCCAGATGGCTGACGAGTTCGGCCTGCTCCTCGGGGTAGAAGCAAAAGTCGCTGTCGATGCTGAACACGAGGTAGTGCTGGCCGGCGGCAGCGCTGCGGGCGAACAGCTCGGTGTACGATGAGACGCCCGCGTCTCGTAGGGGATCAAAACGCAGCCACATGTCGGCGATGCGCAGGTAGGTGTTCGCGTCGAAGCGCTTCACGAATTTTTTGCCCTGGTGGAGCATGTAGCTTTCCACGTTGTGCTGCACGCGGTACCAGGAGAGCGTGTCGCCGCCTTGCTTCAAGTCCTGCCGGGCGCGGCGCTCGATGGCGTCGAGATGCACGAAGGTCTTGTGGCTGATCATGCGTGCGAGCGCGAGGCCGTACTCGGGCGCGGTACTTGCGTAATAGTCGCCGCCTTTGAAATGTGGGTCGTTTTCGATGGCGAGCACCTGCTCAAACAAGGTGAGGCGTGTCAGAACGGTAGTGCGGCAGCCGCTGGCGATCGGGACGACGAGTTTCACACGTTCCGGGTGCAGGGTGGCCAGATTGATCGCCAAAAGGCCGCCGACGGACGCGCCGATCACGGCGTGGAGTTTCTGGATGCCGAGATGATCGAGCAGGGCGAGCTGTGACTGCACCACATCGCTGGTACGCACGGGCGGAAAGCTGCCGGCGTAGGGTTTGCCGGTGGCGGGATTGATGGAGGCGGGGCCGCTGGAGCCGTAGCAACCGCCGAGGTAGTTCGCGCAGATGATGAAGTAGCGCTTCGTGTCCAGCGCCTTGTCTGGGCCGATGAAGAGATCCCACCAGCCGTGGTGGATGTCTTTCGTCCAGCGTTCGTCGGTGTGCGGCACGGCGGTGTTCACTCCAGCGGCGTGCTGGCTGCCGGAAAGAGCGTGGAACAGCAGGATGGCATTGCTGCCGTCAGCGTTGAGCTTGCCGTAGGTCTCGTAGGCGACGGTGATGTCCGGCAGCGCGTCACCGGAGGCAAACACGAACGGGTCTTGAGATGTACCGGTGGTAAAAAACTTGGTTTCTTCGTGTTTCGCTGCCTTGGACATGAGGCGCGGAAGAAACAGGGTTTTGGAGATGCGGCAAGCTGGATCACTGGATGCTCGATCCTGGAAGCAAGATGCTGGATGAATGGATTGGTGGATTATTGAATGGTTGCAGCTTTGGTGCCGCTCATGACTCTCCATCCGGCAACCAGCCTCTAGCTTCCAGTCATTCAGTTCATGCTCGATCCTTTCGCCACCCTCAAAGAAGCCGGCTTCGCGAAGAAGCCGCAGGGCGGCGCGGACCGGCTGGACGGCTGGTCGCCGGAGCTGATCGCCAGCCTGGACTGGGTGCGGTTGGTTGAGCTGGCTCGGTCCATGGTGGCCGGGGCGGGCTGTGAGCTGGCGGGATCACGTGTGCTGCCAGATGGCTCGGTGCATTTTGGCATGATCGAGCAGCCGAAGTCGTCCAAGCCGCTTCGTGCGTTGGTGAAGATCGCTCCCTGGAACGAATGGGGAGCCACACCAGACACGGTGACGCGTTTTGCCCAGGAGGTGTGCACGGCGCGTGACCTGCGCGGCATTTTGATCGCTCCAGCGGGATTCAGCCCGGCCGCGTTGCGCAAGGCGCAGGAGTTTCGCATCGAAGCGGTGGATGCCATGGCTCTGGATGCTGCGCTGTGCGCTCTGCCACGCGAAAAAAGCCATTTTCTCTTCTTGGTGACGACATCGGGGGATTTTTCCACACCTTCGTGCCCCTGCTGCACTCAAAAGCTCACGCGCGTGGAGCAGCAGGTGCTGGAGCTGCCCTCGCGCACCATCGACACGGACGGGCTCATCGCTGATTTCGTCGTGTGTGATCGCCTGGAGGTGGCACGCGGATGTGAGGTGACTTTTTTGCAGGAGGTGCGGGCGCGGTCACTCCAAGTTTTTGGCCAGGCGAGCGGAAATTTTGTGTGCGAGGGGCCGGTGACGCTGGAGCCTGGCGGCACGCTTTCCGGCAAGGTGGCGGCGCGTTCGCTCAAGGTGCGAGAGGGCGGCGAATTGCTGGCGCAGTTTCGCATTCTGGACGGAGACCTGGGGTCCTTTGTGAAGCCGGCGGTGCGCTGGCACTGGCGCTGTGCCGCGCCCGAGGGGCGCAAGGACTGCGCGGGAGTGCTCTTCGAGCCGCATGGGTGACACGAGAACGTTCTTGGCACGTCCGGCTGGAGTGTGGAATGATGAGGTCATGCCGTCCCCACCATCCTCCAGTCCAGGTGCGCTGCCACGATTGGTTTTTTACGTCGCCGCAATTGTCATGGCCCTGCTGCATGTGTTTGTGACGTTTCGCGGCCTCAGCAGCGTGGAGGGCATGAATCAAGCGCAGCTAGCGCGGCAGATCTCACGCACGGGTTCGTATCAAACACTCGTCACGCAGCCTTACGCGTGGGCGCAGATGGAAAAGGCGGCGCGCCAGCCCTCGCCTACTGCGATGCCGGAGACCGTCCAGCCACCGCTGCAACCGCTGCTGTGGTCGGCGGTATTTCGCATGCTGCGTCCTTGGCAGGTCTATGACCCGCAGGCAGGTGGTGCCATTTATTTGCTGGACCGTGTGGTCGCCAGCTTCGGAGTCACCTGGTATCTGCTGACGATTTTTTTCACCCATGGCGCGGCGCGGCGGCTCTTTGACGAGCATGTGGCCAGCATCGCGGCGCTGGCGCTGCTGGTGTGCCATCCGGCATGGGAGCTGATGGTCAGCGGATCACCACGGGCGCTGCTGCTACCTCTATTTGCGCTGGCATTCCGCCTGTATGCCTCAGCCTCGTGTCGTGCGGCGGAAAATCGCGGCAGCTTCGCGCCACTGGCAGTGCTGGGTGCTGTCTGCGCCCTGATGGTGCTCACGCACTGGATGGCGCTGTGGATCGTGCTAGGCATCATCATCGGGGTCACGGTTTTTTTGCCGGGTGGCAAGTCGGGTGCGCTCGTGGTGGCACTGTTCCCGCTGCTGGCGCTGGTCGCGTGGGGTTGGTGGAACACACAGCTCTGTGGTGAGCCGCTCGGCGGCATCCGCGCCCTCTTTCAGGCCCAGTCCTCCCACACGGCGCATGACTCACTGCTGCGTGATTTCACCCCTTCCGTGCCGTTGATTCAGGTGCATGAGCTGCTGCGGCACGTCGGTCTTGGCTGGCAAGATCAGCTGGCACATCTGTATGCGCATCTCGGTTATGTCGTGCCCGCGCTCCTGTTCTTCATCGCGCTGCTGCACCGCTTTAAAAAATCGGAAACCGCCGCCGCCTGCTGGATGCTTGCGCTCGTTTTCTTCTGCGTGGCGCTTGGCATGGGCCTGCTCGGCTTGGCGAATGTGGAGAAAGATGACAACGCTCTCTACATCGTGCTCATGCCGGCCATGAGCGTCCTGGGAGCGGCGATGCTGGTCGTCCTGTGGTCGCGGTTTCATGTGTCCGGCGAATTCCTGGCTCGCTGGGGTGCTCCGCTGGCCGCGCTGGGCATCACCGCGCTGCCTCTGCTGGTGAACCTGCCGGTGCTGATGAAATTCGGCCTCACCATGGGTAGCAAGATCCCGCCGCACTGGCCGCCCTTCCTGCCCGAGCGTGCCTACATCCTCCGCTTGCTGATGGAGAAGAACGAGTTCGTCTTCTCCGACTCGCCCGCCTTCGTCGCCTGGTATGCCGATGTGCCTTGCGTGAACCTCCCTGTCCAGCGCGTCGATTACGAGACCATGAAAGCCAAAGCGCAGGAACGCGGAGTGAAGTTGGCCGGCTTCGTCATGACGCCCGTCTCAGCCAAGGTGGAACGCATCACCGACCTCTACACCGGTCCTTACTCCGAATGGCGTGATCTCATCATCCGCGGCCCCATGCTCGCCTTTGACAAAGATTTCGCCCCCAGCCCCGAGTTCCCCTACAAAGTCCCCATTCCTCTCGCTGGCACGCCCGTGGGTGACAAAGAAAACATCAGCCTTTCCATGGTCTTTTACACCGACAAGCCGCGGGCGATGAAGAAGCCGCCGGTGCCTTGACTAGCGAGTTAAAAGTCAGCGCTGAGACGTGAAAAGTGCTTCTTGGGCCGGAATCTCAGGCGAGGATGTCCTTGATCACCTTCGCGCCTTCCACGCCGCTGAGTTTCGCATCCAGCCCCTGGAACTTGAAGCTGAAAGCGTCGTGCTTGATGCCGAGTTGGTGCAACATCGTGGCGTGCAGGTCATGCACAGTGGTGATTTTCTCCACGGCGGCGTAGCCGAGGTCATCGGTGGCTCCGTGGACGATGCCACCTTGGATTCATGCACCCGCCAGCCACACGGACATGGCCTTGTTGTGGTGATCGCGTCCGCTGCCGCCTTGCGACATCGGCGTGCGGCCGAATTCGCCAGCCCAGACGATGAGCGTCTCATCCAGCATGCCACGCTGTTTGAGATCGGTGATCAGAGCCATGCAGGCGCGGTCGATTTCCTTCGCCTTCTGCCCCACGCCAAGCTTCACCCCGCCGTGATGGTCCCAGTCCTTGTGATAGAGCTGGATGAAACGTGTGCCGCGCTCGGCGAGGCGGCGCGCCAGGAGGCAGTTCGAGGCAAAAGAGCCGTCTCCAGGCTGGCAGCCGTAGAGTTCGAGGGTTTTCGCTCCTTCAGCGCTCACATCCATCAAATCCGGCACGCTGGCCTGCATCTGGAAGGCCATTTCATACTGCGCGATGCGTGTGGCGATCTCAGGATCATCCACGAGCGCGTCGTGCTGCTTGTTCAGTGCGTTGATGGCCGCCACATCGGCTCCCTGGCGCTCACGCGTGACGCCGTTCGGGTTCGTGAGATACAAGACCGGATCGCCTTTGGCGCGAAGCTGCACGCCCTGATACTTCGAGGGCAAAAAGCCGCTGCTCCACTGCCGCGCGGCAATCGGCTGGTTCTGACCGCCTTGCCCGAGCGAGGTCAGCACGACGAAGCCCGGCAAATCCGCTGCCTCGGTGCCAAGGCCGTAGGTGATCCACGATCCCATGCTCGGACGCCCCGCGATCTGTGAGCCGGTGTTCATGAACATGTGCGCCGGATCATGATTGATCGCGTCCGTGGTCATGCTGCGGATCAGGCAGATGTCGTCAATCACGCTGCCGATCTGCGGAAACAGCTCACAAATTTCGATCTGGTTCTTCCCAAACTTCGCGAACTTATGCTGCGGCCCGAAACAGTTCAGCGGCTTGCCTTGAAGCTGCGCTAGCTGCTGCCCCTTGGTGAACGACTCCGGCATCGGCTTGCCATCCATCTCGGCCAGCTTTGGTTTCGGATCAAAGGTCTCCAGATGCGAGGGGCCGCCCGCCATCGTCAGCCAGATCACCCGCTTCGCCTTCTGTGGCAGCGGCAGTTTGCCGAGCACGCCGCGCATCGGTGCCGCGTGCGCAGGCTGGAGCAGTGAAGCAAGAGCGATGGCACCGAGACCTTGTGAGGATTGGCCGAGGAAGGCGCGGCGCTGAAGATTTGAGCGAGTGAACATGATGGGATGAAATACGGTGATGACAGACGGTTGGTCAGTTGGATTTCGAGGTCGAAGTCAGGAGCGGCAGTGTCACGCGGAAACAAACGCGGCATGCAGACCGCAGTTTGCGCTCTTGCCAGCGCAGGGCGGCGCTTTTACGCTGATCTCACATGAAAGTCACTCTCCTCCCATCACTGACCCTGCCGCTGCTGCTAACTCAATGCCTTGACCCGATGATGCAAGGCCCGCAAGGTGCTTATCCGTATGGAGACCCGAACCAGCGGCTGGAGATGCGGGAGCGCGGTACGGATCTCAATCGCATGGCCTATGAGCGTGGCTGGCAGGATGGGCAAATGGACGCGCAGCAGCGCCAGGCGAATAATTATGGTCGCCACACCACGCGTTTCGACCGCAACACAGTGCTGGCCTACCAGGACGGCTACAGCCAAGGTTACACGCAATCACAGCAAAGCAGCTCAGGCGGCTTGCAGTGGCCGGGTCAGGGCGCACCCGTGAATCCGCTGCCTCCGCAGCAACAGCCGCAAGCGCAACGCGATCCGGCCTACAACCAGGGTTACGACTACGGCCTGCGCGACCGCACCAGTGGGCGCGTGGCTGATCCGGCGGCGCATGTGGGGCGCTATGATCCGCGTTACCGCGCCAGCTTTGAGCGCGGCTATCATGACGCCTTTGGCGCAGGCTCCTCGTCATCGAGTTCCGGCTTCGGCAGTCCGTGGTTTCGTTGAACTTGGCTTGAAAAAACAAAACACCGTCGCGGCAGGGCCGGGACGGTGTTGAAGTTTGAAGGCGTGTTTTTTGCAGCAGCCTAGCTTATTCCACAACGGCGGTTTCCACCGGAGCGGTCGTTTCGACAGCGAATTCGGCGGCAACCTCAGCGGCCTTGGGCTTAGCGGTAGCGGCTTTTTTGGCGGCGGGTTTCTTGGTGGCGGCTTTTTTCACGCCCTTGGGCTCGGCCTTGGCGGCACGGGCTTTGCGGGAGACTCCAGCCTTCACGAGGGCCTTCTTGCGTTCGAGATACTTTTTGCGGCGGCGGCGTTTGACGATTTTATTGAGTTGCTGGCCCATGATGGATTGGATCGGTTGTCGTTTGCGGTTTTGAGGGCGGCAAGAGTTCCACTGATCAAGGGTGAATCAAGACCAAATACTGCCGGTTTCCGGGCGCTGCCCGTCAGGAGGCGCTGAATTAGGGCTTTTTGTCCTCAGCCTTGGGCGGTGATTCAGTCTTTGGTGTCTCGATTTTTGACTCCAACGGCGGAATCGTGCTGTTGGAGGCCTGCTGTTGAGGCGGCACCTTGAAGAGTTTACCTGCGTAGGAGCATTTCACCATGTGGGCTCGTCCAGGCACCGTGGTGCCGATCGAAGGCGTGCAGGCAGTGCCCGCGCAGACGCCCCTGGAAGAACCAGAAGGCTTGCCTTCACGGCAGCGGCTTCGCCTCTGGCACCAGCATCGCGGATTTCTTCTCCGGCTTTTTCTGATCGGCCACTTTTTCGCTCGGTGGCATTCCGTCGATGACGGGATTCACCCGCGCTCCGTCCGCAGGGAAGGGGATCGGTGTGAGGCAGAGCACGTCACCTTGTTTAGGAGCCTTGGCGGCATTGGCGGAGACGACAATGTGCTGGCTGGTGCCGAAGACCGGCTCCACAAACATGCGCTTCAACGTGTTTTGCGGCGTGATCAAGATGATCTCATCGCCCGCGCGCACGGCAGAGCGGGAGATGACGAAGACATCGTTCAGCGCCTCGCCCTCGATCTCCGCTTCGATGAATTGGCCGATCTTCAGCGGCGGGGCACCATCCGCACGTTTGGAAAAGGGATGGTCGATCTGCGCCACGGCGGTGGTCTGGCGCGTGCTTTCGTCCAGTGCGCTCTCCACTCTCACGAGCCGACCTTCCCAGATCACGCTCTTGCCTGCGGCCGTCGTGCGCAGCTTCACCTTCGCTGCTGGCAGCGCGGAACTGGCGTCGCGATAGCGCTCCGGCAGCTTCACATGCTGACTTTCACGTTCTGGTAGCGGCAGACGCACCTCGACGAAGTCCGTGGCAAATATGCGGCCCAAAGTGGTGCCCTGGCTCACATATTGGCCCACATCGACGGTCTGCTCCAGCACCTGCCCCGCATACGGCGCTCTAATCATCGTGCGCTGCGCGTCACGCTCCGCTTTGACCACCCGTGCCTCGGCGGCGGCCAGATCGGCCTTGGCCCGCGCCACTTGGGGTGAACGTGAAACGAGTTCTCCCGGCGCACCCTGCCGACCTAGCGCCTTCCAGTTTTCCAGCGCCTGCTCAGCTCTCGCTTCTTCTTCCACCAGCGTCACCTTTGCCAGCGCCACGGCGGCCTTGGCGGTGGTCACGGCGGTTTCATAGTCCACCGGGTCCAGTTTGATCAGCACCTCGCCCTTCTCAAAAAAACCACCTGGGCGGAACGACGGACTCACCTCCGTGATCATGCCCGCCACCTCTGGCAGCAGCGTGCTGCGCGTACTTGGCTGCACCGCGCCCTGCGAAGCCACGCGCACCGGATAGCTCGTCTTCTTCAAAGTGATGCCCTCCACCGTCACCAGCACCGGACGCGTCTCCATCGTCTTCATCTCCGGCTTGTTCGTGATCAGCCACCAGCCATACCAGCCGCAGACGGCCAAGATGACGAGGGGGAGAAGTGCGCGGAGTGTTTTGACCATGTCAGAGGGTAGAACGTCTGAAAATGCGCACGGATTCACCGCACACACGATTTAATCCGCCAAAAGCAGGCATCACAGCTTCGCGAGGCTGTCATCCAGCGCGGCGATCACCGTGCCGATGCTCGCCTCGGATTCATCGCCCATGTTCGAGACGCGGAAGGTCTTGCCCTTCAGCTTTCCGTAACCGCCGTCGATGATCATGCTGTGGTTCTTCTTCAGCAGGCCGATGAAGGCCGCCACGTCGATGCCCTTGTTGTTCGCCACGCAAGTCAGCGACATCGAGCGATAACCTTCCGGCGCAAAGAACTCGAAGCCGTTACGACGCACCCACTCATGCACCATACCGTTGAGTTTGGCGTGACGTGCGTAGCGGTTCTCCACGCCTTCGGCGAAGATTTTGTTGAGCTGATGACGCAGGCCGTAGATCAGCGAAATGCACGGCGTGCTCGGCGTCATGCTCTTCTCGCCGTTCGCCTTGAACTCGATGAAGTCAAAATAGTAACCGCGGTCATGGATCGTCGCCGCGCGTGCCATCGCCGCCTCGGAAGCCGTGAACAGAGCCAGGCCCGGAGGCAGCGCGAAGGCCTTCTGGCTGCCCGTGAGCAGCACGTCGATGCCGAGTTCATCGAAATTCACCGGCACCGTCGTGAAACCAGACACCGAGTCCGTGATGAACATCACCTCTGGGTATTTCTTCTTCAGCGCCGCGATCTCCGCGATGGGGCTGAGCACGCCGGTGGAGGTTTCGTTGTGAATGAAGGTCACCGCGTCGAATTCGCCCGTGGCGAGGCGTTTGTCGATCTCCGCCGCCATGATCGGCTGGCCCCACTCGACTTGATAAGCCTCGGCTTCCTTGCCGCAGCGCTTGGAAACGTCCAACCACTTGTCGGAGAAGGCCCCGTTGCAGCAATTGAGCACCTTTTTCTTCACCAGATTGCGGATCGCGCCCTCCATCACGCCCCAGGCCGAGGACGTGCTCAAAAACACCTGCTGCTTCGTGCCAAACAGCGTCTGCAGCATCGGCTGGATCTCGGCATACAGATCTTGGAATCCCTTGCCGCGATGCCCGATCATCGGCTGCGTCATCGCAGCGTAGGTGTCAGGGGAAACTTCGACGGGACCAGGGATGTAAAGTTTGACGTGGGTGCTCATGCGTTTGGGGGGAAAGGGGAGGGCGAGTGTAGAAGGCATGTCCGCCCGCGCAAGCCCGAGAAACCATCGTTTCCACCCCAAGATGACCCCACCCGACGCACGTCTTGACCGGTGTTGCGGAATTTCATAAAACAGCACCATGCGTTTCGTCATCATTTCCTTCCTGGTTTTTTGCACCGGCTTTTGGGCCCATGGCAGCATTCAGGGCGTGGATTCGCAGTCCATCGACTTCACGAAAATGTCCAAAGATGATCTGCGCGTCAGTTTCGAGCCTGCGGACAAGCTGACTTTGACCAAGCAGGGGCTTGGATGGGACGGAGATGCTAAATCAGAATACGTCGGCTCTTTCACCACGGCCCCGATTGCGACAGGAACGGCATGGCGGCCTGCTGCGGGAGTCACGCTCGTGGGAACGGTTTGTCCTGTTTCGCAGGTGTTCCGATCAGGAGTCTGGCGCGGGCAGCTTTTTGTGCGTTATAGCCCGGACAAGAAGCACTGGTCATCCTGGCAGGTTTTGCAAAACACCACCGAGCCAAAGCCCGGTGACAAAGGCACCGAGTTTTCAGGCAGACTGCACGTCCCCCAAATCGAACGACACAGTTATGACGAGCTGATTCAGCAGTATCACAAATTGGATGTGCCTTGGGGAAGTGACGAGGAGGCGGCGGTGAAATGGATCTTGCAGAAACAGCCTGATTTCTTCGCCAAAAACCTGCCATTCATCGGTTACATCCAGTTTCACTTTGAAGGACCGTTCAGGGGCGGTCAGCGCATTACCTCCTTCGACTACAGCATCTCCTGGGGCATCGGAGGATTGCATCTCCCTCCCAAAGATCCCAATGCACGAAAGAATAGCGAAGGTCCATGGCGCTTTGATGCCATGAAGGAGAATTAAAGCTCACGCCTGGAGCCACTCCTTGAGCGTCTTCATATCCCGCAGATGCGCCTCGCGGAAGCCCTTGAGCACCGCCGCATCCTTCGGATTGCCTTCGAGATACTCGACGTGGAGCGAGATCGGGCCGCTGTAGCCGGTCTTCATGAGCATCTGGCCATACGCCGGGTCCACCTGACCTTCGCCGAGGGGCACGGTGACGAGCTTGCGGCCCTCCCATTGGTAATCTTTGAAGTAAGCCGCGCCGATGTGGTCTTTGACGAGGTTGAACTCCAGCGGCCAGGACTTCCCGCCCTCGCAGGTGGCGTGTAGGATGTCGAAGGCGAAGCTGAAGTCTGCCGCCGGATACTCCCGCATGATCGAAAAGATGTCCCACACCGGTGCCCCGAAGTAATCCTGCCCGCTGTGATTCTGAAACATCGGCTGGATGCCGATCTCTTTGCACAGCGCCACGAGGTCTTTGATCTTCGGCCGGATGGCCTGGAGCTGCTCCCAGATCGGCTGCTTCAGGTCGTATTTGAAGTAGTTCATGCGGAAGCGCTTCACGCCCAGCTTCGCCGCCGTGCGCAGCACCTCCTCCGTGCGCTGCTCCGCACTCACCTCGTTGATGCCGGAGGTCATGATCATTATCTCGAGATTCTGCTTTTTCAGCGCCTCGACGAATTTCGGCAACTCATCCACCACCTGCTCCGGCGTGATGTGGCCTGACTTCGGACGAATCGGCGCCTCGATGCCATCCACGCCCATCTCCGCGCCCAGACTGGCGATGTCGTCATAGCCCAGGCCGATGAGGTGCTTCGTGAAGAAGCAGACCTTGTTCTTCGCTTTCGGCGTTTCCGCCATCAACGGAGCGGTAAAAGCCAAAGCGGAGAGGTTGCCAAGAAAAGTGCGACGTGTGTTCATGAGGCCAGCATCAACGTTCCTTATTCGACATTCTTTGTGCAATGTCATTGAGTGGGTGAGATGTGATTCAAAATTGAGGCAAGGGAATGTTTGGGCAAAGGAATGATTCAGCAATCCATTCCCTTGTCTGGCCATTCCCTTGCCAAAAAAGCACTCACTCAACGACATTCCGCCCATGCAAAACCTCTCCGGCCAACACCTCGTCATCATGGGCGGCACGACGGGCCTCGGCCTCTCCGCCGCGAAAAAACTCGTCGCCGCCGGGGCCAAGGTCGTCGTCACCAGCCGCACGCAGGCCAATGTCGATGCCGCTTTGGCCGAACTCGGCCCGCAGGCCCGCGGTTTCGCCGCCGATGCCGCCACGCCGGAGGCCGCCGAACGTGCCGTGGCGATGTTTGACCGACTCGACGCCCTCTACCACGTCGCTGGCGGTAGCGGACGCAGCCAAGGCGATGGCCCATTGCATGAAATGACCGATGACGGCCTCGACTACACGCTCGACCTCAATTTGAAGTCCGTCGTGCTCTCGAATCGCGCCGCTGTGCGGAAATTCATCCAGCAAGGCACTGGCGGCGTCATCCTGAACATGGCCAGCGTGCTCGGCTATTCGCCCTCGCCGAAGTTTTTCGCCTCCCACGCCTACGCTGCTGCGAAGGCCGGCATCATCGGATTTAGCAAATCCATCGCCGCCTACTACGCGCCGCAAAACATCCGCGTGAACGTCATCGCCCCCGCGCTCGTCGAGACGCCCATGTCCAAACGAGCCGCCACCAACGACGACATCATGCAGTTCATCAAAACCAAGCAACCCCTCGACGGCGGCCGCATCGGCCACCCCGAAGACTGCGATGCCGCCGCGCTCATGCTGCTCTCTCCCGATTCCAAATTCATCACCGGTCAGGTCCTCGCCGTCGATGGCGGCTGGACCGTGAGCGAAGGCCAAGTGAACATTCAACATTGAACGTTGAACATTGAATAACAGCGAACCGAGAACTGCGAACATGAACTTCTCCATCGGCATCGACCTCGGCGGCACGAACATCAAAGCCGCGCTCGTGGACACCCAATCCGCGAAAACCATCGCCACGCTCTCGAAACCCACTCGCGATGGCGAGTTCGAGGGCGATACGCCACGCTTCGCCCTCACCGTGCGCGAGATCGTTCATGAGTTCGAAGCGCAGGCAGGCGGCAAACTCACCGTCGGCCTTTCCGCACCCGGTTTGGCGAATCCAAACGGCCAAGGCATCGACTGGATGCCTGGACGCATGCACGGACTCGAAAAGTTCGACTGGTCTGCCTTCCTCGAGCGCGATTGCCGCGTGCTCAATGACGCTCACGCTGCTCTACTCGGCGAAGTGTGGGCCGGAGCCGCGAAGAATTGCCGCGATGTCTTCATGCTCACTCTCGGCACCGGTGTTGGTGGTGCGATTTACACGGGCGGACGTCTGCTTACCGGCAAGATCGGCCGCGCCGGCCACCTCGGCCATCTCAGCACGGACACCCACGCTCCACGCGACGATTTCAACACGCCCGGCAGCCTCGAAGACGCCATCGGCAATCAAACCATCGGCCTTCGCGGTGAAGGCCGCTATGCCACCACGCACGCGCTGCTCGATGCCTACGCGGCGGGCGATGCACACGCTCAAAGAGTCTGGCTCACCTCCGTCCGCCATCTCGCCGCTGCCATTGCGTCCTTGATCAACGTCCTCGACCCCGAGCTCATCATCCTCGGCGGCGGCATCGCCACCGGTGCCAAAGACCTTCTCTTCACACCTCTCCAGCAAGCCCTCGACGAATTCGAATGGCGTCCCGGCGGAAATCAAGCTCGCCTTGCTCCAGCGATGCTCGGCGATAGCGCCGGATGCCTGGGAGCTGTTTTCAATCTACTTAACCGCTAATTGGACGCTGATTTGACGCTAATATCAGAATCCCATATCAGCGTCCCATTAGCGTCTTATCAGCGGTTCAAAAATCTCATTTCTCCATGACCCCCGCCCTCCAATACCTCGAAGCATCTCAAGGCCTCCTCAACCGCGTTCGCGATCAACTCCCGCTTATTCAACAAACCGCCGACCTGTTCGCGAAGACCATCCTCGCCGGTCAAATGGTCCACGTCTTCGGTTCCGGCCACAGCCGCATCCTCGTCGAGGAGATGTGGCCGCGTTACGGCTCCTTCCCGGGCTTCAATCCCATCGTCGAACTCTCGCTGACCTTCCACAACCTCGTCGTGGGCGCGAATGGCCAGCGTCAGGCCATGTTCCTCGAAAACGTCAGCGGCTTTGCCAATCGCATCCTGCGCAACTTCGACCTCCAGCCCGGCGACAGCGCCCTCGTCATCTCCAGCGGCGGTTGCAACGTCGTTCCCGTCGAGATGGCCGAGGAGTTTCAGAAACGCGGCGTCAAGGTCGCCGCCATCATCAGCACCACCCACAGCGAGGCTAGCACCAGCCGCCACCGCGACGGCAAGAAGCTCCAAGACTTCTCCGACATCGTTCTCGACACCGGCGCCCCGGTTGGTGATGCCATGGTGAGGATCGAAGGCCTCGAAACCCCCGTGGCACCCGGCAGCACCGTCGGTGGCTGCCTTCTCGTCAACGCCATCAAGGCTGAAGTGGCGGATCGTCTCACGAAAGCCGGCCAACCGCCGAAGGTGCTGACCGCTGGAGCTGTCGTTGGAGCTGAGAAAGCGACGGAGCTGTTTGAAGCCGCGTATGATGAGCATGCGCGGCGCATTTCACGCTACTACGCGGGCCTGGGCGTTTGAACGCTTCTTTGTCACCGCTACGCGGTTTGATCTGCCGAACGGTGGTTTATGGGCGATTCGTTCCGTGGGTTGTCACCCACGGCTACGGTGGTTTGACCGCTACGCGGTCCCGGAATGAAAGCGCGTAGCGCTACCCACAACAATAGCCGTGGGTGCCAACCCACGGACGGGTGCCCACGGACGCACGTCC
The DNA here is from genome assembly GCA_026397635.1 of Verrucomicrobiota bacterium. Taxonomy (GTDB): domain Bacteria; phylum Verrucomicrobiota; class Verrucomicrobiia; order Verrucomicrobiales; family Verrucomicrobiaceae; genus Prosthecobacter. The sequence continues at coordinate 28,764 of JAPLUL010000111.1, read as the reverse complement.
AGAACCCCAGCCATTTTTTCGGTTGAACCGCGTAGCGGTGACACAAACCATCCGGGACACCCAGCGCACCCAACATGGCCAACACCTACACGCAGATTTTGTATCACATCGTGTTCTCCACGAAAGATCGTGTGCCCGTTTTGGACGCAGATAAGCGTGAAGAGATGTTTCGCTATGTTTGGGGCATCCATCAGGGATTGAACTGTCATCTCTACCGCATCAATGCCATGGAAGACCACGTTCATATTTTGATGGCGCTTCATCCATCGCTCTCGCTGGCTGACTACATGCGCGAATTGAAAACAGGCACCAGCCGGTGGATCAGCAAAGAGGCCATCTTTCTGGGCTTCAACGGCTGGCAGGACGGATACGGTGCTTTCACGGTCTCTGTGCGTGAAAAAGACGCCGTGATCCGCTACATCAAAGACCAGCAGATTCATCATCAGCAGACGGACTATCTGGATGAATACCGACATCTGCTGAAGGAAGCGAAAATCCAATACGATGACCAATACATCGCAGGATGATCGCCTGTGACATGGTCGGCCGTTTGTATCATTGCGACGCGGTTTGATCCTGTGGCACACGCATCCGTTGGTTGGCACCCACGGCTATCGTTGTGACAGCCCTACGGGCTTGATCAGGTTGCACCTTCCCGCTGCATCGGTTGTCCTTTGCGGTTCATGCGTGGCATGACGGCTTCGTCTGTCGTTTCATGGCCACACCATGAAATCCCAACCGCTTCGCACCTCCGTTATCGGCAGTTATCCGTTTCCGGGCTGGCTTGAATTTTCCGCGCAGCATCTCAGCAGTTTCGGAACGGCTGACATCGCTGAAATGCAGGATGATGCGGCGCAGGTGGCCATTCAGGATCAAATTACCGCCGGACTGGATGTCATCACGGATGGCGAGCAGACGCGTTTCGACTTCAATCTGAGCTTCTACGGCTTCATCGAAGGCATCGCGCTCGAACCGGCCAGTCCGCGACGCTTTGGGCCGCCTGCGCACGATCAGCGTGGCAAACACGAGATCACCGGCGAACTCCGCGCCCCACGCGGACTCGGTGCGGTGGAGGAGTTTCAGCGTTTGCAGCGTCTCGCGGGCCACACCGGCAAACGCCTCAAAGTCTCCGTCCCCGGTCCTTACACGCTCAGCGGCCGACTTTTGCCGAATGGGCGCTATGCAGACCGCTACGCCATCACCGAGGCTCTGCTGCCCATTGTTCGCCAAGAGATCGCCGACCTCGTCGCGGCTGGCGCGGAGGAAATCTGCGTCGATGAGCCCAGCATGAGCTGCTACGGCTACCGCGAGGACACCAAACGCTTCGTGGACATCTTCAACCGCACCGTCGCCAGCGGCTACGGCAAGGCACGCATCTGCACGCACCTTTGCTTTGGCAATTTCAAAGGTCATCCCGTGGGCTGGCGCAAATACGCACCGCTTTTCCCCGCCTTCCTCGATCTGCACTGCGATGAAGTGCACGTCGAGATGGCAAACCGCGAATACGCCGAGCTCGACGTCATCAAACCGATGTCCGAGCGCTACGACGTCGCCGTCGGCATCATCGACGTGAAGAGCTATCACATCGAAACAGCCGAGCAGATCGCCGACGTGGTGCGTGCCTGTTTGAAGCATGCGCCAGCGGACAAACTCGTCTTTGCACCGGATTGCGGCCTCAGTCAGACCGCGCGTTGGGCGGCGAAGAAGAAGCTGGCGAACATGTGCGCGGGCGTGGAGCTCGTGAAGCGCGAATTGGGTCTCTAAGCTTTTGGGTGTTTCGACAAGAGCCTCACCGGTTGGGCGTGTGGTGGTTCTCGTTGGAATTACCCTGCTCGGTTACTCACTGGTCTGTGGCTGGGTTTGCTGTCTGGCCGTTCAACCCACAGAAGTTGAGGACAAAGAAAGCCTGCTGCGGTTCTACGGCATCTCTGGCGTCGATCCAACGTGCCAGCCTTGGTGAAAGCTGCGCATCAAGCCAGAGATTCATGCCGCTGCCAGCACAGGATGATCGATACGCTGACGGGCATAAGCGACAGCCGCTTTGATGTCATCAGCCTCAAGATCTGGCATCTCGTCGAGAATCTCGGCATGGCTCAGCCCGTTGCCAATCAGATCAAGCACATCCGCCACGCCGATGCGCATCCCGCGGATGCAAGGGCGGCCTCCGCATTGCCTGGGATTGACCGTGATGCGGCTGAGCAGGGTGTTCATGTGCGGACGCTATCCGCCGAGGGACTGGAAATCAACCGGTGAAACAACCAGCCCTTTCTGCTTGGCCTACGCGATCTTCACCACGCCGACCGTCGTGTTGTCCTGACGGTCATTATTGATGCGGCGGATGGCGAAGACGATGGCGTCGGCGATTTTGTCCGCCGTGGTGTGCTTGCCGAAGCTGAGCAATTCTTCGAGCGCCTTGTCAGTCAGCGTGAAGATGCCGTCGCTGGCAGAGATGACGATGTCGCCAGACTTCAGCGGCAGGGGCTCCGCAGGGGCGTCGATCATCATCAAAGGCATGCCCAGCAGCGCAGCCTGGAGCGTGTGGCGGTCGGGGTGGTTTGCGGCCTCCTCGTGGGTGATCTCGCCGCGGTCGGCACGGGCGTCGATGAGCGGGGAGAGGCTGTGGTCGGCGTTGAGGCGAATCAATGCGCCCTCACGGAAGAGAAACAGCGGTGAGTCGCCCACGCTGATCCATTGCAGGGTCTTGGGGGTGATGAGTGCACCCACCATCGTGGTGCCCATGGGCGGGGCTACGCTGGGCATGCGGCTGGTGATGAAGCCGAGGGTTTCGTTCGCGGTTTCGACTGCGTGTTTGAGCTTCCAGGCCACTGGCCCGTCTTGCTCGTGAAAGGCACGCACAAAGGCGTTCACACCGATGTAACTGGCCACACTGCCGCCTGCATGGGCGCCGAGACCGTCGCCCACGACCAGGAGCAGGCGCTCCAGGCTGCGCTCCTCGGGTTCAGCGGCGTCGGCAAAGGCATAGTAGTCCTCCTGGTTGTCACGACGGCCGCGATACTGGCGGGCGGCGAAATCCTGCTCCTGCACAAAGGCGGGCGGCTCGGTTTCAAACAGGGGGACTCGATCGGTCAGGACGGTGGTGGCGCTCACTCGGCAGAAAACTGGTAAATCGTGGTGCTCTGGAAGGTTTCGCCCGGACGCAGGATCACGCTGGGAAATTCCGGTTTGTTCGGGCTGTCGGGATAGTGCTGGGTTTCGAGGCAGAATCCGTGGCGGGCTTTGTAAACATGACCGCCCTTGCCGTTCACCTCTTTGAGATGATTGCCGGTGTAAAGCTGCACGCCGGGTTCGGTGGTGCGCACGGTCATGATGCGTCCGCTTTTCGCTTCCTTCGCAATTGCAGCCAGTTTCAGACCGCTGCCGGAGAGGACGTAGTTGTGATCGTAGCCGATGCCTTGGATCAACGGCTTGAAGTCCGCGCCGATGCGCTCGCCAATTGTGTGCGGCGTGGTGAAGTCCAGCGGCGAGCCCTTGATGCTCACAATCTCGCCAGTGGTGATCAGTTCATCATCCGTCGCGGTGACTTGATCCGTGGGGATCGTCAACTCATGTCCGAGGATGTCGCCGCTGCCTTCTCCGGCGAGGTTGAAGTAGGCGTGGTTGGTGAGGTTCAGGACGGTTGGCTTGTCCGTGGTGGCCTGGTAGTCGATTTGCAGGCCATTGTCCTTCGTGAGCTTGTAAGTCACGGTGCATTTCAGCGTGCCCGGGAAGCCTTCTTCACCGTCAGCACTGGTGTAGCTGAGTTCCACACCATCGGCGATCTCGTTTGCGGCCCAGACTTTCTTATCAAAGCCGACCTTGCCGCCGTGAATGTGATTTTTGCCGGAGTTTGGCGTCACGTTGTGCTCTACGCCGTCGATCTTGAAGGACGCGCCGCCGATGCGGTTGGCGTAGCGGCCGGTGATGCAGCCGAAGAAAGGATTCTTGGCGAGGTAGCCGTCCAGCGAGTCAAATCCGAGCACCACGTCATCAAACTTGCCGTTTTTATCCGCCACCTTCAGCGAGACGATGTAGCCACCCCAATTGGTGATCTTAGCTTCCATGCCTTTCGCGTTGCGCAGCGTGAAGAGCTTTACTGCCTCGCCTGCGGCGGTTTTTCCCCAAGTCACAGACTCGACGGCGGCATGCGATGAAATGACAATCGACATGATAAGCAAAAGAAGGGTGAGAAGCGCGGGGAAGCGCATGGCGTTGGATGGGAAGCTGGACGTGAGTGTGGCGGTTCCGTGGGGCCTTCGCAACAAGGTTATTCCGCGTGGAAGTTGGCCGGTTGTGGTGCCACTGGTGCATAAAGACTCCTGTTGCGGCGCAACAGGGCGACTTTTGCTGTAACCTTCGCTGCCGATTTCCCCATGCAGCCGGTGATATGAACGAATCATCTCCAGACCCCTTCCACGGCCTGAACCCCGCCGACCTCATGGCCGCCGCCGCAATGCCGACAGACGGCGGCGCGGACACGATCCCGCTGAACCAGCGCGATTTGCCTTCGTTGGAAGAAATCGCCACGGCCTTCCCCGATCTCGAAATCTTCGATCTCATTGGCCATGGAGGCATGAGCGCCGTCTTCCGCGTCCGACAGCCGAAGCTCGACCGCATTGTCGCACTCAAAGTGCTGCCGAAGTCGCTCGCTGCCACGCCGGGCTTTGCGGAGCGGTTTAATCGCGAAGGCCGCGTCCTCGCCCGTCTCAGCCATCCGAGCATCGTCGCAGTGCATGATTTTGGAGAAAGCGGCGGCTTCGCCTATCTCATCATGGAGTTCGTCGATGGGGTGAATTTGCGCCAAGCCATGCGGGCAGGTCGGTTCACACCGGATCAGGCTCTCAAGATCATCCCAGCCATTTGCGAGGCGCTTCAATTCGCGCACACGCAGGGTGTTTTGCATCGCGACATTAAACCGGAGAACATCCTGCTCGATTCCAAAGGTCGTGTGAAAATCGCCGACTTCGGCATCGCCAAAATCATCAGCGAGGACAGTGCGGATGCCATGCTGCTAACGCAAAGCGGTGCCAAGCTCGGCACCGCGCCCTACATGGCACCGGAGCAGATCGAGCAACCCTCCACGGTGGATCACCGTGCGGACATCTACAGCCTCGGCGTGGTGTTTTATGAGATGCTGACTGGCGAACTGCCGCTTGGACGCTTTGCCGCGCCTTCAGAGCGCTCCACCTGCAATGGCAACGTCGATGAAGTGGTCTTCCGCGCTCTCGAAAAGGAACGCGGACGCCGTCAGCAGAGCGCAGGGGAAATGAAAACACAGATCGAAGAAGCCGCCACGGTGCCGCGCTCCAAACTCGGACGTACATCAGGGGCTCCGATGCGCCTATTGAAGCTGGGCGGCACTACGGCTGGTGCCATCTTCGTCTGTGCGAACGTCTTCCTGCTACGCAAATTTTTCCAGGTGCTACAGCAAGATTCGTTGAATTCAGCCCTGTCAGTTTTGCTGCTGAACGTCGGAGGTTTTTCGCTGATCCTGAACCTAGCCCTGTGGCTACGACTTGTGCCGATCAATCGCATCTACGGAGTGCAGTCACCCGCCACGCTCACTTCTTCAACGCGTTGGTATGAAGTGAATGCTCACTTCGGTAAACATGCGTTCTGGTGGTCGCTTGCTGTAATCTCTGCGGGCATCGCAGGTTTCTATCAACTGCCACGCCACCAGGATGCCTTTCCTTGGGCGGCTATCACGCTCTCGCTCGTTGCCTTCGCAGCATCGGTAATCTCCACGCTCTGGTGGATGCGCCAGCATCCTGTGGGCGCTCCGCCGCAAAAGAAGAACCGGCTGGCTTCCTGGAGCGGTCAAGTCGTCGTGGCCGTTGTCATCGCGATGTTCATCAAAAGCTTCATCGCTGGAGCTTATCGCATTCCGCAAGGAAACGAACCCGGCGTGGCCAAGAATAGCCATTGGATCGCCTCACATCTCGATACCGGATTTTCCACTGGCGACCTGATCATCTTCGAGCATGAAAGTGGGAACTACTGGATCGCAAGAGTGGTGGCGCGTGAACCCAAAGGCCTGCGCCTGAAGCGCGGAGGCAGTCCTGATGAATTCATCATACCGTGGGACAAGATCGTGGGGAAGATGCTCTTCTCCCACTTTTCGCCGGATGTGATGAAGGTGGAGAAGGTCGTCGCACCCGCAAGAGACCCCGTTAGCATTCCTGAGACCAGTTCAAAAGCTCTCGACACATCGCCCGTGCTTCGCTTTTCGCGTCTGAAGCGCAGCCAGGCCGACTGGCGCTGGCCTGTGTATGCCCTCGACGGCAGCCCGATCGAAAACGCCATCAGCCAGCCGCTGATCCGGGATGCATCGCACGCGGATCACGAGGGGCTTGGAAAGGATGACTGCTGGTGGCAGTTGTGGTTTCAGCATCCCGACTTTGACGGTCGGAGCATGGTCCATGTCAGCATCACTCATCTGGACGGCAGCGAGATTTCAGGACGGTATGCAGGCCATGCCGGACCAGCTTTTGCGTCGCCTGGCTCGCCAGCCTGCGTAGTGATCAGTCCGGGAAGTAAGGGCAGCCTGCCGAAGGCCGTGCGAATGGTGCTACGCTATTCAATCGGGCCATGGACGAATGGCAGCAAAGTGAAGTCCACGTTCAACGGTTTCATGAGCTTTAAACACGGCGAACTCGGCGGCTTTGGTGAAGGGCTGGACAAGAGCGCCTTCATAACGTGGCTGAAAAAGGCGGACGAGTGGCAGCCCGATGTCAACGCCCGCTTGCTCGATGGCCGCTGGATCAGTTGGAACGGTGCCAGCTCCAGCATGCGCAACGAACAGATCATTCAAAAGTTCGAGTTCGAGGCGCGGCTTGGTGAGATCGAGTATTTTCAGACCCGGACGCGTGCGATTCGCACTCTCGTTTTCGACAAAGTGCTCGTGCCGCCGCTCCCGGACGATGAGAATGCTCGCGTGAGCGTGCAGGTTGGTCCAGATCGCTCCAGCCCGGTGAAATGGAAGCCCGGCCTCACCGTCGCCGAGGCTATCGGGCAGCTAGGCGACAACGAGTGGAAGAGCGCGAAGGTGTTTCGCCTCATTCGCGATGGGCAGACGACGAACTACAGCTTCCAATTAGCAGAAACGACGGAAACCAAGCCCGACGACCAAATCCTGCTCCCCGAATGACCTCACGGCCCCACCTTCAAGCCTTCGGCCTGCGCCAGAGCCCGCTGCTGTTCATCAAAGTTCCAAAACTCCGTAGCTCCGAGAAGCAGAGCGGCGGCGACCTGCAGGATGTCGTAAGCGCGATGGCCTGCGGTCACGGTATGAGCGGCGGAGAGGGTTTCAGCCTTGATGAAGACATCGCAGCTCTTGGTGGCGCGAAACAAGATTTTTCCAGCTTTCGAGTCGGCCTCATAGGCCCGCATCTGTGCCTGAAGCGAAGCCGCAGTGATTTTCCCACGAAAGACCAGAAGTCTCAGCGCATTGGCAAATTCGAACTCATTGACGTCGCTCACAAGAATCGGGCCGGAGTGTGTGGAGGCATGTCGATTGGCTGCAGACGTGTTCACGTCCTGCCCGTAAAGCGAAATCAAGAAACTGGTGTCGGCAAAGACCATTGGAGAGCTTCAATAACGGCTGCCCATCTCTTCATACAGTTCATCCAGGTCCTGCTGGCGCAGGACAAGCTCTCCGGTGCGGTCTCTTTGAACTGCCGCACTCTGGCTCCAATCCACTTTCTGCTCGGCTGGCGAGGCTTTAGTGGGTTGCACCGCCTTCGGCTTCACCACGACCTCCTCCCCCTCCTCCAGCCAGGCGAGTATCGTGGGCAGGCGGATCAGCAGATCATGGGCAGTGGCGGTTCAAATGGTGAAAGTGTTCTTCATCGCGTCTTTTCTGTCAAAGCATGACTTCCTCCTTCCACGACACCCGCTGGACGCTCGTCTCTCGCTCGCGTGGCAGCGAGCCCGAGGCGCGTGCTGCGCTCAGTGAGCTGTGCGAGGCCTACTATGCGCCGGTGGTGGCTTTCTTGAGGCGTGATGGCCGTGACGAAGACACGGCGCGTGAGCTGGCGCATGATTTCTTTGCGAAACTGCTCGCCGGAGATGCCATCAAGGGGGCTGATCCGCTGCGTGGAAGGTTTCGCAGCTACCTGCTGTCAGCGTTGAAACGTTTCGCGGCGGACCAACGAGATCGTGCGCATGCCGCGAAGCGTGGCGGAGGTCAAATCCACGCCGTGATCGAGTCGGATGCCGAACAGACCGGAGCGGGCCTGCAAATCGCGGATGAAAGGGTGGAAGCGCCCGATGCTGCCTTTGATCGTCAGTGGGCGCTCACGGTGCTGGCGCGTGCGCTGGCCACATTGGAGGCTGAACTGCGCGATGGCGGCAAAAGACTCCATTTTGACACGCTGAAGCCCTGGTTGACCGCCGATGCTGATGCGACACCTCAAAGCGAAGCTGCGGAGAAGCTTGGCATCAGCCAAGATGCCGTCAAAGTCGCCATCCACCGCCTACGGAAGCGTTTTCGTGATACCATGAAGGCCGAAATCGCTCAAACCGTGAGCGATCTCGGCAATGGGCGCGATGAACTCGAGGCGCTGATGAACGCCTTGTGCGGAGGATAGGCCTCCGGCCTGTCAATGGATTGAGGCTTCCAGCCTTGATTCTGACGGGCCAAGGCTGGAAGCCCCGGTCCGTTGACAGCCTGGAAGGCTATCCTCCGATGGGAGCAGCGGCCTCGGGCTTCTTCTCCTTGAAGGTGCTTTGGATGTAAATCTCGCGCAGGGTCTTGAAGTCGATGGTCGTCGGGCTGTCGGTCATCAAATCGGCTCCCTTGTTGTTCTTCGGGAACGCGATGACTTCGCGGATGCTGTCCTCGCCGCTGACGAGCATGGCAACACGATCGAGGCCGAGGGCGAGACCGCCGTGCGGAGGAGCGCCGAAGCGGAAGGCATCAAGGAGATGGCCGAATTTGTGAGCCTGCTCTTCCTCGTTCACACCGAGGACGCTGAACATCTTGGCTTGAAGGTCTTTCTCGTGGATTCGGATGGAGCCGCCGCCGAGTTCGTAGCCGTTGAGGACCACGTCATAAGCTTCGGCACGCACCTTGCCGTATTCACCGGCCTCCATGAGCGGGATGTCTTCCGTTTTTGGGCGGGTGAAGGGATGATGCACCGCCACCCAGCTCTGTGACTCGGCGTCAAAGGCCAGCAGCGGGAAATCGATGACCCAGAGGAAGTTGAAGGCGGTGCTGTCCTTGGTGAGTTCGGTCATGTTAGCGATCTCGACGCGCACGCGGCCGAGGATGTCGCAGGCCTCTTGCCAGGTGCCAGCGTAGAAGAAGACGATGTCGTTTTCTTCGACACCGAGCTTGGCAATAAGTGCCTTCTGCTCGTCTTCGCTGAAGAACTTCCACAGCGGCGATTTGTATTCGAGCACGCCATTGGCATCGCGCTCCACCTTGATGAAGGCGAGTTGCTTGACCTTCATGCCCGCCTGGATGGCGATCTCATTGATGCGGATCATCTGGCCTGTGGTGATGCCGGCGAAGCCCTTCGCATTGATGGCGCGGACGACGCCGCCATTTTCAATGGTGCTGCGGAAGATTTTGAAGCCGCTGGTGGCGAAGACATCGGCCATATCGACGATCTCGTTGCCGTAGCGCGTGTCCGGCTTGTCGGAGCCGTAGCGGTCCATGGCTTCCTGATACGTCAGGCGTGGGAAGGGCAGGGGGATGTCGCGTCCGGTGCCGGCTTTGAACATGCTGGCGAGCAAGCCTTCGACGAGCGTCACGATGTCGTCGCGTTCGATGAAGCTGGCCTCGATGTCGATCTGTGTGAACTCCGGCTGACGGTCGGCGCGCAGGTCTTCATCGCGGAAGCAGCGTGCGATTTGGAAATAGCGCTCCAAACCGGCCACCATCATGAGTTGCTTGTACTGCTGAGGAGCCTGGGGCAGCGCGTAGAACTTGCCGGGGTTCAAACGGGCGGGCACGAGGAAGTCACGGGCACCTTCAGGCGTCGGGTTGCTCAGAATTGGCGTTTCCACTTCCACGAAGCCAGCGGCATCGAGGTAGTTGCGCGCGGAGTTGGTGATCTTGTGACGCGTGCGGATGTTTTTGTTCATGCGCTCACGGCGCAGGTCGAGGTAGCGGTATTTCATCCGCAGATCCTCGTTGGACAGTTCCCGGTCGAGGTGGAAGGGCAGCACGTCGGCCTTGTTGAGCACTTTGCATTCGGTGGCGACGATTTCGACATCTCCCGTCGGCAGCTTGGCGTTTTCAGTGCCGGTGAGACGCGCGGCGACTTTGCCGGTGATCTGCAGCACGTCCTCATCTCGCAACGTGTGGCTTTGGGCTGCCAGTTCAGCGTTCTCCTCGGGACGGAAGACCACCTGGGTCAGTCCTTCACGATCGCGCAGGTCGATGAAGATGACGCCGCCGTGGTCGCGGGCCGAATTCACCCAGCCACAGAGCGTGACGGTCTGGCCGATGTGCTCGATGCGGACGGCGTTGCAATGAAGGGTGCGGAAGGCGTTGGGGATCATGGCGGAAAAAGGGCGCGTAGAGTCGGCGGAATCGTCCGCTGCGCAAGGGGGAAGGCGGGGGGCGAAACGCAGATGTGGGCAAGGTGGAGGGCGAAAGCGTCGTTACCTGCGGTCATGTCCCGTCTTATCCTGCTGCTTTCGTCATTGGCCCTTTTGCATTCGTCATTTTCGGCGCAGCCGAACGTCATTTTCCTCCTCGCTGACGATCTAGGCCAGCGTGATCTGGGCTGCTACGGCAGCACGTTTTATGAGACACCGAATCTGGACCGTCTCGCCAAGGAAGGAGCGCTTTTCACCAATGGTTACGCTGCCTGCCCGGTGTGCTCGCCGACTCGCGCGGCGGTGCAAACGGGCCGCTGGCCGCAGCGCACGGGCGTGACGGACTACATCGGCGCGGCCAAGACGCCGGATGCCTGGAAGCGCAACACGCAGCTACTCCCCGCACCGTATGTGGATCGCCTCGCGCATGATGAGGTGACGATGGGGGAGATGATGAAGGGGGCGGGTTACGCGACGTTTTTCGCCGGCAAGTGGCACCTCGGCCCCGAAGGCTTCTGGCCGGAGAATCAGGGTTACGACATCAACATGGGCGGCGTGGATCGCGGCGGTCCGTATGGCCCTGGGAAGTATTTCACCCCTTACGCGAACCCGCGTCTACCCGACGGCCCGCCTGGTGAGCATCTGCCGGACCGCCTTGCGACTGAGACCTGCAAGTTCATCGAAGCGAACAAGTCGAAGCCCTTCTTCGCCTGCTACGCTTTTTACGACGTTCACACCCCACTGAACGCCCGCGCCGATCTGACGGCCAAATACGAGGTAAAACGCCAAAAACTCGGCCTGGAGCCGAAGTTTGGCCGCGAGGAGCCGCGTGAGGTGCGTCTCGTCCAAGAGCACGCGATTTATGCCGCGATGGTCGAGGCCATGGATCGCGCCGTGGGCAAGATTTTGGCGAAGCTCGACGAACTCGACCTCGCCAAGAACACGCTGATCATTTTCACCTCCGACAACGGCGGCCTGAGCACCAGCGAAGGCTCGCCGACGTCGAATCTGCCGCTGCGTGGCGGCAAAGGTTGGCTCTACGAGGGTGGCATCCGCGAGCCGTTGCTCGTGCGCTGGCCGTCCGTGGTCAAAGCTGGACAAACCTTCGACACACCGGTTTGCAGCCCGGATTACTTTGCTACGCTCATGGACGTGGCCGGTGGCAAAACAACCGCCAAAATCGACGGCGTCAGCCTGCGTCCGGTATTGACCGGCGGCGACCTGCCGGAGCGGTCGCTTTGCTGGCATTACCCACACTACGGTAATCAAGGTGGCGCTCCTGGCGCGGCGATCCGTCGTGGGGACTGGAAATTGATCCAATGGTTCGAGCGGCCTGATGCGCCGGAGCTTTACAATCTGCGTGAGGATTTGAGCGAGGCGCGGAATCTCGCTACGCAGCAGCCCGAACGTGTGCAAATGCTGCAGGCCGAGCTGCAAGCCTGGCAAAAAGAGGTCGGTGCTCTCATGCCCACGAAAAACACCGCCTACTCCTCATCCAAGCCGGATGGCCGTGCCGCCGCCGCGGGAAAGGCAGCGAAGAAGAAAAAGCCGTGACCAGGCCCGGGGCCGACTTGGTCGGTCGGCCTGAATCAGGCGGAATCTGGAGTCAATGAACTCATGCCGGGGATATACTTGGCGAATTTGCTTATCGAATAAAGCACGACGCCGTGTCTAAATTGAAGTGGGTGGAAGTTTGACAAAAATGGGCAAAACACCCCACGCAGTTAGACAAAAAGAAAACAAAACTTTGACGAATGTCCATATTGTCGCAGTTTCTTCTCGCTACCAATCCCCCCCCCAATCACATGACTGCGATCGAAACCACCCCTGAAGTAGATCCGAATATCGAAGAAGACATCCGCCTCCTGAAGCGCATCGCCGAGCGCGATTCAGCCAGCTTTCAGGCCTTCTACAAGAAATACAGCGGCCTCATCTTTGCCTGCATCTCCAACGTGCTAAACGACCACCACGACACTGAGGATGTGATGCAAGAAGTCCTGGTGCAGGTCTGGAACAAGGCTCACCTGTATGAGTCCCGCAAAGGCAAGCCTCTGACCTGGCTTACCACCTTGGCCCGAAACCGCGCCATTGACCGTATTCGTTCCAAACAGCGCCGCTCACGCCTGAACGATGACTTCGAGACTGAAAACAAGAAAGACCAGTTTGAGTTTGAGCCTTCGGGTCATGAGAATCTTGAGTTCAAGGAGCGGGATGGCATTCTGCACCAAGCTGTCTCCCGCCTCACGGCGGATCAACGCGAGGCCATTGAACTTACCTACTTCAGCGGACTCACCCAGGCCGAGGTGGCTGAGCGCCTGCATGAGCCTCTCGGCACGATCAAGGCACGCATCCGTCGGGGTGTGAATCGTCTTGAGACACTGGTGAAGCCACGCCTCGCCTGACTTTTATCTGCAGAACCCAATGCGAGGGGCGGACTTCGGTCCGCCCTTTTTGTGTGGTATCGTCACAGTCGGCGTAGATGGCGGTGATCACACGATGACCATGCTCCATCATCAGCTCAAGCAAGGGATGGCGCTGGTGAGATCTGAACGTGTAACCGATCTACCAAAGCATCTGGTTACTAACGCTGCACAATGAGCCGAGTGCACGCCTTATGGCTGCGTGTAGATGATCTTCACACGGCCGAAGCGGCGAGTGGCGTTGACGGTTTCGTCTTCGATGACGACGCGCTCCCAGGTTTCGTCGATGCTGGTGACGATGGGAGAGCCTGTGGCATCGGTCCAGCCTCCCGTCCCAGTTTCGAGGAGTGTGTCACAAAATTGGGCGCTGTATGTGAGTCCGCTGTTGTAGGCGGCCCTGCGGCGAAGAAACTCGGTACGCAGACGCCTGCTGGGCGAGGTGAGAAACGAGAGTGCGGGCAGCCCGCTAGTGCCTGTGCCTGGCTTCACCGAGGCAACGTTTGCAATCGCCGGGTTCAGGTTGCAGGCATATTCGAGTAGGTTGCTGATGCCGTCGCCATCCGCGTCCTGATCAGGCCCTGACTGGCCTGTGGGAAATAACTGAGTGCTGGCCCAGGCGGGATACCCAGCAGTGCCGGTGATGATGATCTGGCTGTCGGCTCCGTCTGGTAACGACGTTTCGAAGACACCTGAGATGTTTGAAATGTTGTCGGGCACCAGACTAGCATCTCGGACACGGACGCGAAGGTCGTAGGTGCCAGCGGCGAAGCCATACGGAATGACCGCATTGACCGCGTAGGAGCCGCTCAAAGGATCACCATCGGTGAGATTGGCGGTGGAGAAGGTCGCGATGGTTTCAGGCGTGGAAAGCTCGGGCGAGTTGAGTTCGATGCTGCCGGTGGAGAAGCCGGAGAGGTCATCGGTAAGCGTGAGCTGGAAGGTAATGACACGGCCGGACTCTGCGACGCTTCCGCCATTGATGCTCGTCGCTGAGGCGGTGAAGCTGGTGAGCGCGGGCGGAGCGCTGTCCACGAGTCCGGTGTTGGTGACAGTGACCATGGGGGATGCAATGAGCGGCAGCACGTAGTCGTCGCTAATGTTGTCGGCACCGTACGACCAGCGTGCCTCGCGGGTGCCGTCGTTGGCAAAGACGACCGCCTTCCAACTGGTCTGCGGAATGTAGCGAGGCAGCGTGAAGGGAAGCTGATAGGTGCCGTTAGCGGCGGTGCCAGCGACACGCTGGGCGTCGGTAAGCGTGAGTTCGAGATACCGCGGTTCAAGATCGTCGGTCATGCCGGTGGGCAAGATGAGACGCACCCCCATGGCGATCGGACTCACGCTACTGCTGGCCGTGAGATTGAGCGTCAGGCTGGTGGCGGCGTTCGTGACGTCCGCAGCACTGGGTGAGATGCTCAGGTCAGTGACACCCAAGGTCGTGGTGGAGTAGCCGAGTGCGAGTGTGAAAGCTCCGATGGCGACGCTGGAGCCGTCGTCATAGCCAGCCACAGAAATCTTGTAGCTGGTGCCTGCGATAGCGAAAAACGAGAGCGATGACCAGTGCTCTCCGGTGCCAGCCTGAGCGGCGTCGTCATTGAAGCCTAACTGAGTCAGCCCCCCGATGCTATTGCCGGTAAAGACACCTAACACCGTATCCGTCGTGATGGTGGAGATGATATTCACCCATCCGCTAGTGGGCGCGGTCCATTCATACCAAACGGAGCTGCCAGCGATGCCTCCATAGGTGACCTCTCCTGCCTCAAGCGTGGCCTCGGCGTTGTCGCCAGAGATCGAAAAGGTCGCCACACTGCCGAGAGAGGCACGAGTGTCGAAGCTGTCGTTTGTTGGCGGCAACGCGTGCGTGGTGCCAGTGACAATCACGCAGAACAAGATCAAGGCAGAGAGCGTGCGGCGGGTCATGGCACAGAGGGTGGTTGCATCGAGCTAAGAGCGGCGGCAGCGGCCTGCGCAAGCTCGGGGTCGGGAGAGATGGTGTTTTTTTGCAGCCAATCGAGGGCCTCCGTGTTACTCACGGCCTGAACGACACCGAGGAAGTGCTGCCGTAGTTCAGGATTGGTGACGCCGATGACCTGGAGAGACTCCGCGATGGCCTGAAGCGAGTCCGTGGTTCCGATTTTGCCGAGAGAAGCGGCGGCGTTCTGCATGATAGGCACCTCGCCGCTGGTGCGCAGGAGCGTGCTGAGCGCAGTAGTGGCTCCCGGATTGTGAATGGAGCCGAGCGCAGCAAGAACGTTTGCGCTCTGCCCGCCAGCCGTCTCTGGCTCATGATACATCTCATTGAGAAACTCCACCGTGTTTGCATCGGCAGCTCTGGCGATGGTGGCGACGATGCCGTCACGGACCTGTGGATTAAGCGGGAGAGTGAGGCTGGAGGCGAGTGTTTCCAGCGGCTGACCTGGTGGCAATGCGTTGAGGGCCTGAAGCAATTGCGCGCGCACGGCGGGGTCGGTGGCCGCCTGTAGGGCACCGAAAAGCGTCTCAACTGCCTCGCTGGTTCCGATGCGTGCAAGTCCGTCCGCAAGAATCCCCCGCTCCACATCACTGCCGGCCGCCAGCAAGGCTTCGCCGAGCAAGGTTTCGAAGCCAGGACCGAGGGCGGCGAGTTTCTCGACCATCGCCAGCCTGCGGCCCGTGCTGGGATCATGCGCAGCGCGGGCGACCTCCGCCAGCAAGCCCGCCTTGGTCTGCACAGGTGGCATCTGGACGACTGGCTTGGGTTTCTTCGCTGGCGTTGTGGTGCGCTTGTCTTGCGCTGGTGGTGCCTTTCTCTCCACCGCAGCTTTTTCCTGCACTGGCCGCTGTGAGGCAAAAAAAACCAGCGTCGCGGCTACAGCCACGCCACTGGAGGCATAGGCGATGATGAGGCGGCGGCGGTTCATGCTTCAAACACGCGCACGCGCATCACGGCGTAGTGGCACCGGTGAGATTAATGACATACGTGCCCTCATCGGGGTCCGTGTTGTGAAGTGTGAGCTTCGCGGCGAAGGCGGAACCGGCGGCGGCAGGAAGGAATTTCACCTTCCACACACCGGTGCCACCAGCCGGAATGCTGGTAGGCGGTGCCTGAACGATGGTGAATGCGACGGTGCCCGCTGGGGCGGAATTTACCGCCCAGTAGCCAGCGATGAGCAGCGCATCCGTGCCGTTGTTGCTGATGATGATGTCCTTGGTGATTGCCACATTGACGCCGGTGCTGAAGGCGAGCGATCCACCGCTGGCGATGTCCGTGCCAGCAACGCTGACACCCACCTCGGCCGGTGTGCTGTTGGCGACTGCCGCGCCCGCCAGATTGATCTTATAGGTGCCTTCGTCGGCATCGGAGTTGATCAAGGTGATGATCCAATTGTCTGCAGCGGAGACGAGGACCGGACGGTAAACCACACCGAAGGTAGTGGAAGCTCCAGGAGCGAGTGGGGAGAGAGAACCCGTGATGTAGAACGGCGGAATCGTAGTCGAGGGATAACTTCCAGAAGCAGGCACGACGCTCCAACCGGTAATCGCCAACGTGGCAGCGCCAGTGTTGGTAACCGTGAAGCTCTTGGTGACTGTAGTGCCTAAGTTGACAGCGCTGCCGAAATCGATCGTGCCGTTGATTGGCAGGTCGGCGTTGTTGTAGCTGACGCTGATCTCGCTGTCGGTCGCCAGCGAGGCCCCCGTGAGCGTAAAGCCATACGGATTCTCGTCGGCGTCATTGTTGCTGATGTTGAAGGCGGAACTGTAGCTGGTAGCGAGCGCGCCTGGCTTGAAGGTCACACGAACCGTGGCGCTGCCGGCCGGAGCGACGGTGGCGGAGCCGGAGATCATCTGCCAAGTGAAGGCTGGCGCGTTTGTGGCGGCAGCCGGAGTGATGGCAGTAATCACATGGCCGATGGAGAGGTTCGCGGTGCCGGTGTTCTTGATGACGAAGTCCTTCGTGGCGGAGGTGCCGCGAGCGATGGTGCCGAAGTTCAGCGTGCTGTTACGCGCCTGCTCGGCCGTGCCGATGAACACGGAGATCTCTGGCGCGGCAGTGGAAGCCGTGGCGGAACCTGTCAGCGTGATGTTGTAGGGGTTTTCATTGCTGTCGTTGTTGTTGAAGCGCAGAATCACGGTGTGCGTGCCGGCAGCGGTCGGAGCGTAGTTCACCGTGAGTGTCGCTGTGGCACCTGCGGCCACCGTGGAAGGCAGCGCGCCGGAGAACTGGAAGGGATTCACCGTGCTGGTGCCCGCCGGATAGTAGGCAAGCGAGGTGCCAGAAATGCTGGCGATGGCCGGTGAAGAGAAGGTAACGCTCGTGCCAGAGATGGACACGATGGTGGTGCCCGAGGCGAACGGTCCGACAACCGTCATGCCTGCTGACAGACTGGCGGAACTGGCAACCGTGGCGGTGGTGCTTCCAAGTGTGGTGCTGGTGGCGATCGTCGTGCCAGCGGCGGTGAGGGAGAAAGCGTAGCTGCTCAGATTCAACGGGGCGTTGCCGCTGTTGGCGATGACGATCTGCTTCGAGACGACCGTGCCGCTGGTGGTCGCGCCATAAGCGAGCACTCCGTTCAACGGCACGTCATTGCCACCCACCGAAACGCCTATTTCCGGCGCGAGAACGACCGCCGTGGCAGAGCCGTTCAAGGTGATGACGTAAGGGTTCTCGTTGCTGTCGTTGGTATTGAAGCGCAGCAGCCTGCTGTGCGTCCCAGCAGATGTTGGCACATAATTGACCGTGATGGTGGCGCTGGCCCCTGCGGCGACCGTGGTGGGCAGGGGGCCGACGAACTGGAACGCATTCAGCGTGCTCGCGCCCGCCGGATAGAAGCTGAGGGTGACGCTGGCGAGCGTCGATGTGGCGGCGGCAGACAAAGTCACCGTGTTGCCAGAAATCGCTGTCACGGTGGCACCGGCGGGGAACGGACCGACAACGACCTGGCCAGCGCTCAGGCCGCTGGTGTTCGTCAATATCACCGACGGGCTGCCGACCGTTGTCGATCCTATCAAAGTGACTGGCGTGCTCGGAATCCCCAAGCTCCAGCCGTTGAGATTGAGCGCAGCATTGCCAGTGTTGCTGATGACGAACTGCTTCGAAATCGGCGTGCCGACGTTAGTGCTGCCATAGGCGACGCTGCCATTGAGCGGCACATCCGTTCCATCAAGAGTCACACCAATCTCAGGCACGGCGGTATTGACCGTGGCGGAGCCGGTGAGCGTGACGTTGAAGGGGTTTTCATTGGTGTCGTTGTTGGTGAACCGCAGGTTCATGCTGTGATTGCCAAGAGTCGTGGGCGAGTAATTCACCGTGATGGTGGCGGAGCCGCCAGCCGCCACGCTGGTGGGCAGGGTGCCAGAGAAGACGAAGGGATTCACCGTGTTGGTTCCCGCCGGGAAGAAGCTGAGAGCAATGCTGGTGGATGTCGAAATCGCCGCAGAGGAGAAGGTCACCACATTGCCTGAGATTGATGAGATCGTGGTTCCCGCCGGGAACGGTCCCGTGACAACCATGCCTGCCGCAAGATTACTGACGCTGGTGAGTGTCACGGTGGAAACGCCGAGCGTCGTGGCACCCGTGGTTGTGGTCACGGCAGAAACTGGAAGCATAAAACTCCAGCCGCTGAGGTTCAACGCGGCGTTGCCGGTGTTACTGATGACGAACTGCTTCGAGACCGGCGTGCCAATGTAGGTGCCGCCGTATGCCACGCCGGTATTCACCGGAACATCCAAACCATCCACCGCGACGGCGACCTCAGGCGCGGGTGCGACTCCGGTCGCGGAACCTGTGACGGTGAACTGATAGGGGTTCTCGCTGAGGTCATTGGTGTTGAAACGCACGACTAGCGAGTGATTGCCGGCACTCTGCGGAGCATAAGTGACGGTGAAGCTGGCACTGGCACCTGCTGCGACGCTGGTGGGCAGCGTGCCGGTGAACTGGAAGGGATGGATCGGCGGCACACCCGGCTGGGAGTAGGTGAAGAAGGAATTGGAGGCTGTCGAACTTGCCGCCGCTGAGAAGGTGACACTGGTGCCGGAGATCGAAACGATAGACGTGCCTATCGGGAACGGCCCTGCCACCGTCATGCCGGTCACGAGCGCGCTGGCATTGGCCACGGTGGCCACATTGCTGCCGAGCGTGGTGCTGGTGGACACGGCAGTGATTGCGCCACCCGGCTGCTGGAAGCCCCAATTGCTCAACGTCAGCGCCGCATCACCCGTGTTGGTGATGGTGAACTGTTTGCTGACAGGCGTGCCTGTGGCGGTGTCACCATAGGCGGCTACGCCACTTCCCGTCGGCACATCAGAACCCGCCAACGAGACATCGATCTCTGGCGCGGCCACCGTTCCCACCGCGGTGCCAGTGATGTTGATGGTGTATGGACTTTCATCGGGGTCATTGCTGGTCAGTTGCAAAGTGGCGTTGTAAGTGCCCGACACCGTCGGCGCGAAGTTCAACCACGTGCCATAGATCGAGCCTGGAGCGACCACCACTGGCGGAGTGACACCCACACCGAACGGCTGTGGCGTGCTTGCCGCCGTTCCGACTGGCTGGGTCAGCGTTGCCCCAGTGATCGTCAGCGGAGCACTGCCTGTATTATAAATAGACAGCGACCTCTGCACCACCGTGCCGGAGTTCGAAGAACCGAAGGTAAAACTGCCATTGTTCGCCACGGAGCCGCCGTTCACGATGACGTCGATATCCGCCACCGGCGTCGTGCTGGCGATGCCGGTGCCGGTGAGATTGATGCGATATGGATTCTCGTCCGGATCCGTGCTGGAGATTAGCAGCGTTGATTTGTACACCGTGTCTGCGGCAGCGGGCTTGAAAATCATCACCAGAGCACCCGACTGCCCAGCAGGCAGCACCGAAGTAGGCGTGCCGCCGAAGTAGAAATACATCGGCGTCGAGCTGTTGAGCAGCGGCTGCACCGGGCTGGCGGAAAACCCTGTCAGGCGCAGTTCGCCCATGCCGGTGTTCGACACCGCGAACGTGCGCAGCGCAGTCATGCCCACCGGCAGGCTGCCCCAGTCCACCGTCGAGCCAGTCGCCACATCAGCTCCGTTCGACGTCACCGCGATGTCGCCCGGGTTGGGATTGGCATCGCTACGGCCGGTCAGCGTGACTGTATAGGGGTTCTCGTCGGCGTCGTTGTTATACACCTTCAGCGTCGCCGTGTGATTGCCTGCCTGAAGTGGCAGGTAAGTCACCTTCACCGTCGCACTAGCCCCAGCGGCAAGTGACCCCGGTAGCGCCGATTCAAAGCGGAAGGCGTTCACCGTCGCGTTCGCCCCTCCCACGTAGTAGTAAAGAACGGCGTTGGTAATCGTCACCGTCGCGGGGCTGGAGAAAGTCACCGTGTTGCCGGAAACGGCGGTGATCGACGTGCCAGGCACAAATGGCCCCGAAACGCCCATGCCCGCTGTCAGCACTGAGCCATTAGCCACCGTCGCCGTCATGCTACCCACGGTGGTGGTGGTCGCGGTGGAAACCATCACAGGTGCTGGGATTAAAAGCTGCCAGCTTGTCAGCTTCAGCGTGGCGGTGCCGGAGTTGGTGAAGACAAAATCTTTCGTGAGGCCCACGCCGGTGACGTTGTTGCCATAGGCCAGCGTGCTGTTCGTCGCCACATGGGTGCCCGCCACCGCCAGACCGATCTCCCCCTGCACCGGATCAGGCGAGACGGTGCCAGTGAAATGGATCACGGTTGGGTTTTCATTGCTGTCATTGTTGAACAGCGTGAGCTTGGTAGCATAGTTCCCCGCTGCGAGATTGAAGAGAGAAATTTGGAACGTCGCCTGCCCACCTGCAGGCACCGAGGTCGGGATCGTGGAGTTGTAGATGGAGAATGCCATCGGAACCGTCGTCGCGGCGGTATTTGAGCCAGTTTGCGTGGTCGTCGTGTTCACTGGAATCAGGCTGCTGCTGGTGATCTTTAGCTCTCCTGTTCCGGTGTTAGCGATCGTGATCGTCTTGTTCAGGCGCGTGTTTACGATCGTGGCACCCATATTGATTGTGCCGTTGTTTGCCACGCTCGCCACGCCGTCGCGGACCTCGATCTCCGAGGGCGGCAGCGGCCCTGAGGACACGCCACGCAGCGGCACTTCGTAGAAGATCTCATCGCCATCATTGCTCACCACCGTCAGCTTGCCCGTGTAGGTGCCTGCCACATTCGACTGGAACGCGATGCGGAAAGTCGTCTGACGCCCGGCATCTACCGAAGGTGCTGGCGAGGTCATGATGCGGAATGGAAACGCGGCACCAGTTGGCAGCGCGCCCGTGATGCTCAAACGCAGACCGTAAACCGTCAGCGTCGCGTCCCCGGCATTCCCCACGGAGAAATCCTTCGTCACCGTCCCACCGGGAACCGCGTTGCCAAAATCCACCACCGAGCCTGCGGGCAAATCCGCGCCACCCAGCCCCAGGGTGATGTCCGGTTGCGCCGTCGTAGGAGTGGTGACCGTGAAATTCACCGTGTAGCTCCCCAGCGTGCCATACACCGCCGGAAACACGCTTAGATAATGAGTGCCCGCCGGCAGCAGTTGCTGGATGCGGAAATTCGGCGCGCCGGCGCTGTCGTTGTCCGTCACAATGTTCGTTGCCGCGCCCTTCGCGCCTCCCAGCCAGAGCGTCCCAACGACATCCGTCGTGCCTCCTGAAGTCACCGTCACCAATGCGGGCGCGGGGAGGGTGAATTTGAAGAAGTCCACGTCGCCAGCCTTTTCCAAGCCGCCTGTTTTTACCGATGGCAGAGTCACAGCGGCCGCAGTCGCCGGTGTGTTACCATAATCGTCAGTCGTGTTCTGCGCATGCAGGCTCAGGCAGGTGAAGATCGATGCCGTAAGCGTCAATAGACGGGAGTAACCGGTGCGGGTTGTGTGCATGATGAGGCGAGTGCTTGGGTTGGGAGAGCCATGAGCCGTTTGTTTCGTCCAAAAGCTCGGGTCGGGAATTTGCGGATATTGACAAAGCGACCGCACCCATGACAAGGTAAAAAAGCGATTATAGCGCGGTTTTGAAAGAATCAGCTCAGTCCACGGTCAAACCGCTCGCCGAGTTGGCGAAAAGTTCAACCCTCGCACCGCGGTGGTAACAGCGTCGCCAAGTTCGCCTTCATGGGCCGTCCTTTCATGGGTGGCACTCACCAGATCGAGCATGCCAAATGAAGCGGGCACATGGAAGTCCGGGCGCTCGGTGTTTGGATTCACCCACGGCATCCAGCCGGAGTGGATGGTGCCATCGGGGCTGTGTGAGAACTCGGCGCGGTAGATGCCCGCGAAAAATTCGCATGAGCCGGGCTTGAGGACGTTCAAGGAACGCAGCGTGTCGAGCGGGATGCTGCCACTGAGGGTGTAGTGGTCGTTGTCGATGTGTGCGTCGATTTGCAGACCTTCGCATTGCCAGTCCCAATTGATCTCACGGTAAAAATTCGCCTCATAGGCCAGCACATCGGCCTTGGGGGACATTTCAAGGCAGTAGTAAGGTTTCAGGCTCAAATCCGGCGCGAAGAAGATTTCCACGCGATCCGAGCCAAGAGCACGGTCTTTGGCCGTTACGCCGTCTGGGAGCACCAAATCGTCATCTTGGCAGTCGAAGCGGAAATGGAGGTGGGTTTTGTTCCAAAGGGCGCGGAACTCGGTTTGCGGCGCGCTTCGATTTTCCCAGGGAAAGGTGAAGTCGGCCAGCACCTCAGCAGCAGACCAATCAAGGCATGGTTCGGTGCTGCGATGGATGTGATAGCGTTTCATGCGGGAGCTTTGGCAAGCCTGGCGGGTAATTCAACGGCGGGTGGAGAGTTCGGATCAAGTGGAGCCGTTGGAGCGGGATGAAACGATTGCTTTGCTCGCTGCTGTTGATGCCACTGCCCTTACTGGCGGAAGATTTGACCTTGGAGACGAAGCGGCTCCATTTGGGTAAGGTCGGGCAGTTTGAGTGGGAGTCGTTCAAGGATCGTGCTGTGGATGCGGAGCGGTTTGAGCGGCGGTTTGAGGCGAAAGCAAACGCGGAGGAGCACACGCTGCGAGTCTGGCAGCGGGATGTGAAGCTGACCTGGCCGGTGCTGCTGAACGGACGCAAGCTTGGCACGCTGGTGGCGGCCGAAACAGCGCTGGAGAGCCTGCTGCTGATCCCGGCGGGGGCTTTGCGTGATGGAGAGAATGTTTTGACGATGGAGGCCCCCACAAACCTGGATGACATCGAGGTCGGGCCAGTTTTCATCGCGGCGAGAGCACTGAAGGAGGTGATGAGCGGTGCGCGGATCGACGTGACGGTGACGGATGATGAAAAGGGAGTGGGTTTGCCATGCAGGCTCACGCTGACTCGAAGAGATGGCACTTTGCAGCCGCTGGGGGCTCTACCAGCTAGTGATGTGACGGTGCGGATCGGCGTGGTTTACACGCGGAATGGCCAAGCCGTGCTTTCACTGCCACCTGGCGAGTATGTGCTGCATGCAGGGCGTGGGATGGAGTGGAGTGTCGAGAAGGCGGTCATTTCACTGAAGGCGGGTGAGGTGAAGCCGGTGGTGCTAAAACTGCGACGTGAGGTGCCGACGGCAGGCTGGATCGCAGTGGACAGCCACATCCACACGCTGACGCACAGCGGGCATGGCGATGCGAAGATCGAGGAGCGCGTGCTGACGATCGCGGGCGAGGGAATCGAGCTGGCGGTGGCGACGGATCACAATCATCACACGGATTACGCGCCCAACGCGGCGACCATGGGAGTGGCGGATCGTTTCACGTCGGTGATCGGCAACGAGGTGACGACGAAGCACGGGCACTTCAATGCGTTCCCGATTCAAGCCGGTGCGCCGGTGGTGAATCATCAGCAGGAGGACTGGGCAAAGCTGCTGCCGGAGATTCGCGCGACGCCGGGCGTGAAGGTGATCACGCTGAATCATCCGCGTGACCTGCACAGCGGTTTTGTGCCGCTGGGCGGGGTGCAGTTCAATCCGAAGACGGGCAAGCATCGCCACGCGGACGTGCTGGACATTGATGCGATGG
Organism: Verrucomicrobiota bacterium; assembly: GCA_026397635.1. GTDB lineage: Bacteria > Verrucomicrobiota > Verrucomicrobiia > Verrucomicrobiales > Verrucomicrobiaceae > Prosthecobacter. The sequence goes on along the minus strand of JAPLUL010000111.1, from coordinate 4,822 downwards.
AGGTGATCACGTCCGGGGCGATGCAGTCGGACATTCACCTGCTGTATCGGGACTGGTTCGCGCTCCTGAATCGCGGGCATCGCATCGCGGCGATTGCATCAAGCGACACGCATGATGTGAACCGCTTCATTCTCGGCCAGGGCCGCACTTATGTGGCAGCGCAGGATGCTGATCCGGCGAAACTCGATCTGAATGAAGTTTGGACCAGCTATCAAGAGGGTCGGCTACTGGTGAGCCTGGGCTTGCTAGCGCAGGTGAAGGTGAACGGGAAATTTGGCGTGGGTGATCTGGCCACGGAGATCGGTAAGAGCCTGGAAGTCGAGGCGACGGTGTTTGGACCGGCGTGGGCGCAGGCGGATCGCGTGGAGTTGTATGCGAACGGGATTTTGATTCGTGAGCAGAAAATTGAGGATGATCGTCGCGCGGGTGAAAAGGCCCGCGTGTTGTGGAAGATCGCGAAACCGGCGCATGACGTGCATCTGGTGGTGATCGCGACGGGTCCAGGCGTGATGGAGCCGTTCTGGGAGATTCCGCGGCCGTATCAGCCGACCAGCAAGACCTTTGTGTCCCGCGTGATTGGCTCAACGAACCCGGTGTGGGTCGATGCGGATGGCGATGGGCGGTTTGAGCCGGCATTCGGCATCGCGCAACGTTTGATCAAGGAAGCTGGTGGAGATGGGTCGAAGCTACGGGACGCTTTGAAACGCTGTGACGAGGCGGTGGTGGTGCAGGTGGAGTCGCTGAATGGATTGAGCCGGAAGTGACGTTTGGTGTTTCGCCATGAATTCATCCCACCTTTTCAGCCGCCGTCAGATTCTTCGTCACGCCTCGCTTGTCACCGCCGGTGCCCTGCTGCCGGGCATGCAGCGTGCGCTTGCTGCGCCAGCCGTCCCGGATGCGCTGGCGGGCCGCATTTATAAGACGCTCAAGATTGGCATGATCAAAAGCAGCGGTGGTCTCGTGGAAAAATTCAAGATCGCCAAGGAGGCGGGATTCATGGGCGTGGAGATGGGCTTTCCAGGCAATGATGTGGCGGAAACGAAGAAGGCCATCGCCGAGTCGGGCCTGACGGTGGATGGCAGTGTGTGTGGCGAGCATTGGAGCGTGCGCCACACGAGCGCGGACGCGGCCACGCGGGCGAAGGCGCTCGAAAACTTGAAGCAGGCGCTGCGTGAGACCCGTGAGGTCGGCGGCCACAGCGTGCTGCTCGTGGTGGGTAAGGGCGAGGACGGCCCGGAGAACGAGATCTGGTCGCGCTCGGTGGAAAACATCGCCAAAGCGGTGCCGCTGGCGGCGGAGTTGGGCGTGCAGATCGTGATCGAGAACGTGTGGAACCAGTTTGGCTACAATCACGACGGCGGCAGCGATCAGACGGCCGACAAGTTCGTGAAATACGTCGATGAATTCCGCTCGCCGTGGGTGGGCATGCAGTTCGACATCGGCAACCACTGGAAATACGGCAGCATGGGCGGGTGGATCAGGCAGCTCGGTCATCGTGTGCTCAAGCTCGATGTGAAAGGCTTCTCCCGCGCGCAGAACAAATTCACGCCCATCGGAGAGGGTGACATCGACTACGCCGACGTGCGCAAAGCTCTGATCGAAATCAATTTCCATGGTTGGCTGGCCGCCGAGGTGGCGAGTGGTGATCTCGACTACCTCAAAGGCGTGGCCGCGCAGATGGACACCGCATTTGGCCTTTGATTGCAGGGCCAGCTGCGCGTACGGCTTATGGTGAGAACTCGCACAGTATCGCGATACGCTACCGAGCAAGAGTGGGCACGGATGAACGCGGTGACGTTTCGTAGAACGGGTTTTCAACCCGTTCAGCCCGTAGAACGAGTTGAAAACTCGTTCTACGGCAGCGCCCTTTCAGGCACAAAAGCAGATGTCCTGCTCACGTTGCCCATCGTGATGGTGATGTGACGATTTTGACACCGCATGCCCTCTTCACGCGACTGACAGACTCGGCACTGGTGTCGTGATGCAGATGCAAAGCACGAACTGGCCGACCTGGGTGGGCGGCTTATTTTTGGGAATGCTCTCCTCGTTGGGACAGATCGCCGATCTGGCTTGGCAGGTGGGCGTTGGCCTGCGCAGTGGGGTTTGGCGGCTGAGACTGGTGGCACGGCAGGTGGCGATGATTGGTTATGGCTCGCAGTTGGTCGTGGTGGTGACTGGAGCTTTCACGGGTGCGGTGTTTGCCTTTCAATCCTACGCGAAGTTCAAGACCTACGGCTTAGAATCCAGCGTGGGGGCGATTGTCTCTGTGGCGCTGTGCCGCGAACTGGCGCCCGTGCTGACGGCATTGATGGTTTCAGGACGCGTCGGTGCCGGGATGGCGGCGGACATCGGTACGATGAAGGTGACGGAGCAGATCGACGCGCTGCGCGTCATGGGTGTGCATCCGGTGGATTATCTCGTGCTGCCGCGATTTTTGGCGATGATCCTCTCCATGCCGCTGCTGGTGGCGGAAAGCATCGCCTTCGGGCTGATGGCGGCTTATGCGCTCATCGTGCATGGGTTTGATGTCCCTCACGCCTGGTTCTGGCAGCACACGGTGGACCACACCGAGCTGCTGGATGTGGGCATTGGCATGTTCAAGGGGCTGGCATTCGGCATCATCATCACGCTGGTGAGTTGCCATCAGGGGCTCATGGCGGAGAACGGCGCGGTCGGCGTCGGCCGGGGCACCACACGGGCTGTGGTGTTCTCATCGCTGACCATCCTGGTCTCGAACTTCTTCCTCTCCATCGCGCTCGATTATGTTTCGCCGATGGGAGGTGATTGAAACGGCAGTATGCCAGGAAAAATCTTGCCACTGATCTGGTGGGTTTGTTATGCATATGAGAATCCAATCCGCAAAGTCATATGAGAAACATCTCCCGCCTGATCCCGTGCCTGATGACTGTTTGCCTCGTCTGTGAGCATTCAGGGGCGCAAACTGCGCTTGCGGAACCCGCTGAACTAACCAAGACCAGAGCGGTCTATCAGCAGCAGGTCAAAATGGCCACTGATCCGATCAAGCAGAAGTACGCGGAGTATTTGGAGGGTTTGAAAAAAACCTATGGAGCGAAGGGGTTTCTGGACGCCGCGCTTGCCATCCAGACGGAAATTGACAGCCTTGGAATCGTCATGGCCCCGCCGATTGGTGCAAAAAGCGACAAGATCATCATCTGGAACCAGAACAACGGCGGCAAAGGAGATCGTGGGTCAAAAAAGGTGAATGTGATGCTCTTCGCGGGTGGACGTGAGGTCTGGAGCAAAAAAGGAATTCGGCTCCAATGGGACGCTGACAAGCAGGTGCAGGATGAAATCCTCGTTCCAGCTCTCCATGTCGATAAAATCCGCGTTGAGGTCACAGAGCTTGTGAATGACAAAGGCGGCTTGGCCGAAGTCGAATACATCAAAGCTGGCAAAAATGTCGCGCTGGGCGGCGCGGTCGTCGTCAGCGGCTACTGGGAAACCAATCCAAAGCATGCGGCGGCGACTTTGACCGACGGACTACCCGAAACCTTCTGGCTGCTCAATGACAAGCAAGAAGGCTGGGCTGAGATCACTCTGAAAGCTGGTCAGTAGTCGCCCTAGCGCCTCACTTCGGCGTGTGCGGCACGAGCACGTCCGGTGACTCATTCGCCTGCCGTGCGCGTTTGATCATTTCCTTGGCAAATTGCTCCTGAGAGCGGCGGGACTTGGCGGCGGTGACGTGGGGGAGGTGCCAGGTGCCGTCGGCTTTGAGGGTGCGGCCGCGGGCCGTGTCGGCGAAGTGGGTCTCCAGGATGTGATGGAGACGTTTGCGGGCCTCTTTGTCCTCCACGGGTGTGAGAAGCTCCACGCGCTTTGAGAGGTTGCGATTCATGAAGTCGGCGCTGGCGATTAAGACGACCGGTTTGCCGCCCTGGCGGAACCAGAAGATGCGGGCGTGCTCCAGGTAGCGGTCAATGATGCTGACGACGCTGATGTTTTCGCTGATGCCTTTGATGCCGGGGCGCAGGCAGCAGATGCCGCGCACGTTGAGGCGGACCTTCACGCCGGCCTGGGAGGCCTCGTACAGCGCCTCGATCATCTGGCGGTCTTCGAGCGCGTTCATCTTGAGCATGATCTCGGCGGACTCGCCCTGACGGGCGCGTTCGGTCTCGCTGCGGATCATGGAGACGAGGCGCTCGCGCAGGCCGTAGGGGGCCATGCTGAGCTTGTTGAAATGCACAAAGCGTGAGCGGCCGGTGACGGTGTTGAAGAAGGCAGAGGCATCCGCGCCGAACTCAGCACGGCAGGTGAGCAGGCTGATGTCGGTGTAGAGTTTCGAGGTGGCCTCGTTGTAGTTGCCAGTGCCGAAGTGCATGTAGCGCGTCATGTGGCCGGATTCACGGCGCATGACGAGGCAGACCTTCGCGTGCGTCTTCAAACCGGCGACGCCGTAGATGATCTGGGCGCCGGCGTTGATGAGATCATTGGATCGTTCGAGATTGCGGGCCTCATCAAAGCGGGCCTTCAATTCCACGAGCACGGTGACGTGCTTGCCAGCCTGCGCGGCGCGGATCAGGGCGGAGATGATGCGACTGTTCTTCGCGGTGCGGTAGAGGATCTGTTTGATCGCGATGACGTTTGGATCGGCCGCGGCTTCTTCCACGAGGTTCAGAACGGGGTCGAAGCTCTCATACGGATGGTGCAGAAGGATGTCGCCGCGTTTGATGGCGTCGAAAATGCTCTCACCAGGCGTGATGGAGGTGCTGGCGTGGCTGTCCCAGGCCTCAATACCAAATCGGAATTTCTGGAATTTGAAAAAGGAAAGTTAGACTTTATCGGCTCGATTGACCCCTCGTTT
>JAPLUL010000057.1:0-82887 GCA_026397635.1 Verrucomicrobiota bacterium | reverse complement strand
GCGCCGTCTTCACCGACGGGCACGATGATGTTTGAGAGCGGCTCCTTGCTCTCATTGCGCCAGAGGTAGTCGGGGAAGTGATTGTGCGCGTGGTGCTGGCTCAGGTAGCCGTAAAAGTAATCGAAGCCCTGCTTGCGCGGCAGTCCGCTCTCCGCTTCGCCAACATTGCCGAGGCCCCATTTGCCGATGAGAGCCGTTTTGTAGCCCGCCTTCTTTAAAACGGACGCCACGGTGACATCTCCTTCTTTCAAAGCCTGTGCGGCTGGGTTTGTCTGGCCTGCATTGCCGCGGATGCGAGTGTGGCCGTGATGCAAGCCAGTCATGAGCACGCTGCGTGAAGGTGCGCAGACGGTGGCACCGGAGTAGAAATGGGTGAAGCGCAGCCCTTCTTTCGCCATGCGGTCGAGGTGCGGTGTGGTGATGACCTTTTGACCATAGCAGCCGAGATCGGCATAACCGAGATCGTCCGCCATGATCCAGATGATGTTCGGCCTGCCCTTCGGAGCCTTGGCAGAGTCGGGCTGCGCCGAAAAGGACGAAGGTGGAATGGCGAATGACGAAAGGAGAATGAGGGCGCGAAACAGCTTCATGGAAGTGCCTGCGAACGAGCCGCAGCGGCCACATCTTCCAACTCAATCCAGCCCGTAGCTCTTCATCCACCAAGCGAGGCGTTCTGCATCGGTGGGCTCGGGTTTCTTGAGACGTGCCTTCCACGTGCGCTGGTAGTCGGCACGCTTATCTTTGAGGATTGTTGCCATCGAAGGTTCGGTGGGTGGATCTCCGGCAGCACCGCGATCACCACTGGATGTGATCCAAGCGTCGAGTTTACCCCGCATCTCGGTGACGGCTTTTGCTCGATCAGGATACTGCGAAACATCATGCAGGCCGAGTGCATCGGTCTTGAGATCATAAAATTCGATCTCTGGGCGTGTCGGCTGCAACCACTGCGCCTGGAAGGTGTCGAGGCCGCCGCTATCATTCAGCACACGCAGCAGAGCCATGCCGGGATAAATAGCCTCCTTGTAGCCGGACCAGTTCAGGCGAGAGAGGTCGGTGTGATAGTTCCGCACGAGCCACGCATCGTGGCCGATCACAGCACGGATGCGGTCCATGGCATCGCCACAGCGATCACGCGCGGCGAAGAGCACGTCACGCGCGGGAAAGTCGCCGCTGAGGATCGGTTTGCCCTCCATCCATGCTGGAATAGCCAAGCCTGCGATCTTCAGCATGGATGGAGCGAGGTCGATCAGGCTCACGAGACGCTCTTCGACGCTTTTAGCCTCAATCTGCGGTCCGCGCATGATCAGCGGCACCTGAAGCCCTTCAACGCCCAGCCATTGCTTCCCCCACGGCATCGGGCGACCATGATCGGCAAAGAACATCACGTTCGTGTCATCGAGCACACCTTCCGCCTTCAATTGATCGACTATCACGCCCACACGCTGATCCACGACCTCGACACTGCGCTGGTAGGCATACCAATCCCGCCGCATGAGCGGATGATCGGGGTAGTTTGGCGGCAGTTTGATGGCGCGAAGCTTGGCTTCATCATAGCTCTCAGGAATCGGGAAGGGGCGATGCGGCTCCGTGATCTGAAACTGCGCGAAGAACGGCTGCCCAGGCCTCCGCTTCCGCCAGTCGTCACCATCAAACATCTCTGCTGCGTCGTGGCTGAAGTTGTAGTGCGTCTTACCCTTCTTGATTACTTTGCCACTGCGCATCGTTCCAGGCGCTGCCGCATTCGTGACATACCAACCCGCCTCGCGCAGCAAACCCGGCAGATGCTTGTAAGGAGCGGGCAACGGCTGGGGATTCTCCACATCATGCGGATGCAGCCCCGTCGTGGTTTGATAGCAGCCAAGGATGAAGGCTGAACGCGAGGAACTGCATACCGGTGCGGTGGCATAGGCCCGCGTGTAGCGCCGACCTTCGGCGGCGAGTCGGTCCAGATTCGGCGTGCTGACTTGCTTCAAACCATAGGCCCCGATGTCTGGCGACATGTCATCGGCGATGATCCAGACGAAGTTCGGCTTAACAGCTGCCTGTAACGGCAACACGAGCATGGCAGTGAGCAGCAGTCTCAGAATCATGGGGATCACTTCTTCTTTTTGTTCTTCTTCGCGGGAGCTGGTGGCGTGGGCAGATCATCGCCAGGCTGATTCGAAAAGCGGAAGGGGTCGTCGAGACGGCGCATCTCGGCCAGCAACAGCGCTTCCATCTCCTTGAGCTTATCGGCGTGTATGGGATCAGCGGCGAGATTCGGTTGGCCGTGCTCGGGGAGCAGTTCGTGCGGATTTTCGGCCAGATTGAAGAGCTGGGTCTGATTCACGCTTCGATCAGGTGACTCGTAGCGGATGAGTTTCCAGTCGCCCTGCTTCACCGCCCGCATGCCAGGCTTTCCACCGCCGCTGTAGGCTCCGTAAAGCACCTCACGGATGGCTTGGGTCTTGCCTTCGAGCACCGGCTTGAAGCTTTGGCCTTTGTTCGTCTCCGGCGGAGTCACCCCCGCGAGATCACACAGCGTGGCGAGCACATCGAGTAGGTAGATGTTTCCTTCCACACGTTGCCCAGCGGCGATGCCTGGGCCTTTCACGATGAAGGGCACGCGCCAGGTGTGCTGGTAGAGATTCTGTTTCCCCATGAGGCCGTGGCGACCAATGGCGATGCCGTGGTCGGCGGTGTAGATGATGTAGGTGTTGTCGAGCTCGCCCATGTCTTCGAGCTTCTTCAGCACACGGCCGATCTGGATGTCGATGTTCTCACTGCACGCATACTGGCGACCGATTTCGTTGCGGATGCTCGCCTCATCGCGACGCTTCCACACCCCGCTGACGGCCACTTCATCACGCACGCCGGAGTCGGTGGTGTCAAAGGGGTGCTTCATGAGATGGTTCGGCGGCAAAGGTGGCTGCAAGGAGTGCAGCGAAGGCGGATTCGCTTCATCGGTGTGATTCGTGGCACCGTATTTCGCCAGCAGCTCCGGTTTGCCGTCGCGCTCGTCGTGCGGATGCGAGAAGCCGTAGTAGATGAGGAAAGGTTTCGCATCCTTCGTGCTTTCGCGTTCGCCGAGGTAGTTCATCACCTGATCGCCATGCCAGGTGCTGCCGCTTGCATCATCGCCACCGCGTTTCGAGGCATCCTTGCGCACGGTGAAGAGCTTGTTCGCCGCCTCGTAGCTATTGCCCATCTTGCAGGTGCGCATCGTGGCGTAGCCTGCCCGATTGAAGACCGCTGGGATCGTCTGCTGCTCCAGCGCAGGCGGGCTCGTCTTGGCTCCCCAAGGCGCGGGCGGCAGATGCCACACCGTGCGTCCGCTCATAATCATGTGCCGCGAAGGCATGCACACTGCGCCGCTGAAAGAGCCCATGTGATAAGCGCCGTCGAAGACCATCCCCTGCGCCGCCAGCTTGTCCAAATGCGGCGTTTGGAGCGTCGATTGCGGATTGTACATCTTCAAATCCATCGGCGACTGGTCATCGACGAGAATGAAGAGCAGGTTTGGCTTCGCCGAAAAGGACGAAAGCGGAACGATGAATGATGAAAGGAAAATGAGGAGGCCTAGACGCATGGTTGGCAGTGAACGGACCCGACTCAGTCACATTTCACCCGAGCGTCACTCCGCCTTTTTCTTTCCCTTCTTCGCTTCCCGCTTCGAGGGCAGGTATTCAGGGCGTTTCATCAAATCGACGAGATGCGGCTGGTAGAGCGGCGACTCCGTCCACGAGATTGATTGGGGATCAGGCGGCGTGACTTTGCCTTCGGGGTAGTCTTGACCGGCGAAACTGGCGCTCACGCTTTCATTCCAGGCAAGCAGTGCCTTTTTCATCTGCTCAAACACCTGCGGCTCCTTCGTGCTGAGATCGGTGGTCTCGTTCGGATCGGCCATGAGATCATAAAGCTGGAAACTGCCCTTCTCGATGTTCTCGGTGAGGATTTTGAAGCGTGGGCCGGTGAGGGCGAGCTTGCTGCCGAAGCGGAAGCCAAGGGGCTTCTGCCGCTCGCCGATCTCTCCGGCAAAAAGAGGCTTCAGACTGATGCCGTCGATGGGTTTAATGATCACGCTGTCCGGCAGGCCGAGGATGTCGGCGACGGTCGGGAAAAGATCCACCGTGCCTGCGGGAAAGCTCGTGACGCGCGGCTTGATCATCGCAGGCCACTCGATGATGCCCGGCACGCGCAGACCGCCTTCAAAGACCGTGCCTTTGTTGCCCCGCAAGCCGCCAGTGCTGCTCGGCTTCACCTCTGGGAGGCCGCCGTTGTCGCTATTGAAGACGAGCATCGTGTTGTCGGCCAGCCCGGTGTCGTGCAGTTTCTGGCGCAGCGTGCCCACAGCGCGATCCAGCGCCACGAGTTCGCCGTAGTGCTGCTGGGAAAGGTTGTCGAGATGCGCGAAGGCCGCTTTGTCCTTGTCTTGCGCCTTGAAGGGGCTGTGCGGACTGCCGAACCAGATGATGGCAAACATTGGCCTGTCTCCAGCGCGATGTTTGTCGATGAATTTCACCGCCTCGGCCACCGCGATGTCGGAGGAGTCGCCTTTGAACTCCACAAACTCGCCCATGCGGCTCATGAGAGGGTCTTGGTCGAAGAAGTTCGTCATCGACACCCATTCATCGAAGCCGAACGCGCCCGGATTCCGTGCATCTTCCTTCAGAACCGGCGCTCCCGGTCCCTTGAAGCCGTTGAGATGCCACTTACCAAAATGCCCGGTCACATAGCCCGCGCCCTTCAGCGCTTGCGCGATGGTTTTCTCCTGCAAGCGCAGTGCGTAGCCATGCGTGAGCACGCCCGCGCGATCATTCGTGCGTCCCGTGAGCACCGTGGCCCGTGTGGGCGAGCACACCGGATTTCCCGCGTAAAACCGCTCAAAGCGCAGTCCGTTTGCTGCCATGGCATCCAGGTTCGGCGTCTTCAACACCGGATGCCCACGATAACTGGTTTGTCCCCAGCCCATGTCATCGGCCATGACGAAGATGATGTGAGGCCTCACCGCGCCCTCCTTCGCCAAGGCTTCGGAGGGCAAGAAGAGCGTCGGGCCAAAGGTGACAAGGAGGAGGCGAAGCAGCGCGGATTTCATGGTGCGCTGGGAACGTGGCAAACGGTGATTTGTGTCATGGTATGAACTTCTGCGCCCGCAGCCAAAACACCAAATCCGCGAACCACGGGTGCTCGGTGCCGATGAGGCCGGTGCCGTGGTCGCCGTGTTGGTAGAGGTGGAGTTCGTGGGGGACGTTGTTTTGATGCAAAGCGGCCGCGTAGAGCTGCGCATGCTCCACGGGCACCAGATTGTCCTCCAGGGTGTGCCAGAGAAAGACGGGCGGCAGGCCGGGCTTCACTTGCAGCTCGCTAGAGGTCTGCCGGACGAGTTTTTCCTCCGGTGAGTCGCCGATGAGCATCTTCCGCGAGGTGGCGTGCGGTTTCGTGATCATGCTGATGACCGGATAGCACAGGATGGCGAGATCGGGACGTGGGCTGATCTTGTAATCGCGACCATCGTGCATGCCATCCTCAGGCCGATTGATGAGGGTGGAGACGAGATGGCCGCCTGCGGAGAAACCCATCACACCGATGCGCTTGGGGTCGATTTTCCACTTCGCGGCGTTGCCACGGATCTGAAACATCGCCTCCACCGCATCCTGAAGCTGGGCGGGATAGCGGTAGCCCGCGCTGCCGAGTCGGTAGCGCAGCACAAAAACGGTCAAACCGTGCTCATTGAGCCACAGCGCAAACGGCTCCGCCTGACCTTCGTAGATGCCGCTGTAGCTGCCACCGGGGATGAGCAGCATCGCCGCGCCGGTGGGTTTGGCGGGGAGATAGGGCGTGAGCGTCGGGATGTCCTTTGGCGAGGTGCCGAGTGCTCCGGGTGCGCCACCGGACCACAGAACGATGGGGTTCTCAGCGGCGAAGAGTGAATGGCATGGCAAGAGCCATGCCATGGCGAGGCTAAGCAGGGATTTCATGATTCGGTGAATCGTCAATCTTTCGCCACGGCGTCACGATCAGTCTTGGAAAGCTCATCCATCCTTGAGCGCAGCGTGGCGACCTTGTCCGGCAGCTTCGCGGCGAGGTCAGTGGTTTCGTTGGGATCGGTGGCGATGTTGTAGAGTTCGGTGATCTCGTTCTTGGCTCCTTTGTGGGAGACGATGAGTTTCCAGTCGCCATCGCGCACGGCGCGTGCGTTAAAACTCGGCCCGACCGTGTAAATCGCGCGCGGCTTGACCGGTTCGGTGCCGCTGAGTTGCGGCCAGAGATTGAAGCCGTCCCATTTTAGATCCTGGTTTGGCTTTGCGGCGGCAAGAGCACAGAGCGTGGGCATCCAGTCGGTGATTTGCGCGACGCCTGGGAAGCTGCCGGGCTTCAGCTTCGCGGGCCATGACAGCAGTGTGGGCACGCGAGTGCCACCTTCATAGACGCTGCCTTTCTGGCCACGCAGCGGCAGGTTGTTGCCGGGGAGTTTGCCGCTCGGGCAATGGTCGTCGGGATACTTGAGGTCGTTGTTTTCCGAGGTGCTGCCGCCATTGTCGCTGGTGAAAACGATGATGGTGTTCTCACGGCGACCTTTCTTCTCCAGCGCGGTGATGATGCGCCCCACGGCGTCATCGAGATGCATCACCGAGGCCGCGTAATGGCGCGCCACATCGCCAGTGATTCCGGCAGGCACGCGCGCGACCCATTCTGCGGGTTCCTTTACCGGCAGATGCACGGCGGTGAAGGGTGCGTAGAGGAAAAAGGGGACCAGGTCCCGCGTCTCGATCCATTTCACCGCCTCCGATGCGATGAGATCGGTGACGTGTCCTTCTTCGTCGATGAACTTTTCATCCCGATGCCAGGTGATGGAAAACGGCCCCTGCTTGTAGCGATGATTCCACGGGCTGACGCCACCCGCGAGCGAACCATAAGAGTGATCGAAGCCGAAGTGATTCGGTCCTTCCTCGGGCTTGGAGCCGAGGTGCCACTTACCCGTGAGGCAGGTGTCATAGCCCGCGCTCTTCAAGGCACGCGGCAGCGTGACCGTGTCCCACGGCAGCGCACGCGTATTCGTCGGCGTGGTCACGCCAAACCTGCTCCAGCAGCGTCCTGTCATCAAGCCTGTGCGCGTGGGACTGCACACAGGCGCGACGTAGTGCTGCGTAAGTTCGATGCCCGCGCCTTTCAGCCGATCAAGATGCGGCGTCGGCGCATTGCCGCCATGAAAGCCCACATCCGCCCAACCGAGGTCGTCGGCGATGATGAAAACAATGTCAGGTTTTGGCGCGGCAGCATGAGCGCCTGCCATCAGAGCGAGAAGGAGGGAAGCCAGGAACAAGAGGCGTTTCATGAGATGAGGTGCAGGCACCGCATAACGCCCAATCTCCCGATGTCTTGCGATCACGTCCCAGCAACAGTAGAAAGCGCTTCATGGAGGTTGAAGATGCCATCGGCACCGATCACTCCCAAACAGACGGGCAGTGCTGCGATGGGAACTTCGCACATGGAGCGCTGCTGCTTGGCGCAGCGCTCCTTCAGCTTGCCTGCTCAGCTCTCAAAATAAGTGTAGCCGCGCAGACCGGCCTCAAAGCTCTCCATGATCTCGCGGCGCTCGGTGGCGGTGATTCGTTTGGAAGCGACGGCGCTTTCGGCGAGGTTGCGGAAGCGTGTGACCATGTCTTTGGGATCGTACTCAACGTAGGTGAGCACTTCGGAGACGCTGTCGCCCTCCATCTCGCTGTATTTGATTTTGCCGCCCTCAATGTGCACAGAGATGACGTTGGTGTCGCCGAGGAGGTTGTGCAGGTCTCCCAGCGTTTCCTGATACGCACCGACGAGGAAGATGCCGAGCATGTATTCCTCGCCCTTTTCGATCTCGGGATCGTGCAGCGGCAAGCTGCGGCGGATGCCGTCTGAGAGGGCAAATTTGTCGATCTTGCCGTCGCTGTCGCAGGTGATGTCGGAGAGCACGGCGTTGCGCGTGGGCTTCTCTTTGAGGCGGTGGATCGGCATCACGGGGAAGATCTGGTCGATGGCCCACAAGTCTGGCAGGCTCTGGAAGACGCTGAAGTTGCCGTAGTAGTAGTCCGTGAGGATGGCCTCCAGGCGCTCCATCTGGGAGCCGTCGTGGTCGCATTTCTCACGCATGCCCGCGATCCAGGTGAGGATGTACCAGTAGAGCTCCTCGCCGTGAGCACGTTGGCGCAGGTTGACTTTGCCGTAGTTGAATTCGGTGCGCAGCTTGTCGCGGTAATAGACGGCGTCGTTGTAGATCTCCTGCAAGCGGTCGCGGCTGGTCTTGGCGGCGTTGCGCGTGGATTCGACCCGCAACTCGTGCAGGTTGCGCAACAGCGCAGGAGATTCTTTGTCGATCTCGATGTCGCTGATGGTTTTGCGCGGCTCGAAGCGGTTGATGTCGAGGATGTTGATGACCAGCACGCTGTAGTAGGCCACGATGGCGCGGCCAGACTCGGTGATGATGTCCGGGTGCGGCACACCGGCTTCGGCGGTGACTTCCGTGATCGCCTCAATGATGTCGGCGCAGTATTCCTTGGTGCCGTAGTTGCTGCTGGCAGCGGAGGCACCTTTTTGACCGTCGTAACTGATGGCAAGGCCGCCGCCGAGGTCGAGGATGCCCATGCGCGCACCTTCCTGCACGAGGCCGACATACACACGCGTGGCTTCGTTCACCGCCTGGCGGATGGCACGGATGTTCGGAATCTGCGAGCCCTGGTGGTAATGCAGCATGCGCAGGCAGTCGAGCATGCCCTCCTCACGCAAGTGATCCACGACCCGCATGAGCTGGGAAATATTCAGGCCGAAGACGCTGGCGTCGCCACCGCTGCCGCTCCAGTGCCCGGCGCTCTCGGTGCCAAGACGGAAGCGCACACCGAGCGTGGGCCGCAGCCCCATTTTTTTGCAGCGCTGGAGGATGAGGTCGAGCTCTGTCGGCATTTCCAGCACGAGGATGACCTGCAGGCCCATCTTCTGGGCGTACAGCGCCAAGTCGATGAACTCCTCGTCCTTGTAGCCGTTGCAGACGATGTAGGCCTCCGGGTCGTGCATGTAGGCGAGCGCGGCGATGAGCTCCGGCTTGCTGCCAGCTTCCAGGCCGTAGTGGTACTTGCGGCCGTAGCGCGTGATCTCCTCAATGACTTCCTGCTGCTGGTTTACCTTGATGGGATACACGCCGCGATAGACACCCTGGTATTTGCCTTCCTTGATCGCTGAGGCAAAGCCGTCGTTCAGCTCGTCGATGCGACCACGCAGCAGATCACCGAAGCGCATGAGCACTGGAAGCTGGGTGCCGCGCTCGCGCAGACCTTTGACGATGGATGCCAGCGAGACGGGCTTCGTCTTGGTGCCATCCTTGAGGTTCACCACGACCTCGCCGGACTTGGAAACATCGAAATACTCATGCCCCCACTCACGGATGCCGTAGAGATCTGCGCTGTCGTCAGTGGACCATGCGGGTGCTTTCATTTCAGGGGGCTGGGTGGGGTGGGATTTCAGGGGTGGCGATTATGGGGGCGATTCGGGAAATGCAAAGTGACATCTGGGGGCGTGAAATAGCCGCCGGAGGCCAGGACTCAATCAAGCGGCGCGTTTGCGAAAGGCAAAGGGCAGGTACAGCACGGAGTAAAAGACCAGGCCGAGGGCAATGGCGCTGAAGTTGTACCACGGCCAGGGACCGAGATGGTCAAACAGGCTGGCTTGTGGCGGCTTGGCGCTTTGAAAGGCGTAGTTCAGCCCAAAAGCGAAATTGATCACCGCGATGACGGCGTACCACGCTAGGGAAAAGCCCATCACGCGCATCACCGCGCCAGGCTGCGGGCGGTGCCGCATGGCGGTGACGACGTAGATCGACGTGACCGGCACGCCGCCGTGCATGAGGAAGAACAGGAAGTAGCGCAGGTCCGGGCACTCATCCATCAGCGCCGGTGTGAGCAGTCCCTGCAAGGTGCCGGCGAGGCCGAAAAAGTACACCACCTCGCACCAGAACTGCCGCCGCGTCCACAGCGCAATGCCACCCGCGATGGCAGCAATGTCGCAGAATTGCAGCGGCAGAGCCGTCTGGGCCGTGAGTGATCCGTAATAAGCATGCACCGCCAGACCGACCGGATACAAGGCCAGCAGCAAGCTGCCGAGCACCCGCTGTGCGATCACTCCGTAACGCGTGCGTGCCAGCACGAGCATCGCCATGAAGAGCACCAGTGTGGCAAGCAGCGCCGCCTGGTGTGAGGGGCCGTAGGGATGAAAGGCGGGAGGCATGGCCGCGCATCATACGCGCCAGTTGCAGAAGTCAGCCGGTTTGTGCAATGCTGCGCGCATGCTGAAGATGAATCGAATGTCCTCGAAAGCCATGGGTCCCGTCAAACAGCTCGGCGGCGGCTGTGTCACCCTTTTTGGCCTACCCTTCATCATCGCGGGACTGGCCATCGGCTGGTTCCTGTATTTTCCAGGGATCAGCACCTGGTGGTCGGCACGCGGCTGGGAGGAGGTGCCGTGCTGGATTGAAAAGGCGGAGATGAAGGCCTCGCGTGGAAGCAAAGGCGGCACCACGCACAAGACGGAGGCACGCTATCGCTATCCATACGCGGGCCGCACCTATCATAGCGAGGAAGTCAGCCTCACCGGCGGCTCGGACAATATCGGCGACTTCCAGGAGCGGGCACACCGCGAGTTGCGCGGCTTCGTCGGGCTTGACAAGCCGTTCCGCTGCTATGTGAATCCCGCGAAGCCTGAACAGGCGGTGCTGTTTCGTGAACTGCGTTGGGGGCTGCTGTTGATGATGTCCATCTTCCCGATGATCTTTCCGTTGGTAGGCTCTCTGGTCTCAGGCGGCGGACTCTTCACGGCGCGACAGGCCTCACAAGGAAGGAAGCTGGAGATGCGGCATCCTGGCGAGCCTTGGCGCTGGCGCTCGGAGTGGAGTGGGGAGACGATCCAGGCTTCGAAAAACGGCCTCCCTTTGCTCCTCGGCGTCACGGGTTGGATTCTGCTGATTCAGGGGCCGCTGGCGCTGGCGATCCTCGTCAGCGGTGAGCTGTCGAAGTCACTCCTGGCAGCGCTCGGCTTGCTTCCGTCCTTGCTGGCCTTGATTCCGCTCTTCTTTGCCTGGCAGCGCTTCAAAACGCGCTCGGCGCTCGGCAGCACGTCGCTCTGGCTCAAACAAACACCGGTGCGTCCAGGTGGCGTGTTGGAGGGCGAGCTGCGCTTTGATCGCGTGCTGCCGCCACGCGAGGTCATTCAAGCGCGGCTGCTCTGCCAGCGCAAAATCACGCGGCGCAGCGGCAAAGGCACCTCCACTTCGACGGAGAATCTCTGGGAGCACATGCAGACACTCTCCGCCAGTGAGGCGCGGCGGGAGATGACCGGGACGGCGCTGCCGTTGCGCGTTGAGATTCCAGCGGGGCTGCCGTGCGCCGTGGTGGAGGACGCCGCGTTCATCACCGGGAGCGGAGAGCTGCATGAATGGTGCCTGGAAGTCAGTCCCGCCAATGGTGGCAAGGCCGCCGTGCTGCCGTTGCCGGTATTTGTCACCAGAGAGCAGGCGAAACTCGCCGAATCCGACACGAGCTACGAGGTCGAGGCCATCGCGCCGAGCACGGAACAGTTGGTGGAGCGGCTAAAAAATGCCCGCATGCAGGTGGAGTTCGATGCAGACGGCCTTCCCACGCTGTTCGTGTGCCCGCCGGGACGGTTCCGTTTCCTGGGCCTCTTCCTGCTCATTTTTGGCTCCCTCTGGTGCCTCGTTTTCTTTGTTTTGATGTCCCAGGGCGCGCCGTGGATCTTCCGCATCGTCTGGGGCATCACCTCGCCGCTCATTCTTGGCATCGGCCTGTGGACGCTGCTGCACCATCGCCGCGTGGAGATCAGCGCAGACGAACTGCGCATCGTGAACAGCATCGGCCCGTTCTACTCATGGCGTGAGAATTATGCGCCGCGCCACATCGTCGGCTTCACGCACGACTCGAACATGCAGTCCGGCAACCAGTTCTACTACCGCGTGCGCGCCGAGACGACCTTCGGCAAAACCAAGACGCTCATCGACGGCATCACCGAATCCGTCACCGCCGAGACTCTGGCGAAGAGGTTCGAGGAGTGGCGGGATGGGGAGTCTGGGCTGAAGGACTAAAACCTGCCTGAAACTGTGGCGGGCCGCCGCCAGAGCGTGAAGCGGCTGGACCAGCGGGCGCTTGAGGCACTAAGCGGCACTCACTTTTTGCGCATCATTGCACCTGGATTGTCAGAGTGGCCTACGGACGCAACAAGTCGTGTCATTGCAGGGTAAGTTCGGGTCTGAACCCACTGACACGACCATGAAAATGCATCCCTTGTGCTCCGGCAATCACAGCAACCTCTTCACCACTGCCCAGGGCCGTCGTGATTTCCTGCAGGTGGGCGCGATGGCGGGCCTGGGCATCACGCTGCCGCAGTTGCTGAAGCTTCAGGCCGCAGATCTGGCCATGCCGGCGGTGGAGAGCTACAAGCCCATCGCCACATCAATCATCCACATCTACCTGCCCGGCGGGATGGCCCAGCATGAGTCGTGGGATCCGAAGCCTTTTGCCTCGCCGGACTATCGCGGCCCGTTCAGCCCGATCAAAGGCGTGACGGGCGAGTATGTGGGCGAGAAGTTCGCCAACACTGCCAAGATCCTCGACAAGATCAGCATCATCCGCTCGGTGACGCACGGCGAGGCCGCGCATGAACGCGGCACGCACAACATGTTCACCGGTTATCGCCCGAGCCCGGCGATCAAGTTCCCCAGCTTCGGCTCCATCATCTCGCACGAGCAGGGATCGCGGAACAATCTGCCGCCTTACGTCGCCATTCCGGGCGTCATCGCCCCGGATCAAGGCAGCGGCTACATGAGCAGCGCGTTTGGCCCCTTTGCGCTCGGCAGTGATCCTGCCGATCCTGGCTTCACCGTGCGCGATCTCGCCACGCCGAAGGACATCGACGCGAGGCGCTTCGAGCGCCGTCGCAGCCTGCTCGGTGCGGTGGACGAGCATTTCCGCAGCACGGAGAAATCCGACGGCCTCAGCGCCATGGACAACTTCTACAACGCCGCCTACAAACTGATCAGCTCCCAGCAGGCGCGTGAAGCCTTCAACTTGGCCGCCGAACCGGCCAAGCTGCGCGATGAATACGGCCGCAACGCCGCCGGCCAGCGTTTCCTGCTGGCCCGCCGTCTCGTCGAGGCTGGCACCCGCATGGTTTCGGTGAATTTCGGCAGTTGGGACCATCACTCGAACATCAAGAGCGGATTTGAAGGTCAGGCCGTGCAGTTTGACATGGCCTTTGCCCGCCTCATTCGTGATCTCGATGAGCGCGGCATGCTGGACACCACACTCGTGCTCGTCAGCAGTGAATTTGGCCGCACGCCGAAGATCAACTCCACCAATGGCCGCGACCACTACCCGCGCGTCTTCTCCGTGGCCATGGCTGGCGGCGGGGTGAAAAAAGGGTTTGTCTATGGCAAGTCCGACGCCCTCGGTGGTGAGCCGGATGAGGACCCCGTCGGCCCTGAAGACCTCGCCCGCACGATGTATCGCCTGCTCGGCATCAACGCCTCCAAGCGCATCGTCGTCGAAAATGTCCGTCCCGTGGACATCGTCAACGGCGGCAGGCTGATCAACGAGCTGATCGCGTGATCAAGCGGTTCGCCACGCTTTTCTGACGATCCAAACGATCACCAGCCCCAAAGCGAGGCCCCCACCTGCCAGCGCCGCCCATTCAGACGACGTCACGTCTCCGAGAGCTTGTTGTTCCCGTGCATAGGCCACATGTCCCGCCAAATCTTGGTGCAGGCGCGGCCAGGCCGCTTTCCACAAGGCGAGATCGGCCTCGGTAAACTTGGCGGGGTCAAACTGCGTGCGCCGGAGACTCTCCGGCAGCGCTTGCGTGGATTCGGTCAACACCAGCAGCGCGGCGCTGCCGACGGCCACATCCTTCTCGTAGCGATGAATCAGCGCCAGCACCTTCTGCCCCGGCTGAAGATGGCGATACACACCCCAGTCCGGCTCAAGCTGCTGGTAGGTGTCGTGAAGGTGATTCGCCACCAGCTTCGCCGTCGTGGCACCTTGGAGTTCCGGGCTGAAGCCGATGATCGCGTCAATGCGGATCACGCAGGACTCTTTCGGCAGCACCTGGGAGGGCGACTGCTCCACCTGCGAGTCCACTTGGACCAACTCGCCCACCAAAGCGGTCTCGCTGGAGCTGAAGTGCCCTTCATACCAGGTAGTGCAGGGAATGCAGACCTCCTTGGCGGAGACGCTGCCCCAAAGCATCAGCCCAAACAACCAGCGCAAGCCAATCCCTCTGCTGGGCTGAGTTAAGTCGTTCATGGATTAATTCTACACCCCCGCAGCGCCACAGGAATCTCTTTTCATGGCGTCAAATCTGCGCATCCTCGGAGCGGCTCGTGATTTGAGCCATCATGGAAGCAGTCAATATCCAATTCGCGCCGGCGACGGGCACTGAGGAAGCATGGAACGAGGCGTATGCGCGCCTCGCCGACTATTTTCGCTCTTACCAGCTGCACAACCGCATCCGCCGCACGCAGCTCATCCTGGAAACGCTGCGCAAGGCCGCCGAGGCGCATGCGAAAGACCCCACACGCACGCCCACGGCGCATGCCATCGAGCAAGCGCGGCTGATGCTGAGGGAGTGGCTGGGGACGATCTACAGCGACCTCAACTTGAGCGAGGCGCAGCTAGAGGCCACGGGGCGGCTGGGCTTCCACCTCGCGGGCGGCCCTGCCCGCTGGCCGCAGTTCTTTCTGGATGAGAAAAACATGCCGAATGACATGGCCGAAGCCATGCGCTCTGCCCTGCGCACCTCCGGCCCGGGCATGCAGGTGAGTAAAATGACGCCGCGTGACATTGACCTCGGCCTCATCCCCGATGTGGCGGAGGACACCTTCGACCGCCTCGGCCGCCATCCCATCCTGCGCTACTCAGTGCTGTTTGTGATCGTGTTCAGCGTGCTGGGCTACCTTTACTCCCTCTTCGCATGAGCGCACCCATCGGCAGCCAGACTGCGAACATCGCGATGACCGCCGGCATGCCGCCGAAGCGCATCTCGCGCACGCGGCGGGCCACGTTTTTCTCGCTCGTCGGCCTAGGCACCATCGTCGGTGCTTGGCTCTCGTTCATTTTCCTCTCAGAAAACGGCATGCGCATCGCGGAGTGGGCGCTGCTGCTGGTTTTCATCCCGCTTTATTACCAGCTCAATGTCGGCTTCTGGACCGCGCTTTTCGGCGTGTGGCTGATGAACCGCCCGAAGCCTGATCCGCTCAATCTCTGGCTGACGCTGAACGCGGAAGATTACGAGCAGCCGATCACCGCCAGCACCGCCATCGTCATGCCGGTCTTCAATGAAGACGTGACACGCGTGTTTGAGGGGCTGCGCTCGATTTACCTCTCCTTGGAGGCCACCGGGCAGTCGAAAAACTTCGACTTTTTCATTCTCAGCGACTCGGACAAGGCCAGCCAGTGGATCGAGGAGGAAACCGCCTGGCTGGAGCTCTGCCGCCAGCTCAACGCCTTTGGCAGAATCTTTTACCGCAAGCGCCGCAAGCAGATCAACCGCAAGAGCGGCAACGTCAGCGACTTCTGCCGCCGCTGGGGCCGCCGCTACCGTTACATGGTCGTGCTGGATGCCGATAGCCTCATGTCCGGTTCCTTGCTCACCAGCATGGTGCGCATCATGGAGAAAAATCCCGGCATCGGCATCGTGCAGACCTTTCCGAAGCAGATCGCAGCGGACACGCTGCTGGGCCGCGTGATGCAGTTCGCGCAAGCGCTTTACGGACCGCCTTTCATGGCCGGACTCGACTACTGGCAGTGCGGCGAGGCCAATTTCTGGGGCCACAACGCCATCCTGCGCCTCGCGCCGTTCATTGAGCACTGCGCACTACCGCCGCTGCCTGCCAACGCACCTTTCGGCGGTCACATCTTGAGCCACGACTTCGTGGAGGCCGCTTTGATGCGGAAGGCCGGTTACGCTGTGCGGTTGCTGCCCACCACGCGTGGCAGCTACGAGGAAGGGCCGCCCACACTGGTCGATATGCTCAAACGCGACCGCCGCTGGTGCCAGGGCAACATCCAGCATCTTTGGCTCGTGTTTGCGAAGGGCTGGCACCCGATGAGCCGCGTGAATTTCCTCCACGGCATCCTCAGCTATGTCAGCTCGCTGCTGTGGTTCTTCTTCCTCGTGCTGGCGACGTATCTCGCCGCCACGCCCACGGCGCATCAGCAGCCGCAGGCCATCTTGGCCGAGCAGATTCTCCTTGGCCTCACCGCCATGCTCATCTTCCTGCCGAAGACCGTCATCCTGCTCGACGAGGTCATCACGGGCCGTCTGTTCAAGCCGCTGAAGCTGCGGCTGCTCACCTTTGTCAGCAGTTTGCTCGACACCGTGGTGTTCACGCTCATGGCCCCCGTGCTCATGATCTTCCACTCGCGATTTGTCATCTACACGCTCATCGGGAAAAGCGTCAGTTGGGTCACGCAGCGCCGGAAAATCGACGGTGGGATCAATTGGAGCGAGATCATCATTACCTTCGCCAGCGTCACACTGCTGGGGGTGGCTTGGGCGGTGCTCGGTTGGTTTGTCTCCTGGGAGTTTCTCGTCTGGATCAGCCCGATTTTGTTCTCGCTGGTCGTTTCGATCCTCGTCGCCGCCCTCGTCTCGGGTGCGCGCAGCGGCAAACGTCTCGGCGTCTTCCTCACGCCGGAGGAGTACGATCCTCCCACCGTGCTGAAGACCATGCAGCAGAACCTGGAGGAAATTAAAGACCGCATCCAGCTCCCACCTGAGTTGGAGCGCCACTACGGCCTCATGCAGGTCTGCCTCGACCCGTATGTCAACGGCCTCCACGTCAGCCTGCTGCGCCGCCGCCGCACCATCGACGTCTCTCGCAGTTATCTGGATGAAATCGGCCACCGCCTCATCACCCAGGGGCCGCAGACGCTCAGTGCGCAAGAATTGAAGGCGCTGATGCATGACACGGACACCGTCACCAACCTGCATTACCGCCTGTGGAGCGCCGCCGACCACGAACTGGCGGCTTTCTGGTCCGTCGCTATCCGTCAGTACAATCTCGCCTCCACCAGCCCCTTTGCCCACACGCTGGCAAAGCAGGAACAGGAGTGAGGAGATTGAATGATGACACGCACGCACGCGTTTCTTGCCTCATCATGACCCGCCGCAATCTTCTGACCTCAGCCTCTGCCCTGGCCGCCATGCCACTGCCTGCGGCGATGCAAGGGAAGCGGATGGGCATCGTGATCCACTCCTACTGGAAGCGCTGGCAGGGGAAATACTCCAGCCTCACGAACCCGCCCTTCATGCACGCGCTAGACGTGCTGGATCATGTGCGCGGACTCGGCGTGGGGGCTTTGCAGACCATGGTCGGCGGCTGGACGGCAGGCTTTGCGGGCCAAGTTCGTGACACGCGCGAGTCCTATGGCTTGAAGCTCGAAGGCAGCATCACACTGCCGAAGAATGAGAATGACGTGGCCCGCTTTGAAAACGAGCTAAGCCTCGGCAAGGAGGCCGGGGCCACGATCTACCGCAGCGCGACGGGTGGCCGACGCTACGAGCTGTTTTCCAGCCTGGCGGAGTTCAAGCACTTCAAAGACAGCGCGATCAAGTCCATGCAACTCGCCGAACCCGTCGCAAAACGGCTGCGCGTGAAGATTGGCATCGAAAATCACAAAGATTTTCATGCCGCCGAGCTGGCGGAGGTGCTCGGGCGCCTCAGCAGCCCACACATCGGGGCGTGTGTCGATACCGGCAACAGCATCGCGCTGCTCGAAGACCCGATGCAGGTCGTCGAGACACTCGCCCCCTTCGCCGTGACCACCCACATCAAGGACATGGCCGTGCAGGAGATGCCGCAGGGCTTCCTGCTCTCCGAAGTGCCGCTGGGAGAGGGTATTCTCGATCTGCCGCGCATGTTCGCGCTGTTTGAGAAGCACAACCCGCAGATGGACTACCACCTGGAGATGATCACGCGTGACCCGCTGGACATTCCCTGCCTCAAACCCGGCTACTGGGCCACTTTCCCGGACAAACCCGGCACCGAGCTCGTCCGCACGCTCAATCTCGTGCGCGAGCGCCAAGCGGCGAAGCTGCCCAAGGTCGCTGGCCTCAGCACCGAGGCGGCGCTGGTGTTTGAGGAGGAAAACATCGTGAAATGCCTGCGCTTTGCCGGTGAGAGGCTCGGCTTTGACCAGCCAGCCGTAATCAAGCCCGGCGGCAAAGATGAAAAGTGAGCGGAGGTTGAGGATTCCCGCGCCGCATCCATGATGCAAGGCCCGTGCCCGAAGAAGAACCCATCGCCACACACACACCGATTCACGACGCCAAGCTGGCGTTGCAGAAGTATTTCGGCTTCCGCGAGTTTCTCGACGGGCAGGAAACCGTCATGGCGAACATCCTGAGCGGACGCGACACGATGGTCATCATGCCGACCGGCGGCGGCAAATCCCTCTGCTACCAGCTTCCGGCGATGGTGATGGATGGCGTGACCATCGTGGTGAGTCCGCTCATCGCGCTAATGAAGGACCAGGTCGATGCACTGGAGCGGCGCGGCATTCCCGCCACAGTAATCAACAGCTCCATCTCTCTCGGCGAGCAGCAGGAGCGCATCAACGCGTTGCGGCGGGGCGAGTACAAGCTCGTCTATGTCGCGCCAGAGCGCTTTCGCAGCCACCTGTTCACCAACGCACTGCGGCAGGTGCAGATCGCGCTGTTTGCCGTCGATGAGGCGCATTGCCTGTCTCAGTGGGGTCACGATTTCAGACCGGATTACATGCGCCTTGGCGAGGCTTTGGAGCATCTGGACCGTCCGCAAGTCGTCGCCCTCACCGCCACCGCCACGCCAGAGGTGCGAGAGGATATTTTGCGCACGCTGCAACTACGTGATCCCTTCGTGACGATTCGCGGCTTTGAACGTCCGAATCTGAGCCTGAACATCACGCAGACGAAAAACAACGGCGACAAATACCAGCGGCTCAAACACATCATCACGCAGTTCAAGACGGGCATCGTCTATTGCTCCACCCGCAAGCGTGTCGAGGAAGTCGGTGAGGAACTGCGCTCCTGGAAGCTCAAGGCCATCGAATACCACGGCGGTCTCGATGATAAAGAACGCGAATCACGCCAGACGAAGTTCATCTCAAAGAAAGCCGATGTCGCCGTGGCCACGAACGCCTTCGGGATGGGCATCGACCGCTCGGATGTCCGCTTTGTCGTCCATTTCGACGTTCCCGGCAGCGTGGAAGCCTATTACCAGGAAGCAGGCCGCGCCGGACGCGATGGCGAGCCCTCGCAGTGCGATCTGTTCTTCAATTTTGCCGATACGAAGACCCAGGAATTCTTCATCGACGGCAACAACCCAAGCGTGGAGATCATTCGGAACGTGTACCAGGCCCTGTTGAACGCGTCAGACTCGAATCACGAGTTGCAGGCGTCGATTGACGACATCACGGACCGCGCTGGAGCCAAAAACAGCATGGCCATCGGCTCGGCGCTCAGCCATCTCACCCGCAACGGCTACATCGAGCGTTTTGACATCCCCGGGAAGCGCGTTCGCGGCACCCGACTCTTGCAGCCGAAGGTGCTGACGCGTGATCTTCAGTTCGACACGGACGCCTTGCGCGAAAAAGACCGCCGCGACCGCTCGAAGCTCAAGTCGATGATCGAGCTGTGCTACGACGACAAAGCCTGCCGCCAGGAGCAGATTTTGCGCTACTTCGGCGAATCCGAGAGCACGCCCTGTGGCACCTGTGACGTGTGCCGGGCCGAAGGCGTGCAGCCGCCGCGTGAAGGCACGGTGGAGGAAGTCACCATGCTGCGTCAGGCGCTCAGCGGGATCGCCCGCATGTCCACCAAGCATGCGGATGGCTCGTGGGAAGGCCGCTACGGCAAAGGGCGCATCATTCAGATGCTTATCGGCAGCAAGTCGAAGGAGATCGTCGATGCCGGACTCGATCAACTCAGCACCTACGGCCTGCTCAAGCACATCGGCACGCACGCGCTGCACCCGCTGTTCGCCGAACTGGAAAAACTCGGCCTCATTGAGACCAGCAGCGGCGAGTATCCCATCGTTTCGCTGACTTCACGCGGCATCCAGGCGATGAAGGGCGGCCAGGGCATCAAACTGCGCTGGCCTTCGCTGCATGCGCCGTCTGCCAAGCCCGCGAAGGGCAAAACCGCGCAGAATGAAGAGCTGGCGGCCCGCGAGCTCGGGTTCGACGACGCCTTATTTGAAAAACTGAAGCGCCACCGCGCCACGCTGGCGGAATCTGAAGGCGTGCCGGCCTTCATGATCTTCAGCAATCAAACCCTGGAGTTCATGACCCGTCTGAAACCCAAGACGCTCGACGCTGGCCTCAAAATTCGCGGTGTGGGCGAGAAGAAGGCCAAGGAATACCTGCCGGACTTCATCCAGGTCATCAAGAAGCACGGGTGATCAATAACGGTGCACCGGGCGTTGCACGATGCGTGCCTTCTGCACAATGTCCGCCGGATTCTCGGGCGTGCCGCGTGTCATGAAGTTGTCGATGCTCTGCGTGGCGTCCAGAATGGCGCGGACCTGGCCGCCGATGGAGCCGGAGGGATTGAGGTAGTCGCTTGTGTTCGCCACGGCTTTGTAAACCACGGACAGTTCGACAACGAAAACATCATCGAGCCGGTAAACCTCGCTGCTGGAGAACAAACCCGCACCGACATCGCCCGTGGGACGCGCCGGAGCGGCGGGGCGCAGCGTTTTGTAGAGACGGGCGCGGGTCACGGGGAACTCGAGGCGACTCAGTCGGTGTTCGTAAACTTGGCGGCGGCTGAATTCATCACGCGGAAGCACTGAGCAGCCTAAAGTGGTCAGGAGAAGCAAGCAAAGGGCGGTCAGTCGGTTCATGGGTGAAGATAGACCACCAGACGGCGAATGGACGCGAAAATTACTTCGCCTGCACGGCGGTGGTGGGAATGATGAGTGACTGCTGGAAAGCGGCCGGAGCGGGCAGTTGAGCGACGGTTTCAGCCAGCACGGCCAGCGAATCGGCATCGGAGCTTTGACGTGTCAAAGCGGCGAGGGTGAGGACATCGCTGACGGCGGGCTGCTTGGAGCCTTGCACGATGAGCTGCTGGCTGCGGACGGCGGTGGTGAGATCGTCGAGCTGAACCGCAAGAGCGGTGATCTGGCGTAGCGTGGCTTCGTCGAGATCCACGCTGGAGATGCGCAGCAAGGTGCGGAGGGCCTGCAGGTGCTGGGCGCTGTTGATCTGTAGCTGGGCGAGGCGCTTCAAGGCGGGAACGTCGTCAGGGAAGCGTTTGAGGAATCCTTCCCACAGCTGGGGCGCGGAGGCGGCACCACGCAGCATCACGTCGATCTCGGTGAGCAAATGCCAGCCGGCGCGGTTGTTGGGCGTGGTTTTGAGATGTGCGGCGAGAAGATCGCGAGCGGGAGCAGGCGCATTGCCTTCAGCGAGCGCCTGGGCGAGTTCGAGAATGGAGATGCGGCGCTGCAAGGCGGTGAAAAGCCGCGCGAGCTCGTGGCCGCGACCGATCTGCGTGGCGAGCGCGTGCAAACGGGCCATCACGCGGGTTTCACCAGCCGCGGCGAGGCGGAAGAAGCCCTCGCAGGCGATGCTGGTCTGGTGTTGGCGGTCGGCGATGGCGGCGGACTCGCCGAGCCAGCGCAGATAGTCAGCGGAGACGGTTTTTCCAGCGGCGATGTCTTCGACGCTGAACTGATGATCTGGGAAGGTGCGCAGATGCCGCTCGATCCATGGCAGGAGCTCGGCGGACTCGCCAGCGGCATGCGTGGCGAGCCAAGCACGCTGCATGAGGCGCGGCGGGATGGCATCGTTGAGCTTCAAGGAGCGCAGATCATCGAGCGTGATGCGGCTGGCTTCGGCGTAGCGCGTGCCTTCGAGCAGGAGCGCGGTCTGCAAATCGAGCGCGTCATCACGCCGCTTGGCTTCAAGCCGCGATGCGGTGGGGGCAAGCCAGGCGTTGACGACTTTCAACGCGGCCGCCGGACGGCGGGCCACACGCGCGGCATCGGCCAAGGCGAGCACGTTTTCCCAGGTGGCGATCTCAGACTCACAGGCGCGTTGATGAATTTCGAGGGCGAGGTTGGGTTCGTGGTTGGCGGCAGCTTGTGAGGCCAGACGTGCGAGAGCGGCGAGCTTGTGCGGCTCTTCGAGCCGATCTCCGGCGGCGGAGATGAGCAGGCGCGTGTCCTCAATGAGCGGCGCGTCAGCACGTTCGAGTTCAGTAAAGACGAGCGCGGTGTTCAGCGGGCAGGGAGTGTGGATGGGGCCTTGCTGCGCCATTCATGCAAAGCGAGGATTTCTTTCTCTGGCAGCAGCGCAAGTTGCAAAAGGGCAGGCGGCTGGAGGTCTGCAGGCGCGGTGGCGAGGCGGTCGATGATCTCGGCGCGGGTGGTGTCTAGCAGCGTCTCGTTGTTCTTCGGCGGCGCGTCATTGGCATGCAAGCGCCAGCCCCACGCGACGGCGAGCGCCGTGTAGGACGTGATCAGCAACAGAACTTGGCGAGAGCTACGGGACATGCGGCAGAGATGGAAAAAAACATTAGCGCATCGCGGCCTCGACGGAGGGCGGGAGCGATTGGATGGAGACGGTAGCGCGGCAGACGAGTTCGAGACGCACGATACCGCTGGCGTCGGCATTCACCGTGTAAGGACGGCCGTTTTCGAGATAGGCGCACTGGCCGCGCGGCTCGAAACCACCGAAGACCACCTCGACGGGACGCAAATCACGCACGTGGAAGGTGGCGCGGCGGGAGGACAGATCCATGAACTCGACCGGAGCACTGCTTTCTACGAGGTGGATGTGACGCGCGGCTTTTCCCCGGGTCAAAACCAGCTCGGTGCGTGCTCCACCCAGGGTGTGGATGTAAAGCTGACCTGCATGCGTGTTGAAGCCAGAAACGCCAAGGCACCGTGTCATGTCCGGCACGCCAACAGAGGCAGGAAGGCGCAGCGTGCGGCATTCGCCCTGATTCAGGATGATCCAGTGATTTTCAGCCGCTCGCAGGATGCGCGTGTGCCGCGCGTCGCGAACGCTGGCGGCGTAAGCAGCAGCGGTCATGGCATGCAGTGGCGCGGCGGCGCAGGCGTCGAGGGTTTTTTCGAGCGCGGCGATGCCCGGCTCGGTGCGCACATCCTCAAAGCGGCTGCGCACAGCGACCGGCTCCAGACGGACTGATTTGGAATCGAGCACGGCAGCCGGAGTGCCGATGGGAGCGGCGGGCAGGTTCTCAATGCGCATGGATTCGCAGAAGCTCAGCGCCTCAGGTGTGGGCGCGGCGTTTTGCGGCCACAGCATGAGGCTCACGTCTTTGCCCACGGGCAGAAGCCGACGGTGGATGTAGTTCATGGAGCCGGCAATCTCGCGTTCCATGTCTTGACGCGCGGTTTGAGCGCGATCGTTGAGCTTGGCGGCGATGTCGGTGCCTGCCGTCCAGGTTGAAGGACGGGTAAAAGAGTTCGAAGCGGCCTGGACCTGCAGCATTTCGAAGATGCTACGGGCCGTGTGCTCCAGGCGCGGCGCAGCTTCCGCCTCCTGGCCGGGAAACCAGCCGCGCAGGTCGGCCTCGCACACGGAGGCGGTGACGGGCAGCAGATAGCGCCCGAGGATGCGGTCGCGCATGATCTCAGAGCAGAGAGGGAAACCGGGGAGCGTGGAAGGCGTGGAGAAGCCTGTGCTCTCAATGTGGCTGTAAAAGACACGGCGACCATCACGCGTGGTGGTGTCTGGCACAGGAGCGCTTTGGTCACGACCGAGCCATGCGGCGAGGAAAGCGGGAAGATCGACCTGCGGGCCGTTGATGCCGAGCATGGGGTCGATGCAGGCCCCGCCCCACGTGGCGAGAAATGCCTGGTCAAAGCGGTGCTCGGTGCCGAGCGCGTCCTCCCCGCGCATGGCGAGCACGACGCGCGAGTCCGCAGGAGCCGTGAGATTCAGAAAACCGAGCGCACGACCCTGAATGCGTGAACCTGCGCCGATGAGCGTAGAGTCGATGCCAGCGACGTTGGCTTTGACGAGATGGGAGACGGGCTTCGCGCTGCCACCGAGACCGAGGTGCAACAGTGCCTGCTGACGGGCAGTTTCATCCGTGAAGGGCATGCTGGTGAGCAGCAGCGGGATTTTTTTGGCCCGCAGCGAGGGCAGCCAGGCGGCAAGCGAGCGCTGCTGCGCGTCATTGAGCACCAGACCGGAATCGAGCACCACCGCGCTGAAATCATGCGACGCAGGAAGAAAATCCGGCCCGTTCGCGCTGCAGAAGTCGAGTTCGCAGCCCAGCCATTCAAGCACCGGGCGCATGCAGCGGGCCGTGGCGGTGCTTTCGGCGGCGGGAGCGGCTTGGCCGGTGTGTTTGGCATCCCAGCCATGCAGAACGAGGACGCGGCGGGTGATTTCCTCCAGCGGGCCGAGATTGACGCCGCTCAGATCTGGCGTGGTGATGAACGGCAGCGCACCGATGCTGCTGAGACGCTTCGCGGCTTCCCGTGCGGCGGAACGGTCCTTGGCGGGCGCGTAATCGACCGCAAAAACACGCATGCCCTGCATCTGCACTGAGCGAATGTGCCGCGTGAGGCACTCTACGTCGGCGATGGGGGTCCAATCGAGGCCACCGGTGCGGCTTTCACGCGTGTAAACGCCCAAGGCGAGAAAACCATCGGCGACGCGAGCAGCCTCGCTGCCGAGGCCGCTGCGGAGATCCAGCAGCAGGCGTTTGTCCGGGAAGCGCTGCCGCAGGGTGGCGGCGAGTTTCAAGAAGGCTTCGCGTGAGGCAGGAGAGGCCGCTTCACCGCCAAGGCTCAGCACAAAACCATCAAAACCTTTCTTCGCCGCTGGATCGGCCAGCGACTCCACCACCCAGGGAATCCACTCCGGATGCGCCAGATCAGCCAGCCGACCACGCGGGTCTGCGGCGGAGGGCTTCGAGGCCATCTGGCGCTCCACCGCGAGCATGGCCGCGCGTGTTCCGGTTTGGTAGTGGACGGTGTCGAGCAGCGCGAGGTAGCGGTTTCCCAAGGCATGGCCCGGCTCCATGTCCACCTCGGCCTGCGGATGCAGCACACTGAGGTCAAAGGCGGCCACCGACCGCGGATCAGGCCGCAGCGACTGATCGACATACAAATGGCGGGCCGAACTCAGATCCGCCGCCATCAATCCTGCGATCGAAAAAACCGCCCCAAGGACCATTTTCCGCAGCAATTGCGACGACTTCGAGATTTGGCGGAGTGGTGCGTGGGAAGACATGACCGTGAGAGACTTTCAAATCTGAGAACACACCCATTTTAGAGTCTTAAAATATAGAAGCAATAATCAATAAAGCCTTTACAAAAGACTTACCACCCCCCTTCCCGGCTAAAAATCAGTCGCCAAAACCGGCTCGAACCGAAACAATCACCCCATGAACCGCACGCCCGTTCGCACGCCAGCCGAAGGCAATTTGATCGACCAACCCTGGGGAAAACTCACCTGGCTGGCCTCCCGCGAATTGGGAAACTCCACCACGATGACTTTTGGCCGAGTGACGATCCCCGCCGGTCAAACGAACCCGCGTCACCGCCATCCGAACTGCGACGAAATCCTTCACCTGCTCTCCGGTCGCCTCGAACACAGCCTCGGGGAGCAGAAATTCCTCCTCAACCCCGGCGACACGATCTCCATCCCCGCCGGTCAGTGGCACAATGCCCATGCGCTGGATGGCAGGGATGCGGAGATGGTGATCTGCTTCTCTTCGGCGGACCGTGAGACGGAGTTTGAGGGGTAAGGCGGCTGGCCTCGAAAAGCCCAGGCGACTTCACCGCACATCCATACATCCGGGCGAGCTTTCTGGCAGGGTGGAGCACACGCGTCCCGCGTGTCGGCTGCGGTGTCCCGCCGCAGCCCGTCCCTGAAAACTACGCCGGGTCTGCAATGATCTGCGGGATGACGTGAGCGGCAGCAGTTTGGCAAGATGCTCCGCACTGGGCGGCACCCACTTGAAACCGCCGCCTGCAGAGCGTTGGTAGCCGGCAGGTGTGGGCACGTAGGACATGTGAGGCGGTCGTTTTACGAAGACTGGCATGGAAGCGCGAGAGGGATATTCATCCGCATTCTCCTACTCCATAACCAAATACCGGAGACCTTCGACGGTGTTCGAGGCAGGTTGAAAGCAGCGCTGTTCCAAGGTGCCACTCCTTCAAGCTTCGCTCTCACCCTCTCCCTGCCAGGCACACCCCAGTTCCTCGGCGGCTTCCCGCAGTCTGCGGTCACTGGTCCAGAACGGCACATGATTGATCAGGCAACTGGCCAGAATCTGGATGTCGTTCCAGCCGATACCACGGCCATACAGCCGCCGATTTTCGATCAACACCAGTGATTCACGTTCCGTGGCGGGCTGAACCATCTGCATCTCACGCAAATCGGTCAGAAATTGGGCGCGGTTGGCGAGGTTTCCCGTCGCCAGTTCACCGATGACGATCCAGTGCATCATGATCTCGCCCCGCCAGAGCATCTGGCCCAGCGCCTGATCCTTGCCACGCAGGAAATTGATCCAGATGTTGGTATCAGCGAGCACCATGGACGGCAGGTTCTTCAGCGAAATTTAACGTGGCGACCCCGTGAGGGGTGTCATCGGGACGCCTCCTCGGAGGCACAGTCAAATCTGGCATGGAACCACCCAACGCAGACAACCTCCTGGCGGATTCCCTGTGAATCAAAGCTTCCAAACCCATGTGAACCAACTTGGTTTTTTCCGTGATACCGGTCAAGCTGCTGGCCTTCGCCAAAATGCTATCTTCGATGATCAATGTTGTTCTCATGTGCATATTTATGCATACGAATACGACCAAATCAATGCCTTCCTTGGTTTTCTTTACCCCTTCGTCACCACCTCATCGAGATTCATCACCAAGTTTGCCGCCATCGTCCACGCGGCGAGTTCGGCGGGGTTGAGTTTCTCATCGGGCTTCGATTCGCCGTAGCTGATGGCTTTTTTGGCCTCCTCGGGCTTCGCGGTGTAGGCCGCGAGGTGTTTTTCCACAGACTGGCGGACGATTTCGGCCTCCTGGGCATTCGGGAAGCGGCCGGTGGCGCGGCGGAACAGCGCGGTGATGCGCGCATCCGTGCTGGTGGCAGTTTGCAGCACGCGCTGGGCGAAATTCCGCGAGGCTTCGAAGAACTGTACGTCGTTCATGAGCGTGAGCGCCTGCAGCGGGGTGTTGCTGCGCTCGCGGCGCAGGCAGTAACTCTCGCGGTTCGGCGCATCAAACGAGGTCATGTTCGGCGGCGGTGCGGTGCGCTTCCAGAAGGTGTACAAACTGCGGCGGTAAAGCGATTCACCGTGGTCCTGGATGTAGTTGCGCGTGTTGCTGCCGCCGAAACCGACCGGCTCCCAGATGTTTTCCGGCTGATAGGGCTTCACACCTTTCCCGCCGATCTTCGGACTCAGCAGACCAGACACGAACAACGATGAATCACGCACCACCTCGGCATCCAGACGAAAACGCGCACCATGGGATAAAAGACGGTTCTCCGGGTCTAACTGCGAACTGTGAACCGAGAACTGCGAACTCTGCCGGTAAGTGTGCGAGGTGACGATCAGCTTCACGAACGCTTTCATGTCCCAGCCGCTCTCGCGGAAGGTCACCGCCAGCCAGTCGAGCAGTTCGGGGTGGCTCGGCGGCTCGCCCTGGGAGCCGAA
This sequence comes from Verrucomicrobiota bacterium, assembly GCA_026397635.1. Taxonomy (GTDB): domain Bacteria; phylum Verrucomicrobiota; class Verrucomicrobiia; order Verrucomicrobiales; family Verrucomicrobiaceae; genus Prosthecobacter. The sequence continues at coordinate 55,182 of JAPLUL010000057.1, read as the reverse complement.
ATCGTTGCTCGTTTTCACCAATCCGGTGCCGAAGAACTGCTGCCACAGTCGATTCGCCTGCACACGGGCGGTGAGCGGGTGCTGCGGACTGACGAGCCACTTGGCGAGATCGAGGCGCGTGTAATGGTCCTGCTTGGGCAAGGCCGGGAAAATCGCCGGTGTGCCGCGTGTGACCTTGTCCTTGGGCTTGTCATACTGGCCGCGATCCATCACGAAGGCGTCCCTCGGCTGTGGCAAGTCGGCCATGACGAAAGTGGCGGGGATCACATCGTCCAGAACCTTCTTTTGGGCCTCCAAGGCCAGTTTTTCAGCCCGGAGGCCATCCACGATCTCACGCGCACCCTGATACTCATTTTCAAACCACCATTCTTTGAGGCGGGTCACATCCTTTTCTGGCCACTCGGGCTGTTTTTTGCCGCGCACGAGGGTTTGCAGGTCGTTGGGCAACTCGGCCACGCGTTTGCCCTGATTCTTTTCAGCCCAGACTTTCCACGACCACTGCGGATCCTTCGCAGGATCGACACGGGAACTCATCGCCAGATGATCCCAATGAACCGTGCCGCCAAACTGCGTGAACGCGTAGCCCGTGACCTTCGCGCCGGGTTTCAAACCAAGACGATCCGCCGCGACTTCGAGCTTCACCCATTTCCCAGCTTCCGGCAGTGCTCCCATCTGCACTTTTTCAGGTGTGCGCACCTGACCGTAGGGGATCGCCCCTTCCTGGCCCCACACCGCGCGATGATTCCACCCTGCGGTGTGGAATTGCAGCATGATGGCCTTTGGCGGGTTTTTCTCGTCGATGAAGCACTGCACGCTGAGTTTTCCATTCGGCGGGATCTCGTATTTGCCGCCTGCCGCGAAGAAATCCTGCGCCACGCCAGTTGCCGTGCGTTTCAGCGCCGCGTTGCCGCTAAAGACAGGGTCTTTGTCCTTGGTCACAAGTTGAGTGGGATGCCCGCCACTCGATTCCACCTTGGCACCCGTGGGGAAAGCATCCTCAAACCACACCAATTCGCTCGTCTGCACCGGCGGCGGCGGATTGAGCGACGCTGGATCGGTGTAGTTCAGCTTCGAGATCGACTCGCGGATCTTTGACTGTGCCGCCGCGATGCCTTGGTCGTGTTCCGCGATCTGTTTCTTCTGCTCGGCGGTGCTCAGACGCAGAATCGGCGGCGTGAGCAGGATGTTGCCGTCCATGGCCGGATCAGCTGCGCTGTTGAAGAAGGCGTACATCGAATAAAACTCCTTCTGCGAGATGGGATCGAACTTGTGATCGTGGCAGACCGCGCAGCCTGCGGTGAGGCCCAGCCAGACCGCCATCGTGGTGTCCGCGCGATCCACCGCGTAGCGGAAGATGAACTCCTCATTGATCGAACCGCCCTCGCTCGTCGTCACGTTGCAGCGATTGAAACCGGAGGCGATTTGCTGCTCCGTCGTGGCATTCGGTAATAGATCCCCCGCAAGCTGCCAGAGCGTGAACTGGTCATACGGCAGGTTCGCATTGAACGCGCTCACTACCCAGTCGCGGTAAGGCCACATGCTGCGCTCGTTGTCGAGGTGCAGGCCGTGCGTGTCCGCATAGCGAGCCGCGTCCAGCCAGTAGCGGCCCATGTGTTCCCCGTAGCGTTCTGATTTCAACAAGCGAGCGACGACTTTTTCATACGCGTCCGCGCTCGTGTCCGCGAGAAACGCGTCGATCTCTGCCAGCATCGGCGGCAGGCCGGTCAGATCGAGCGTCACGCGGCGGATCAGCGCCTCCTTCGAAGCCTCCGGTGAATGCGCAAGCCCCTCTGCCACCAGCCGCGACTGAATGAACGCATCAATGGGGTTTCTAACCTCTGACTTCTGACCTCTCACCTCCGGCACCACAGCCTTCACCGGCGCTTCAAACGCCCAGTGCTTCATGTACTCCGCGCCCTCCTTGATCCAGCGCTTCAAAATCTCCACCTGCGCCGCGGTGACCTTCTTGTGAGCTTCCGGCGGCGGCATTACCTCATCTTCATCCGTCGAAACAATGCGCTGGATGATCGAACTCACCTCGGGATCCCCCGGCTTGATCGGAAACACGCCCTCAATCGCGTTGAACGCGCCCTCTGGCACATCGAGCCGCAAATCCGCTTTTCGTTTCTTTGCGTCGAAGCCGTGGCAGGCGAAGCAGTTGTCACTGAGGATCGGCCGGATGTCGCGATTGAAGTCCAGCTTCCCCGCCGCAGAAGCGGTAGCGGTCAAAAGAGCAAAAACGGCGATGGAACGAAGGTGCATGAGCCGGAAAGAACGTCCGCCACCCCGTGCGGCTTTCCAGCATCAATGACCGAAGCAAAAACCCGACACATGGAAAAACACCGGAGCGGCGAAGCTCAGCGAGCCCATACGGCCCATGAATCCTCCGTGGCCGCCGATGGCGGTGCCCCAGTCTTTGACGCCGCGATCACGCTTGATCGCGGAGATCGCTAAAATTTCAGTGAAGCCCATGAGCACAACGAGCGCTGCCATGCCCGCCGCCTGCAGCGGCGTGATGATGAAGAATACCCAGAACAGCGTGCGGTGATCGCCCGGTTTCGTCGGTAACAACGTGATGAACTGCCGCAGCGCCAGCGCACCCGCAAACACCGCCATCAGCATTTACCAAGCGTTGGTGCGAGCGTTCAAGTTCGCCACTGTGGCCTGTCCAGCCTGTGATGTGGGTCGTTTTGGAAGGGCGTGGCCGTGAGTGATGGGGCCTTGGCTCAAAACCTCAGTTTGCGCCAGCAACATCCATGCGGATGCGCCCAAGGTCCAAATAAGAGAGCAACAACGACAGCAGGCCTGGGCACTCAATTCCCCGCCACCTGCGGCTCCGCGCGTCGATTGAGGAACTGGCGGCTTTTCACGACCTCGAGCACAGCGGCGGAGAAATGGCCGTTTTGAACCCTCAGTGAGGTCTGCATCTGTTGGAGGAGCTTTTTGTCGCTGGGCAATGTCTGGCGTCCCAAAGCGTAGCCGAGGAGTTTGCGGGTGAATTGGGTGAGGAACTGGGGCTCGTTCTTTTTGAGGTAGTCGCGCAGGCCGGGGAGGCCGGTGAATTGGGTGCCGTCCATCATTTCACCGGTGTCGTCGATTTTGCCGCCTGCTTCATCGGTGGGGCGGAAGCGGCCGATGGGGTCGTAGCTCTCCAAAGCGAAGCCGAGCGCGTCGATGCGCTCGTGGCAGACGGCGCAGGCGGAATCGGTGCGGTGCTGCATGAGGGCCTCGCGCAGGGAGGAGGGTTTGCTGGTTTCTTTGAGCTCAGGGACGTTCGGCGGCGGGGGCGGGCTGCTGAAGCCGAGGACGACCTGATAAAGGTAGTCGCCACGCAGGACGGGGCTCGTGCGATGCGGGCGGGAGGTCTTCGTCAAGATGGCGCCCATACCGAGGAGGCCGCCGCGATGATGCTGGCCGACTTTGACCTCGCGGAACTCGTTCCCGACAATGCCTGGCACGCCGTAGTGCCAGCCGAGGCGCTCATTCATGAAGGTGTAGTCGCTGCTGATGATGTCGGAGACGTTGCGGTCATCGCGCACGAGATGGGTGAAGAACTCCACGACCTCGCGCTGCATGTCATTTCGCAGCTCGGGGGTGAACTGCGGGAACTTCTTTTCATCGACGGTGCTCTTTTCGTCGAAGCCGTTGAACTTCAACCACTGGCCGGCGAACTCTTTGGCGAGCGCGGTTGCCTTTGAATCGCGCAGCATGCGCTGGGTGTGCGCGGCGAGCACTTCGGGTTTCATGAGGCTGCCGTCATCGGCGGCTTTGCGGAGCTGCCAGTCAGGCGTGGAAGCCCACAGGAAGTAGCTGAGGCGTGAGGCGAGTTCGTGGGCATTCAGCGGCACCTCGGTGGTCTTGGCATCGGCGATGGGCGGCAACGTCTCGGCTTTGAAGAGGAAATTCGGCGAGACGAGGATGAAGACGAGGACCTCTCGTGCAGCGGATTCGCGGTCGAGGTCCTTCGCGCGGCTAGCCGAGTAGAGGGCGTCGAGTTTTTTGGTTTCGTCGGCAGTGATGGGCCTGCGCCAGGCTTTGCGGGCAAACTGATGCAGGTGCCAGAGCAGGGCACCGTCGTATTCCTGCTGCTGTTGCTTGTTGAGGTTCGGAGTGGCGTTGTAGCCCCAGTCTTTCTTCATCGCGACGAGCATGTCCTTGTCCTGCTGGCCGAGGAGCTGGCCGAGTTGATCGTCACTGAAATAGTAAACCGTGTAGTTGGGCTTGCCGCCGCGGTAGAGATTGCTGGCGACTTCTTCGAGGCGTCGCTCAAACATGTCCGGGAAGGCGGTCTTCATCTTGTTGAAGTCGTTCATCGTCTCACCAGAGGCCTTGGTGCCGCGTTTCCAAATAGTGACCACGCCGGGCATGATTTTGGTCACGTCGCGCGGCCTGTCGGTGCTGAGCGCCCACTGGATGGTGGCGGCATCGACCTCGGGGTTTTGCATGTCGAGACGCGTGTCCACCTTCAACCAATGCGCACCCTCCGGCAGCGGCATCGTGACGACCTGAGGCGCGGCAAAGGCGAGCAGCTGCGGCTCGATGCTACGACCTGGCTGCGGATGCTTGCCGTAAAGCGCACGCGCTTTTTCCAATTCGGCGAGGCGGGCCTTGATGGCGTCGAGATTTGGCGGCGGCGGGTTCACGGCGGCTTGCTGGCGTTTTTCGGCGAGCGTTTTGTCGAGCCAGTGGAGGTAGTTGAGCTTCTGTTTGCCGACGCTGACCTCAATATAGGTCACGAGTGCGATGTCGCCCTTGTTGCCATCGGCGGTGTCGCCAAAGCAGAGGTGGATGTGGGATTTATCCTTCACGGAGGTCTGCATCGGGTAGGGGCGAATGCCGTCGCTGTCCTGCTGCTGGCGCTGGGAGCCGCTGCCGGGGCGTTTGGGATTGTTCCAGGAGAGTCTGTCAACCTCGATGGCCTTGATGCGCTCATGCGCCGTTTTTTCATCGGCGGGCAGTTCACGCCAAGCCACGCGGGTGAGATCGAGGAAGCGGCTTTGGGGCTCCACGCTGTTCACGAGGTTCCACCAATTGCTCAGGAAGTGAATGCTGAGCTTCATGTCCTTCGCGAGCTGGTCGAGCGGCGTCTTGGCATGCTTGTGCTGCCAACAAGCCAGCATGTAATCGGCCTCGCGCATGTCTTCGTCGTCCTTCGGCAAGTGTGGCGCGGCTTTCTGCTGATACCACACATAGAGGCCCTGCTGCGCTTGTGCCTTTACCTGCTCCGGCCCGCGCAAGCCGATGCGGTTCGGATGAAACACGATGCCGGTGCCCGGCATGATGCTGGCGTAGTCGGCGAGTTTGCGTGCGGCGGCGAAATACTTGTCGATGGCCGCCGGGCTCATGAAAAGCACGTCGCCGGTGTTCGTGAAGCCCTCACCGCCACCGCCATCGGTTTGGAATTCTTTGGCCAGTGAATAAGCGCGACCGGTGAGGTCGCGGATCGTGTAGTCATACTCGGCATTTGTGAGGCGACGCATGGTCACGGGGCCTGGATCGCCGGATTTGGCCTCAGCGAGCTGATCGAGCGAATGCTGCACCCAACCGGTGATGCCGGCTTTCTCGTCTGGCGAGAGCTGCTTGGCCTTTCGCGGCGGCATGTCGCCGTTGTCGATGGTGTCTTTGACTTTGGTCCAGATTTCAAATTCCGCCGCGAGCTTCGGATCGGTCGCGAATTGCTTCAAATCGACATCGCCCTTCATTTTGTCCGCGTTGTGGCACTCGTAGCACTTGGCGGCGAGAAAAGACTCCACCTGCTTCCAATCGGGAGCAGCAGAAAGGCTGGAAGCGGCGACGACAAGGCCGACCAAGGCGAGATGGCGGAAATTCAGAAGCATTTTCGGGTTTGGGGCGCGCAGGCTACACCCGCGTGACAATACTTCCATCAGCAGCTTGCGCTCCGATTTTGCGCTTTCTTGTGTCTGGAAAGATGCGAAAGCAGATCACCTAAAAAAAGCGTATCTTACGCACCTCCATGAACTCCTCCATCTCACATCATGCTCCGAATCTGGAGCATGCGTTTTTGACGCGTCGCGAACTGCTGCAGCGTGTCGGCATGGGCTTCGGCACCGTGGCGGCAGGTTCGTTGTTCAATCAGCAGGCTGCGGCGGCCACGCTGGATCCGATGGCGCTGAAGCGTCCGCATTTTGAGCCCAAGGCGAAGCGGGTGGTGCATTTCTTCATGAACGGCGGCCCCTCGCACGTCGATACGTTCGATCCGAAGCCGATGCTGGACCAATACGACGGTAAGCCGCTCCCGAATGTGCTCAAAACGGAGCGTCCGACAGGTGCGGGCTTCAAATCGCCCTTCAAGTTCACCAAGCGCGGCGAGTGCGGTCTTGAAGTGAGTGAGATCTTTGAAAAGACGGGCGCGTTTGCCGATGATCTGTGCGTTATCCGCTCCATGCACGCCGACGTGCCGAATCACGAGCCTTCACTGGGCCTGATGAACAGTGGCGAAAGCCGCCTGAACCGTCCGACGATGGGTTCTTGGGTCACTTACGGTCTCGGCAGCGAAAATCAGAATCTGCCGGGCTACATCGCGATGTGCCCAGGTGGCATGCCGACGCGGCGGACGAAGAACTGGCAGTCCGCCTTCCTGCCGAGCGCCTATCAGGGCGCGTACATCAACACCGAGGATACGCGGGTCGAAAAACTCGTCGAGTTCATCAAAAACGGCGCGTTGGACCTCAAGCAGCAGCGCCGCCAGCTCGACCTGCTACAGGAATTGAATCAAAAACATCTGGTGCAGCAGGATCGTGACCAGCAGCTCGAAGCCCGGGTGCAGAGCTACGAGCTCGCTTACCGCATGCAGATGGAGGCCACGGACGCTTTTGACATCATGAAGGAGCCGGAATCGGTGCGGAAGATGTATGGCGACCACGCCTTTGGCCGCCAGTGCCTCATCGCCCGGCGTTTGCTGGAGCGCGGGGTCCGTTTCATCCAGCTCTGGACCGGCGCGGGCCAGCCATGGGACAATCACGACGAAATTCTGGAGCACCGGAAGCTCGGCCAGCAGACGGACGGTGCCATCGCGGCGTTCATGAGTGATTTGAAGCAGCGCGGCCTGTGGGACGAGACGCTGATGATGTGGGGCGGTGAGTTTGGCCGCACACCTGCGGTGGAACTGCCGACGCCAGGAGCCAATGCCGGGAAACAGCACGGTCGCGACCACAATCACTATGGATTCACGATGTGGCTGGCAGGCGGCGGGGTGCGCGGCGGCTACACGCATGGTGCTACGGACGAGTTCGGCTTCCAGGCCACGGAAAACCCCGTGCATGTGCATGACCTGCATGCCACCATTTTGAAAATCCTTGGCTTTGACCACGAAAAGTTCACTTACCGTTACGCGGGCCTCGACTTCCGCCTCACAGGCGTGAACGAGTGCAAAGTGGTGCGGGAACTGCTGGCCTGAGTCTGGAAAAAAGCACGCCAACCAGCCCGCTTGCAAGGCGGGCGCTCACGTTTACAGTCGCGCCCTCATGCATCGCAAATTTCTCCTTGCCCTGGCCTTGCTAGCGGCTGTCATCGCCACGATGAATGTTCCTGCCCAGGCCCAGCAGCCCGCGCCGGTCGTCAGGTCCGCTGTCACACAAGCCGCTGCCTTGGAGGACAATCCGTACGCCGATGTGCTGACCTTTGAGGGTTTCGTGAAGCGCACCGGGGTCATGGCCTACCCGCTCATCATTCTCTCGATGATCGCCTTCTTCATGATCGTGCTTTTCACCTTCACCGTGAGGCAAGGCACCGTGGTCAGTGACGCCTTCATGAATTCGGCGGACGCACTGATCCGCAAGCAAGATTACCTGGGGCTGCTGGCGGTGTGCAACCGCCGCAACGAGTGCATCGCCCGCATCACCTCCAAGACGCTGGATTTCGCCACACGCAACCCGACGGCAAGCTTTGAAGAAGTGAAGGAGGTCACCGAGGCTGAGGGCAATCGCCAGTCGAGCCTGCTGCTGGCCCGCATCGCCTATCTCGGCGACGTGGGTGCGGTGGCACCGATGCTAGGGCTGCTCGGCACGACGTTGGGCATGATCACCACCTTCCACGAGATTTCCGGCAAGGGCGCGGGCGGCTCCAGCCAGCTCGGCCTCGCACAGGGAGTGTCTGAAGCGCTGCTATGCACGGCGTCTGGCCTTGTGATCGGCATCCCAGCCCTCATTTTCTACGCCATCTTCCGTGGCAAGGTGAACCGCCTGATCTCAGAGATGGAAGCGGCGACGACGCACCTGATGGCACTGCTCGCGGTGCAGTACAAGAGAGCCGCGAGAGCGGTGGCCGGGCAGTAGGAAATGTCGAACTCCCGAATGACGAATGAATGACGAAGTTCCAACGACGAGTGACAGGAAGACGGCCCTGGTTCGTCATTCGTCATTCTGATTTCGTCATGATCCCTTCACGCCCATGAACTTCCGCAAACAGCACTCGATCGAACCCACACCCATGCAGCTCGCGCCGCTGGTGGACGTGCTGTTCCTGCTGGTCATTTTCTTTGCCGTGACCTTCCAGTATGCGAAGGAGGAGCAGGTGATGGATGTGAGCGTGCCTGCGGCTGATGAAGGGAAGGAAAAGGAGTCCCGCAACGTCGGCGAGATCATCATCAACATCAAAAAAGACGGCGAGATCATCGTCAACGGGCAGAAGTTCAACACCGACGAGCTGCTGGTAAAATTGCAAAACATTGTGGCACTCTACAAGGACCAAGCCGTGATCCTCCGTGGCGACGAAATCGTCAACTACCAGCATGTCATCCGTGTGCTAGACACCTGTCAGAAGGCGGGCATCTGGAACATCGCCTTCGCCACCCGCAAGGCGGATGCCGACCAACCTGCCGCAACACCCTCCGTGAGATGATCTTTGCCAAGATGCCAACCGCCTCACCACGCTGCCCCCTCCGCCTAGCCTCTGCGGCGTTTGGACTGATTGCTTTTTCCGCACTGGCTCAGCAGGTGCCTCCGCGTGCGCTTCCTGTCGAGGATGAGGCTCCGGTTCCGAAGGCCATTCCGGTGCCCCAGCCGCCGAAAGCACAACCGGTGCTCGACGATTCGAGCGTGCGTCCCGCCCTGCCCCGGACCAAAGGGCCAGATGATGACATGTTCGACTTCGCAACGCTGGCCTATGAACGCCAGGAGTGGGAGATCGCCGTGCAAGGCTATTCGAAGTATCTGCAAAAATTTCCCACCGGACGCCAAGTGCCGGACGCGCTTTACCGCATCGGTGAGTGCTACATGAAGCAAAACCAGCTCAAACAAGCGGCAAGCTACTATGCGGAGGTGGTGACCCACTACCCGGACAGCGAGGGCGCCCCCTCCGCCGCCTACCGCCTCGGCGCGACGACCTTCAACGAGTCGAAATTCATCGAGTCCGCGCGGCATTTCGCCTTCTGCGAGGCCAAACACAAGAGTGCCCAGGTGAAACTGGCCGCCGCCTACAACAAAAGCCGCGCTTATGAAATGGTGGGAGACAAGGACCAACAGGCAGCCGCCCTGAAAACGGTCATTGCTTTCAAAACGGAGAATCCCTACCGCGAAACCGCTCTTCTCACGCTCGGGAGCATGTTCTTAGCGCAGGACAAAAAGACTGAGGCGCTTCCCATCTTCGAAGATCTCGTCAATACCAGCGCGGACCGCGCCATCGTGGCGGAGGCCTCCATCCGCGCCGCGGTGCTCTTCGCTGAGCTGAAAAAGCCAGACGAGTCCATCCTGATGTTTGAAAAGACGCTGCGTATGCCGGAAACCAACGAGCAGAACCGCGGGATCGCGCTCATCGGCATCATCCAGGCGTTGTTTGTTAAAGGCGACTACGATGCCGTTATCGACTACTACAACAAGAACTCCGAGGTTCTGCCGCCCGGAGCCTCGCGCGCCAAGATGCTGGTACTCGTCGGTCACGCGTATCGCATGCGGAAGAGCTATGCACGCGCAGTAGAGATTTACCTGCTCGTCGAGCAATACCACCCGGACACGGAGGAGGCCTTCGATGCCGGTTACTGGAAGCTCTACTGCTTCTACCTGCTCAATGACAGGGATCTCGGCGAATTCGCCACGGCCTTCATCGCCAAGCATGCGCAAAGCCGCGCAGCGCACGAGTATCTGTCCCTCGCGCGCCTCATCCGCGCGGATTTTTACTTCAACAAGGCCGACTACGCCCAGGCCGTGGTCAGCTACACCGACATCAGCATCGACAAACTGCCTGAAAAGCTGCGTCCAGGCACGCTCTTCAACCTGGGCTGGGCGCAGGCCGAGGCTGGGCGCCAGCAGGAGGCCGTGGCTGCTTTCACCCGTTTCATCGAAGGATACCCTCAGCATGAACTCCTCCCCAAGGCCTATGCCCGCCGAGGTCTGGCCCACCGCGACGCCCGCGATTTGCCAAAGGCCAAGGCCGACTTCGAGCAGGTGACGAAGGAATTTCCCAAATCCGATGCCTGCGAGATGGCCTGGCTCCATCTCGGCTTCATCGCCATGGAGCAGAAAGACCCCAAGGGCACCGTCGCTGCTTTTGAGACGCTGCTCAAGAAGTACCCCACCACCACCGCCTCCGCGCAGGCCTACTACGGTATCGGACGCGGAAACTTCGACCAGAAGCTCTATGACAAAGCCGTACCTGCTCTGCGGCGTGCGATCGAGATCGACAGCAGCGACTACCTCGAAAAATCCAGCCAGCTCATCATCCTGTGCGATTACGCCCGGCAGAATGCCAATGACCTCGCCAAGACCATCGACAGCTACCTTGCGGCCAAGCCAGGTGGGCAAGTGCCTCCGAACATTCTAAAATGGCTCGGCCTCAAACTCTACAGTGGTGAAGACTTCAAACGCACCGCACGCTTCCTTGAACTCGCCGTCACACCACAGACCCCGGAAAACACCGAGCCGGTCGTGTGGAACTACCTCGGCATGGCGCAGCTTCAAAACGCCCAATTTGACGCCAGCATCCAGGCCACCGACAACTTCCTCAAATCCAACCCCGACGCCGCCGCTACCGCGCGCGCCCAGCTCACCAAAGGACGCGCCCTCCTTGGCAAGGGCAGCTTCGATGAGGCCGACAAAGTGGCCCGAGAAGCCCTGCAAGTGGTCAAAGACGGCAAACTCCAGGCCGAGCTGCTCATCCTCGAAGGCGACATTTTTTCCGCCCAAGGCGACCAACTCGCCGCCACGGGCCAGCAGGAAGCCGCCATGGAGAAGTGGAAGGCCGGAGCCGCGAAATACGCCGTGCCCAGCCAGTTCTACGAAGATCCTGACGTCACGCCAGATGCACTGTTCAAAGCCGCCCAAGCCCTGCAAAAGTCTGGTGACGAGGCCCAGGCCAAACAGATGCTCAAGCAGCTCCAGCAGCGTTATCCGAAGTATCAGACGAAAAAATAGAGCGCACCTCCAAGCTCGCTCACTTGGTTGCGTGTTGCCTGCCGGCCCTGGGCGGTGGGAAAATTTTGGTTGCAGGTCTAAGGGTCAATTCGTATCCCATTTCTGTCGTCTGCACACAGCCCATCATGAAACACATCCTCACCTTCATCACCGCCTGCGCCCTGTTCGCTGGCATCACGAACGCTGCCGAGCCGCTGAACACCGTCTGCCCGATCTCTGGCAAGCCTGCCAGCCCAGCGATCACCAGCAACTACAGCAAAACCGTCGCCGTCTGCTGCAACCGCTGCAAAGCCCAGTTCACCGCCACGCCCAAGGCCTACCTCGTGAACATCTTGAGCGCCGTCACTGGCCAATGCCCGCTCAGCAAGAAAAAGGCCGACCCGTCCATCACCGTCAGCTACTCACGCCAAGTCGCTTTTGCCGACGCCGCCAGCAAGGCCACTTTTGACGCCGCGCCGGACAAGCACATCAAGGAAGTGCGCCAGTAATCTTGAGTCACTCACCCGGCGAAACTTCAGCCAGCGGCCACGCACGTTGATCCAAGCAAGGCCGATCACCGGTGACGCCGCCTATCTGGCCGATGGCGAGATCGGCGAGACGTCAGCCCTCGCCGTGGACGATCCACCGCTGTGCCTGCATGCCTGGCGGATTCAGATTTTTAAACCACTCATCACACACTGATAGAACACTGATGCCTGAATCAGATCCATCAGTGTTGGATTAGTGGCCATGAGTGGTTCAAAAGTCTGGCGATGAACCACGATCTGACCGACCCAGGGTATCGCAAGGAGCTGCGGAAGCTCTACCGCGATACGTTGCTCCACGATGTGATGCCGTTCTGGCTGAAGCACGGCATGGATCGTGAGTTTGACGGCATCATCACCTCGCTGGATCGCGATGGGTCGATTTTGGACACGGACAAGAGCCTCTGGTTCCAAGGACGGGCGGCCTGGACCTTCGCCACGCTTTATAACACGGTGGAGCAGCGCAGCGACTGGCTGGACGCGGCGGGATCGTGCCTGGCCTTCCTCCAGCGTCACGGCTACGCGACGGATGGGAAGCTCTTCTTCAGCGTGACCCGGGAGGGGCAGCCACTGCGCATGCGGCGCTATGTGTTCAGCGAGGCGTTCTCCGCCATCGCGCATGCAGCGTATGCGAAGGCGACGGGCGATGAAAACTATGCGGAACGAGCAAAGAAGGACTTCGCGACGTATTTGAAGCACTCCTATGAGAAAGGGATGATGCAGCCGAAGATCGAGCCAAACACGCGGCCGATGATGGGCATCGGCGCACTCATGATCGGCATCGCGACGGCGCAGGAATTGCGCGTGAATCTCGGCGACGTGAAGATTTCCGGCCACAGCTGCTCAGAGTGGGTGGACCGTTTCATCCTGGAGATTCAGCAGTTCTTTTTCAAACCGGACCTCGGGGCGCTCATGGAGATCGTCTCGCCGGACGGGTCGATCATCGACCATTTCGACGGAAGGACGCTGAATCCGGGCCATGCGCTGGAGTGCGCATGGTTCATCCTGCATGAGGGCCGCTGGCGCGGGGAGAAGAGCTACCTCAAGCTCGGTCTGGCGATCCTCGACGGCATGTGGCAGCGCGGCTGGGACACGGAACTCGGCGGCCTTTTCTACTTCCGCGATGTCTTCCACAAACCGGTGCAAGAATACTGGCACGACATGAAGTTCTGGTGGCCGCACAACGAGGCGATCATCGCCACGCTGCTGGCCTGGCACATCACCGGAGACGCTAAGTATGCGCAGTGGCACAAGCAGGTGCATGACTGGAGCTTCGCGCACTTCCCGGACCCGCAACACGGCGAGTGGTTTGGTTATTTGCATCGCGACGGCACGCCCTCGGTGACTTTGAAGGGAAACCTGTGGAAGGGGCCGTTTCATCTGCCGCGCATGCTGTGGTATTGCAGCAAGCTGCTGACGGGTGAGTGAGGGGTGGAGAGGTCAAGGCTGCGCCGGTCAAGATTGTCAAAGGGTGGTCAAGCAGGTCACGGCACGACACTTGGCCACTCCTTGGCCACTCCTTGGCCACTCCTTGACCACTCCTTGACGATCTTGACGACTGCTTGACTGGCGCAGCCAGATTTCGAGTAACGAAAAACGCAGTACGGGGTTGAGCCGCAGGCAAGCCACCGCTAGCGTTTTCTGCCATGGCCATTTCCGTAGATGACATCCTGCAAGCCGCCGAAGAGCATCAGGCGAGCGACATTTTCCTCCAAGAAGGCGAGGTGCCGCGAATGAAGATCAACGAGCAGCTCATGATCTTTGGCGACGAACCACTGCTACTGCCGCACATGGCTGGCCTCTGGCAGATCTGCGGAGGGGACACGCTGAAAGACATGGATGTGGACACGGGCATGATCTCGCGCTCCGGCATCCGCTTCCGGGTGAATTTGCACAGGGTGCTGGGCAGACTGGCCGCCACGCTGCGGCGCATCCGCACGGACATGCCGTCTCTGGGTGCGCTGGGTGCACCCGAGTGGCTGCTGACCCGCTGGGGCCAGCAGGAGCACGGCATGGTGTTGGTCACGGGCTCGACCGGCCAGGGAAAATCCACCACGCTGGCCGGGCTGCTGCACTGGATGAACACGAACGTGGCCCGCCACATCGTGACGATCGAAGATCCGGTGGAGTACATCTTTACCAACAACCGCAGCATGTTCACTCAGCGCGAGGTGGGCCGCGACACGCCGAGCTTCACCCGCGGCCTACGCGCCGCCATGCGCCAAGCGCCGGATGTGATCTTCGTGGGGGAAATTCGCGACCACGACACTGCCTTCACCGCGCTGCAAGCCTGCGAGACGGGGCATCTCGTCATCGCCTCCATGCACTCCGCCACCGTGGCAGACACGATGGAGCGCTTTGTGAACTTGTTCCCCGCCGACCAAGTCGGTATCGGCCTGCATCTACTCTCCCACCAGCTCCTCGGTGTGCTGTGCCAAAAACTGGTGCCGGATGTGACCGGTAGGCTCACCCTGATGGTGGAGCACCTGCAAAACGGCGGCGCGGTGCGCGACTGGATCGCACGGCGTGCCGTGTCCGACATCGCGGAATACATGACCCGCGCCGGTGACCCCAACTGCCGCACCTTCCTACAGTCCATCGTGGCCGCCTTCGGAGCCGGTGTCATCGACGAGGCGACGGCCATCGCCGCCGCTGGCAACGAGGCCGAGTTCCGCCGCGCGGCGCGGGGCATTTCATGAAGTTGACGGTGGTTTGCCGTTGTTGACGATGGTTTACCGTGGCTTCCAAACCCCAAACAACGCTCTTCACCGCCCCTCTGAAAACAACCGTCAACTTTCCCTCCCATGCGTAACCACGATCTTATCGAATATCTCTTCATGGTCATCGAGCGTGGCGGCTCCGACCTGCACATCAGCGCGAACTCACCGCCGATGGGCCGCATCAACGGCGTGCTCACGCCGGTAGCCGATGAGGTTTTGGAAATCATCGACCTGCGCGAGCTGATCTTCGGCGTGCTGAAGGAAAACCAGCGTGCGGAACTGGAGCAGAAATGGGAACTCGACTTCGCCATCCAGGTGGAGAACCTCGGTCGTTTCCGTGGCAATGCCTGCTATGTGATGGGCCGCATTGAGGCCTCCTTCCGCTACATCCCGGCGCAGATCCCGGAACTGCGCGATCTGGGCCATGGCCCGGCGGTCGAGGGCTTCAGTGAGCTGCGTGACGGGCTGATCCTCGTCACCGGCACCAGCAACAGCGGCAAGACGACCACCCTGGCCTCGCTAACGCAGCACATAACCCGCACCCGGCAGGTGAACATCGTCAGCATCGAAGACCCCATCGAGTATTTGTTCTCCCACCAGAAAAGCCTCGTGCGCCAACGCCAAGTCGGCGCGGACACGCACAACTTTGCCGCCGCCATCAAAAGCGCCCTGCGCCAGGACGCGGATGTCATCGTCGTCAGTGAGCTGCGCGACCTGGAGACCATGCGCACCGCGCTCACCGCAGCGGAAACGGGCCATCTCGTCATCAGCACCCTGCACACGCATGACGCGCCCAGCACCGTATTACGCATCCTCGACGCATTCCCAGAAGAGCAGCAGGATTTCGTAGCCTCGCAGCTCGCCAGTTCGCTCAAAGGGGTGATCTGCCAGTCGCTCATCGCCCGCCATGACCAGCCAGGCCGCGTGATGGCCTCTGAGATCATGGTGGTCAACCAGGGCATCGCTTCCAGCATCCGCTCACGCCGTTTGTCGCAGCTCGGGAATCTCATCCAGATCGGCGGCATCGACGGCATGCACACCATTGATGACAGCCTCATGCATCTGGCCAGTTACGGCTTCATTACTTTAGATGACGCCATGATCCGCGCCCGTGACCCGGAATTTGTGAAAATCGGTTTCCAGAAGTTTCTGCAGGAGCGCTCAGGCAAAAAGCGATGAAAAAAGCGGAACCGGTTGCCCGGTTCCGCTTCTCAAACGCTGAGGAATTCAGCGCAGGGCCAGTTACTTGTTCTTGGCGTCGAACTTGGCTTTGCACTTCTCGCAGCAGAAGGCGACGGTTTTGCCGTCTTTGCCTTTGCTGGTGATGCTGGAGTCAGCAGGCTTGCCACTGATGGGGCATTTGTCAGCCGCAGCAGCCAGACCGGCGGATGCGAAGGAGAGGGCAATGATGGAGAGCAGAGTTTTCATCGACTGAGTATGTTTGGTATGTTTGGAGCCAGGCGGAATTGCTGGGCTGCCTCAAAAAACGTACGAAACTCTGCGTTTGTTGTCGATTCTTATCTTTTCCTTGCCATTCCGCCTGCCGACCCCCTAAAACACGCGGCCCAACCGACACGCCCGACCAACATGAGTTTTCTCTCCCGCGAAGCCACCGTCGCCAAACCTGGATTTAGCCGCTGGCTCGTCCCTCCCGCCGCCGTGGCGGTTCACATGTGCATCGGTCAGGTGTATGCCTTCAGTGTGTTCAACAAGCCCCTGGGCACGGAACTGGGCCAGGATGTCTTTTGGGTGAACATCGCCTATCAGATCGCGCTGGCGATGCTGGGCATCTCGGCGGCGGTATTTGGGAAATGGGTGGAGCGCAGCGGTCCACGCAAGACGATGATCGCCTCTTGCTGCTGCTTCTGCGGCGGCCTGCTGATCGCCGCGCTGGGCGTAAAACTCAAATCTTTGGCGCTCATCTGGGGCGGCTACGGCTTCGTCGGTGGCATCGGTCTGGGTCTCGGCTACATCGCCCCCGTCTCCACTTTGGTGAAGTGGTTCCCTGACCGTCCCGGCATGGCCACGGGCATGGCCATCATGGGCTTCGGTGGCGGGGCTCTGATTGGATCTCCGCTGGCGCAGGAACTGATGAACTACTTCGCCCCAAGCGGTGGCACCGGGGCGATGAAGGCGCTGATGACGATGTCCGCGCTGTATGCCTGCTTCATGCTGTTTGGGGCCTTCATCGTGCGCGTTCCCGCTCCTGGCTGGCAGCCGGAGGGCTATGAACCAAAAGCTGCTGCCTCCCACGGCATGATCACCACCGCCAGCGTCTCGGTGGACACCGCTTGGAAGACGCCGCAGTTTTGGCTGCTGTGGACCGTGCTGTGCATGAACGTCAGCGCTGGCATCGGCGTGCTGGGACGCGCGGCGGACATGTGCATGGACATGTTCGGCGTCGGCGTGGCCATCGGCGCGGGCTTCACCGGGCTGCTGAGCATCTTCAACATGGGCGGGCGCTTCGTGTGGTCCTCCATCTCCGACTTCACCGGGCGGAAGGCCGTCTATTGCATCTATTTCATCCTCGGAGCCGTGCTTTACGCCCTCCTGCCCTACACGCAGGAGACGCAGAACCGCACGCTCTTCGTCATTTGCACCGCGCTCATCATCAGCATGTATGGCGGCGGCTTCGCTACCATCCCGGCATATTTGAAGGACATGTTCGGCACCTATCAGGTCGGCGCGATCCATGGACGGCTCATCACCTCCTGGAGCATGGCCGCGGTGATCGGCCCGCTTCTCATCAATGGCCTCTATTCCAGCCGCGTCGCCGCCGGTGTGCCAAAGGCAGAGGCCTACAACAACACCTTCTACCTCATGTGCGGCCTGCTTGGCATCGGCCTCATCGCCAATCTGCTCGTCCGCCCGGTTGATCCCAAATACCACGTCAAAGACACGCCCACCGCCTGATTTCACACCATGAAAGCTGTCCTCATCTGGATCATCGTCTCCACCCCGCTGCTCTGGGGCGTCACTCAGTCCGTGAAAAAATCTATGCCTTTGTTCAGGGTGGAAGCAGTGGTGAAAAAGTAGCCGGCATGCTTCTTTCGCCGCATGGTGCGGGTGTGGTCGGATACTGCGCAGACTTGCTCCTGACTACCATCTCTGATCCCTCCGGGATCGCCAATCGCCGTTCCTTGGCACCACCTCATTCATTCCTCACTTTCCCCTCGAATCCCGACCGCACAGCGCTTTGATGCGCCCCATGCTCTCGAACGTCACCTTCTTCCTCGCCCGACGCTACCTGCGCGCGAAGCGTTCGTTTGTCTCGGTGATCACGGTCATCTCCATCCTGGGAGTCATGGTCGGCGTGACGGCCATGATCGTCATCAGCTCGGTGATGAAAGGCTTTGAGGGCGAGTTTCGCCAGGCGCTCATCGGCTCGGAGCCGCACATCCTGCTGCACCCGCAGGGCAAGAAGCCTGCCACGGCCAAGGCAGCCGCCGAGGTGCTCGCCAAGGTGCTGCCGCAGCCCGACGTGCTCGCTGCCAGCAGCTACATCCTTGGCTTCATCTATGCGGAGCATGGGAGGCAGCAGTCAGCCATGGACGTCATCGGACTGCCGGAGGACGGAGCCAAGGATTACATGGCCAAGATCGCGCGGCACCGCCTTGAGGGTTCGCTGGAACTGCGCCACGGCGGTGTGGTCTGTCCGGATTACATCGCGGGACAGCTCGACGCGCATCCCGGAGACAAAATCAGCGTCTATGCCTCCTCGAACGTCACCAGCGCCGTGCAGCGCTTCCGCGTCGCCTCAGACGAGCAGGACGAGGCCAAGCGTCACGCCGCCTACAAGGACATCAAGCTGCACGCGCAGGAGATCATCCTCCAGGGCTACACCCGCTCTGAAACGGCCGGTGCCTACGGCTACACCACGCTTGAGACCGCCCAGCAAATCTTTGGCCTCGGCGAGAATGTCCACGGCGTCCTGATCGAATTGAAGCAGCCCGGTGAGGTGAAGGAGGTCATCAAGCGCTTCACCGCCGCTGGAATCATCCCCGCAGGCTGGAGCGCCTCGCTGTGGACGGACGCGGGCGATGCGCGCCTCGCCGCCATGAGCAACGAGCGTGTTATGATGGGCATCGTGCTCATGATCATCTTCGTCGTGGCCGCGTTCTCCGTCATGAACACCACCATCACCGTGACCACGCAGAAACGCCGCGAGATCGGCGTGCTCACCGCGCTGGGTTCGCGGCAGAGTCAGATCATTGGCATCTTCGTCGCGCAGGCGGCCTTTGTGGGCACGCTCGGCACCTTGACCGGTCTCGGACTGAGCGGCCTCGTGCTCTGGCTGCGCGATGACATCCGCATGGGCATCGCCATCCTGAGTGGTGGCAACGCCGATGCCTCCTCCGGCATGTTTTTGGCGACGATTCCCGCTCAAATCGAACCCTGGTTCATCCTCGCCACCTGCCTGGGTGCCATCAGCCTGTGTTTGTTGGCCGCATTGCCGCCCGCTTGGCTGGCAGCGCGGGTGGACCCGGCGGTGGCTTTGCGAGACTGAGGCCGGCGGGAATGACGAATGAGTAAATCCGAATGACGAACGAAATCCCAATGACCCAGTCCCAAACTCACCGCGCTTCGTTGCCGCTTCGTGGTGCTTCGTCATTCGTGCTTCGTCATTTACCGCCTGTGCTGGCCGCCATGCTCCCTGCCGCCTAAAAACGCCGAACCAACACGATGTCCAGCGCCCCTCTCTTCCTCGCCCTCCGCTACCTGCGGCCCACGCGTTCGTTCATCTCGGTCATCACCGTGATCTCGATGCTCGGCGTCATGCTCGGTGTGGGCGTGCTGGTGTTTGTGATGTCCGTATTCAGCGGCTGGCAGCGTGAGTTCCGCCAGATGCTCATCGGCTTCGAGCCGCATGCCATGGTGCAGCCCATGAACTCGCGCGACGATCCGGCCGCCTCCCAATGGCGCGAGGTGCGGAAAACGCTCGCCGCGCATCCCGAAGTCGCCTCCGCCGTGCCGATCGCGGAAGGTGTCGTCTTTGTCGAGAACGAGAGCAGTCTGCAAGGCGTCAGGGTCATCGGCATGGCGGATGAGGCGGACAACGCCCTGCTGCAAAAGCTCAAGAAACACCTCAAGGAGGGCAAGTTCGACCTCAAGGGCGACTCCATCGTCCTCAGCGACAAATTCGCCCGTGATATCGGCGCGAAGATCGGCGACACGCTCGTCGTGCATGCCGCCGAAAGCGTGGACCAGTTCATCCAGCAGGTGCGCGAGATCCCCGAGGACACGGCGGAGAAAAAACGCGCCGAGGCGCTCGACAACGTCACCGTGCTATCCAAAGACCTCACCCTCGTGGCCACGCTGCGGGCGGACACCGCCGGGCTGCGTGGTTATGTGCCGCTGCACATCGCGCAGGAGTTTTTCAACCTCGACAGCAACGTCAGCGGCATCGAGCTGGAGTTGAAGGACGCTGACAACGCCGAACCCATCCTGGACGCGATCTACCGCTCCGGCGGCATTCCAGAGACCTGGGGCTGGAACACCTGGGTGCAGGAGCATGGCCCCATGCTCGAGTCCGTCGAAAATCAGCGCACCATGATGTGGTTCATCCTGCTCTTCATCATGCTCGTGGCCGCCATCTGCGTGATGAACACCACCATCACCGTCACCGTGAAAAAACGCCGCGAGATCGGCATCCTCACTGCCCTGGGCACTCGCGCTTGGCAAATCATCGCCATCTTCGTGTCTCAAGCCGGCATCGTGGCCCTCTTCGGCGTCGTGGCCGGCCTCGGCGGCGGCTTCTTCTTCCTCGGCATCCGAAACTGGCTGCGGGATCAAATCGCCGCCCTCACCGGACGCGACATCTTCCCGCAGGACATCTACTTTCTCTCCAGCATCCCTGCTCACACCAATCTCGCTGACCTCCTCACCATCTGCACCACCGCCGTCGCCCTCTGCCTCCTGGCCGCGCTGGTGCCCGCATGGTTTGCCGCGCGGGTTGATCCGGCCGTGGCGCTACGGGATGGGGGTTAACGCCCCAAGGTTCACCCAATCGGCAGAATGTTTCGCCTGCTCAGCAAACAGCGCACGGCAGCCCTCTTCACCAACTTGGGTTCCATGGTCGTTTTCCGCTTTAGCAGACACACAACGCCAGGCGTTTTATTCTCCAGGGGGACGGCATCTCGTGCGTGCCCAGCTCATGATTGACGACCAAGAATGCGGTCCATCGAATCCGAGGTTTGCCAGATCAGCGCCTCGGGGTAATGGGCATACGGGTGGAAGTATTCGAAGGTCAGGAAGCCTCGGTAGCCGGTCTCCGCGAGCGCGTCGGTGACGGCGGGCCAGTTCGTGGTGCCGTCGAGCAGCGGGCGGAAGGTTTCGAGGCTGAAGTCGGTGCCTTTCTTCGTGAACTCCTTCAGGTGGACGTTCTTGGTGCGATTGCCGAGCACCTTGGCCCAGTGCTCGGGGAACTGGAACATGCTGATGTTCCCCGTGTCAAAATGCACGCGCACCTGCTCGCTGCCAAAGCTGTCCACGAAGGCGTTCATCTCCATCGGCGTCATGAGGTAGCCGTTGAAGAAGATGTTTTCGATGTTGAGACAAACCTTCAACTTCTCCGCCTGTTTCGCGAGCTGCCCCACGGCCTCGCGGGCACGTGCATCGCACACGTCATTCGCCACCGGCTCGTGATCCGTGCGCCACGGGATGTGGACGGCCCCCGGCACGACAAGCACATTCTCTACGCCGAGGTCATGCGCACACTGCGCGATCTTTCCGGCCAGTTCGATGCCTTGAGCACGCTTCGCGGGATCGTTGCTGGTCAGCGGATACGGCCAGAAGAGGAAGGAACACAGCCCGCTGATCTGAATGCCGATCTCGTCGGCCATCTTGCGGATTTTGACATAATCCGCCGTGCCGTGCTTCGGCGAGAGATCGTTGTCGAGGTCGTAGTTCAGTTCGATGCCATCGAATCCGGCGTCTTTCGCGAGTTGCAGGCACTCGCGCAGCGTCATGCGCTCCGGATATGGAAACGCCCACAGGTTGATCGACTTCAGCATGTCATATTTCTTCGTCGAACCGCGTCGCGCATCCGGCGCAGAAGGTGCAGCCTTGGCAGGCTCAAAGGCGAGGGAACTGAGTCCCACCGAAGCCATGGTGGCTTTCAAGGCATCGCGGCGGGAAAGGAAGTCTGGAGGCGGATTCATCCGGCCATGCAATCAGAAGAGATCGGCTCCGGCAAGGAAGTTTCTCATCGCCTGTTGCCGCGACGCGCTCACTGAGCCTTGGTTACCCTTCATTTCTCGATTGCGGCGGGGCGGTTCAGGCTCAGCATGAGCCATGATTTTTCGCCCATGGCCGCTGCTGGCCTTTTTGAGCACGGCCATGGCCTTCGAGGCGCTCAAACCGCACCCAAAGGCCGTTCCGAACATCCATCCGCCGGGCGAGGTGGATCGACCGGAGATGGTGAAGTTCATCGTGAGTGATCCAGCGTCACTGCCGGGCATCGTGGTGGATGAGACAGCGGCGGAGCTGGTGGGAGAGTGGCAATACTCGACCCACACACCGCCCTACGTCGGGCTCGGTTACCTGCATGACATGAAGACGGGCAAAGGAGCCAAGTCGGTGACATTCACGCCGGATCTGCCGAAGGCGGGCTGGTATGAAGTGCGGTTGGCCCATTGTTACAACGTGCGGCGCTCCACAAAGACACCCGTGACCATCCATCATGCCGATGGCGACACGACCGTGCACATCAATCAGCAGACAGAACCCGCGCATGATCACCTCTTCCGCACGCTCGGCACGTTTCGTTTTGCAGCAGGGCACAAAGGTTGGGCGCGTGTGTCAAACGACGGCACGGAAGCGGGCAAGGTGGTCATCGCCGACGCCGTGCAGTTTTTGCCGGTGGCTAGGAATTGAAGAGCTGCCGCAGCATGCGCAGCAAGATCGGCGCACTCCGCCATGCAAACCACCGAGCTCACGCCCTTTAGGTGCTGGGCATGCTTGAGAGCCTCCAGGAAGAGCCGCTCAACGCGGGCGGAGTCGGCATTCATGGAGATCGCATCGTACAATCATCCCATGCATCTCCCGTCTCCCTTTAGATATTGAATCAGTCTTCAAACCATTCTTAACACCGCTTCACCGGACGACGTCACCCACCAGCAGGATCGCACCGGGATAAAATGCGGTGGCGTCGAAGCGCTCCGGTTTGTCGATCTTGTTGCCGTTCTTCGCCAGGATCTGCGCCTTATCCGGCTGCTCGGGATGGATCTCGATCTTCACGGTGTGGACAGCGTCCTCCAGGTCTGTGCCGATCATGAGCGCACTCAGCCGGTGGTAGGTGCAGTAGGCGTCAAAGCGCGGCACCACCTTCACCGGCAGGTCATCCAGCGTCACGCTCACCTGTCCGCCATCCGGGCCGATGATGTCGTAAATCGAACAGCGCGTGCCCTTGAACTGAAACGTGATCGTGTCGCCTGGCTTGGCCCCCTTGTGCAGCGTCGTCATGCGGTTTACCCAGCGCTTGCCGAAGTCGTCCGTCTTTGAATCAAGCAGCGTGAAGCATTCGGACAGCGTCGCGGCTGTGATCGGCAGCAGTTTGGCCTGTTCGTAGTTCGTGGCGATGAATGGCGCGCCTAAAACATGAGCGGCTGGCGTTTTCGAAGCCGCCTGGATCGGCTCCAGCGCGCGCACGATGGCCTGAAGATACAATTCGTGACCGGTTTCGACATGCGGATGCACGCTGTCCGGCGCGAAAACGAATTTCCCTTCGAGCACTTTCTTCTCCTCGTCTGTCTTCGGCAGCTTGGCCTTCCACACCAGCTTTCCTTCCTTTGCCAGTTTCGCGACTTCCATCGCCATGTGGATCGTCGGGATGCTGTAGTGATCGGCGATCTTTTCCATCGCGCTTGCCGAGCGCTGGAATTTGCCCTCCAGCATCGCCGGAGCCAGCGCCTCGGTCAGTGTATAGACAAAGCAGATGTCGCATTCCGGCAGTGTCTTCCACGTCTGGCGCACGATGCCCTCCATGCAGCGAAAAATCTGCTCCGGCTGCGCACCGCCGTCATTCACCGCGAATTCGACAAACAACAGGTCTGGCTTCTGATCCAGCACGTCCTGCTTCAGCCGAAACACACCGAGATCCGAGCCTGTGCCACCGATCGCCGCGTTGATCTCGCTGAACTTCGCCTGCGGCCAAGTTTTCTGAAAATGCGCCAGCGTCTTCGGCCGCCAGCCGTTCTGCGCCGTGATCGAACCGCCGAGGTAGCCGATCTTGATCTGTGCGCCCGCCGTGTTCGCCTTGGCCAGGAAATTCGGCAGCCCATTGCGCGGACGACATTCCTGGGCGGGCACCAGTGGAAACTCCTCCGCAGCGTGAGTGGACACGAGCAAGAGCAGGAACAGGAAATGGCGCAGCATAAAGGGTTGGATTGAAAGGATTCCCAGTCAGCATGCGAAGCAAATTTCCATGAACAACTTCGACTTTCGCCCGCACCTGCAACGCGGCCTCGCCATCCCCGCGCATCCGCTGGCGCTCGACTCCCATCGCAAACTCGACGAGCGGCGGCAACGGGCGCTTTCTCGTTACTACATCGCCGCTGGAGTCGGTGGCCTGGCCGTCGGCGTTCACACCACGCAGTTTGCCATCCGCGATCCGCAGGTCGGTTTGTTCAAGCCGGTGCTCGAACTGGCGCAGGAGGAGATGGATCGCGCCGCAAAGCCGCTCGTGCGCATCGGCGGCATCTGCGGCGCGACGAAACAGGCCGTGGCCGAAGCGGCCTTGCTGAACGAACTCGGCTATCACGCGGGCTTGCTCAGTCTCGGGGCGCTGCGTGATGCCACGGAGGATGAATTGATCGCCCATTGTCGGGCCGTGGCGGAAATCATCCCAGTCGTGGGCTTCTATCTTCAACCCAGCGTCGGCGGGCGTGTGCTGAGGCACTCGTTCTGGCGTCGCTTCGCTGAAATCGACAACGTCGCCGCCATCAAGATCGCGCCGTTCAACCGCTACCAGACGCTCGATGTCGTGCGCGCCGTGACCGAGGCCGGGCGGGATGACATCGCGCTCTACACCGGCAACGACGACAGCATCGTGGCCGATTTCGTGACGCCGTTTCGTTTCGGTGGCCAAGAGCGCCGCGTCGTGGGCGGCTTGCTCGGCCACTGGTCGGTCTGGACGAGACGCGCAGTCGAACTGCTCGAACAATGCCGGAACGCCGACGCCACGCCCGCTCTGCTGCGCCTCGGCGTGGAAGTCACGGACAGCAACGCGGCCTTCTTCGATGCCGCGAATGCGTTTCGCGGCTGCATCGCCGGTTTGCACGAAGTTTTGCGCCGCCAGGGCCTGCTGGAGGGCCTGTGGTGCCTCGATGAGCACGAAACCCTCAGCCCCGGCCAGCTAGCCGAGATCGACCGCGTCTATCAAGCCTATCCACACCTCAACGACGACGCGTTCGTCGCCGAGCATCGGGACGAGTGGCTGCGCTGCTGAAAAAAGAAGCGATTCCCATGCTGCGTTCGGCATCAATGCTCCGATTTCGGCCGCCAAGCGCAAAGGACGGCTGGTGGTGAGAGTTTTGAGGATTACAATCGCCCCATGCCTCCCGCCCATCCACGTCTCGAAGTCAGCATCGGCACCCAGCGCCTGCGTTTGTTCGACGGTGTGCGCTTGGTCAACGAATGGGCCTGCTCCACGTCGAAATTCGGCCTAGGTTTCACCGAAGGCAGCCACCAGACGCCGCTGGGCCGCTTTGTGGTCAAAGAGAAGCACGGCGATGGCGCGGAAAGCGGCACGATTTTCAAATCCCGGCAGCCGGTCGGCCGGTGGACACCTGGGATGGACACGAAGTCTGATTTCGTCCTTACCCGCATCCTCTGGCTGCACGGCCTGGAGCCGCGCAACGCGAACACTTTTCAGCGCTACATTTACATCCACGGCACCAACGATGAAAACAGCATCGGCCGCCCCGCCAGTCACGGCTGCGTGCGCTTGCGGAACCGGGATGTGATCGAGCTGTTCGATCTCGTGCCGGTGGGGACGGGCGTGTGGATTGGGGAATGAGTTCCAAGTTTCAAGTTTCAAGTTTCAAGTTCGGCGGCCGAGCCATCCAACATGAAACCTGGAACTTGAAACTCACGGCAGCAGCCCGAGCCAGTTTGGCGCTGCGGAGCTGGACCGTTCCTGGACCCGAAACGTGACCGAGGGAGGCCAGGGAGAGCCCCCGTGCGGCGGCTGCATGCGCAGGGGCACGGCACCGCGCCTACGAGCTCTGATGCCGCCCTGACCTGAAAACCCGGGCGATTGGAGAAACAATTGACAACCAGCAGGTTGAACGAGAGCTCTTTGAGTGGCGTCTATGGCTACCCTCTGCTAATACACTCGCACTTTTGCCCACAACCATGTGTTTTCGCTCATTCAGCCTGCCGCTGCTGGTATCCCTCGTGGTCCTGTCGTTCGCCACCGCCGCCTTGGCGGCACCAACCGCGCCGACCTATTTGGCGGCCCGCGCAGAAACGAGCACCAGCGTTGCACTCCTGTGGAATGACAATTCGGCAGATGAGACGGGTTTTGAGATTCAATACACCACGGATCTGGCCACGAATCCTCCGCCTTGGGTGTCGTTTGGGACTGTCGTCGCGAACCAGACTGGAGTGCAACTGACCACACCTGCGAATTTCGCAGCCAAGTATCAGGTCCGGGCGTTCAATGGCAGCGGAAATTCGGCCTTCACCCCGGTTGTGACCTGCACGCAAGCCGCCTTCAACGCTCCTGGCAGCTTGAACAGGCTGGTGAATAAGGAATCCACCTTAATTACATGGGCGGACAACGCCACGACCGAGACAGGTTTTGAAATTGAGACGAGGAAACTTCCTGCCGGAGCGTTCAGCCTGCTCGGTTCTGTCGGAGCCAATGTCGTGGTGGTCGATCTCCTGGGGTTCCTTGAACCCAACTCGAGCTACGAGGTGCGAATCCGGGCGCGCACTGGAGCCTCTGCTCCCTACACCTACACGGGCTACTCCAACACCGCCTCCCTCACCACGCAGTTCAATGCGCCGACGAGTCTGACGGCCACGACTGCCTCGGAAAGCACGGTAAACCTGAGTTGGTCGGACAATTCTGCTATAGAACAAGGCTACGCGGTCTATTTCAAACCGACCAGCAGTGGCAGCTATACCCTGTTTAACTATAGCGCGGCCAATGCCTCCAGTTTTTCCGTTACAGGTCTTACTGCGGGTACAGCTTATGATTTCCAAGTAGCGGCCGCCTTTCAGACAACCCCTACCAACATCCTAGAATCTGCGCGCAGCAACACCGTCAGTGCGACGACAAGGGACGGCTTCACCAGTGGCACCGCCCCGCCCATCTTTCACAATCAACCGTTCTCCTACCAAGCGGTGGTTACCAGCGGATCAGCCCGAACCTCGTGGAGCATCACAGGTCTGCCGACAGGTCTGACTTTCAATAGTTCGACCGGAGCCATCACGGGCACCGCCATAGTGACTGGCGCGTTCAACTGCCCCATGTCCGCCACTTTTGCCAACGGCTGGACCACCAACAATACCCTCCAGCTTCGTGTGATCCGCGCCGCGGCGGCACCTGTCTCCGCTACCACCATCGGGACACAAACGCTCGCTCCAGGCGGAAACACTTCTGTGTCTCTCACCGACAAGTTCTCGGACCCGGACTCTGAATCCGCAGTGCGCATCGTCACCAACTTGGGGACGATGGACTTCATCCTCTACAACACAGCCACCCCGCAGACCGTCACGAACTTCCTGAGCTATGTCAACGCGGCTGTGAACAACTACAATGGCGCGGTTTTTCACCGCGCCATTCCGGGCTTCGTCGTTCAAGGCGGGGGCTTCAAGGTTCAGTCTGCGCCGAACAATTTCTCAGCGATCCCGACAGCGGCCTCACCCATCAATGAGCCTGGAATTTCAAATCTGCGCGGCACCGTGGCGATGGCCAAGTTCGGGAGCAACCCGAACAGCGCCACGAATCAGTTCTTTGTGAATTTAGGCAACAACAGCAGCAATCTCGACCGCGACAGCGGCAGTCCGAATGCGAACGGAGGATTCACCGCCTTCGCCCGCGTTGCCGGGAGCGGCATGACCGTGGCAGATGCCATGGCGGGCCTGCCGACCGTCAATTCCAGCGTGAATGTGGATGGAACGCCCAACAGCTCTTTGACGGACTGGCCGCTGACCTCCGCCTCCGCGACCATGGACACCACGAAGGTGGTGTCCATCTCATCCGCAGCGCCCGTGGCCGTTTTGGGTTATGCGGTGACTGGAAACACGAACAGTGCCGTGGCAAGTGCTGTGATCAGTGGTACGAACGTGCAGATCAATGCGCTCTCTGGAGGTCAGACCGACGTCACCGTCAGAGCCACGGATCTGGATGGCAACACCGTGACACAAACCTTCACGGTCACGGTGAACCAGCCGCCCGCCTTCACCAACGGCCCGCCGCCCAGCCCTGCTGTGGTGGGTTCGGCTTACAACTTCGCCTATACCGCGTCTGGCTTCCCTGTGCCGACCTTTTCACACACGGGCACGCTGCCGCCAGGCCTGAGCCTGAGCAGCACAGGCGTGATCAGCGGCACGCCGACGGCAGCGGGCACGTACTCCGGCATCGTGGTGACAGCGAGCAACGGCATCGGCGTAGCCCCAACGCAGACGATCAGCATCACGGTCGATCAAATACCCTCGATCACCAGTGCGGCACCAGCAGCGGGGATTGTTGGCACTGCCTACACTCACACGTACGCAGCGACTGGTTCTCCTGCGCCGACTTACAGCCTCACCGCAGGGGCACTGCCAGGGGGACTTTCTGTGAGCACCGCAGGCGTGATCTCCGGCACCCCGAACACAGCAGGCACCTTCACTGGAACCATCACATCCACGAATAGAGCTGGCAGCTTCCCGCAGGCTTTCTCCATCACCATCAATCAAGCCCCAGCCTTCACCAGCAGCGTTCCCACGACCACTGGACTCCTCGGCACGGCTTACAGCTTCACTAGCGCGGCCAGTGGTTTTCCAGCACCCACGTTCAGTGTTCCGGCCAACACGCTGCCCACGGGCCTGAATTTGAACCCCACCACCGGCGTCATCTCTGGCACTCCGTCGGCTACCGGTGTGTTCAGCGGCACTCTCACCGCCAGCAACGGGATCGGTAGCAACGCAACGCAGGCCTTCACCATCACCATCAATCAAGCCCCAGCCTTCACCAGCAGCACGCCGACGAATTCGGGCACTTTTAACACGGCCTACAACTTCAGTTGCACGGCTTCGGGCTTTCCAGCGCCATCGTTCAGCGTGGCCACCGGGGCGCTGCCGACCGGGCTATCCTTGAGCACTTCAGGCGTGATTTCAGGCACCCCCACTGCTGCAGGCACCTACACGGGCACATTGAGCGCGAGCAATGGCATTGGCTCCGCAGCCTCACAGAGTTTCAGCATCACCATCCAGCAAGCAGCAGCCACGGTGGCGCTCGGAAGCTTGGCGCCCACCTACACCGGCAGCCCGCTGGCAGCCACGAGTACGACGAATCCTGCGAACCTGAGCGTCAGCTACACTTATGACGGCCTCAGCACGATACCGACCAATGCTGGTAGCTATGCGGTGGTCGCTAGCATCAATGAGCCGAATTATGTCGGCACGGCCAATGGCACTCTGGTCATTGCCAAAGCTACGGCCACGGTGAGTCTTGGCAGTCTGGCACAAACCTACAATGGCAGCGCCAAAGCGGCCACCGCTACAACATCACCGACAGGCCTTACGGTCAATTTAACCTACGATGGATCGGCCACTGCACCGACGAATGCGGCCACTTATGCGGTGGTGGGCACGATCAACAACGCAAACTACGTCGGCTCTGCCGCAGGGACACTCGTGATCGCCAAAGCTACCGCCACGATCACCTTGAATGGGCTGACGCAGGCCTACGATGGCAGCGCCAAGTCCGTTTCGACAACGACAAGCCCATTAGGTCTCATGGTGAACGTGACCTACAACGGTTCCACGAGCGCACCCACGAGCCACGGCAGCCACGCGGTCCTGGCGGTTGTCGATGACTCCAACTACAACGGCTCGGCTTCCGGCACGCTTCTCATTCAGGGCCAGTCCATGAGCCAATGGCGCACGCAGCACTTCTCCCCGGAGCAGATCACGGCAGGTCTCGCTGACGATGACACCGATCCTGATGGCGACGGATGGAAAAACCTCGCCGAATATGCTCTCGGCATGAATCCGATGAGCCGCAACCCCGCATTGCTGCCGGTGCGTGATGCGAATGGTCTGACCTTGAACTTCACACGGCCCAAGGACATGCCGGATGTGATTTATGGTGCGCAATCCACGGACGATCTCGCCATCTGGAATGCGCGGACCTTGGAAGTGATCAGTGACGGCCCAGTGCAGACCATGCGTGTACGTGATCCGCTCACCAACGGCAATCCGAGCCGACGCATCATGCGTTTGATCTTCGACCGGCCCGCCCCGATCGAGTGAGGCTTAGCGGAAGATGCCACGTTTGGGCTGCTCTTCGGTCTGCTTCTTGAACTCACCGCTGCGCATTTTTTCAGCGGTGTCTTTGTACCAGAGCGGGCCGTTGACCTTGAAGTTGTAGATCAAGTCACGGAAGTCGGCCATGAGGCGCTGGTCGTTCATGAGGGCACCGAGTAGGCCTTTGCTGGAGGAGATGTTCGCGGCGGCGGCGGAGAAGCTGTCGGCGGCTTTTTTGATCGACTGGAGGGATTCATCCGCCGTGGTCATGACCTTGTCTGCCTTGGCGATGGCGGGATCGAGCTTGTCAAACATGGGGCCGAGTTTCTTGCTGGAGTCTTCGACGTTTTTGGCGGCGCCTTTGAAGCTGGCGGCGGCGTCCTTGAGGTCGGTGAGCGCGGTTTTGAGCGTGAGCGCGTTTTCCTCTCCGAGCACTTTTTCATCGACACGTTTGAGGGTGTTGTTGAGGTGCTCCATGCCTTCCTTGAAGTCCTGGATGGTGGAGTCGGCCAGAGCGCCTTTGTTGATCTTGCTCATGGCCTGCTTCACGTCCTGAAGGGAGATTTTGACCTCGTCGAGCACCACATCGACCTTGTCGCCGACGTTTTTAGCGGTGCTTTGCAGGTCGGAGAGGCCGCCAGCTTTTTCACCCTCGATGATTTGATCGTAGTCGTGCGGGAGGAAGACATCGGTCTCCTTGCCGCTGGGCTTGATCTCGATGAGGGCGTCCCCCATCAGGCCGGCGGAGCCGACGGCGAAGGTGGCGTCCGCAGGGATCATGACGTCCTTGAAGAGCTCCAGGTCGATGATGACGCCGGAGAAGGTGGTGTTGAGCTTGGGCTTGTTCTTCACCTTGCCGACGCGGGAGCCACCGAGGAAGACGGGGGAGCCTTCCTTGATGCCGGAGGCGTTTGGAAAGGCCACACGCAGCTCGTAGGTATCCTTGAACACCTCGCGCACGCGGCCGAATTGCAAAATGAGGCCGCCGAGCAGGAGCAGCCCGACGAATAGGAAAAGCCCGACGAGCATTTCGGTTTTTTTGTCGCTGTCGATCATGGGAAGGGGGGATTGCAGGGTGAAAAGACGCGGGAGGCTCAGCCAGTCACGTCTGAGCGGCCGTTGATGAAGTTTTGTACAATGGGGTCAGGAGAGGCGCGGATCTCGTCAGGGGTGCCGAGGAAGTGAATCTTGCCCCGGTAGAGCATGGCCACGCGGTTGGCGATCTTGAAGATGCTGCGCATGTCATGGGTGACGATGATGGAGGTCACGCCATAGCGCTTCTGCATGCGCAGAATCATCTGGTCAATGATGTCAGAGCCGATGGGGTCGAGGCCGGAATTCGGCTCGTCGTAGAGGATGCACTCACTGCGGCAGATGATGGCACGGGCGATGCCGGTGCGCTTGCGCATGCCGCCGGAGAGTGCGGGGGGGTATTTTTCCAGATGCTCGGCGAGATCGACGGCCTCCAGTGCCTCCAGCACGCGGCGTTTGACCTCCGCCTTGTCACGCACGCCGCTTTCGATCAGCGGGAAGGCCACGTTTTCCTCCACGGTCATGCGGTCAAACAGCGCGGCTCCCTGGAAGAGCATGCTGACCTTTTGGCGGATCGGGGCCATCTCGCGCTCCTTGAGCTTGTTGACGTGCATGCCGCCCACAAAGACATCGCCGCTGTCCGGGCGGATGAGGCCGATGATGTGCTTCATCGTGACCGTCTTGCCCTCACCGCTGGGGCCGATGAGGCAGAGCGTCTCGCCATGCTTCAGCGTGAGGTTGATGCCGCAGAGGATCTCCTGCTTGCCGAAGCGCTTGTGGACATCCCGCAGCTCGATGAAGACATCGGCGTCGTTGCTCGGGGTGGGGCTGGAAGCGGGGGCGGCCATGGTCAGACGGATCCGATGGGAAAGATGTAGTTCAGCAAAATGGAGAGGAAGAAATTCACGATCAGCAGCACCAGCGAGGAGATGACCACCGCGTTCGTGGTGCCCGTGCCGACCCCCACGGCACCGTTTTCCGCCGCCAGGCCCTGGTGGCAGGAGATCAGCGTGATGATCATGCCAAAAACGAAGCCCTTGATCATGCCGATGATCAGGTCTTCCATGTTCGTGTGGTCGATCATGTGCGTGAGATACCACGCGGAGGGCATGTCGTAGCCGAAGCTCGTCACCATGTAGGAGGCGATCAGGCCGAAGGAGATGCTCTCCGCCACGAGGAATGGCATGGAGATCATCATGGCGAGGAAGCGTGGCAGCACGAGGTAATCCACCGGATGCACGCCCATCACGCGCAGCGCATCCACCTGCTCAGTGACTTTCATGGTGCCAATGTCCGCCGCCATCGCCGCGCCGACTCGGCCCGCCACCATCAAGCCGGCCAGCACTGGGCCCAGCTCACGGCACAGCGCCACGGACACCACTGCGCCCACCGTCGTCTCAAAACCGAACTCCTTGAACTTCGCGTAGCTCTGAAAGGTAAAGACCGCACCTGTGAAGGCCCCGGTCACGATCACCACGCCCTGGGAGCCGTAGCCGATGGCCACGATCTGCTGCGCCACCAATTTCAGCCGCCAGACCCCGGAACGCAGAGCGATCATGAGTTCGCTCGCCAGAGCGGCAAGCTGGCCGAGGTAGCTCAAAAAGTGAAAAAAAACGTGACCGGGAAAGGTCAGCAATCCATACGCATCCATCACCACCCATCATGGCATGATGTGGCATGAAGGCAAATCACCATGCCGACACCTTGGGATTGGCTTTCACATCTTTAGCCGCGATCTCAATGCGCTGTGGCCTTCTCGGAACCAAGGCCGGTGTGAGCACGGACGGTGAGTTCGGCGAATTTGGCCTCAGCCTCGGGATCACGAGGCGTGAGAAGCGTTCCGAGCCAAGCAGCGAGGAAACCGATGGGAATGCTCACGATGCCAGGATTGCTGAGTGGGAAAGGCGCGTCTTTGCCATAAATGCCGCTGGGGCTGAGCAGGATGAGCACGATGGACGCCACCAAACCGACGGCCAGACCAGCAACGGCTCCGGAAGTGTTGAAGCGCTTCCAGAACACGCTCAGCACAATGACCGGCAGGTTCGCGGACGCGGCGACGGAGAAGGCGAGGCCGACGAGGAAAGCAGCGTTCACGGCGGGGCCCAAATGAATGGCGAATCCGATGCTGGCAGCCCCGACACAGAAGGCGGTGATCCGCGCGACGCGGATTTCCTGGCCCGGACGGTTTTCTTTGCCGTGATGAATGACGTTAGAGTAAAAATCATGAGCGAAGCTGGCGCTGGCGCTCATCGTGAGGCCAGCGACGACCGCGAGGATGGTGGCGAAGGCCACGGCGCTGATGAAGGCGAAGAAGAACTCGCCTCCGAGCACCTGGGCGAGAACGGGCGCGACCATGTTGACGTCGAGTTTACCGGCGGTGGTCAGGGTCGCTTTGTCGATGATCGTGGCCGCACCGAAACCGAACAGCGTCGTCATGATGTAGAACAGCCCGATGATGGCCATGGCCCACACGACGCTGGAGCGGGCGGTCTTGGCATCTGGCACGGTGTAAAAGCGCACGAGGATGTGCGGAAGGCCAGCCGTGCCGAGAACGAGGCCGAGGCACAGCGAAATGAGGTCGATCGGCCCCCATGGCCCTGCGACTGCGACGCCGAATTTCAAGCCCGGCTCCATGAGATTCTTCGGCGCTGCGCTGCCACCGTAGTCAGCGTGAGCCACGGCATGGAAGAACTTGGTGAAGCTGAACTCGTGGAACTGGAGAACGAGATAGCTGAGTAGCAGCGCACCGACCATGAGCAGCAGCGCCTTGATGATTTGCACCCAAGTCGTGGCCAGCATGCCGCCGAAGACGACATAGACGAGCATCAGCACGCCCACGCCGATCACCGCCGGCTCGAAGTCGATACCGATAAGCTGCTTGATGATCGCGCCCGCGCCGACCATTTGGGCGATCATGTAGAAGGTGGAGACCACCAGTGTGCTGAGGGACGCGAGTGCGCGCACAGGCCGAGGTTTGAGACGATAAGCCAGCAAGTCGGCCATCGTGTATTTCCCGGCGTTGCGCAGCGGCTCGGCGACGATAAGCAGCACAGTGATGTAGGCGACGAGGAAGCCCACGGAATACATGAAGCCGTCATAGCCGGCCACATAGATCATGCCGGAAATGCCCAGGAAACTGGCGGCGCTCATGTAGTCACCCGCGACGGCGAGACCGTTTTGCCAGCCGGTGATGCTGCGCCCAGCGGCGAAGTAGGCGCTCGCGCCCGTGTTTTTCTTCGCGGCCCAGAAGGTGATGAGCAGCGTGAGGCCGACGAAGGCCAGGAACATGATGAGAGGGGCGGACATAGGAGGTAAGTGACGAATGCAGAATGACAGATGCCAAGATGGCGTAATCAGCCCTGGCCATGGATGACGGCGGCGGCAGCCTTGTCCCATTGGGTGGCGACGCGCACATAGAGGAAGGCCATGACCCAGGCCATGATGAACTGTGACAACGCGAAGACGTAGGCCACGTTGACCTCACCCCAGACCTTCGTTTTCATCATTTCCGGGAAATAACCCACGAGCACTGGCAGGGCGAGATAGTACAGCATGCCGAAAACAAAGGCGGGAACGATGAACGCCTTCTTTTTCGCCAGCAGCGCACGAAATTCCGGCTTTGCCTCCAGTTGTTCCCAGTTCACAGATGATTTTTCGTTCATAAAGGGCGCGAGGTTAGGAAGTCGGCTTCGGTTTGGCAAGACCTAGCGTCCAAACGGGCGTGAAATCTTCTCCAGTCGTGATCTCTCACTCAAACGCGCTGATCACCGGCTTGCCGTCGAATTCGGCGGGCAGCGGCACATCCAACAGCCACAGTGCCGTCGCGGCGGTGTCGTAGGTCGTCACGGGATCGGTGATGGTGAAGTTTTTCTTCACGCCTTTGCCCCAGGCCACCCAGGGGATCAGCATGTCATCAGGAATGTTCAGGCCGTGTGTTTTGTCATGTCCGCCGTGGTCGGCGCTGATGAGCAGCACGCTGGAATCAGCAAGGCCCGCGTCTTTGATGGCCTGCCAGACCTGCCAGAGCGCTTGGTCGGTGACTTTGAGCGCCTCTTTTTGCTGCGGCGAACCCCAGCCGTCCTTGTGCCCGGCGGTGTCAGGATCAGCAAAGTGGATGAAACACAGCCGTGGCTTGTGCTCCTTAATCCAGGGTGCAGCCTGCTTGGCCACCATTTGTGAAGGCTTTTTGTCCTTCTCAATCTCGGGAGACCCGGCCACCGGGGCCGTTGTCTGCGGCCCGCCGAAGTCGAAGAGATCCACCGTATCCTTCAGCCACAAGTGGCGGAACTTGATCTTGCCCACAAACATCGCGGTCACCGCCTTGGGATCGGTGGCTTTGAGCAGCGAGAACACGGTGGGCACCTTCACCGGTCCCCGGATCGGTGTGAAGGCGTTCCACAGGATCTGATGCTTGTCCGGTCCCACGCCGGTGAGCATGGAGGTGTGCGAGGGCAGCGTGATCGAGGGAAAAATCGTGCTCGCCTGCCATGTGACCGCACCTTCAGCGGCGATTTTCTTCAGCGTGGGCGTCTCCGCCTCTGCCACGACCGCCGGCTTGGCTCCATCAATGCTGACAATGAAGACATGCTCGGCCCGCGGAGCCGCGTGGGCGGTGAAAGCAAGAGCCAGGACGGATGCAATGAGGCGGGTGGTGAATCGCATGAGGATAAAAGCGCGAAGTAACGTCATTCGGCTCAAGTTGCTTCCAAAACATTGCGACACGGTTGTTGCAGCGCTTGCGCCTTGAGCGGCCCCGCACCCTGCGCCAAGTGTGTGCTGTTCATGGAAGCCTGGATCGTCATCTCACTGCTCATCATTGCCGTCATCGCCTTCGCCACGGAGAAAATCTCCGTGGACTTGGTCACGTTGGGAATGCTGTGCGTGCTAGTTCTGTGCGGCATTTTGCGGGTGGACCAAGCCTTCGCAGGCTTTGGCGACCGCGTCATCGTGCTGCTGGCCTCCATTTTCATCATCGGTGCCGCGCTGCGTGAAACCGGCATCTTGGATGCGATGGGCGGGCTGCTTGCCCGTGGGCTGGGCACCCGGCCAGCGCTGCTGCAGACCGTGCTCATGGCGGTGGTGGGACTCATTTCCGCTTTTATGAACAATACCACCGTGACCGCCGTGTTTCTCGGCCCGGTGATGGGTCTGGCGCGGCGGATCGGCGTGCCGCCTTCGCGTTTGCTCATGCCGCTGGCCTTTGCCGCGATCCTCGGCGGCACCTGCACTCTGATCGGCACCTCCACGAATGTGGCCGTCAGCGGCGCGATCACCAAGCTGGGCCTGGAGCCGCTTGGCATGTTCGAGTTCACCCATGTCGGTCTGGTGGTGCTGGTTAGTGGCATCGCCTTCATGGTGCTGTTTGGTTCCAAACTGGTGCCGGAGCGTGATCAAGTCACCGTCAGCGCCGATGCCTTGCGCGAATACCTAGCCGAGGTCGTCGTGTTGCCAAACTCGCCGCTCATTGGCCAGGAAGCCTTTGATTCGGACTTTTCCGCGCTCGAATTTCAGGTGCTCAAAATCAACCGCCAGGGCCAGTTGCTCGATGCCGGGCCAAATCTGCGCTTTGAGGCGGGGGATGTCGTGCTGGTAGCCGGAAAGGTAGAAAACCTCATCAAGGTGAAGAAAATCGAAGGCCTCGACATCCTAGAGGACGTCACGCTGCGCAGTTCCGGCATCGACATGCGCGACGCTCAAGTCGCCGAGGTCGTGCTCACACCGCGCTCCGGCATGGTAGGCCGCTCCTTGCGGGAAAACAACTTCCGCCAGCGCACCGGCCTCTCCGTGCTCGCCCTCATGCGCGGCGAGCGCTCCCTGCTGCACCACATGGCCGATGAAAAACTGCACGCCGGCGACGTGCTGCTGCTCCAGGGGGCCAACGAGCGCTTCCGCTCCATTGAGGAGGGCGGTGAGATCGTCGTCCTCACCCAGCACCAGTTCAGCGCCGAGGCACGCCGCCGCGGCTTCATCCTGCTGGCCGCCTTCGTGCTCGCGGTCATTGCCAGCAGCTTCGAGTGGATACCAGACACCATCGCCTTCGTCCTCGTCGCCATGTTTGCCGTGTGCTCACGCTGCATCAGCCTCGAAAACGCCTACGCCAACATCGACTGGCGGCTGCTCATCCTCATCGGCGGCATGATGGCCTTCGGCGTGGCGATGCAGTCCTCCGGAGCCGCCGCCATGGTGGCCGATGCCATCACCGGTTGGCTGCAACCCTGGGGCGTCTTCGCCGGCTTTTGCGTCCTCACTGTCCTGCTCACGCAGCCGATGTCGAACGCCGCCGCCGCGCTCGTCGTGCTGCCCGTCGCCATGCAGGCTGCGGTGTCGATGGGGGCCAGTCAGCGCGCCTTTGCCATCGGCGTGATGCTCAGCGCCTCCGTCTCCGTGCTGACTCCCTTCGAGCCGAGCTGCATCCTCGTCTATGGCCCCGGCAAATACCGCTTCTCCGACTTCATCAAAGCCGGCGGCGGCCTCACCTTCGTCATGCTTCTCATTGTCCTGGCGCTGGTGCCGCTGTGCTGGCCGCTGAAGTAGTGTTTTAAGCTGCCTCGGACGAAACCTCTTCAAGATGAGGCGTTGAAAAGATGAAGGACCGACGGTTGTTCACGCGTGCTGCAGCCGTTTCGCAGATTTTTTGCGAACGGTGGGAGCTAGGACGGCGTGAAACTCCTGAGCGATGTTGTGCCAGTCGAATTCATCACGACGAACATGCTCCATGCCCTGCGCGGCAAGGCGCGAACGAAGTTCTTGGTCGGTGTAGAGCGACTGCAAGGCAGCCACGAACGGCGCGTGATCGACGAGAGCGCCAGCGGTGTTGATCTCGGGGTTCATGAGCAGCCTGGAGCACGGGATTTTCACCGCAGGCACGGCCCATTCGGCCAAGGCGGAGGAGTCCGGCACGATCTGCGGGATGCCGCAGGCCATGCCTTCCATGGTGGTGAGGCCCCAGCCCTCGCCCAGCGTGGTGGAAATCTGCACGTCGAGGCTGCCGTAGATGCGCTGGAGCTGCTGAGGGCTTTGCAGGCCGCGAATGTCCTCGCAACCAGTGAGCAGCAGACGATCAGCGATGCCGTGGAAAGCGGCGACGCGGCGCAGATCCCAGCCCGTGTCTTTTTGAGCGCAATGCAGGAGGAGGTAGGCGTTGGAGACGCGCTGCTGCTTGATCCAGTCGGCGAAGATGTGAATGGAGAGATCCAGGCGCTTGCGCGGCTGGTTGCGGTTGAGATTGCCGGCGATGAAGGCGTTGTGCGGCACGTTCAGATCGAGCAGGCGACGTGCGTCCGAACGAATCATCGGTTGGAACAATGCGGTGTCGATGCCATGCGGAATGACATGCCGTTTGCCTTTGAATCCGGCCTTCAACGCCTCACGATGGCCGAAATTCGTGTACCACACGGCGGCACGTAGCTTATTGAGCTCCTGCATCGCAGCCGGATCAAGGTGGCCACCGTCCACAGGCATGTAACCGATGATGGGCACGCCCTTCGGTGCGATCTTAGCGAACTGAGCCACGTTCCACCAGTCGTTGTTGATGATGACCGCGGCGGGATCGAACTCAGCACAGAGATGCGCGAAACGATTCATGCCCCACATGTCTCCGCCCTGGCAGGCGGGCATGACTTGATAGGGCAGTTCGTGTTCGGAACCATCATAGTTGATGCCAGAGACGACCACATCCCAATCATGCTGAAGATGATTCAACACAGCGTGCGTCACGGTGGCGAAGCCGGTGGGCACGAGTGCGTCGCCGATCCAGAGCAGACGTGGCTTCTGCCGCTTGACGCCGAAGAAACGCCGGAACCACCCCTTCTTGGCAGGTTCTTTTTCAACCGTGGTGGTGCCGATGGCAAACTCCCCGCTGGCCATCACAGTGAGTGAGCCGGCGCTCGTTTTCCGCGTCGAAACAGCGGCCTTCGACACCGGGCGCTTCAAATCGTCACTGTCTTTGATGACCCCTGCATTTGATTTCGCCCTTGGGCGGACCGCCTTCTTGGAAGACACGCTGGCCGCCTTGCTGCTGTGGGACTGCTTTTTCATGGGATGGGCGTGGGTTGAGGTGAATTCAGGTCATTTTTCGTGAATATCACAGTCCTGTATCGTGAATATCACAGTCCGGCAGCAAGAGCCGCAACTCCGCCAGAAGCGCATGATCCACGGAGTCGCTCACGCGCAACCATTTCAATTGCTTGCAGGATGAGAGATAGGGCAGCGCTTCACGAGTGATCACCGGACTTGAGGTGAGATCGAGGTGGCTGAGGTTGCTGAGACTGGAAAGGCTGCTCAGTGCCGTGGCAGGCACCTGCAAACCACGCAGATTGAGGTTGGTGACCGTGCCTGCGGCTTTGAGGAGTGCGACGAGTTCCTGCAGGTCTGTTTCATTGGAGATCGGCAGACCCGAGACGGCAAAACAGACCCGCCACACAGTGAAGGACTCATTCCTCAATCGGTCCATCTGCCAGACGTCGGCATTCCCGCCCATCCCCTTCTCCGCTGTGGCAGGAGTGCTGACATTGAGAAATCCTTCATGGGCGAAAACCCACTCGGCCAGCCTCACCTGCTCTGGAGCTGCCTGAGCCTGCTCTACGTCAGGCACGGAGACTGAAACCAGGCCTGAGGATGTGGCAGGCCGCACCGCACGCCATCCAAAGGCGGTCAGTGCACTGAGCAGAAGCAAGGCCGCCGCCTTAGCTGGCACATTGCCAGAGGTTTGCGGGTTTGGATCTGGATTGTGTCAGCATCGGTGGGGATCCGGCCCAGTTTCTCATCGGGAGTCGTGACCACACTCTTTGGAAAGCGGCGGAAATTTTTCCAGTTGTCGCTGTTCCTGAGCAGCTTCTCCAGCACCTGCGTCATGTCGCTGATGTGCTGGTAGCGCTTCTCCGGGTTGCTCTGCATCGCCTTGCTGACGACGACGTCGATGCCCTTGTCAGCACCGGAGCAGACGGAAGGTGGCTCCCATGCGCCCTTGGGCAGGTGTCCGGTGAAGATCTCATAAATCATCACGCCGAGGGAGTAAATGTCCGCGCGGTGGTCGATCTTCCCGTCGTGATTGAGCGCCTCGGGCGCGATGTAGTGCGGCGTACCAAGCGTCGTGCCGGTGGCTGTGTAATCTGCCGACTGCGGGCCGACGACTTTCGCTAAGCCGAAGTCCGCCACTTTCACATTCCCACGCTCGTCGATGAGGATATTCGCGGGCTTAACATCGCGATGCACGATGCCGCGCTCGTGCGCGAACTGCAGCGCCTCGCAGACCTGGGTAATGATTTTGAGGATCTGCCGTGGCTCGGGCGAGTCGCGCTTCAGCAGGTGCTGCAAGTCCATGCCGGAGACGAACTCCATGGTGTAATACATCTGGCCCTCGGCGGTCTCGCCAAAGTCATACACGGCGACAATGTGCGGATGATTGAGCCGTGCGAGCGCCTCGGCCTCGCGCCGGAAGCGCTCGGCGAAGGTGGCTTTGTTGCGATGCACCTGGGGCAGCAGCTTCACGGCCACGGTGCGGTTGAGGCTTTTCTGCACCGCCTTGTACACCGCCCCCATGCCGCCACTGTCGATGAATTCGAGGAACTGGTAACCGGGAATAAGGACATCCAGCTCCGCCGTCGAGGGCGGCGCGAAGGGTTCGAACTTGATGGCGTCACCGCCTTGGTTCTGCGCCGATTGCATGGGGCGTTTTAAGCGCAAGCGGCCCACTTAGCAAGACATCCCTACCGATAATCCCAAAATAAACCATATGCCCCGAGGGATTTCCCTTTTGCATCCTTCGCATTTTAAGCTGCACGATACGCGGCCAGGAGTTGCTCCACGCTGTGTTCCCAGTTCAGTTCCTGGGTCAAACGCGTATGACCGGCGGCGGCGAGGGTTTCGCGGCGGGATTCGTCGTCGAGTAAGGCGAGGATGGCATCTCCGAGCTGTTGGGCGCTGTTTTCCATGACATAAACCGCGCCGTGTCCGGCGGAGAAACGACCCTCAACGGTGCCGAACATGACGATCGGCTTCGCGAAGGCCATGTATTCGAGGACTTTGTTCATGGTGCAGTGGTCGTTGTAGGCGTTGATGGGATCGCAGGCGACGCCGAGGTCGATGCTGCGCAAGGCGCGGCACAAAAACTCATCGCTGACCCGCCCAGGCATGCTGATGTGGTCCTGCAGGCAGAGTTGGTCGCGCAACTGAAGCAATTCGGCATGCTCGGGGCCGGACCCCATCAGAAGGAACTGCACATCGCTGCGTTGGCGCGTTTTAACGACGTGATCGGCGGCGCGGACGAGGTAATCGACGCCATCGGCATTGCCCATGACGCCGATGTAGCCGACGAGGTGTTTTTTTCCTACCCGCAGTGATTCATCCGGCTCCGCCGTGGTTTTCATGCGGTTCGGAGCAGTACGGACGACGAAGGCGCGGTCATCCCGCAGCTTGCCGCGTTCCTTCACGACGCGGAGTACGCTTTGGTTGGTGGCGATGACGACATTGGCGAGGGCGAGCGTGCAGCGCTCGGCGATGCGCACGGCCCAGTACATGAGGCCACGTCTGCCAAACTTCGCCTCAAACATCTCCGGCCACAGATCATGCACGTCAAAGATGACTTTCACGCCGCCCAAGAGCTTGAAGGGCAGGGCAACGAGGAAGAGCAGATCAGGCGGATTGCAGAGATGAATGACGTCGAATCCGCCTCGACGCCAAGCTTTGAGCGCACAGCGGAATTCACCCCACAAGGCAGAGGCGTACTCGGAAACAAAACCACCCACCGACTTCGCCTCGCCGCTGATCCAGTGGCGGTAGATCTGGATGCCTTCGAGCACTTCTTCCGGCTGCGTGTAGCCACGCATCTGCGGGCAGATCACCGTGACCTGATGACCGGCATCCCGCAACGCGCAGGCTTCCTGCCACACGCGCCGGTCGAAAGGCACCGGAAGGTTTTCGACGAGGATGAGGACGCGCATGGCGGGCGGAAATCAGGCACCTGGGCCGACCTTGGCTGCGCGCTGTTCCTTGGAAAGCCATTGGATCTTGAGCTCCTTGCCATCTTTGGCACCGCCGCCGAAGAAATCGCCGGTGTCTTTGAGGGTGACGAAGATGATGAAGCCAAACAGCATCAAGGCGCAGGCAGTCTGCACATATTCGAGGATGCGCCCCTGCGCCGGCTTGCGGCGGATGGCTTCGATCGCGGCCATGGTGATGTGACCACCGTCGAGCACGGGCAGCGGCATCATGTTAAGAATGGCGAGGTTGATGTTGAAGACGACGCTGAACCACAACACGAGACGCCAGCCATCGGGGTGCTGGAAGAGCTTGTAGTAGAGACGACCGACACCCACAGGGCCGCTCATATGAGCAGGGCTGAGGTCGGACTTGGGCGAGACCAGCTTGGAGACGAGGTTGCCCATGTGACGCACGGCGTCGCTGATCTGCTCCCAGGGCGTGAGAATGACGGGGGTGCGCTTGCCCTCCACATCCCAGGCCACACCGATCATCGGGTATTCTTTTTTGTCTTCCGTGAATTCCTTCAGATTGCTCTGATCTGGAATGCGCGGCACAACGGGAATTTGAAGGACTTTGCCATCGCGTTCGACATCAAGCATGATCGTCTTGCCAGGAGTGGCCTTGATGTAATCTCCCAGCTCTCCCATGCTGCGCAGAGGTTTGCCATCGGCCTTGACCACGAGATCATTGGCCTTGAGTCCCGCTTCTCCCGCCGGGCTGTTTGGGGCGATGCTGCCGACCATGGGAGTCATCTGGCCTTCCAGACCGACGGAGCGGAGGTCTGGACGCTTGAAAATGGCACTCCACCAGGAGGTGGGCGCGGCGGGCTGGTCGGACTTCGGCCAGGACTTCGGATCGACGTCGAATTTCATCACGCCTTGGCCTGGACGTTCCACCTCGAAGGCGATCTTGTCTCCCTCGCTGGCCACGACGCTCCAGCGCACGCTATCCACGAGTCCTTCGAAGCGTTTCACCGGCTGGCCATCCACGTTGAGCACCTTGTCACCAGGGAGAATACCAGCCTGCATGGCAGGGCCGCCTTGTTCCACACGACCGACGATGGTGGTGGTGTGCGCCTCACTTTGAGGCTTGCCAACGAGCCAAACGGCCACGGCGAACAAGCAGGCAAGCATGAAACTGAACAACGGACCGGCGAAGGCCACGATGGCCTTGTCCAGCGGAGTGATGGGCGGAAGCGTTTCCGTGCTGGTCTCACCTTCGAGGCCGCCCATGGGGGCCATCTGCGGTAGGGCCACAAATCCACCAGCGGGGATGCTGCCGAGGCCGTATTCCACGCCGTTGAGGGTCTTTTTCCAGATCGGCTTGCCGAACCAGATGTAAAACTTGTCGATTTTGAGGCCACGCCAGCGGGCGGCAAGGAAATGACCCCATTCGTGGACGACGATCATGAGGTTGAAGACCAGGATGACCTCCAGGAGAAGGATAAGGAAGCTGAGAATCTCACCGAGAGTGCCGAAAGAGGAAAGCCAGGCCATGGAAAAAAGGGGGAAATTACGGTCAGAACAGGGTTCTTCACCGGCAAGAGCGCCAGTAGAGGGGACGGAAAGCTAACATCCGGCGATGATTGGCGCAAATGATGCGCAGATGTTTGTACCGGCCGGGTGGCAGCCTCCGCCACATGCTGCTGAAGATGAAATATTTGCCATCCTATGCCCTCAGACGTATCGAACTGCCTTTATTTCTCGATGCTAACCCGCGCCACCCTTTGTCTGATCCTGCCCTTGATGCTGCTGTCCTGCCGTTCTGCGAAGAGCGTGGTGGCAGCCGTGGAAGTGAAGCCCTCCAGCTTTCTGCCCAATGCAGCGAAACTGACTGAAGACCGCAAGCGCTCGCCCTTCCTCGGCAACTGGTGGAACCCGGACCCACGCGTGCAAAAAGCTGCGGAGAAAGTGAAAAAAATCTACATCGCCCCAGTGACCTCGGATCACCTGCGGCCGATGCGGCAAAAGCTCAGCAAACTTGAGTTCAGCCAGGAGCGGCGGACCCAGAAAGTGGCTAAGCTCGCCGACTACGCGCATGAAAAATTCACGCGCGCCTTCAAATCTGCCAAAACACCGCGATTCACCCTCGTGGACGCGCCTGCCAAAGACGCCATGACCCTGAAGCTCTCCATCCTCGAATGGGAACCCAACACACTGACGGGGCTGGCCGTACGTGAGGCTGTGGACCTTGTGACCCTGCCCATGGTGGGTGATTTGCTGGCAAAACCGGCCCGAGGGCAGATGGCCATCGAAGGCATGATCATCGAACCCAAAACACGCAAGTCCTGGTTCGAGTTTGCCGACAAGGAGGAGGCCAAGACCCTCCTTCTCTTCTTTCCACAGGAACTGTTTGCCTCGGGACAGGCCAAGTTTGCCATCCGGGA
Organism: Verrucomicrobiota bacterium; assembly: GCA_026397635.1. GTDB lineage: Bacteria > Verrucomicrobiota > Verrucomicrobiia > Verrucomicrobiales > Verrucomicrobiaceae > Prosthecobacter. Next base: position 10,712 of record JAPLUL010000057.1, on the reverse strand, counting down.
ATGGGCACGTCAGTTGGTGAAGCTCATGAGCACGCCTTCGGACGTGAAGGTGCGGGATAGCCTGCCTTTCCAGATCATCGCTTTCTGAGCGGCACCTCCGTAGTTTTCAAACCCACTCCTGCAGGGCGGCATGATACCTTGCGGCACGGAGAGTTCTCACGCGGCGTGCAGCTCAAAGATGCCCTCGATCTCTACAGCGATGTTCCCCGGCAGCGAACCCATGCCCACCGCGCTGCGTGCGCCGATGCCATGCTCCTCGCCCCAAATCTGGCCGAACAGCTCGCTGCAGCCGTTGATGACCTTCGGATGATCCGGAAAATCGGGCGTGCTATTCACCATGCCGAGCAGCTTCACTACGCGCTTGACGCGGTCCAGGCTGCCGAGTTCGCTTTTCAGCGTCGCCAGCAGGGCGAGAGCGGTTTGTTTGGCGGCGGCCTTGCCCGCGTCGAGATCCAGATCCGCGCCGACCCGGCCGCAGATGTATTCGCCATCACCCAGGAAAGGCCCGTGGCCGGAGACGTAGGCCACATTGCCCAAGATGACGACGGGCTTGTAAACACCGCCGCGTGGCGGCGGTGGCGGCAGGGTCAGTCCGAGGGAGGCGAGTTGTTGTTCGGCAGTCATGGCGTGTGGAAAGGATCAGGCATCGTTGAACAACTGGCGGTTCTTCCAGAAATAACTGAAGCCGGACACCAGAGTGAGCAGCGTGGTGAAATACACAATGATGTCGCCCACCCAGCCCGGCACCGTGGCATAAAACGGTTTCGCAAAACCAAACAACGTCTCTTCTGAGGCCAGTTTCACGAGATACCAGCTCACCGTGATGATCTGCCAGAGCATTTTATGTTTCCCCAGTTTTTCCGCCATCAGGATGGCCCCCTGCCCCGCTGCGATGAGCCGGATGCCCGTCACGAAAAACTCACGCGCCAGCACCACCACCGCCACCCAGGCCGGCAGATCCCCCTGCTCCACCAGCAGGATGAAGGCCGCCGCGATGAGGATCTTGTCCGCCAATGGGTCGAACAGCTTGCCAAAATTCGTCACAATGCCACGCGCCCGCGCGATTTTCCCGTCGAAGTAATCCGTGACCGACGCCACGCCGAAAACCAATGCCGCAATCGTGACGTGGTGCCCCACCGGCAGGTAAAAGCACACGACAAACACCGCCGTCAGTGCAAGACGGGCAACGGTGAGCTGGTTGGGCAGGTTCATGAGAGGGCGGTCTTCTGAGTAGCGATGGAATGCCCCTGCTGTCAATGCCGGGACTGGGACAAAAAAAGCCCAAACTACTGCGCACTGCGCTCAAAAGCATCCGCTTGGCCCTCGATCAACGCAATGGCCTCTCCTGCGAGGTAAAGTGAACCTGCGATGAGCACATGTTGCGCCCCTCCCGCCGCATGAAGCGCTTCCGCCACGTCGGCGTGCATAGCCACGGGCCTTGGCTCAAGTCCCAACCCCTGCCAAACGCGACAAAGCTCTTCTGCAGGCAGCGCCCGGGGTGATCCAAAAGACGTGAAATGCCAGCCATCCACGATGGACGCGATCTCCCGCAACACGCCGGAAACATCCTTGCCCGCCACCGCCCCGAAGACGACCTGCGCCCGCTGCTGCGGAAACTGCTCCCGCCACGTCCGCACCAGCACACGGGCGGCATCCAGATTGTGCGCACCGTCGATGACGACGCCGGGACGGATCTTTTGGAAGCGGGCTGGCCATTCCACCTCGCGCAGGCCGCTTTGGATCACGTTTTCGGCAAAATCAAAGCCTGCAGCTTTCAATGCAGCGACGGCCATCGCCGCATTCCAGCGCTGATGCGGCCCTGGCAGTCCCGTTTCGCGGCTCCACGCGGTTTCGAGCACCGTGAGAGACGCACCACGCTCCACAGCGGTTGTTTGGATGACCTCCAGCGCCTCCGTCTCCTGCGTCATCGTGATCACGGGCACTCCCGGCTTGATGATCCCAGCTTTTTCAGCGGCGATCTTCGCCAACGTGTCCCCTAGCATGTCCATGTGATCCCAGCCTATCGGCGTGATGACGCTCACGGCAGGCAGCAGGGCGTTCGTGGCGTCCAAACGTCCCCCCAAGCCCGTTTCGAGGACCACCCAGGGATTTCCGCGCCGCGCGAACCATTCGAGCGCCAGAGCCAGCGTCAGCTCGAAGAACGTCGGATGCGGATTCCAGCCTGAAACACGCTCACGCAGGCGGTTGATGCCCGCAGAGATCTCATCTGACGAAATCATGCGCTCCGCATCCCGAATGCGCTCGCCGAAGTGAACCAAGTGCGGCGAAGTGAACAAACCAGCATTGATTCCCGCCTGCTTCAAAATCGAGTGCATGAAGGCGCAGGTGGAGCCTTTGCCATTCGTTCCAGCGACGTGGATGAATTTCTGACCTGCGGCAGGCAGCCCCAGCTCGCGCAGCAGTCGTTGCACATTGTCGAGCCCCAGCTTGATGCCGAAGAGCTGCGTGCTGTAAAGCCAGTCGATTTCCTTTTGCGCCGTGTCGTGAGTCATTCGCTTGGCGCACGGTGCCTGCGCCGCAGCAGGGCGCAAGCGCCGAGCAGCAGCAGGAGAAAACGCGAGGGTTCCGGCACAACGCTGAAGTCGATGCCGACCGTTTCCATCTGGCCGAGATAAATCGGGATGAAATTGTCGATGGAATACGGAACGCTGCTGATCGTTCCAACAACCGAATGGGTGCCGACAAGCGCCAGACTTCCATGCCACGGGATGAAGGTCGGGCCGCTGGAGTCGCCAGCTTCGACGATCGAATCGCCAGCAAGACTGCTGTTGTATCTGTAGCCGATGCCATAGCTGTCATCGCCTGTTCCTCCGGGGAAATTGTAGGGCAGCAGGACATCGACCGTGTTGGCCCCCAGGCGCGGCCCATTGGAACCATGGCCGTAAATGAGCGCTGGCAGCCCAAGGTATGACGCCAGCGTGTTCAACTCCACAATGGGGTAGCTGGTGATGCCATGCGCGGCATTCAAAGACGTGGAAAGCATGCCGACGGCGAAATCGCTCGTCTGGCCATTGAAAGTAAAGTGATACGTCGTGCCGCTCACGCCATAGCTGACGACGGTGTCCAAGGTGGGACTGTAAAAGTTCAAGTTGGAGCCAGCTCCAGGCCCATAATGATTCGCATAGACAAAATGCTGGTCGCTGATCATCGCGAAGCTCTGCTGTGAGTTGGTCGCGTTCCAGCCAACGCCGGAGAGGTCGTAACCGTTGCCGAGGAAGGACGCCGAGGTGTTTGCAACAGGCGCGGTCGGGTAGCCCGAGGCGAAACGGTCATTCGTGGCCGAGTCATAGCCTACAATCGTCAGGGCGTTGGCCGAAGTGGCGGCCAGAAGCGCAAAAAAACCGGTGACCTGGAACAAATTCACGTCTTCATCATGCTGCTATTTCGCAGATAGCCAAGAAACAAGTTCATCACGGAGGATTCGTGGTTTCGCAGCCGCTGCGTGCCGCTATCGTGCCGCCGCATGTCTTTGACTTCCGACCCTGATTCCCCGACTTGGCTCAAACGTTTCTGGTGGCTGCTGGCCGCCGTTTTCATCGCCCGCGTGGGCGTGATGCTCCTGTTTGTGAATGGCGCGGATCTGGCCGGGGACGAAGCCTACTACTGGGACTGGGGCCGCAGGCCAGACTGGGGTTACTTCAGCAAGCCGCCGATGATCGGCTGGATGATGGGCGTGATCGGCTGGCTGACTGGAAACGCCGAGTGGGGCATTCGTTTCGCCGCCCTGCTGCTCGGCACGGCCACGCTGGTCGTCATGCACCGCATCGCGCTCGTGCTGTTTGATGCTAGGACGGCTTTTCTCACCGCTGTGCTCGTGCTACTGACGATTGCGAACGCCGGGCTGAACCTGCTGCTCACCATCGACGCACCGCTGCTGCTCTGCTGGACGCTGGGGCTGCTGCTGTTCTGGTTCGCGGCGCAAAAACCCTCCTGCAACACCCGCTGGCTCGCGCTGACCCTTGTCATCGGCCTCGGCACGCTTAGCAAGCAGATGATGCTGGCCTTTCCCATCCTGATGCTCGCCTTCGCCGCCGTTTCTCGCGAGGACCGCCCGCTGCTGCGCAATCCGCGCCTGTGGCTCACCATCCTGTTCGGCATGGCCTTCATCATCCCTGTGTTGAAATGGAACCAGGAGCACGCGTGGATCACCCTAGAGCACACGAAGCATCACTTCGACTCGCAGAGCCTCGGCTTTGGCAAATGGATCGGCCGCACACTCGAAAACGTCGGCTTGCAGGCGCTGATCTACACGCCTGTGACCTTCGTGGCACTCGTGGCCGTGTTGCGAGAGGCCATCAACCAACGCGCCAAGCTCACGCGGCCCGTGTTGTTTCTGCTGCTGGCCTCCGCGCCCGCCCTGGCCTGCTTCGCGCTGTTGGCACTGCGGCAACGCATCAATCCGAACTGGCCTGCCGCCTTCTTCGTGCCCGCGTTTGTGCTAGCGGCGGCCTGGATGCGCGGCTGGCTGCCCTCGGCGGCCAATCCCGGCTGGCAGCGCTGGTCCCTGCGTATCGGGGCCGCATTGGTCATCATCGTTCATCTCGCGCTGGTCATTGTTTTCACCACCGACCTGAAAGGCATCGACAAGCTCGCCAGCATCCGTGGCTGGCGTGAGGCGGGCCTTGAAGCGCAAAAACATCTCGATCAAGTGCCGCGAGCGGAAAAGACTTTCGTCATGGCGCTCGGCCATCGCTACCACGCAGCGCAGATGGCCTTCTACATGCCCTCGCATCCGCGCTTGTATCGCTGGGAACCCAGCGGCACGCCGCAGTCCCAGTACGAGGTCTGGCCGGGGCCGGAAGAACGCATCGGTTACGATGCCTTAATCCTCGATCCTTCCCCAGGCCGTGGCCTGCTTGAAAACCCGATCTTCGCCGCCGCCTTTGAAAAAATCGAGCATCGTGGAGACATCCGCATCGTGCTCGGCCAGCAGACACGCGAGTTCAGCGTGTATCTGGGCACGAATCTGAAATCTTGGAACCCCGTAAGACCCTGAAAATGACAAAGTCAGAATACCGAATGCCAAATGCCGCTCCTCAGAGTGGCTTTGTCATGCTTGTCCGCGTCATTCGTCCTTCTGCATTTGTCCTTCGTCATTTCACCCCATGACCGCCTGGGATCTCAGCCTGCTGCATCAAATCAACACCGCAGGAGCGCATCCGGTGCTCGACTGGCTCATGCCCGCGCTCTCCGCCATTGAGGCGTGGCTGCCACTCATCATCCTGGCGGTCCTGCTCACTGCTTGGCGCGGCGGCAAACAAGCACGAACCATGCTGCTCTGCCTCGCCATCGCCATCGCCCTCGGCGACGCCGTGATCTCCAACACACTGAAGAAAACCATCGGTCGAGTGCGCCCTCGCGATGCGATGGAAGGCGTGATCGTGCGTGATCTCGGCATCGCCAAGCCTGCCTTCATGCGTTTGTTTGTAACACCCGTGGTCAAAACGAGCGAGCCGCGCGGCGAAACACGCGGCAAGTCCTTCCCTTCCAGCCACACGGTCAATCTTTTTGCCGCCGCCACAGTCATCGCCTGCTTTTATCGCGGCGCAGGCCTCGTGATGTATCTGCTGGCAGCCGCCGTCGCTTATTCGCGCATCTATTGCGCTGCGCACTGGCCCTCCGACATCCCGCCATCCATGGCGCTCGGCGTCTTGACTGGTCTGGGAGTGGTCAGCTCGACCAAACGATTCATGAGCCGGTGGAACGCACCGGTTTGACGTAAACCATCAGCACGCCCGCCCGCAGCGAGCCTAGCGCCGCATGTGCTTTCCCGCGCTTGAAGCTCACCAGCACCTCATCCCCCGCTCCGATCACCGCCGGAAAAGCCAGATAGTCGCTATCCGAGGCCAGTGTGTGAATCCCCTGGGCAGGCAGGAGCGAAGTGACTGGCAAGAAAAGCGATTCCACATGGACTGCGGCAGCCTGCTGCCGCTTTGCCGAGGCAGCCTGCTGCCGCCAGCGTCTCCAGGTCACCGAACAAACCTCTTGGCTGCCGCAGACGCGGTAGCGCCTCAGCGAGACATCACCTTGGAAGGTTCGACGGCCAGCAGGCTGGCCTCCCGAAACATGGACTGCGGCAGCCTGCTGCCGCTTTTCCACCGAAGAAACCTCTCGGCTGCCGCAGACGCGGTAGCTCCTCAGCGAGACATCACCTTGGAAGGTTCGACGGCCAGCAGGCTGGCCTCCCGAAAGCGGCAGCAGGCTGCCGCAGTCCATGTGTTGATGGCAAGCACACCGCGAGAGATCAAGAAGACGCAAGAGCGCTGAGATCAGAACTCTCGCGCCTTCTTCGTCTCTGGCGGTGCTCCTCATCCCCGCCCGCGAATGGGCCGGAGGGGCTCGTCGAGTGGCTGGAGAGCTTGTCACCAAAGCAGCTTCACGCCATACGCCGCGAACTCGGAGTCACAGGAGATCAAGGTCAGATCCTCCACCAAGGCTTGGGCGATGACCAGCCGGTCAAAGGGATCGTTGTGATGAAACGGCAGCCGTCGGTGTTCGTGGAGTGGCTGGGGAGCTTGGGGAGGGGCTTCTGAGTTCAGCAGGCTTCATTCTCCTGCCAGTCTGCTTGGACGATACCCGGCAAAGGCTTCGAGCGGCGCGTCAAAATCATCGGCCAGCTTGATGCCGGGCACCGAGCCAAACCCGGGGCGTGTCGTCGGTGTAGTTTGCGAATCGTCCTTCGCCTTCGACTTCAGGAAATGAAGGTATTGCAACACCTCGCGCAGCAGCGGTTCCGGCTGCTGGGAGACTTCGGAGATGAGGAGTTGCTGGATCGACATGCGGTAGGTTTACCGCATCCCGAGCCGCCTGCCAAGCTCGCGTTCAAGCTCGATGACCTGGACTGCGGCAGCCTGCTGCCGCTTTTCCGAGGCAGCCCTGCTGCCGCCAAAGCCGCCACGTCACCAAAGAAACCTCTCCGCTGACGCCAACGCGGGAGCGCCTTGACGAAACATCGTCTTGGACCATTCGACGGCCAGCAGGCTGGCCTCCCGAAAGCGGCAGCAGGCTGCCGCAGTCCATGTGTTGAGGGAAAGGCACCGCGAGAGATCAAGAAGGCGCGAGAGTTCAGATTTCAGGGCTCTTGCGCCTTCTTGATCTCTCGCGGTGTGCCTCATCCCCCGCCCGCGGCAGGGCCGCAGGGGCTCGTCGAGTCGCTGGAGCGGCAAGGTTGAATGATCGGGAGGTATCGGAGGGCTTTTCCCAAGATTGCAATTTTTAATACGTGGTGCCCAGTCTCACTCGATGAACATGCCCCTTATCTCCACACTATTGTTGTTTGGCATGATGGTTGGTCCTCAAGCAGTAGAGCCTCCCCAACTGATGCCGAATGGCAAGTTTGTCGAAGCCCCACAGCAAGATGCGCCATGGAGTTGTCCCATTGAGGTGCCTGACAAGCTGGAGAAAGCAGCATCCTTGCTGTTCTCACTTGGGTATGCTGATCCTCGAGGCCTCGAGTATAAAAGTGTCACGATCCAGCCGGATCAGGTGAGATCGATTGATGTCCACGGTTGGGTATTCTCAGGGGATAATGGCTGTCGCTATGTCGTCGCATGGAACGGAATGATCTATGGTGCGGAAAGCGAAGGCGTATTGGCTGATCTCGAAACTGATGTCAAAGCGCTCATCGAGCGGGACGATCGTGCATTGGCGCACGAGAAAGCGGAACGCGAGAAGGATGCTGCCGCCTGGGAAAAAGCAGAGAAGAGGCCCTATCCATTTACGCACAGATCGTGGTCGAGGGTCCGTGCGCCGTTTCACAGCTTTTCACACGAGCGTCTTTGGTTCCACCAGCCGCTAATGCTGCTGAGACTGGGGAGGACGGAGTTAGCCGTGAATCTTTGGAAGCGGTGGTTCGATGCGGCGGACAAAGATGCCGAAGCGAACGCGACCGACGACCTTGTTCGAGAGTGGCTGGGAGCCTGGAAAGACCGAGCAAGCTACGCCCATTCGCATCACGACGATAGTCTGGCGCTCAAGTCACTTCAGTTCATCGAAGTAACCTTGCAATCTACCGGAACTCCACGCTTCAGGGGAGTGGTGAGACTCCCCTTTGGACATGAAGAACTGCTCGCCGACCAAGAACGCCGACTTCGGGAGCACGTCTCGCAGTTGTTGCGTCCAGGTGATTGGGAAAGCACGCAAAAATGGCCTGTTGATCGGCAAGTGTCAGAGTGGATTCGCTGGCTGGATGATGCCGATGAGAAGTTATCTTCTCAGATTGAGCGTCGAGTTCTCGCCGCAGGACAAGCCGCACTCGAACCATTGCTCACACACTTCTTGGCTGATCGGCGACTGACTCGGCATACTCAGACGTTCTTCAGCAGGCCACCTCAGCACACCATTGCTTTTGTCCCCGTATGGGAAGAGCTAAACAGCCTTGCATCTCAACTCGCCGGACTACCTCACGGAGTTCTCGATGCAAAGCGATGGGCTCTGGTTAACTCAAAAGTCAAAGACGAGGATATGCGAAACACTCTGGCCGATTTCATTCGTCAGGAGGCTGGATTGAACAAGGGGTTGTCTCTTGATGCTGTGGCGTGGAGGCATTTGAATCAAGACGACGATCCACACCTTTGGGGTCCAGCCGCCTCTACATTATGCCGGGAGCTAAACTCGTTCTATGGCGATGATCCTGAGCCCCAAACACAATTGACCCGAGTCGAACTTGAATCGCTTAAGGCGAAACGTGCTCCTCTTCCAGTTTTGCTGGGTGAAAAGTATCGCAACAAAAGCAATCCGAGTGTCAGCGAACTCATGCTCAGTCGGGCTAAACAACTGGAGGAAAGGCAATTGCGTCAGGAGGCGGAGGGCCTTCGCCAAGCAAATGCCAGATGGGAAGCCGCGATGAAATAGCTGGGGGCTGTTCATGTCCAAGTAAGTCCACTCCTCGCTGCCAAAAAAACGCATCGCCCCATCGACGAAGACTTGTTGATCTCCCCACGTTTCATGTCCCCACATGAAACCCCTCCTCGCGCTCTTCCTCTCCCTCACCGCCGCAACGGCTGCGGACCTGACATTGCTCGACGCGGGGAAATCGGACTACCAGATTGTTTTGCCGGATGCGCTGCCTTCGCCGGCTTTGGACGAAAGCCTCGTGCAGACGGCGCGGTTGCTCCAAACGGCGTTTTTGGCGAACAAGGCCGAGGTCGCGGTCGTGCGAGAAAAGGAGCGGGATGCGGCGAAACCGGCGTTGATGCTCGGAAACACGCAGTTCGCGCAGAAGAACGGCCTCGAGGTGACGAAGCTGCGGGATTGGAGCTTTGTGCATCGGGTGGTGGGCAAAGACATCCTCATCGCGGGGCATGATCATCCCTCGAAGGCACCGACGGACAACAAGCGCAGGCCAAACTGGGATCGCGTGGGCTCGGCGAAGGCGGCGGTGGACTTTGCGCGGCAGTTCATGGGCGTGCGTTTTTTGTATCCCGATCTGCCGGGCTACACGCCGGTGAGCGGCGCGGCGAAGATCGACCTGCTGGAGTCGCCGGCGATCGAGTTTTTGCCGATGAAGACGATGACGGTGCCGGAGTCGTTGAATGTGACGACCACACCGCTGCTGCGGGTGAATACGGCGCATCCGGCGGGTGCATCGTTTTACGATCTCGCGCACAATCGCTTCCCGCGGGTGGATGAGCAGTTCGGCGGGCACACCTGGGAGCGGGCGGTGCCGGCGGAGTTGTTTGCGGAGCACCCGGAATATTTCGCGCTGATCAGCGGCTCGCGTTTGAAGCCGGAGGGCAACGGGCAGTATTGCCTGTCGAATCCCGACGTGCAGGAGCGCATCTACCGCGATCTCGCGGGCTTCTTCGACCAAGGCTACGACAGCGTCGATCTCGGCCAGCCGGACGGCTTTCGCGAGTGCCAGTGCGAGAAGTGCGACGCGCTCTATGGCACCGGCAAAGACTGGTCGGAGAAGATCTGGATCTTCCATCGCGATGTCGCGCGGCGTTTGGAGAAGTCGCATCCGGGCAAGCAGGTGACGATGATGAGCTACATCCTCACCGCCGCGCCGCCGAAGACCTTCAAAGCTTTCCCCGCGAACACCTGCATCATGCTCACCGGCACGAACGAGGAGGACATCGCCCCGTGGCGCGGCATCGACGTGCCGCGCGGCTTCACCGGCTACGTTTACAACTGGTGCCCGAACCTCGGCACGCGCTACACACCGATGCGCACACCCGGCTACATCGAGCAGCAGGTGCAAAGGCTCGCCTTGAACCGCATCCAGTCGCTCTACCGCGACGGCCCCGGCCAGCTCTTCGGCCTCGAAGGCCCCGTCTATTACACCATGGGCCGCATGTTTGACGATCCAGCGAACAACCACGCGAAGGACATCGTGCCCGAGTTTTGCGAGGCCGCGTTTCAAAACAAAAGCATCGCCTTCTACATGCGTGCCTTTTACGACGAACTCTACCACGCCATCGCGCTCTACTCCGACCACCTCGGCACACGCACCGACGTGTGGACCTTCAAACCGCTGCCATCCGATGCTCGCGGACGCAAAACGGTCACCGATCCCTTCCAACTCATCGCCTTCCTCTACACGCCGCGCATGCTCGCCGCGATGGAGGCCCACCTCGCGCAGTCCGAGAAGCTCGCCACCACGCCGAAGGTGAAAACACGCCTCGCGCTCGTGCGCACCGAGTTCGACTACCTGAAGCACTTCGCGAAGGTCGTGCACCTGCATCAGGCCT
>JAPLUL010000043.1:0-52108 GCA_026397635.1 Verrucomicrobiota bacterium | reverse complement strand
ACGCGGCAGCATCTCTTCCCGAACTTTTTGACTCATGGACATCGACTTGGGTTGCCGGTGTCATCCTTTTTGAGTCAACGTCCTTTCCATCCCCGCACAGCTTTTATCCCCAGGGTGTCAAAACTTATGAGGCAACAGGCTTCGCCGCAGGGCAGGTGATTTTTGCTTGTCGCCATGCCTCATCCCTGTTCAAATCCGCGCCTGCTCAGCACTTCTGACTTTTCACCTCTCACCTCGCACCCCTCCAAGCAGCCATGCCCCACGTCGAAACCAACGGAATCAAAATGTTTTATCAGGAACGCGGCAGCGGCGAACCGCTCGTCTGCATCATGGGTGTCACCGCCCCCGGCGGCGTGTGGGACGCGCATGCGCAGGCCTGGGAGAAGCACTTCCGCTGCATCCTTGGCGACAACCGCGGCGTGGGCGAGACCGACAAGCCCGCCGGCCCTTACACCACGGCCATGATGGCCGATGACTACGCTGGATTGATGGACAAGCTCGGCATCAAGCAGGCCCGCGTCGTCGGCTGCTCGCTCGGCAGCGTCATCGCCCAGCAGCTTGCGTTGCGTCACCCCGAGAAGGTGAAAAGCATGATCCTCATGTGTACTTGGGCGCGGCAGGACCGCTTCGGCCTCTACACTTGGCAGCACCTCATCAAGGCCAAAGCGAACATGCGCCCCGAGGACTTCATGCAGTGGATTCAGATGCTCATCTTCACCAAGCCCTGGTTCGACAACGACGACTGCTGGAACAACATGCAGCAGGGTCTCAAAGACGCCGCCACCAATCCCGCGCCGCAGCCCCTGCACGCCACGGAGGCGCAAAGTGCCGCCGCCATGACGCACAACACGCTCAACGAACTCAAAAATGTGAAGTGCCCCACCCTTGTCATCGGTGGCAAGAACGACACCTTCACCCCGCAGTGGATGAGCCAGGAAGTCGCCGCCGCCATTCCCGGCGCGGACTTGCACCTCTATGACAACGCCGGCCACGCTTTCCATTGGGAGCAAATGGGCGACTTCAATCCGCGCACCACAGAGTGGCTGTTGAAACATTAATGCTGACCCGTCAAGGATGGGTCAAGGAGTCAAGAAATGGCCATCACGTCATCGCTTGACCACCTTGACGACTCCTTGACCTCTTGACCCTTTCCGCAACACCCAGCGGGCATGCGGCGTTTAGCCAGCATGCCCGTTTTGCGTTTTAGCCCTTTCATTCTGCTTGTTGCGAGCCTCCGCGCTGCCCCCGTCGATTTTGCCCGCGACGTTCAGCCGCTCTTTGCCGAGCACTGTCTCGAATGCCACGGCCCGGATGACTCCAAAGGCGGCCTTGTGCTCACCAGTCGTGAACTCGCGCTCATAGCACTAAAAAGCGGAGCGCACGGCATCGTGCCTGGAAAGCCGGACCAGAGCGAGATGATCGCCCGACTCGCGTCGGATGATCCTGATGAGCAGATGCCGCCGCCGAAGCATCGTGCCAAGCATCCCGTGAAGGCGCGAGACATTGAGGTGCTGCGGCAGTGGATTGCGGAAGGGGCCAAGTTTGAGGCGCACTGGGCCTACAAGCCGGTCACGCGGCCCAAAGGCAGCGGCATTGACGAATTCATTCGCGCTAGGCTCTCCAAAGAAGGCATTTCTCCTTCGCCAGAGGCCGATCCAGGCACACTCATCAAACGCGCCACCTATGACTTGCTGGGGCTTCCGCCATCGTTGTCGGAGCTGTCGAATGCATCCAACTGGTCCGACCAAAAATACGAAGCACTCCTCGACCGCCTGCTCGCCTCCGAACGCTTCGGCGAGCGCTGGGGCCGCCACTGGCTGGACATGGCACGCTATGCAGACAGCGACGGCTATGAAAAAGACCGCCCGCGTCCCGATGCCTGGCGCTTCCGTGATTGGGTGATCCGCGCCATCAACGACGACCTGCCTTTCGATCAGTTCACCATTGAACAACTCGCCGGAGATTTACTGCCCGCTGCCACGCCGGAGCAAATCGTGGCCACAGCATTCAATCGCCAGACACTCACCAACACCGAAGGCGGCACCGATCAAGAGCAGTTCCGCATCGAAGCCTGCATGGATCGCACCGAAACACTCGGCACGGTCTGGCTCGGCCTCACCGTTGGCTGTGCGCGCTGCCACACGCATAAGTACGATCAGATCACGCAGAAGGAGTACTACCAGCTCTTCGCCTACTTCAACAATGGCGACGAAGTGAACCACCAAGTGCCCACCACCCCCGCAGCATGGACCGCCTACGAGAAAAAGAACGGCGATGCCGTGAAGAAGCTCATCCCGCTGCGCAAAGCGCTCGACGCTGCGAAAGCCGAGCTCCCGGTGAAACTGCCCGAATGGGAGAAAGGCATCCAGGCGCGCCTCACCAAGGCGGCTGAGGCCAAAGCAGTGCAGAAGTTCGAGCCGCTGCCGATTTCGAGTGCCAAGGCGCTTTCCGCGAAGCTGCAAAAGCAGCCGGATGGCTCCTTCCTGGCGCAAAACAAAGCTCCCAAGACTGACAGCTACACTTTGGAGATCAGCGGCCACGCCAAACCCATCACCGCGCTGCAAATCGAAGTGCTGCCGGATGCTTCGCTGCCCGGTCAAGGCCCCGGTTACAACAAGAATGGCAACTTCGTGCTCACCCAGCTCAGCGCCACGCTGCAACGCGGCAAAACCACGCAGGAACTCATCCTGCACTCCCCGCAGGCCGATTTCGAGCAGAAGACCTTCACCGCCGACAAAACGCTCGATGCGGATGATCAAACTGGCTGGGCCGTTTCCGGTGCCACGGGCAAAAAGCACACGCTCACCCTGCAATTGGCCGAATCCATTCTCTTGCAGCCCGGTGACCAGCTCAGACTGCGTCTGGACCAAAACTACAAGCAGATCGGTCATACCCTTGGTCGCTTGCGTGTCCTCGCGGCGAGCGAAGAGACGGAAGACAGCATCGCCCCCGAGGCGATTCGCAAAATCCTCAGTGAGGAGCCGAAACGCCGCAATCCAGTCGTGATCCTGCCGCTGTGGGCCTGGATGGAGAAGGTGGACCCTGAAGTCGTCGCTGCTGCCCGTGCTTTGCAGGAAGCGGAGTCCCAACTGCCCCAACCACCGCTCATGGACGTGCGTGTGCTCGCCCAGCGGAACAACAACCCGCGTCAAACAAACCTGCTGCATCGTGGCGACTTCCTGCAGCCTGCCGACGTGGTCGTTCCCGGGGCTTTGGGCATTCTGCCGCCCGTGAAAGGCTCCTCACGCCTTGATTTGGCACGCTGGCTCGTTGGCCCGAACAACCCGCTCACACCACGCGTCACCGTGAACCACTTCTGGAACCGTTTGTTCGGCGAAGGCCTCGTGCGCACCGTCGCCGACTTCGGGGTGCGCGGTGAGCCGCCGACGCACCCCGAACTGCTGGACTGGCTGGCCGATGAATTCATGAAGCAGGGCTGGAGCCGGAAGAAAATCCTCAAAACCATCATGATGTCGGCCACTTACCGGCAAAGCTCTGTCATACCCGCGAACCTGCCGCCGAAGGTGATGGAGATCGATCCGAAGAACGCGTTGCTCTGGCGTCAAAACCGCCTGCGTGTTGATGGCGAAGTCGTGCGCGACCTCTACCTCGCCGCCAGCGGCCTGCTTTCCGCCAAGATCGGCGGCCCGAGTGTCTTCCCGCCGATTCCCGAGGGCATCGATGCGCTGAGCTACGCGGGCAATTTCAAGTGGAGCACCAGCCCGGGCGAGGATCGCTACCGCCGTGGCATGTACACCTTCTTCAAGCGCACCGCACCGCATCCCGACCTCACCACTTTCGACTGCCCAGATGCCAACACGACCAACGTGAAACGCACCGTTTCCAACACGCCGCTGCAAGCCCTCACGACGCTGAATGCCGAGGCCTTTGCCGAAGCGGCGCAAGCCCTGGCGAAACATGTTTTGACCGATGCCGCGCTCAAAGATGACGCCTCCCGCCTTGCCCGCGCCTTTCGTTCATGTGTGTCACGAGCACCGACCACGCAAGAACTCACGGCGATGACAAAACTGCTGGTTGAAGCGCGCTACACCTATCAGAACGGCCCCGCCGCTGAGGCCAAGGCCGCGCTTGGCTCTCATGCGGTTTCAAATGTTCCCGCCACCGAAAACGCCGCATGGGTAGCGACGGTCCGCATCGTGCTGAACCTGGATGAACTGATCACGCGGGAGTAAACAGGTCTGTTTACTGGGAGGACTTCCGTTTTCTCGGTGATTTGACCTTTTTGGCCTCATCGCACTCAAAGCGGCAGGTGACGATGACGCCGCGTTTGGGCTTGTTCTGAATCTTGAGTCTGCCGCCAATGAGGTTGGCTCGATACTCCATCACCCGCATGCCGATGCCGCTTTCTGGAGCTGACTTCGACTTTCGGATGCCGGCGCCATCATCTTCCACGCATAACTCGCATTCGCGCAGCTCGGTGCCGTGCAGTGAGATCTTCACCTTGCTAGGCTTGCCGTGGCGCAAGGCGTTGTTCACGGCTTCTTGGGCGATGCGGAAAAGATGCGTCTCCTTGTCCTCGTTGTTGATGGCGAGTCCGGAGTCCACCTCACAGGTGCAGGGCGTGCGGAAATTGGTGCGCACCGTTTCCGCCAGTAGGTTCAAGGCACCGGCTAGACCTCGATATCTGACGCTGGTGGGCGAGAGACCGTGGGACATGCGGCGGACTTCTGACACTGATTCGTTCATCAGCTCATGGATGCGTTTGGCGCTAGCCTTGGCCTCTCCCTGAAGCTCTGCCTCCAGGGCCTCGATCATGATGACCATGCCGGTCATGGTCTGGCCTACGCCATCATGCAGGTCGTGCCCCACGCGCGCCTGCTCTTGCTCGACGACACGCAGCAACTCGCGCTGGAGGCGGTCGCGCTCGGTCATGTCCGTGCCGGTGATGATGATGCGGTCCGGGCTGCCATCTGGTGCGCGGGTGGAGGTGCTGCGGAGTTCAATGGTGTGCCACTCGCCGTTTTTGGCACGCAGCCGCGCGTCGGTGGGCGGGTTGTCCTCGCCGCGCAGCAGGCGGGCAAAGCGTGCTTTGGACCGTGTCACTTCCGGTTCGTCCATCAGACCGATTTCCCAGGCTGTTTTGCCAATCACTTCCTTTTGCCCATACCCCATCGTGGTGAAGAAGGCGGTGTTGGCATGGGCAAAGCGGCCTTCAATGTCCATCACAACGATGAAGGCCGAGGTGTGGTTCACCAGCGCCTGATTATAGGCCAGCTCACGGCGGTAATTGAACTCCGCCTGCTTGCGTTCGTTGATGTCCTTGATCACGGCAATGTGGCGCAGGGGGGGCTCTCCTGGTCGCCACATCGGAGCGACGGCCAAGTGAATCCAGGTGATGCGGCCATCCGGGGCCACATGGCGCTTCTCCATTCTGAAACTGCGGATGCGGCCTGCCTTCAGCTCCTCCATATGGTCCAAATCGTTCTGCAGATCATCCGGATGGGTCAAGTCCATGAAGGTCAGTCGCAGCAGCTCCTCACGGCTGCGGTGATTGATCTCGCACATGCGCTGGTTCACGCTGAGGTGGCGGCCTGTGGGCGTGTCGATCACCGCGATGCCTACGGCCGCGAGTTCAAACACCTCACGGAAGCGCTGCTCACTCTGCTCCAGCGCCAGCTCGGCCACTTTGCGGGCGGAGATGTCGGAAATCGTGCCGCTCATGCGGGTGATCTCGCCGCTGTCATCCCGCTCGGCCTGCCCTCGGGCCAGGAACCAGCGGTAGCTCTCATCCTTGGTGCGTAAGCGGAACTCAACTTGGTAAGGAAGGTTCTGCTCAAAATGCGCCTGACGCGCCGCTTGGACCTTCGGCACGTCCTCCGGGTGCAGCCGTGACATGAAAAACTCCTCACGACTGATCACTAGCTCGTTTTCGGCAAAACCGAGCATCTCCTTCCAGCGTGGCGAGAGGTACACATCTCCAGAGCAGATGTTCCAGTCCCATAAGCCGTCCGTGGTGCCTCTCAGCGCACGCGCATAACGCTCCTCGCTGATGCGCAGCGCCTGCTCATTCCACTCGCGCTCGAGTGCTAGGGCGGCGAGCCGAGCAGCGTGTGCGACGGTATGTATCTCCGTCGGCGAAGGTTCGTGAGGATGATTGTGATAGCAGGCCAGGGTGCCCAGCACCTTGCCAGCTCTGCTGATGATCGGCTCCGACCAGCAGGCCCGCAGGCTGGCCTTGGAAGCCATTTGGTGAAAGTACTCCATGCGCGCATCTGCCAGCACATCCGGGCAGATCACCCGCATCCCTGAATGCGCTGCCGCGCCGCAGCAGGCCACGTTTGGGCCGACGGGTAGGCCGTCAATGGCCTCCCACACATAGTCCGGCAAAGTGGGCGCGACCTTTATCTTCAAACTCAAGCCGGACGCGTCCACCAACATCACGCTGCACCGCATCCCAGGATGCCCCGCCTCCACATTGCGTGTGATGGCCTCCAGCACCGCGCTGGCGGGCGCGCCTTCGGCGATCAATTGCAGGCTGCGCGCCTCGCGCTCCTCGGCTGCCTTGCGCTGCGAAATGTCCGCCGTGGTCCCGATCATGCGCAACGCGCGGCCTTGGAGGGCGCGATCAATCACACGACCCCGGCTCAGTACCCATTTCCATGAGCCGTCCTTGCAGCGCAGACGGAACTCGATGGAGAAGCTGGGGATTAGCCCCTCCAGATGCTCTTCAACTGCGTGGCGCAGCCCTGCCATGTCGCTCGGATGCACAATCGTCTGAAATTCGGGATAACTCACGGGCGCTGGCTCATGCGGCTCATGGCCGAGCATTGTTTTCCATTGGGCGGAAAAGAAAATCCGGTCGTTTTCGACATCCCAGTCCCACACGCCAAAACCGGAGCTTTCCAGCGCGAAGCGCCAGCGCTGCTGGCTTTCCTTCAGTTTCTGCTCGGCATGCACGCGCTCCGAGATGTCACGCCCGACCGATTGAATCTCGATGAGACCGTCGGCTTCGTTGAACAGTCCCCGGTTCACGAACTGCATCCAGCGCATTCGTGACTGGCCGTCCTGCACGCGGGTTTCGATCACCACCACCGGGTTCTGCGGCGAAAGCGCCCGCAGCTTATCCTCGATCATCTGCGGTTCCTCAGGCACCACCACGGACTGCCAGCGGCGGCCGATCAGCTCCTTGCTCGTCTTGCCAAATAATCGGCAATACACCTCGTTCACATAAATGAGCGTGCCGTCTGGTGAGAAGCGGCAGATCGTCTCTGTTAGGTCTGACACCATTGGCTGGTGTCGGTCTGCCTTCGTCAGCCCTACGCTGGCAGGTGTGGATTGCTGACGAAGCTTCATGGCATCAGGGGATGTAACTCATGGACTTCATCCACTCCGCCACTCGGCTCGGCCAGTCGTTCACCGGGCCGCCGCTTTTGCGCATGCCAAAGCCGTGGCCGCCTTTGGCGTAAATGTGCAGTTCGCAGGGGATGTTGAGCTTTTTGTATTCGAGGTAGAGCAAGGCGCTGGCTGTTGCCGGCCATGGATCATCACCCGCATGGATGAGGCACATCGGCGGCGATTTCGCCGTGACCTCGTAGCCCGGCAGCAGCTTCCCAGGCTCCTCTTTGCTCACGAGGTAAGCCGGATACACAGGGATCGCGAAGTTCGGTGTCGCGTCATCGACATCGAGCGCAGGATCGGTCGTGTAGGTGCGCTCGTTGGCGTGCAGCGTGGTCATGACTGAGAGATGACCACCGGCAGAAAAGCCGAGGATGCCGATGCGGTCGGGTTTGAGGCCCCATTCGGCGGCGTGATGGCGGATGATGCCCATCGCACGCTGTGCGTCCTGCAGCGCCTCACGGCCTGGATCTTTCGGATCACGCTTTGGCACGCGGTATTTGAGCAGGATGCCCGTCACGCCGTGCTGATTGAGAAATTCACAGACCTGTGAGCCTTCGTGCTCATACGCCAGGATGCCGTAACCACCGCCGGGGCAGACGAGGACCGCCGTGCCGTTCGGTTTTTCCGGCTTGAACACCGTGATCATCGGATCTGTGACGTTGGTGATGCGCTGCACATCCTCGGCATTCTTCTTTGGCACCTCTTTCTCTGCCTCAATCTTCACACCGGGCTTTTCCGGCGCTCCACTGGGCCATAGCTTCACCACCATCGGTTCAGCGGCGAAAACGGAGGTCGAGACGAGCAGAAGGGCGGGAAGGAGCTTCATGGTGCCCCATTGGAGCGGAAATCACCGCGCAACGCAAGGCAGCATCATCGCGTCCCGCATGCCGTGGAGGATTTTTTTGTCTGCCGGGCAAACCGTAGCCAGCACACCACCCAGCGCCGGATCATGGTCCTCGTCCGAAGTGGCAAAATAATACGGGCACAGCCGCACCCGGCTCTGCATCGCTCTCGTGGTCTGTTTCTCCTCATCCCAAGCCGGATGCGTGACCACCTTCGCTCGATGAAACTCCTGCAGCACGAACGGATTCGTCGGGAAACTCGCCAGCGCCTCATCAATCGCCGCGCCCCACTGCTCCTGCGACAAATCGTGACCAATGAACACCCCCCGCGAACCCCAGCCGCGTTCCGAAAAGCCGCTGATCTTCAACACAAGCTGCCGCAGCCTGCCTCCGAACGATTTCATCTCATGCCAACTCTGGATGTCCAGCTTCGGCCACACCGCGAACGGTGGCAGCGGCACCGGATCGACCACCCAGCCCATGGGGATGCATTTCTTCAACAGTTCGAGGTGCGGCGTGCTCAGTGCGGACTTCCAGAAGTCTTCCAAGGCGGGCGACCAGAACAGCGCGAGCCACAGTTTCTCTTCGAGGAAGGCTTTGATCGGCGGCGTAAAGCTGATCTCGCCGCGTTCGGCCATGCGCAGCATCACATCGGCATTTTCGACGTTCGCGAGGTCAAATAGCTCGAAGAAGCGGTAAATCGCCGTGCCATTCAGTTCAAACGGCTCGATCTCCCAAGGCCGCCACACGCGCTGCCCCAGCCGATCCGCCAGCCAGCTCATTTCAGGCAGGTAATCGCCGGATTCACGCGAGATCAGGATGTCCTCACTCGGAAATGCCGCCGCAAACGCGTCAATCATGCCTGCGGCACCACCGATCACATTTTGATCCATCGCCGCATAGAATGAATCGAGTTCCGAAATGCTCACACCGGTTTCCGTCAGCACCAAATCCGGCCGTAACACACGCGGCAGATCCTCATGCCAGCGCGGGTTTCTCCCCAGTTCGATCACTCGCTGCGGTTTGCCCTGATCCAGCAACTTCGCCACCCACGGATGCGCCTCATCGAAATACAACCGGTTGCAGGCCCGCTGAAACGCCCGCAAAGCCGGTCCCAGCGCTCGAATCAGCTCCACCGTCGCCGCATCCAGCGCAAACGCCTCCGGCGACAGTACCCACTCCTTGTCCTGGAAGAAACCTTGCTGAGGAAACGAGGCGCGGATGTGGGAAATGGATTCAGCGGGAGGCTTCACAACACCTCCTTGCCAGTCGCCGCCTGATACGGAAGCAAAAACGTTTTCACCAACGAACCTCCGCCACAGACGGTCATGCCGGAGAACTTTTTGAGCCACCGGTCCGGCGGAACTTCGCGGCTTCCATTCATCCACTCGCTCAACCGAGGCATCCGTGTGAGCGATAGGGCGCGATCACGCACGAGCTGGATCCAATGAAACATGGCCCCGGCTGGTCGATCGTGGTTCAGAATCTTCAGCATTCTTGTCCTGGCTTATCAGCCAACTGATGCACCAGTTCGCCCAGTTCTTCAGAGCTCAGTTTTTGGTGCTGATTGAGTGTCTCCATGTCATGAGAAAACCCGGGCTTCAAACGACGATGGTCAGTTTTCGGCTTGGGTGGGTCAATCGCAGCAATCATATCCCGATCGTATCCGTTTTGCCAAAGCGGTCAAAGTGGGTTTTGGCGTGTCGTGGCCGTTAGTTCATGTGCATGCGAGCTTCGAGATGCCGCTGCGATTGAAGAAGGACGTTTTGTGCGGCGGAGTCGGGGCGATGGGCGTTTGTGAACCCAAGCCATACTCCGCCCGGCGCTGGGCTGCCTGAGATTGGCTTTCTTGAAAAGGGGATGGGAGTGAGACTCTCGTTTACTTGCCAGATCGCCATCTTGCCCGGCGTTTCCGGTGCCCTCTTTTATGCTTCAGCTTCTTCGCCTTAGCCTCCTCTTCACCGTCTTCTGCTCATCCCTCCTGGCGGCGGAGAAGCCCAATATCATCTTCATCCTCTGCGATGACCTCGCACAAGGAGATCTTGGCTGCTATGGGCAAAAGCTCATTCAGACGCCGAACCTCGACCGCATGGCGGCGGAGGGCACAAAGTTCCCCCAGCTCTACTCCGGCACCAGCGTCTGCGCACCGTCCCGCTCCTCCCTCATGACCGGCCTCCACATGGGCCACTGCCCCATCCGCGCGAATCGCGAAGTGCAGCCCGAGGGCCAAAAGCCCCTGCCTGCCGAGGTCACCACCGTGGCCCAAGTGCTGAAAAGCGCCGGTTACGCCACCGCCTGCACGGGGAAGTGGGGCATGGGCATGTTTGACACCACCGGCAGCCCTTTGAAGAAAGGCTTCGACCACTTTTACGGCTACAACTGCCAGCGCCACGCCCACAGCTACTTCCCGAAGTATCTGTGGAAGGATGACCAGCGCATCGAGCTCGATGGCAAGACCTACGCCATGGACCTCATCGGCAAGGACACGCTCGACTGGGTTCGCAGCCAAGCTAGCGGCCCCTTTTTTCTCTACCACGCCATCACCCTGCCTCACGGCAAATATGAGATCGACGACCTCGGCCAATACGCAGACAAGCCCTGGACCCAGCTCCAGAAAACCTACGCCGCCATGGTCACCCGCCTCGACCGCGATGTCGGCCGCCTGCTCGACCTGCTGAAAGAGCTGAAAGTGGACGAAAACACCCTCGTCATCTTCAGCGGCGACAACGGCGCATCCTTCGAGCCCAAGTCAGAGGTCGGCAAACTCTTCGACCAGTCCATGGGCGGCAAGCTGCGCGGCTTCAAACGCAGCCTCTATGAAGGCGGCCTGCGTCAGGCCGGCATCGCCCACTGGCCGGGAAAAGTTCCCGCCGGAGTCACCAGCGCAGCCCCCTGGGCCTTCTGGGACTTTCTACCCACCGCCGCCGAGCTCGCCGGAGTCGAACTCAAAACCCCGCACGACGGCCACAGCGTTGCCGAACTGCTCAAAGGCGGCTCCGCCCCCAAGCGCGAAGCCTTTTACTGGGAACTCCACGAAGGCACCTCCCTCCAAGCCGTCCGCTTTGGCGACTGGAAAGCGGTCCGCAACGGCCCCGCCAAGCCCATCGAGCTCTATGACCTCGCCACCGACCTCGCCGAGTCCAAAGACCTCGCTGCTGAAAAGCCCGACCTCGTCTCCCAAGCCGAATCCCTCCTGAAAACCCTGCGCACCGAGCACGCCGACTGGCCGCTCGTGATGAAGCAGCCCGGGAAGAAGGTGAAGAAGAAGTAGGTTTCCCAGGGCTTACGCACCCAAAATCGACCCTCGGTCTCAAGACAGTCGGCCGATGATTTTCCGCAGATTCGGTTCATCCGGGAAGTCAGTGCGTTTGCGAACCATAACCATGGTGACAGTTCCCCTCACCTAACCTCTCCCCGCAGAGACCAAACACACAACCACGCAGGCGGGGAGAGGGATCTGAAAGCTGGCCTTCCAGCTAGGCAGCACTGTCAGGGGCTCTCTTGCAGCGAAACCGCTCTCTTTTGCAGTCCCTCTCCCCGCGATGGGTGATACCATGATCTGCAACATAACGCGGGGAGAGGTTAGGTGAGGGGGCTGATGCGTCATTCGTGAGGCAGGATAAAACTGCGCACCCACTTCCCGGATGAGCCGAAGATTCAGGGCGGCCCACCGATGATGTAGGAGGACAATCTGCTGGCCTCAATGAATCTGCGGGAGACACAAGAGCTGCTCGATTGATTTTTCGATTTCATGCGTAGCCCTGTAGGTTTTCCAGCTTCACACAGCCCGTCTCCATTTGGAGTCAAAACGGGCTACGTCGCTTTCACTCCTTTTTGTCGTGGGCCTGCTTGAGGTGGATGACCGTGCCTTTGTCAGTCTCATGGGGAATGATTCAGCCAGACACCGAAGTTGAATGGCGGCTTCACGCCAGCATCTCTTTGATCACATGGCCTTCCACATTCGTGAGGCGACGCTGGAAGCCATTGTGCTCGAAGGTCAGGCGTTCGTGGTCGAGGCCGAGGAGGTGGAGGATCGTTGCGTTGAAGTCATAGAGCGGATGAATGTCCTTCACGGCTTTCTGGCCGAGTTCGTCGCATTCGCCGGTGCTAATGCCAGTTTTGACGCCGGCACCCGTCATCCAGCAGGTGAAGCCATCGGGGTTGTGATCACGACCCTTCGCCCCTTTTTGGAAGAAGGGCATGCGGCCGAATTCGGTACACCAAACCACGAGTGTGTCTTGAAGCAGCCCACGTTGTTTCAGATCACGGATCAAGGCGGCGGCGGGTTGGTCGAGGATCGAAGCATGCACGTCATACTGCGTTTTGAGATCGCTGTGGCCGTCCCAATTGAGTTTGCCACCGCTGGCATACGCGCCGTTGAAAAGCTGCACGAAACGCACCCCGCGTTCGATGAGTCGGCGCGCTAGGATGCAGTTCTTGGCGAAGGCGGCTTTGTCGGCGTTTTGCGTGTCATCCGCGCCATACATTTTTAGGATGTGCGCGGGTTCGGTGCTGAGGTCGTTGATCTCCGGGACGCTGAGCTGCATGCGCGCGGCGAGCTCATAGCTGGCGATGCGTGCCGCGAGTTTTTGATCGCCTGGGTTGGCTTCCAAATGTCGCGCGTTCATCTTTTGCAGCAAAGAGCGTGCGGCTTGATCAGCCGTGGCGGAGACGCCGGGTGCGGAGAGATGGCGCACGGGGCTTTTGCTGCTCATTGTGGTGCCTTGGAAGGCAGCAGGGAGAAAGCCTGGTCCCCAGTTGTTGGCTCCATTCTGCGGCACCCCGCGTGGGTCTGGAATGGCGACGTAGGAGGGGAGGTCCTGGTTCTCGCTGCCGAGCGCATACGTCGTCCAAGCACCGAGGCTGGGGAAGCCATCGAGCACGGAGCCGGTGGAGAGGAAGTTCTCCGCCGGGCCGTGCGTGTTGGATTTGCTGGTGAGCGAATGCACGAAGGCGAGGTCATCCGTCAGTTCTGCGAGGTGCGGGATCATGTCGCTCACCCACTTGCCGGTTTGGCCGCGTGGCCGGAAGGCATACTGAGGTCGTGCGAGATTGCCCGCCGGACCTTGGAACGTCACCGCCGGGCCGCCGGGCAGAGGTTTGTCGTCCCAGCGGATGAGTTCGGGTTTGTAGTCCCACGTTTCAAGCTGGCTCACCGCACCGGCGCAGAAGATGACGACGATATTCTTTGCCTTGGCGGGGAAATGCGGCTGACGTGGTGCATAAGGCCGACCGGGGTCAATGATCGGGCCGTCGGCAGCAAGTAGGCCATCCAGCCCGAGCAAGTTCGTCAAGGCGATCGAACCAAGAGCGGTGGCGCTGCTTGATAGGAAGCGACGACGGTCGAGAAGATGGCGTCCGGCGAGGGAGAGGTGTTCCGCATTTGGGATCATGGGATGAAGAGAAACTCATTCGAGTTGAACAGCGCACGGCAAAGCGGGGCGATGCCATGCTGGCGGACGATGGGCTGAGCTTCGGCGAGTTCATCGCGTGTTGGTTCGCGGCTGAGGGCGAGTTGATAAGCTCGGGTGATTTGTTTGGCGCTGTCGTCTCCCATTTCTTTTTTTACTCTTGAGGCGAAGGCGTCGGCCTGGGTGAGGGTGAAGCGGCTGTTGAAGAGGTTGAGGGCTTGGATCGGCGTGGTGCTGGCGCGGCGGATGGCGCTGCTTTGGCCAGAATCGGGGCAGTCGAAGGCACCGAAGACGGTCTCGGGTTCGCGGCGGACTTTGTGGGCGTAGATCATGCGGCGCTGGTTGTCGGGCGTGAAGGTCTCGATGGGATCGAAGCCGCTGAGGCCGCCACGTTGATCGAAGAGATTGAAGCCACGGCCATGCATCTTCACATTGAGCTGGCCGCTGACGGCGAGCATGGAATCGCGGATGGATTCGGCTTCGAGACGGCGGCTGGGGAAACGCCAGAGGTAGCGGGATTCGGAATCAATGTCCAAGGAGCGTCGGTTTTCAACCGCCGACGGCGATTGCAAATCGCCCATCCTTGACGACTGGCGGTAGGCCGCACTCAGCACGATCAAGCGGTGCATGTGCTTGATCGACCAACCGCTGCGGATGAACTCAGCGGCGAGCCAGTCGAGCAACTCGGGATGGCTGGCCTTCATGCCCATGCGCCCAAAGTCGCTCGGAGTGGGCACGAGACCGGTGCCGAAGTGGCCCTGCCAGATGCGGTTGACCATGACTCGGGCGGTGAGCGGGTTTTGCGGGCTGGCGATCCAGTCGGCGAGGCTTTGTCGTCGTTTTTGTTCGGGCGTCTCTTTCGCGAGCTTCCAATCACCCAGGGCACTGAGCACGGCGGGCACGACGGGTTCCTTCGGCTGCTCAGGATCGCCGCGATTCAGGAGATGAATGTCATCCGGCGTGCGGAAGGTGCCGGCGAAGACCTTTTGCGCGTTCTCAGCGGCTTTGATCTTGTTTTCGATGTCCGCTTTTTCCTGCACGAGCGGTTTCGCACGCTTGGCCTCATCCGCGCTGAGGCCGTTAAGTGTGGGCTTCGCCTGTTTCTTGTCCTTGGGATCAAATTTCCGCCGGTCACTCGCATCGGCAATGGTCTGCCACTGTCCTGAGTTGTGGCCGATTTCGATTTGATAATCGATGGCGAGTCGGTCCGTGAATTTGCCCTCGCGATCACGGCCCCAGACGACGCGCTCAATGGTTTGCTCCTGCGTGAACTCCAGTTCGACCCAGCCTTTGCCGTTCTCTTTTGCCATCCAACTGCGCCCGTTGCCGTAACGGCCATCATTGATGAAGCGCAGCTCGTGGCGCTCGGCGACACCGATGTCGCCGCCGGACTTACGTTGCGTGCCTGCGGTGGCGAGTGCGACGTTCTCACCACTGGTGTTGAAGACTTCGAGTTCGTCGATGCATGGCTCCAGGTTGTTCGTGGCCTTGATGGTAAAGCGCACGCGTTTGGCTTTGGTTGGCGCAAAACGATCCGCGTTTTCTCGGGCGTTGATCATGGGACGCTCGGCACCAGATTTCACCAAGGGCACGAAGCGGGCGAGTTCTTTGTCGATCTCGGCGAGGCGCGGCTGGAGACGTTTGGCCTCCGTGCGTGCGGCCACAGCCTCCGGCGTGCGCAGATCGCGGTCGCCATACTCGACGCCGGCGACGAAGGCCTGCATGGCGTAGTAGTCTTTGGCCGTGATGGGATCGAATTTGTGATCGTGGCAGCGCGCGCAGCCGATGCTGAGGCCGAGGAAGGTTTGGCCGATGTTCACGACGATTTCGTCGATGGAATCCTGCCGCGCGAGCCGCTTGGATGGATCGTCTTTACCGATCTGGCCGGGCAGAAGCACGGAGGCGGTGACGAGAAAACCGGTGGCGGCGTCCTGGCCCATCGCATCGCCGACGAGCTGCTCTTTGATGAAGCGATCATACGGCGTGTCGTTGTTGAAAGCTCGGATGACGTAGTCGCGGTAGGGCCAGGCGTTGGGGCGCTCCGTGTTGACTTCAAAGCCGTGCGTGTCGGCGTAGCGCACGACATCCAGCCAATGCTGCGCCCAGCGTTCACCGTAGCGTTGCGATGCCAGCAAGCGCTCGACGACAGCAGCTTGGTCTTTGTGCTTCAAAAACTCGGCGACTTCCTCGGGGGTGGGCGGCAGTCCGGTGAGATCGAAGGTGACGCGGCGGAGCCAGGAGACAGGATCGGCCTCGGGAGACATGGTGAGGCCGTTCTCTTTCAGTTTGGATTCGATGAAGGTGTCGATCGATTGAGTTCCAAGTTTCAGGTTTAAAGTTTCAAGTTGTCCAGTGGCGGTGACCGTTGCTGAACCTGAAACCTGAAACTTGGAACCTGAAACTTTCAACGGCTTGAAGCTCCAATGATCGCGCTTGTCCTCAAGTTTGGCCGTATCGACCCCATTGGGCCACACGGCCCCTTCATTGACCCACGCGGTCAGTGTTTCGATCTCTCTGGAGGAGAGTTTGCCTTTAGGAGGCATGAGTTCGTCCTCGTCATCGGTGGTGATGAAGTGGATGAGCGGGCTGTCCTTGGCTTTCCCTGCGATGATGTCAGGCGCGTGGTTGTCGCCGCCTTTGAAGGCTTCGGATTTGATGTCGAGGCGGAGGCCGGACTTCTGCTTTTTCTCGCCGTGGCACTCGCAGCAGTGCTTCTCCAAGATCGGACGCACATCACGAACAAAGTCCACGGGCGCGGCGATGGCGCTGACGGTGATGAGGGCTGATATCCAGAGGCGAAACGGCATGAAGGTCTCAGGTAACGGACGGGCAGCCGAATTTTTCGCTTCCCGATTGGTTAGGAAAGGCTTATTATCAGCGAATTACGTTTCCCGACCGGCTTCCCGAGGACTTTCTTCAGTTTCAAACCAGCGCATGCCGCCCCTTGTCCTCCAAGAACGAATGTACGACCGCCGGGGTGCTGTCGAGCCGTTGATGCAAGTTGATGAGTTGATGCGCGAACTCATCGCCAAAGGCGGTCCGATGCCGAATGAGTACGCGCTGTTGAACCGCACGCTGCGGCAGCTGGGTGATGCAGTGCGGGCCAAGTTAATTGATCGGGACGAGGTGCTGGCCTACGCGCAGGACATCACGCATCGGCATCTCGAAGGGACGATGCAGGCGCGGGCGCTGGGCAAAAAATTCGGCTACAGCGGCGACTTTGAGATCATCGAGGCGATTTACACGCTGCAAACGGCCCAGGAGCCGCATCTCCGCCGCTGGGATCTGTATTTCCACTCGCAGGCGGCACCGAACGCGGTGCGCAATCGCAAAGCCTACTTTCATCAACTGCTGAACTCGCACGCGGCGGGACGTTCCAAGTCCCGGCTGAAGGTGCTGAACGTCGCCAGCGGCCCGGCCCATGATGTGCGCGAGTGGGTGCTGGACAATCCTGAGCGCGAGGTGCTGTTTGACTGCGTGGATGCGGAGATTCACGCCATTGAGCATGCGAAGCAGCGCTGCGCGCCGTTTGCGCAGCGGGTGGAGTTTTATCATCGCAACGTGCTGCGTTTCTTGCCGGCGAAGGGCTACGAACTCGTCTGGTCGGCGGGTTTGTTTGATTACCTCACGGACCGCACCTTCGTGTATCTGCTGAAGGCGCTAATGGCCGTGACGAAACGGGGCGGGGAAGTGGTGGTGGGGAATTTTTCCGACTTCAATCCCAGCCGCGATTACATGGAGCTGCTGGGGGACTGGGTGTTGCAGCACCGCACGCGAGATCACCTGCGTGAACTGGCGCTCGAAGCGGGCGCAGCGGCGGATTCTATCGACGTGCAGTGGGAGCCGGAGGGAGTGAATCTATTCCTGCACATTCGGCGCTAACGGACCGCTTCACCTCTGCCACGTCCCGTGGGAGAGGTTTCATCGTTGTACAGCATCGCTTGAAACGCGAAGCTGGCAGGCTACAGCGCAGGGATGTTCCGTGTTTCCATTCTCCCGCTCGCTCTTTTCATGCTGCTTGGTGCCCCACGCGTGGATGCGGAAACGCCTGAGCGCATCGTCTTGATGGTGAGCGTGGATGGTCTGGCGAACTTCTATCTCGACGATCCCGTGGCGGAGATCCCGACGCTGCGCCGCCTGGTCGCCGAGGGGGCGCGTGCGCAGGGCATGATCGCCTCCATGCCCACGGTCACCTGGCCCAATCACACCACGCTGGTCACCGGCGTGCAGCCCGGAAAGCATGGGGTGCTTGGCAACAGTGTGCTTGATCGCGCGAAGAACGAGGTCGTGCCGCTGGTGGTCGATCCCCTCTTCAACAAGGACGAGATCGTGAAGGTGCCGACGATCTACGACCTCGCGAAGCAGGCGGGCCTGAAGACGGCCGCACTGATCTGGCCGGCGACTCGCGGGGCGCGGACGCTGGATTGGACCATCCCGGATGTGGGCACGCTGGCGCTGGTGAAGCAGTTCGCCACACCCTCGCTGCTGGAGGAGTTCACCGCGAAAGGCATCCCCTGGGGCATGCAGGAGGAGTGGTGGAATGCTGAGCGCATCGCCGAGCGGGACCGCATGTTTGCGCAGATGGGGAAGCATCTGCTGAGCGTCCATCGCCCGCATCTGCTGCTCATGCATTTCGTGGAGCTTGATCACGCGCAGCATCGGTTTGGTCCCCGCTCACCGCAGGCCTATGCCGCCTTGAAAAACCAGGACGCGTGCGTGGGCGAGCTCTGGCAGGAACTGCAGCGCACGCATGGCGGGCGCGGGACGCTGGTGGTGGTGTCTGATCATGGCTTCACCTCCTACCGTCGGCGGATTCAGCCGAATGTGCTGCTGCGGCAGGTGGGGCTGCTCACCGCCTTCGGGCCGCGCATCACGGGCGGCAGTGTCCGTGCCGTGGCGCAGGGAGGAGCCTGCTTCATTTATGTGCTGCGGGAGGAGGGCCGTACGGCGCAGGTGGAGAAGCTCGCGGAGCAGTTTCGCCAACTCGAAGGCGTGGGCGCCGTGATCACCCCCGGCGACTTCGCCGCCCATGGGCTGCCTGATCCAGCGAAGAACCCGCAGATGGCTGATCTCGTGCTCTCCGCGGCCAGCGGTTTCAATTTCGTGGACTCGCCCGCAGGCGACGTGGTCGTGACGCCGCTGATTGAGGTGACCAAGGGCACGCATGGTTCGGACGCCGCACAGCCGGACATGCACGCGGCCTTCGTCGCCTGGGGTGCGGGCATCCAGGCAGGTGCAAGGTGCGGCACGGTCAGCAACACCTCCGTGGCACCCACGATGGCCGCCTTGCTCGGCTTGAAGGTGGAAAACATGGACGGTCCTGTCTTGCATCCGCTCTTGGGGGGCAAGTAGCAGCCCAAGAAGCTGTTGGCGCGGCTGGTGGATGTTTTAAGCACTGAGTTTCAAGTTTCAGGTTCCAAGTTTCAGGTTTCAGGTTTCAGGTTCCAAGTCAGAGCCCGCTGCTGCTGGAGGACGCCGAACTTGAAACTCTCTTCGACTGGCCCGCCGATCTGCCCGCCAACTCGCTGCCGTGCGTATGCTCGTCGTCCGTTGTTCACGCTTTAGCGTGTTTCCCCGAAGGTCTCTCCCCCCCCCCAGAACACGCTGAAGCGTGAACAACGTGCGACTGCCCCCAAACGCGGTTTGAATGCCGCCGTTCCGCGCCTCACTTCTCCAGCTGCTTCGGCCGACCTCAGGGTTTCTGGTGGAAAAAACGGACTTTGCCGGCCTGAAACAGCGACGAAGCGCGTATGCTCAGACCATGAAAAACCTGCTTCGCGTCACTCTGGGGCTGTTGGCAGCCGCCATCAGCATCGCCGCCTGTGCCACCTCTCGTGCGGGCTATGAAACCGCGCCCTACAAGGTCATCCGCAAGGACGGCGAATTCGAGATCCGTGACTATCCTGAGCTGAAGATCGCCACGACGGCGCGGGACAAGGACAACTCAAGCTTCATGCGCCTGTTTCGCTACATCGACGGTGGCAACGTGGCGAAGGAGAAGATCGCCATGACGACACCAGTGTTCATTGTGGAGGGCAAAATGGCCTTTGTGGTGCCAGAGAAGCACAAGGCCGCCACGCCAGCCCCGGCTTCTGCTGAGGTCATGGTGGACACGCTCAAGGCCCGGCGCGTGGCGGTTTACCGATACAGCGGTTCCCCTTCGCAGGAAGCCGAAGCACAAGCCTTGGCAAAGCTGAAAGCCTGGCTGGAGCAGAACAAACTCACGGAGTCTGGGGCAGCTTTCAACGCCTACTACGACCCGCCGTGGACGCCAGCCGCCATGCGGCGCAACGAGGCGCTCGTGCCGGTGACAACGGAGCAGTGAAACTCAGGTGTCGCGCAGCATGAACGCACTTCCGCGCGAAGCCTCTTTTGGGGTAACTTGATGAGCCGTGCGTGTGTGCATCATCCGTTGAGATCGGAAACGCTTTGAGTCGCCTGATTGGTGTTCCGCGTGGACAATGGCCTACGCCTCAGCGGTGGCTTGAACTCGCAACCTCAATGCTCCATTCTTCGGCCTCAACCCTTGGGGGCAGTTGCGCCATAAGTCCGAATGAAGTCGAGTTCGACTGCGAAGGGGCCCTGCTTTTGATCGCCGATCAAAATACTGACGCGGCGGACCTTGGAGGTATCCAGTCGCTCCTTGGGCAGGTCGAGGCCTCGGAAGCTGCCTTTGAAGTCGGCAAAGGGAACCTTCACTTCGATCCACTCTCCCTTCATGGTGGTAAACTCGGCCGCGAAGGACACCTCCATGCCGCGAAAAAGGGCGTCGGTAGCGAGTCGCACCTGATACGTGCGACCATCGCCTTTCACTCGCAGTCGCAGACCGAGAGCGCTGCTAAGGTCCCGTTTCAAATCGCTGCTGCGGAAGGTCGAAAAGCCACCGTTGTTCTCCAGCGACAGCATGCCGCTGAACATCATCGTCCCGGCTGGGTTCGGCGTCAGTTTGCCCTCGGACAGCCCACCCATCACTCCATCATTCACAACCTGCCAGTCGATGCCGTCTTGGTCGTCAAACTCCGCGATCGAATGCGAGTGCACCGCGCTGGATTCATCGGCGCCCTTGACCCCGCTCGAACAGCACAACACAAGCCCGCAGGTGGCGACCAGTGTTGGGTGAAATGATGCGGTGACGACGGCGGGCCAACGCAGGACCGCCAGTGAAAAAGCCGCGCTGAAGAGGAGAGCGCCGAACATGAGAACGGATAGCATCCAGGGCCCAACGATAGGACGCGGCGCCTCGAAGGACATCCAATCGGCAAGCCAAGCCAAAGGAATCATGCCGAACCAACAGGCTAGGGCCACTTTGACAGCGGGATAACGTAAAGATCGCATCCTTCTGATACGCTGTCATGGCCTGCTTAGGGCGGGAAAAACCCCAGTCGTCTCAAACTTGCTGCCGAAGGTTGCCTGGGAAAATTAATTTCGAAGAGACGGGGCGTGTGGGCCTTGAACGTAGCGCGGAGCTGTGTGTGGGGGGGCAGCACTGAGCCTTCAAAGTTAAAGGCGGCGTCGAGAGTTTGCGCTAAAGACGTTCTGCCATGCGCTTTCTTCTTTTCCTTCTGGCCTTATACCGCCTCGCCGCTGCTGATCTCGTCACGGAAGGCTGGCATCATCGGGTGTGGGCGGTCTATCCGGTGGAGAAGGTGAAGGCGGCGGAGGAACTGCCCGTCACGCCCATCGCGGCAGCGGTGACGATGAGTGCGGCACGCGGCGAGCGGGAGCCGTTTGTGGCCGTGCTGCGGCCACTGGTGCCGCTGCGGGAGGTGAGCGTGGTGGCGGGTGATTTGAAGCATGCCGACGGCAGCGTGATCCCGGCGGCGCTTATCAAGGCCCAGCGGCTGGGCTACGTGTTCATCGACGAGCCAAGCGGCACGCGGATCAAGAAGGCGATGCCTTATCCGGTGGGCACGGGGCAGTATCCTGATCCTTTGCTGGCGAATCGCGGTGAGGTGCGGCCTGGGCACAATCTCCAGTTTCTCATCACGGTGCAGGTGCCGAGGGATGCGCATCCGGGACGCTACGAGGGCACGGTGAAGCTGGTGTTTCGCAAGGAGACGTGGATGAAGCCCGATCTTGTGCCGGAAGACACGATTCGTGTGGTTATGGACGTGCGGCGCTTCGCTTTGCCGGAGCGTTCGCCACTGCTGAATACGAGTTATGCGAATCTGCGCGAGCTTCCTGAAGCGCAACGCACGCCGGAGCTTCTGGCGGAGCTGCAGCGCGGCTTCATCGAGCATCGGCAGACGCCGGAGCCGCTGGTGCCCTCTCCCAAGCTGAAGATCGGTAAGGATGGCGTGCTCACGGTGGATAGCGCCGCGTGGGAGCATGCGGTGGAGGCGGTGTTTCAAAACGGCGGTACGCATGTGTTTGTGCCTGTGTGGGGTTTTTATCCCGAACCGGCTTTGGCGCAGGGGATGTACTTCCTGCATCACTTCCCGGCGGTGACGAATCAGAAGTGGCTGGGCGCGGTGATCTGTCAGCCGGACAAAACGCTGACGCCGGAGTTCACCACGCTGTTTGGCAGCTACTTGAAGCACATGCAGGGCGTGTTGAAGCAGCGTGGGTGGCTGGACCGCGCCTTCATCGCTACGATGGACGAGCCCTACACCTACCACACCGGTGATCGCGCTCAGGACATCCCGGCGAACAACTATGAGGTGGTGCGCAACTACGTGCGCTTGGTGCGGGAGGTCGCTCCAGGTCTGCGCACCTTCTGCACGGCTGATCCG
Source organism: Verrucomicrobiota bacterium (assembly GCA_026397635.1). Taxonomy (GTDB): domain Bacteria; phylum Verrucomicrobiota; class Verrucomicrobiia; order Verrucomicrobiales; family Verrucomicrobiaceae; genus Prosthecobacter. Next base: position 29,764 of record JAPLUL010000043.1, on the reverse strand, counting down.
GTGGAGGGGCTCATCGGCCACATCGACCACTGGTGCCTGCGAAACCTCGATCACGCCGCAGCGGCCAAGGAACGTGCCGAGAAGCACGGTGAGATCGTCACCTTTTGCGACAACTACCGCAGCTTCATCGACTACCCGGCCATCAGTGCCCGCAGCTTCGGCTGGCTGGCCTGGCAGATCGGTGCCCGCGGCTGGCTGACTTTTGAGACGCTGGGCAGCTACCGCACCGCATGGGAGGCTCCCGTGCTGGTGTATGCGCAGTTCAATGGGGCGACGGTCTGGGGCATGGGCCAGATGTTTTACCCTGATCCGCTCAGTGGTGCGCCACTGCCCAGCCTGCGCTGGGAACTCATGCGCGAAGGCTGCGACGACTACGAGTACCTGTGGCTGCTCCGGGAGGCCTTAAAGACCCAGCCGAATGCCGAAGCTCAGCAAATTCTGGACTCCGCCGCCGCCCAAATCGTGCGCGGTGGCGGCGATGCGGAAACCATGGCTCAAACGCAGACCCAAAACGCGACGAGCAACTCCACGGCGCATGAAATGCGCGCGAAGATCGCAGATTGGATCGAAAAACTCGCACCATGAGGTCGGTCTAAGACCAATGGCAGTGATTAGCTTGCTGTTTGAGAATGAGTGAAGCATGGTGGCCGAGATTGATTCCACCGAAGTCGAATCGTTTGCCTTATTACCATGGACTACCTCCTCATCTCTCTGAAACTCATCGTGGCGCTCGGCATTCTGAATGTCTGGCTTCTGCGTCGTGACAAATCGACCGCATACCGAGGCAAGGAGGCGAAAACCCTGCGCGAGGAGTTTGCTGTTTATGGCCTGTCTTTCCCGATTTTCTGCCTCATCGGCGTTCTCAAAGTCGGCCTCGCACTGGCGCTCCTGGCCTCGTTTTGGATGCCCAGTTTGGCGCAACCTGCGGCGCTTGGCATGGGAGCTCTCATGCTGGGGGCCTTCGTCATGCACCTCAAAGTAAAAGATCCGATCAGCAAGGCTCTGCCCTCTCTCGCGGTGCTGGCGATGTGCGCCGCCATAGCGCTGCTCTAGGCAGCGTGCGGGTCAGAATCCCGCGAGGCAGAGATAGGCGTTGAGTGCCAGATAAAACACTGCGGGGATCGTTTGCAGCAGGCTGTCTCTGATCTGGATGCGGACGATGACGGCAATCAACATCATGAGCGCCAGTCCGCCGGCTGCTGCCTGCCCCATCCAGGACTGACTCATTCCCGCCAGCAGGCCGACCCCAGCGACCCACTGCAAGGCACCCACGATCATGCGCTGCGAGGCGAGACGGTAGCGAAGAAACTCCTGCTGCATGCGGCTCGAAAAGAAGCATGCTGATCCATAACCGAGGAAGGAAAGGGCGGAGAAAAGGATGAGGGCGGTTTTCAAGATGAAGACTTTGAATCACCTGGGTGCCGGTGAAGCATGGGTTGTAAACGATACGTCCGCCATGAAGCGTTTGGGGCGTCACGTTCTGCTAAATCCAGCGAAATAGGTGCCGGGCCTGTGCTGCGGTCAGCCTTTGAGCCTTAACTCCAGCAGCTTGCGGTGTTTGGTGACTCGTCCGCTGACGCGCTTCCGCCAGCAGCGAAAGCTGGAGGGTTTGAGTTCACGGCGCATGAGGTCGATGACTTGGCTTTCTACCAAACCTGTGCGCTCTCGGATCTCTTCAAAGCTCGTGCGGTCCTCCCAGGCGAGTCGCACGATGAAGGAGGCTTGTTCGCTGCTGAGATGGGTCTTCATGGACGAGTGACGATGGTTTCGATCTGAGTTCTGAGGCGAGGGGAGTCGTCGAGGCCATTGACATACCTTGGCGGAGTTTTTGAAACGCCGACAGCGCCGCCAATCAAGGCACCGATCACGGCTCCACGATGGCAGTTGTCACCGCCGACATTCGCATTCGCCGTGACGCCGCCTTCAAAGTCGTCGGCATATTTCCATGCCAGATACAAGGAGGCAGGGAAGGCTTCTGCAATGTAGCAGGCGGGGCTGACGCGCCTACCGATCACGACTTCATCGGGTTCTGCGGACCAGTCACGAGCTTTGCGTTGAGAGAACCAGTCGCTGCCATGGGCGAGGATGGATTCACGCAGGGGTAAGCCTTTGAGCAGGTCACCAACCATCCTGACCATGGCGTCTGCCGCGGCGAACACTTCCGGAGAGCGATGGGTGAGTCTGATGTGTTCACGGACGGCTTCCCGGGTGGCGCTGAGGTCTCCCTGAAAATAGGCGCAGAGCACGCCGACGTGGGCCAGTCCGCCGATGTGGATGTCCGTGCCAGCACATTTTCTCGGCGTGGTGCCACGCGCATAAGCGGTGAAGAACTTGCGATGACACTCCTCGACGTAGGTGTCCCGATGCTTCCCAGCCGTGAGCATGAAGTCGATGTAGCGCGTGAGATAGTCATCCGCATCGTAGCTGCCGCAGGCGATCAGGGAGTCCATCAACACCTTGGCGAGCTGGAGGTTCAGCGTGTTTTCACCCGCTCGCAGGAATTGGTGATAGTGGATGCCGCGCTGTCCCCAGTAGCGCGCCTGATCATGCAGAATGTCCCCGCGCTCATTGAGCGCGGTGTATTCAGACCGCCAGAGAATGCTGCCGGGATGCGGAGATTTTGGAGCCGTGTAGTCACGGATGACGCCATAGTCCTGACGCAGCGCTGAGCGGTCGTAATACCAATGCACGGGCATGGCAAGGGCATCTCCAATGAAGCCGCCCAACGCTAAGCCTGTGACTAAGTCCTGAGTCTTTTCCATAACATCAATGAGAGAGTGCTGCGCTCGGTTTGGTGGCTTTGTCAGTCCATCGATCGAGTTTTAAATCACGAGCGTTCAGACCACGATTGCTTTCCAGGCTGCGCAAATTCCAATGGTGAGCATGGAGTTTGAAGGGGCTGCGGATTCGCTCATCGAAGTCGGTCGGCCAGAGGACGCCGTCGATGCTTTTGAAATCACGGAAGGTCACATCCACCTCGGCTCCAAGGGTGCTGTCCAGTCCGTTGAGTGTCAGGCGCACTCGTCGCAGCCGTTTACTGTGGCGGTCGATGTGGAGGATGACGCGATCCTCTTTTGCCCTGCCAATGCCAGGCCGTAGAACGGCGAGCACCTCATCGCAGAGAGCTTCATCCACGAGGGACTCACCATGCATGGCGAAGACCGTTCCTGTTTGCTGAAAGTAGAACGGGCCAAGCAAAAACAATGCATAGGCATCCGCCACGAGCGCCGCAGCCTGCTTGGACTCGGCATCTTGTGAGACGGTGCCGTTGTAGGCGATGGCGATTAGACCGGGCTCACGCAGCACCTTCTTCACGCCTCCAGGTCCCGTGTGGGATTGTGCGATGATCCTGGGTGAGAGGATGATCCTCTCCTCGGATGCCCCACGGAACTTCGAATCCACCAGCACGGGCTGAAAGCGTGGCCCGATGGCTGCCCACTTGCCTTCGTAGCGAACGCTGAGATCCCTGATTCGCTCAAAGGCGGCGCTTCCATGAGCTTTTTGTGAGGCCGTGACGAGCGCCAGTGCTTCGGGTTCGGAGGTGGTGATGGCTCGGGTGCAGATCTGCGTCGAAGCGCAGGAACTGAGCAGACCCATCAGGAAGCTGAGCAGCAGAGGCGTTTGTTTCATGAGGGTAAGAGGTGCGTAGGCAGGAATTGCCACAGCATTTACGGACGGCGTCTGTCGTGTGGACGATGTTCCGCAAAACTTGTCAAAACGGCGGTCAGAGAGGATGCGGTTGATCCAGCGATGAAGGCAGATGCTAAAAAGCGCGGCGCATAGGCGCTGAACTCATGACTGAGACAGCTGGGAGAGCAGCATCTCTGATGCGGCCATTCCTGAGAGCGCCGCACCCTCGACTCGGGGTCCTGCGAAGGCGTCTCCGGCTATCACGAGAGGTGGCGCTGTCTGCAAAAGGGCGCAGGGTTCAGCATCGACTTGAAGGGGCTTGCTGTAGCGCCAGCCGTGGACTTGATAGCTGAGCACCTCGGCCCCCAGCCATGGTTGGGCGGCGTTAAGAAGCAATCGCCCGCTTTCCATGCGATCCTCATCCCAGTGCGCGAGGCTGAACTCATGATTGGCATGAATCGTGACCGCAGGTTCTGCGGAGATGCCTTTGAGCTGATTGTCCGCTATCCATGAGACGGGGCCGATTGTCGGCTTGATTGCCCCTGGAGGCGGAATCAATGATGGGCCTTTCAGCACGGCCATCACTGCGAGGCAGCGTTCGTATTGAATGCCTTCAAGTCGTGTCCGCATCGCAGGATCAAGTTCGATTTCACTCGCCGCCAGCAGCGCGAGAGATTGTGGCACTGGCGGTGTGAGTAGCACTGCCGCTGCTGAGTAGAATTCTCCGTTGTTCGTCTCCACCGAGTAGCGGCCACCGGCACGTCTGAGCGCCACGACTTGTTTCTCCATCCGTATTTCCAGGCCCTGCGCCAGATACTTGGCGACGGCCGTCATGGCTGGCTGACCACGCCAGCGCGTATGCCCGTCTGCTTCAGTGGAAAAGCCTCGGCACCATTCGGTCATCATGCCAGCTTCAGCGCCTTGGTTGAGGATTTTTTCAAAACGGGCATCCCGGCTGGTGATGAACTGCGCTCCATGATCAAAAGTGGCCGCACCCATACGACGACTGGCAAGTCTCCCGCCGAGGCCGCGCCCTTTATCCAGCAAAAGCACGCTGCGCCCAGCGCTCTGAAGGTCACGCGCTGCGATGAGGCCTGAGACACCTGTGCCAATGATCAGCACATCAACGGGAGATTCATGATTTGGCATGGAGCTTGGTAAGGAAAGGCAATGGACCCTGGGTTACGGCTGTGGCCGACAGATGGAAGATCGTTTTTTCCAGTCTAGGCCGTCGGAGACCACTCACCGGTGCTCCAGTCGAGCCATTCAGTGCCGCGAAACTGCTTTTTATAGTCGTAAGCGCTGGGTTCATGCGTGGCGTAGCCAGGATAAAGCCAGCGCAGGCCAGAGTCGCGGCAGTGCTGGATTTCAAGAAGCATCGTGAAGGTGCCGAGGCTGCGTTTGGTAAACTCCGGCTCAAAGAGGCCATACACGCTGGACGCGGCGTTTTGGCCCAAATCGAAGAAACTGGCGGCGATCAGGCGCTCGCCCTCAAAGACGCGCACCATGCGGCATGCGCAGGGACCGGTGGCGGGATCGGGGCCGAGGAAGTTTTCGAGTGCCTCCGGGACGTTGTGGCTGAAGCGCTGCTTGTGGCGGTGAAACATCTCCCGCAGACCGTCATCAAGTGCTGCTGGTATAACATCGTGCCGCAAGTCCGTGTTCCTGGACAGCACACGGCGCTGGCTTTTGGTGAAGAAACAGGACGCAAGGTCGATGCGCAGTGGGGTGATGGTCTGCGTGGCTCCGTGTTCGTCAGTTTGGGAGTTATATCGAAAGAAATATCGGCCGAAATGCCTCCAGCCAGCCGACCACAGGCCATCCATGAGTTCCGCAGGCACGGAATCACAGATGAATGCGTCGTCGAGTTCAGGCGTCACAGGGCCTCAATAATCCGGTGGCGCGGATTGACAACCGCAGTCCCGCCCGCACACTCGAAACCGGCCGCCCCTAACGCTCATGAACTTCCTGCAACGCATCGAACGCGTCTTCTTCTGGCTCTCCGCAGCCTCATCTGACAACCTTGATGCCTGCCCGGCCTGGGAGCGGCGCAAATATGTGGCCTTTGGTGCCACGGTGCTCGTGCCCTCGACCTTTGCCATCATCGCCTGCGCCTACGCGCTCTCCACGCTCACAGACAATGTTTGGGTCATCGCCCCTGTCTCTCTCGTGTGGGCCTTCATCATTCTGACCGTGGACCGCGCCTTGCTGGCGACTTATCGCGCTTACCAGGGCTTCTTCCGCAAGGCGGCACAATTCGGACTGCGCATGGTGGTGGCCGCGCTGATGGGGATCACCATCTCTCATCCGCTGACGCTGCTCCTCTTCAAGGACACCATCAGCTCCGTCGTCGAGAAACACCGTCAGGGCGAGATCGAAGCGGCGCGAGAAACGTCCAAGCAGCAGAAAGTCGCCGTGGAAGCGCGCATCGTGCCATTGGAAGCCGAGATCGCCAAACAGCGCGAAAATTGGACCGCCACCTTCTCCGCCAAATTCCTTGATGAAAATGGCAAGCCGCTCGAAAAGCCGCTCAGCGAAGACGAAAAGAAGCTCAAGGCCGAGCGTGAGGCAAAAATTGGCGAAGCGATGGCTCCCGGCAAAACACGGCTGGAAACGCTCGACAAGGAAATGGCCAAGCTGAGCGCCGATTATCAAAAAATCGCCGAGGAACTCAATCAATGGCAGACCGAGTTCGAGCGCGAGGTGAACGGGCAGCGTAGCGGCATCATCGGTCTGGGGCCGCGTGCCAAAAGCATCCAAGAAGACCAGCTGACTTGGCGGCGTGCCGAGTCCGCCCGCCTCAGTGGTGTGCTGGACACGATGACGAAGAATCGCGTGGTCTTGGTGGCCGAAATCAAAGCCGCAGAGGACGGTGTGAACGCCGCACTCGATGCCAAGGCCGCTGAGGAAGCCGAGCTGATCAAGGCCGAGCAGGTGCGCGTAGCCGCGCTGAAGCAGAAGGTGCAAACAGAGCAGGCGGACGCGTTTGTGGGCCAGCAGAACGCCATTCGCGAAACGTTGAAGACGCAGATCGACGCGCTGCTACTTCAGCTTCAAAACCTGCACACCGAGATCGGCCAGTTGGTCAAAGACGAGGATGCTCGCATCGCCGGTATCCGCGCCGAGCCGCGGCGCGACATCCTCACCCAGACGCTCGCGCTCCATGAGCTGTTTGAGAAAGGTGCGCAGGGCGGCACCTTCGCGCTGGTGGCCTATCTGGTGCTGACGATGCTCTTCATGCTGGTGGACACGATTCCGCTTGTGGTGAAGTTTTTTTCCAAACCTGGCCCGTATGACACGCTGCTGGACCGTGAGGAACTTAGCTTTGAAGGAGAGAGAAAAGCATTCCTCGAAGGTTTCAGCCGCCAGATGAAGGAGCTGGGTGAGAGCAAGCTGCTGAATTTCACTCGCAACAAGAGCCTCGAACGCGGCCTGATCACAAGCGTGGACGGCGCTCGTTCGGCGAAGGAGTTTTTGGTGTATCTGATGGACCTTGAACGTGAGTTTGAGGAGAAAAACCGTGCTGCCCGCGAGCTGGCCGCCACCAGTGGCGTCAGTCATACAGCCGACGCGCTCGAAGAAATGTCCCGCAACTTCTACGCCGATCTGCGACAGCGCATGGAGAACTTCTTCCGAGACGATCGCCGCACCTCCGCAAAGGCGTAATTGCCTCCGAATTCGTGGGTGCTTTTGAAGACGCCGTCGATGAACGGTTAGGGACCTGAGGAACACAGAGGTTTTGCAAGAGGTTCCTCTCGTGAGTGGTTTACCTGATTCTGCCATGTCTTCTGCTCTCTTTTCTCTCCAAAATAAAACCATCCTGCTCACCGGCGGCGCAGGTCTTTACGGTCGTGGTCTGGCCGCGATGCTGGCTCAGACTGGTGCCACGCTGATTCTCGCGGCTCGTGATGTGACGAAGCTCCAAGTCGTCGCTGATGAAGAAACCGCGAAGGGCAACAAGGTCTTCGCCGAGACGCTGGATCAAGGTGATGAAGCATCCGTGATGGCCTTGCATGAACGCGTGACGGCGAAGTTTGGTCCGCTTCATGGACTCGTGAACAACGCGGTGTTGCGCCCGATGAAAGGTGCGAATGGTGCCGTGGAGCAGTTTGCCGAATCGATGCGGGTGAATGCCACGGGTGTGATGCTGATGCATCGTCACTTTGGCCAAACGATGGCCGAGGCAGGGCGGGGGAGCATCGTGAACATTGGCAGCATCCAAGGCATGATCGGTCCCAGCTACGAGCTCTACACCGGCACGAAGATGGGCGACATGCCGCCCGACTACTTCTTCCACAAAGGCGGTATGGAAAATCTCACTCGCTTTTATGCCGCGCTTTACGGCCCGAAGAACGTCCGCGTGAACAACCTCGCTCCTGGTGGTTTCTTCAACCATCAGCCTGAGCCTTTCTTGAGCCGTTATTGCGAGCATACCATGCTCGGCCGCATGGCGGATGATTCCGACCTCGGTGGTTCGGTCATTTTCCTGCTCAGTGATGCCTCCAAATACATCACGGGCGTGAATCTGCCGGTGGATGGTGGCTATACGGCGAAATGATCACAGCCGACCGATCTGGCCCGTCGTGAGGCCGCCATCAATGACGATGATCTCGCCCGTGATGTAGCTGGCGGCCGGCGAGCACAGAAACACCGTCGCGCCTGCCACATCCTGCGGAGTTCCCACACGACGCAGCAGGATTTTCTTCTCGTAGTGATCAAGCAACGAGCGGTCGCGGGACTCCATCAAGGTGGATGTCAGCGGTGTCTTGATAAGGCCAGGAGCTACGCCGTTCACGCGAATGCCATGATCCGCCAGCGCGATGGCGAGCGATTTCGTCAGCATCACCAGGGCGCCTTTGCTCGCATCATACGCACATGAGTCTGCTTCGGCTTGGAATCCGTTGGTTGAAGACGTGAGGACGATGCTGCCGCCGCGTTTTTCGGCCACTAGCCGTTTGGCAAAGGCCTGCGCGGTGAAAAAGGCCGCGGTTAGGTTGAGCTGAATCGTTTTGTCCCAGCGCTCTCGGGTCATCTCCAGCAGCGGCAGGTCGAAAAAGCTGCCCGCGTTGCAGATCAAGGTGTCGAGTCTGGGTTCCAGGACGAACGCGGCCTCCACGAGTTTTTGTGGCCCCTCGGTCTCCATCAAATCGGCTTGCACATAAGAGGTGAGTCCTTCCACGGCATTAGGAAGACCGTGAAACACGACTTTGGCTCCAGCCTCCTGCAGAGCTTTGCCCATGGCTAGGCCGATGCCTTGGGAGGAGCCGGTGACGAGGGCGGCGTGGCTTTCAAGAGAGAATGCTTTCATCGGGCAGTTGGAGGTATTTCAGGGTGTTGGTGCAGGCGATGCGGCGGACGACCTCGTCCCCGGCGGCTCTCAGTGCGGTGACTTCGCGCTCGTAGGTGCTGATGAGCTTCACCACCTTGCCGCTGATCTCTGCCGCATAGCTGTAGAAGGGCGAGTCGCTGCCCCACATGAACTTGTTCGGATAAGCGGCGGCCAGATCGGCGATGACGCGGCCAGGATCGCTGTAGTCGGAGTCAAAACGGCGATTTTTGGGCGCGATGTAGGGCAGATCGTCCACCGCACCGACGCAGTGGATGCAGTGGGCGGAATTGTCGAACCAAGCGTTTGGCAGTGCGTTCACGCGATCGAGACATTCCTTGTCGTAGCGGCAAGAATGGGCCGCGCAGAAGCGCACGTCAGGATTGGCCTCGGCAATGTCGAGGATGTCATGCGCCTGCGCCCAGAGGTCGTCCTTGGCGACGCTGCTGTGGATCAGGAAGGGCACGTTCCACTCGCGGGCGAGGTCGATGAAGACTTTGCCTTCATGCGCGAGGCGTTTGATGTCGCTCTGGATGATGGTGCTTTGAATTTTGATGCCGTGGAAGCGGTATTGCGAGCGCAGCTTTACCAGCTCCGCAGCCTGCGCGTCGGTGTGGCGCATGGGATCGACGATGACGAAGGGCAGGATGCGTTTTCCCTCCTCCGGGAAGAGTTTCTGGCATTCTTCGAGCAGGCGGCGGTTTTCAAAGGCATAAGGCACCGTTTCCAGGCCGCCTGAATCAAATGCGATGCCGCCGGTGCGGAACTTCGTCACATCCATGGCCGCGTAGCTGACGAACGGGAAGGCGACCCAGTGCGTGATGCCCATAGCGCCGCCTTCCTGCGTCATGCCGACAAGCTGCTGTGCGTAGGGGAAATCGCCGTGGAGATAAAACAACAAGTCAGCGCCGAGGTGATTGTGGCAATCAATAAGCATGGTCTGAGGTGTGTGGATTGCTATTTTTCCCGGAGGATTGTTTTAAGGCTGTGTGGCCGTGGCCTGCTCCTCCCAGCGTGCCAGCAGCCAGAGCACGTCGGACAAGCGATTGAGAAAACGCATGACCTCGGCATTTGGAACTTCATCCGGCGTGTCCAGCAGGTCGATCACGCTGCGCTCCGCACGACGGCAGGCCACGCGGGCGAGGTCGGCATAGGCACCGGACATCACGCCCGCCTCACCCGGCAACGCCCAGCCTTGAAACTTCAAGGCGCCGCCGGCTTCGAGCTTGGCCACCCATTCGTCGAGCCATTCCACGTTTTTCATCGAGATGCGCTGCGGATGCGTTTCGGCGTAGCGAGCTTCCTGCCCAGGCGGCGTGGCCAGTTCTCCCATGAGATCGATCAACCAGCGCTGTGTCTGCGCCACGATGGTGCGTGTCTCCTCACGCAATGCGGCGATGCGCAGCGGGCCGAGCGCGGCGTTCAGTTCATCCACCGCGCCGAGCGCATGGACACGAGGATGGGATTTGGCGAGACGGCAGCCGAACAGCAGATCGGTCTGGCCTTGGTCTCCTTTGCGAGTGGCGATGGACATGGAGTGGGAATGACGAATGACGAATAGAGGCGGCTGGTTACGCCTGTGATCACTCGTCGGGGAAGGTGTTTTTCGTTGGTTCTTCCGGTGGGGCGGCTGGAATCGGTGTCGTGAGTGGCGCGGTGAGGGTCGCGCTTTGCTTTCTTTGTGCCCGCACCACCCAGCCGAGCAGCAAGGCCAGCAGCAGGCAGGCGGCGAGTTGTGCGGAGCGTGAGGACAGCATGGTCAGCCCTTCCGGTGGCGGTGTACTTCGCGGCTGGCACGTTCCAGCGCCAGTTTTTCGTCCTCAGTCAGGCTGTCTTTGCCGTGGAGGCTGATCTTGTCCAGCAGCGGATTGATGACCTCTTCCATCAGAGATTCGATGGGATCGGCGTGTCGGTTGCTTTTGGCCGGGAGCACGGGTTCGTCTTCCAGATCAATCGCAGCGCGTGCACGTTTCCGCGCCATCTCCGGCATGCGTTGGGGCGGCGCTGGCTGCCACTGGTTGGCGTAGGTCAGTGGACGCGCTCCGTAACCAAGGCTGCGGGCGTAAAACCATCCTGCTGCCGCGCCACCGAGATGCGCGAAGTAGGCGATTTGCAGCCCCTCCGGCATGAAATCAAACACTGCGCACGCCAGACCCAGTACCAGCTGCATGACGCAGAGCGCCTTGGCTAGCGTCCACAGCCGCAACTGCACAGGAATGATGAAATAGATAAACGCGGTGATCTGCTGTTCCGGCATCACCACCGCCAATGCCATCAGCAGCCCGAACACAGAAGCCGAGGCACCAATGAGCGGCGTGATTGTGTCGCCGTGAGCCCAGCCGTTGACCACCATCTCAGCCGACGCGCCGAGGATGCCCGCGCCGAGGTAGATCAGCGTGAAGTGCAGGCTGCCAAAGAACTGCTGCACACCGCGTCCGGCGAACCACAGCATCATCATGTTCAGCACAAAATGCCCCACGCTGCCATGCACAAACATGTAGGTGAAGAGCGTCCAAACATTGCCACGTCCCAGTTCATGCGCACTCACCCCGCCCAGCGGCATCAGAAGTTCGTCCGTCAGCGGATGCCGCAGCCAGCCAGTTTCAAACACGAACTGCATCACAAACACCGCAACATTGATCCCAAAAAGGATCCGAAACGCGTTGAAGCGCCGCCATTCCGGTTCGGAGGTCGTTTCGCGCATGTAGTCACGATCATGCAGGGGCATGGGCCAAATGTGTGTGCTTCGGCTGCTGTGCGCGAGGTTTTTTTACGCCCGGGCGATGACAATCGCGCGGCTGTCGTTTACGCTTTCGGACCCGTCATGAATTCCTCTGCCGATACCCTGCTGGCTGCCGTTTCAAAAAGCGGTGCGCATGATGCCGCTGACCTCCTTGAAAAAGCATCGGGCGAGGACGCGGCTGAAGTGCTCCAGCAGTTGAACCCCATGGTCGCCCAGCAGGTCATGGAGGAGATGGGGGAGGAGATACGCACCGCCGCGTTGCACTTCGTTCCTCTCGAAAAAGCCCGCCAGTGGCGTGCCAACCGTGAATATCCCGAGGATAGCGTCGGCTGGCTCATGGAGCCTCCGGTGGCGGTGTTCCGCCCCACCCTGACCGTGGGCGCGGCCATTGAGGAAATCCGCAAGCTCTCCCGCACCGCCTTCATCACCTACGGCTACGTCACGGAGGAGGCGGGCAAGCTCCTCGGCGTGCTCGTCATGCGCGACCTGATGCTGGCCGAACCGCGCCGGACACTGAAAGAGGTGATGTACACGAGTGTCTTTACCCTGCGGCCCGACATGCCGCTGCCAGATGCGATGAAGGCCGCAGTGGGTCAGCATTACCCGGTTTACCCAGTCTGCGATGCGGAAGGTCGTCTCCTCGGTCTGGTGCGCGGGCAGACGTTGTTCGAGGCGCGCGCCATCGAAATCAGCGCTCAGGTCGGGTCGATGGTCGGGGTGGAGAAAGAGGAGCGTCTTTCGACGCCGCTCATGCGCAGCCTGCGCTTCAGGCACCCATGGCTGCAAATCAACCTGGCCACCTGTTTCCTTGCCGCTGCCGTAGTCGGCACGTTTCAGGGCACGCTCGACCGTCTCGTTATCTTGACCATCTTTCTGCCCGTTTTGGCCGGTCAATCCGGCAACACTGGCTGCCAGGCCCTTGCTGTGGCCCTGCGGGGCATGACACTGGGAGATTTGAAGTCCGGTGACGAGCGCAGGCTTGTCATCAAGGAGGGACTGCTTGGGCTGCTCAACGGCATGTTCGTCGGCCTTTCCGCAGGTCTGGGCATGTATCTCTATGCCCGCATGACGGACAATCCGGGTGCCGTGGCGCTCGCGTGCGTCGTTTGGTTGTCGATGGTGTTCAGTTGCGTCGTCAGCGGACTCTGCGGTGCCTTGATCCCGCTCACGCTGCGCAAGTTCGGGGCTGATCCGGCCACCGCCTCCAGCATCTTGCTCACCACCGCCACGGATGTGATCAGCATGGGCACCTTTCTCGGTTTGGCGACGCTATTGGTGCCATGAGCGAGGTCATTTGGAGCCGTGAGAAGTGGCTGTCTCTCGCCGAGTCGCATCACCAGCGGGTGTCTGCGCATGCCGATGCCTTTGTGGACCGCCGCAGCCGTGGTGCCAAGCATCCGGTGCATGATTTCCTCTTCACCTACTACAGCTTCGCGCCTGCCAAGCTCAAACAGTGGGTGCCGCCGCATGGTGTGAGCCTTGAAGTCAGTGCCACTGATCTCGAAAGCCGCTCCTGGTGGCAAACCGACCGCTTCATCCATGAACGAGGCCTGCTGCGTCTCAATGAGCACCGTTTTACAAGCCGCGAGCGCGAATTCGCCACCTGGGCCGCGATGCTCTGCGCCCGCATCCTCGGCAGGGCAGGGCGCTTCAGCTGCTACGGTCTTCATGAATGGGCCATGGTCTATCGACAGTCAGCCGAGCAGGTGCGGCATCAGGGTTACGAGCTGCGCCTCTCGCCGGCGGAGCTGGCCGCCTTCGTCGAATCCCAGCCCGTCTGCTGCTCTCACTACGACGCCTTTCGCTTCTTCACGCCCGAAGCGCGTCCGCTCAATGTCCTTCAGCCCAAGCTTGAGTCCCGCCCCGATCTGGAACAATCCGCCTGCCTGCATGCCAACATGGATCTCTATAAATGGTCCTCCAAACTCTGGCCGTGGACAGGTTCCGACCTCGTCGGCGAATGTTTCCTCCTAGCTCTCGAAGGCCGGGATCTCGACATGCGGGCCAGCCCCTATGATCTGAGCATCCTGGGCTGCGAACCCGTGAAAATCGAAACCGCCGAAGGTCGCGTCCAATACGAGCGTGAGCAGCGCGAACTGGCCGCCAAGGCAGCAGGCTTGCGCCAGAAGCTGCTGGATTGCTGCGAGAGGCTCCGGCGTATGGCTCTTCGCCGACTGAGCGAATGAAATCGCCCAAGCCCGAGTTCGGCATCAGTGTCCAGGATGCCGGCAGCGATTCTCGTCGCCTGCACCCACGGCATCCGGTGCAGGGCTTTACCGAGTGAGGTAAATTTATGCAGCGTGTTCGAGGCCTCGGATCGCAGCATGAATTTGGAATCGAGCAGGGAATTCACGCCTAGCTGCGTTGGCATCAGTCCGGTGAGGAAGGGGCTCGGGTGGGGGAGCGGCAGGATTGCTGCTGAGCGCCCGGGTGATTCATGGCTGAGGAACGGCACAAGGGGAGCGAACTTGCCCCGTGGAGATCGTGAGTGTGTGCAAAACGAAAACAATTATATAGAATTACCATATTAAATGGGGTTTATTATACATCCTGAGCGCTCTTTTCGGCGGCCCGAATCTGCATGTCTGCCTCTCCCATGCCCCAGCAACTCCCCAAGCCAGTGCGCATCGCACCTTGGCGGGGGCCGTTGCAGTTTGGGTTGCTGGCGGTCACGGCGCTGCTCTCGCTGGCTTTGCAGCTCTCGTATGTGCTGCTGGTGCTGGGTTTATTCGGCTGGATGTGCTGGCAGGTCGATCAGATCACCGGGCAGATGGCACGGGTGGGCGTGTTTCAGTGGCGGGTGATACCTGAGCTGCTGAAGTTTCTCTTCCTGGGGGTGTCATGGGTCTTCATGCTGCGCCCAATGCGCCCCCGACCGAAAACGGACAAGATGGCGCTGCAAATCACCGCCGCCACGCAGCCGCAGCTTTTTGAGCTCATCCACACGCTGTGCTGGCATCTGCGTGCAGCACCACCCACCCAGGTATGGCTGGACACGACGATTTCGGTGCGCAGTTCGATGTTTGGTGGGCTGGTGGGCATTTTGACCGGTCAAACCACACTGCACCTCGGTCTGCCGGCGATTTCGGTCATCACTGCTCGCGAACTGGCCGGACTGCTGGCCCATGAGCTAAGCCACAATGCCGGGGGATTGAGCACGATCTTCATTCATGCGGTGCGGGAGATGAACGCGTGGTTCTTTCGCGCTGTGATGGAGCGTGATCCCTGGGAGCTGCGCATGCACGATGCACCGCGCAAGGAATCGAAGACCCACAGGATCGCGCGCAAGGTGCTGCGAGCCTGGATGTGGGCGGCGAAGATTCCCTTCATGCTGTTTGCCATCGCCTCACGCCTGGTGAGCACGGCCACACTTTGGATCATCCGGCGCATGGCGGAAAAATGCGCGGCCAATGTCATCGGCAGCGCAGCCAACGCCCGTCTGTGGCGGAAACTCGATCTGCTGGGAGACGCCTGGCTGTCCGCCTGCCAGGAAATTCGTCGTGGAGTCATCCAGCACCGGCTACCGGAGAATTTGTCCCTACTCATGGCGCGACACGTGGCGAAAACGGCCAAGCAGCGCCATGCCGCACGCGCCGAGGCTGGACTCAAGTCAGATACGGATCACGAGAAGGACGCCAAGCAACCGAAGGGAGCGGCGCTTGTGGCGCATCTGTCTCCGGCACAGCCTGCGGCGGCCGTGATGCGGCAGTTTGTCGATCTCTCACGCCAAGTCACTTCCTTCTACTATCAGCACGCTCTGGGACTCAATCTGCACGAGCACCGCATGGTGGCGGACGAGGAAGTCATTCATCAAAATCGCCCTGAGGAAGAGTCTCTGCTGGTCATTCGCCGTTACTTCGGCGGGCTGGCGCATCCTGAACGGGCCATGTGTGGTCTGGGCAGCACGCCATCGACCTCCACGGCACGGGTAGAACTCCAGCGGGAGATTTTGCGTGTGCGGGATGAGATCGTGCACTGGGGGCCGCAGTTCAAAGTGGCGCTGCAGGAGTGGAATCAGGCCTGGCAGCGCCGTCGTGATCTGGAAGCCGCCGCCACGCTCAGCCTTGCCGGATTCACCGTCTCCCGCATGCAATTCGGCACGGAGGACGCCAGCCCGACCTCGTTGCGCGCCGAAGCAGCCCGCCAGCGCATGGTCATGGAACACATGGAAGGGCCGTTGCAGGAGCGTGAGCGTGTGCTGGAGCGCCGCTTCGCCGCTGCGCTCGGCCTGCTCTGGTGGAGCGAGCAGGCGGACCTCAACGACTGGTTGCGTCAGCGCCGCCAGGACCTGCCCGGATGGGTCACGATTTATGAGGCCATGACCGGAGCGTTGCCATCCTTCCGTGAGTTGCTCACCACCTTCTTCGCGTTCCAAACCCTGGGCGCGAAATTTGCCAACGTCGATGATCCCAGCGCTTTCCTCACAGCGCTTCAGTCCGTGGTGCCGAAGATGCTCCATCTCGTGCGCCAGATCATCCGCACGATGGATGGCGCGCCGTATCCCTTCACCGGAAATGGCAGGGCGGTGACCTTGAACGAGCATCTGCAACCCGCTGGCATGCCAGAGATGCCAGCAGGCTCGCTGTTATCAGCAGACGTCGCCAGCATGCGGGCCATTGGCTTGAAAATGGCCTCTGAGGCTTCGGAAACCGTCGCGCCGTATGTCGATGCGTTCATGGGCCTCTACCATCGTGCTTTCGCTTGGCTGGCCGAGTCGGCAGAGCGCACGGAAACGCACTTCCTCGGCTCTCTCACCTTGGGTTCAGCCACGGAGATCCTGCTGCCGGACGAGTTCACCACGCAACGGCTTGGCATGAAAACCCAATCGTCTGACGCCATCGCTGCCTGGAGACCGCCGGTGGTCGTGTGAGGCTCATGCAGGAGTGTCAGCGTTTTCATTATAGGGTTTGGTTTTCCAGGGTGGCGAGGAGCACAAAAGTAATGGCTGGGAAATGCGGGCAATTGGTTGTGCTAACGGACTGGTCGGTAACATTCGGTCACTCCAGGAAAGGCTTCGCGTCGTGATCGTTCAAAGTAGTCCTCCCCGAACTTCTTCCTTCTTGACCAATGGTGATGCAGGAGTTTACGCATGCAGTGCTTCCAGCACCGCCTGAGGATGTTGTTCGGCGACACGCAACAGGGCACGGGCGGTGCCCTCGGGGCGGCGGTGGCCTTGCTCCCAGTTTTGCAAGGTGCGGATGCTGATGCCGATGAGTCCGGCGAACTGACTTTGCGTCAGCCCCAGTTTCTCGCGCACGGATTGTGCGTCCGGCCATTGATGGGTGCGCTGCCGGGAGGCTTTCTTTTTGCCACGCAGTATGGTGCCGCCCTCTTTGATGCTGGAGACGAGTTGTTGGAAGAGTTGATCGTTCATGGGAATTCGTTTTTGACGAGGGTTTTCAAGAGCTTGATCTGGTCGGCGGTGAGGTCGGCTTGTTCGTTCTTTGGGTAGGCAAGCAGGAAGAGAATGACACTCCCCGGCACATGCCAGTAGTAGATCACACGGAGGCCGCCGCGTTTGCCCCTGCCAGATCCTGTCCAACGAATCTTTCGCAGACCACCGGAGCCTCGGATGAGATCCCCGCGCTCCGGATTGGCCATCAAGGACCACTCCAAGGTGCTGAGATCATCATCTGAGATCAGTTGCGTGATCTGGCGGGTGAAGACGCTGGTTTCTCGAAAGGACAAACGCACATGCCATCATCCGTCAATGACGGAGTTGCGCAAGTGGCATAACGACCAGCTTTGACCGCTATAGGGCAACTCATACCAGCCGCACATACCTGCGTCCTGGCAGCGCCCGGATGAGGCGTTTCATTTCGAGGCGCATCAGGGTGGATGAGACCGTGGCCACGGTGAGGCCGCTGGCAGTGGTGATGTCGTTGATGTGCGCCTCCTCGGTGCCGATGGCGTTGTAGAGGATTTCTTCCTCCAGCGTGAGCGTGGCGACGGGCCGGGGTTCCTCCACCTTTGGGGCGCTGGGCGCAGTGGGGAAGAGCGTCATCAGATCATCCAGCACATCCGCGCCATCCATGATGAGCTTGGCACCTTGTTGAATGAGACGATTGCAACCCGCAGAGGTCGGCTTGTCAATGGGACCGGGCACGGCATAAATCGTGCGGCCCTGCTCGGTGGCCTGCTGGGCGGTGATGAGAGAGCCGCTGCGCAGCGGTGCCTCGACGACGATCAAGCCACAGCTCCAGCCTGCGACGACTCGGTTTCGGTAAGGAAAGGTCTGTTTGTCGGCAATGCGATCCACGGGATACTCGCTGATCACCGCGCCGTTTTGCGCGATGCGCTCGGCGAGCGCCATGTTCTCCGGCGGGTACAGTTTGCCAATGCCGGAGCCGAGAATGGCGATGGTGCGGCCCTTGGCCGCGAGCGCCGCCTCATGCGCCGCCGTGTCAATGCCACGCGCCAGACCGCTGATGACGGCATAACCCGCATACGCGATCTGAAAGCTGAGCTTCTTCGTGGCGCTGAGACCGTAATGCGTGGCGTGGCGGCTGCCGACGACGCCGAGCGCGTTGTGGTCGCGCTTCGTCAGTTGGCCCCAGACGTAGAGCACCACGGGTGGATCATGAATCTCACGCAGCAGCGGCGGATACAGCTCGTCTTCCTGCGTGAGGATCGTGAGTTCGCGGTCGCGGATTTTTTGAAGTTCACCGCCGAGGTCGATTTGAGCCTCCCAGCCGGCGATGGACTCGGCCTGGGTGAGTCCAAAGCCCTCGACTTGGAGAATCTCGGACGATTTAGCGGTGAGGATGCGCTCGGGAGTGCCGAAGTGCCGCAGCAGCTTTCGCACACGGACGGGGCCGACCTGCGGCAGCAGGTTCAACGCAAGGTAGGCCTCTGTGCGGGTCATGTTGCGCGCAGGATCAGGCAGCGTTTGCGGTGGCCTCTCCGTTCTTCGCGGCGGCAGCAGCGGATTCTGGCAGGGCGACGTTGATCTGGGTGGAACCGGAGCCGATCAGCTTGCGGAAGATTTTTTGTGGGAAGGAATGGCCCTTTTCCTCATTCTCGAGCTGGCCGAGAGCGGTGGACTTGGCCATTTCCCAGGCCGGGGCGAACCCAGGGGCGCTGATGACCATCTGCTTCTCGGCTCGGGCCAGGATTTCCAGCTCGCGCTGCATCTTGTTGTCTGGGCGCTCGTTGAGGCGGGCGACCTGCATGCGCAGGTTCTCATTTTCCTGCTTCAGGCTGGC
Source organism: Verrucomicrobiota bacterium (assembly GCA_026397635.1). Classification (GTDB taxonomy): domain Bacteria; phylum Verrucomicrobiota; class Verrucomicrobiia; order Verrucomicrobiales; family Verrucomicrobiaceae; genus Prosthecobacter. The sequence goes on along the minus strand of JAPLUL010000043.1, from coordinate 10,860 downwards.
GCGTTCCTTGTTGATGTCCTGACTTTGCTTCGAGTCGAGATCGAGTTTGTCACTGAGCATGCCTTTGTAGCGCTTGAGTTCGCGCTTGGTCTTCCAGTGGCCCCAAAGCGACTGCACCAGAAAGATGCCGCAGAGCAGAAAACCGTAAATGAAGGTATTGAGAGGGGAAAAGAGGTTTTCAAACATGATGCGCCAAAGCTAGTGCATGCCCCGGCGTCTGCAACCGGGCAAAGCGGTTGCATGCGGCGGCGGCTTGGCCTAGATGCGCAACGAATCACCGCCCATGCCACACGCCCTGCTCCTCAAATTCCCCGGAACGAATTGCGACGCCGAAACCGCCCGCGCCCTGGAGGCAGCGGGATTCACCGCCGAGGTCATGCCAGTGGCGTTGCTTGAGCCTGCCGCACTCGACAAAGCGCAGATGATCGTCTTTTCCGGTGGCTTCAGCTATGGCGACTATGTGATGTCCGGCCGCATCGCTCAGCTCATCACGAAATCGAAACTGGGAGACCGCCTCAAGACCTTCGTGGAGAAGGGCGGCTACGCTCTAGGCATCTGCAACGGCTTCCAAATCCTCACCCAGCTCGATTTGCTGCCGAAGGGCAGCCTCATTCACAATGACAGCGGTCGTTTCATCTGCCGCTGGGTCGGTTTGAAGAAAACGACGGCTAAAATCAGCCCCTACCTCACCAAACTGCCAGACACCTTCGAACTGCCCATCGCGCATGCGGAAGGTCGTCTGGTCACTGAGGCAGATGACGCGGCGAAATACGTCAAATCCGGCCACGCGGCGCTGCTCTACACCAGCAACGTCAACGGCTCCACCCACGCCATCGCTGGCCTGCAAGACGACACCGGCCGCGTGTTTGGCCTCATGCCGCATCCTGAGCGCTTCATCTTCAAGAGCCAGCACTACGACCCAGACTGGAGTGGCGACACCCAGCACGGCTGGGGACACTATCTGTTCCAATCGGTGCGTGAGGCGCTGAACTGAGTGCTGCCACACGCTGGATGGATCTTGGGTCTGCGTTTAGGGCATCAGGGGCAGGGTTTTGCCTCTCCCACCGCAGAGCGTCTGAACTCAAGGCGGCTAAAGTGTGGGTGGGAGAGTGACTGCCTTGATTTAACCATTCGTGGGCAGGAACGCGGATGCCCTCCGTTTTCTGTGGCACGATGGCGGATGATCCGTCGTCTGCACGCATCCTCGTTTTCGGAAAGTCGGCTGTAAGGTCATCTTTGACAGGCATGAAGATCACCCTGAGAGAAATGGGGACATGTCTCATCCTGTTTCATCTTGGCCTGCGCGGCGGTGGGTGCTGGGGATTGCCGGGTTTGGTTTTCTCGGCATGGCCCAGGCTGATGCTGCGCCCTTCAAGCCCGTCACCACCCGCAGCGTGGCGGCGAACCGCATCGCCGAGAAGCCTGACTATGCTCACGCGCTGAGCGCTGAGCTGAGCTGGCTGGACTTCGGCCTGGAGTCCCGCACGCGCTATGAATACCGCTGGGAAGACTACAGCACGCCGGGCCTGATCACGGATGATGCGCTCGTCACACGCAACCTGCTCTACCTCGCGGTCAAAGGCCCGCTCGATCCCCTGCGTCTGTCCGTGGAGTTGCAGGACTCCCGCCGTTTTCTGAGCGACCGCGTCGCCAATCCGAACCTCGAAACCGGCTTCGAGTTTCTGCAAGCCGTTGCGCAACTGCGTTTCGAGGACGCTCTCGACGGTCAGCCGCTGAGCCTCAGCTTTGGCCGCATGGTCTTTGACTGGGCGGACCGCCGTGTCATCGCCCGCAATCGCAACCGCAATACCCTCAGCGCCTTTGACGGCTTCCGTCTGCGGCTTGGCGATGAAAATGCCCCGTGGGAGATCGACTCCATCGCTGTGCGTCCGGTGGATCGGAATGTGGACGACCTCGACGAATCAACTGACCATGCCACGCTCGTCGGCATCGCTGGCTACTGGCGCGGCTGGTCGCCGCACCTAGTGCTGGAGCCATACTGGCTGTGGTTTGACCAGGACGACAACCGACTCGTGCCCATCCAACGTGACCTGCACACCTTCGGCCTGCACGCCTTCGGGCAATGGGCTGAAAAATCCGCCTGGGACTACGATGTTAGCCTTGCTGGGCAGTGGGGGGAGACGCAGGGGCAGGATCACCGAGCCTGGGCCGCGCATGCCGAGGTGGGGCGCACCTTCAGCAGCGCGTGGAAGCCGCGGCTGGCCCTGTGGTTCAACTACGCCAGCGGCGATCAAGACGCCACCGATGGCCGCCATGAGCGATTTGATCCGCTCTTCGGAGCCACCTATGCCTTCTACGGCTACAGCAGTTACTTCGCGTGGCAGAACATGATCAATCCCACGCTGCGTCTAAGCTTCGCGCCTGCGCAAAACTTCAGGTGCGAGATCATGCAGCGCGCCTTCTGGCTCGCCAGTGACACGGATGCCTGGGTGCGTGGCCTGCGCCGTGATCGCTCGGGTGGCAGTGGTGATTTCATCGGCCAGGAGACTGACATCCGCCTCGTCTGGCAGCTCTGCAAAAACTTCGATCTCGACCTCGCCTATTCGCATTTCTGGCCAGGCGGGTTCGTGGCAAGCACCGGAGCCGCTCCGCCAGGGAATTTCATGCAGATCGCGGCCACGCTGCGATTTTAAGCCTGCCAGGAGCGCATGGGGGAAGAGGAGCTTGGGGGTGAAGTGTTCGCCGATTCAATCCGCCTCTGCTTAATGTTTCCCGACTTCGACGCCGAGGTCTTTGAGTTGTTTGCGCACGAGTTTGAGCGCCTTGCGCCCGTCTGTGGGGATCTCACCGCAGGTAGATGAACTCGTTGCTCATCATCAGTGCTTGGCAGAGTTGCGTCCAGGCTTGCAGCTCGCGCTTGTCGGCGTCCTGCTGGCTGGAATTGAGCGCGGCGTTGGTCGTGATCAGGAAATTCTGCGCACGGTGGAGATCGTCGTCGGTGGCCTCACGGGCAAAGGCGAGGCGGTAGGCAGCGCGGAGGCGCGGAGCGTTTTCAGCAGAGAGTTTGGCGAGGCGTTGGGCGAAGCTGCGGGCCGCGTCGCTGGCGAGGTCGCTGTTCATGAGTAGCAGCGCCTGCGGGGAGACGACGGTGCTGTTGCGCAGGCCAGTGGAGGTGGAGGGATCGGGATAATCGAACTGCTGGAAGAGGTCGTAGAGGTTGTTGCGGATGATCGGCAGATAGAGGGCCCGGCGCGTGCTGCCGTAGGTAGTGAAGTCTTTGGAGGTGTGGTTGAAAACGAACTCGCGATTGCGACGCGGGATGGTTTTTCCGCCAAAAGTGGCGTCGAGGCTGCCAGCGACGTGCAGCAGTGCGTCACGCACTTCCTCGGCTTCAAGACGGCGGACCGGGAAGTGGTTCAATAGATGATTTTCGGGATCGCTGAGAGCCGCCTGTGGCGGAACAGCAGAGCTTTGCTGATAGGTGCGCGAGCTCATGATGAGCCGGTGCATGTCCTTGAGGCTCCAGCCGTTGCGGGTGAACCAGTGGGCCAGCCAGTCGAGCAGCTCAGGATGCGTGGGCTGCTGGCCGAGCAGGCCAAAGTTGTCCGTGGTTGGGACGATGCCTTGATTGAAGTGCCAGGACCAGATGCGGTTGGCCATGACACGCGAGGTGAGCGGATGCTCCGGGCTGGCGAGCCAGCGGGCGAGTTCGAGGCGGCCGCTTTGATTCGCGGGAAATTGGGGCTGTGTTTTGAGCGAGGCCTGTACCACCTGGACGAAGCCGCGCTGCACGGGTTTGCCGAGGGCGAGGTGATTGCCGCGGATATGCACGGGCAGCTCTTTGAAGACCTTCGGGGCCTCAGACACGGCCAGGGTGGTGGGCAGGTCGGGGAGATGGCTCTCCGTGCTCATCATCGTGTCCATCAGGGCGCGGACTTTGGCAGCGACCTCTTTCGGATACAGCACGATGGGTTCCGGCGGCAGGGCGAGGAAGCCTGCGGCTTTGTCCAGCTCGGCACGTGCCTGATGCAGCAGCGAGCCTTCGTCGTCCTTGACCTTGGCATTCACGGCCAGCTTCTCGGCGGCGCTGAAGATGGCGGCGAAGAAGGCCCGCAGATGGGTCGCCGTGCCTGACGATTTCATGGCGTCATGCCAAGGCTTGAAGACAGGGCGCTGCTCGTTCGCGGCCAGATAGATGCGGCAGTTCAGCAGGAGGTGGGGGCGCAGACCGTGCTTTTCCGCCACCGGTTTGACGCTGCTCAAAGTCGGCGTGGCAGGCAGCTCGCAAGCGGCCATGAGGTAATCGACCGCATGCTCACGCGCCTCTTTGCGTAGCGCCGCGTTGGCCTCGGTTTGCGCCTTGGAGACGGCGGCCCTTTGCTCCTGGAGGATGCGCTCGCTGGATTTCACCGCTGCGAAGTCATCCAGCGATCCCATGGGAGCCTCATACGCCGTGCTCAGCGCACCGATGCGGTCCACGCTGAAACTTTGCGTGCTTTTGAAGATGGCAGCCAGCGCGTAGTAGTCGGTTTGCGGGATGGGGTCGAACTTGTGGTCATGGCAGCGCACGCAGCCGAGCGTCAGGCCCATGAAGGCGCGGCCCATGACTTCGATCTGCTCGTCGATGACATCCATGGCGAGCTTTTCCTTGTCCGGCTCGGCCAGCACCTTCGCGCCGAGATTGAGGAAGGCGGTGGCCGTGACGCGTTCGTGGCGCGTAGGAATGTCGCGTGAATCGAGCAGATCACCCGCGAGTTGCTCGGTGAGGAATTGATCGAAAGCCTTGTCCGCATTGATCGACTTCACGACATAATCGCGGTAACGCCACGCCGTGCCGAGAGCGATGTTTTCATCGAGCCCGTTCGAGTCCGAGTAACGCGCGACATCCAGCCAGTGGCGGCCCCACTTTTCACCGTAATGCGGTGAGCGCAGCAGGCGGTCCACGACCTTGGCGAAGGCATCCGGCGACTTGTCAGCCAGGAAGGCATCGACTTCATCGGGGCTAGGCGGCAGGCCGGTCAAATCGAAGCTGGCGCGGCGGATGAGCGAACGTTTGTCCGCAGGCGCGGCGAGTGAGAGACCTTTGGCGGTGAGCTTTTCAAGGATGAAGGCATCAATCGGGTTCTCCGCTTTCAGCGCAGGCACTTTCGGCTTCGCGATGGGCCGGAAGGCCCAGTGCTTGCTGCCTTCGGCGATGTCGATGACGCGTGGGGCGGCATGTTTGGCTTCCGCGACGGCTTGGCGAGGGTCTGGCGCTCCCATCTTGACCCATGCTTCGAGCGCCTTCACTTCGGCGGAGGGCAGGGCACCTTTCGGCGGCATCTGCATGTCCTGGTTGTGGTAGCGCACGGACTCGATGATTCGGCTTTTGTCAGGATCTCCCGCGACGAGCGCGGGTCCGTTGTCTCCGCCTTTGAGCAGGCCGTCGCGTGAGTCGATCAGCAGGCCGCCTTTGCTCTTGCCCGACTCGACGGAATGGCACTCGTAGCAGCGCTTGATGAGGATCGGGCGGATGGTCTTCTCAAAGAAGGCGATCTGTGAGTCATCCGCAGGCACAGCGGCAGACGCGATGCCTGCCTGCAACGCGAACACGAGAGCGATGGGGGCTGAAACCTTCATGCGTGAGGAAACAACGCCCTGAACGAGGCCATCTTGCTGTGGGCAGGCATAGGAATGACAAATGCAGAGATCCGCCCGCTCTTGCGCTGGAATCATGCCACCTAGACTTTCTGCGGCGTCGCCGTTCGCTTGTCAGTGGCTTTGTCGCTGCCACCAGCCGAGCGCAAAGCCGATTCCCGCGCCAAACCCCAGCCCGTGGAACAATCCCCAGCCCAGCTTGGCCACGATGGCGACTTGCGGTTTGCCCCAGCCCTCGATGCCCGAGCCGAGAATGCCGTACATCCATTTTCCGCCGATGAAATAACCCGCCGTGTGCAGCGCAAACAGCACCAGCGCCGCGATCCAGAAGCCGAACGGCTTTTTCAGCGAGCGCCAGCACATGAACGAGAAAAACAACGTGCCCGCCGCCGCACCGACCCATTCACCAGGCCGACCTTGGATGACAAACCAAGCCAAGCTCCACAGCAGCGCGTAACCAAAGAACGCGGGCAAAAACATGCGGTAAAAGCGCCCGAGCCGGTTGTCTCCCTGCAACAGCCCGCACAGCGCCAGACCGGCCCCACCGAGATAAACCAGCGCGATCAGCGCATACATGCCGATCTCGCTGCCCGCGAGGCGTGGCGCAAAGGCCCAGATCGAATAAGCGGCGACGCTCACAGCGCCAAAGCCAAGGCTGCCGTGCAGGGTGAAGCGGAGAAGGGAAGTCATCGTGATCCTTTCAACGCCGCATGTCCGCCTGATCTGCCAGACACTGCAAGACTTCAGACACCTCCGCGTTCAAGGCGGGCCATGACTCGACTTTTCGCTCTTTTCCTCCTTCTGGGCAGCTTTGCCGTCGCTCAATCGAAGCCTGACGTGCTTTTCATCGCGGTCGATGATTTGAACGATTGGACCAGCTACCTCGGCGGCCATCCGCAGACGAAAACACCGAACATCGATCGCCTCGTGGCACGCGGCACGGCGTTCACGAACTCGCACTGCGCCGCGCCCGCCTGCAATCCCTCGCGTGCGGCCTTGATGAGCGGCTTGCGCCCTTGGCAGACCGGCATTTATACAAATGGTGATCCGGCGCAGGGCGTGCTCAAGGATGTGAGCACGATCAACCGCCACTTCCTCGCCAACGGCTACCACACTCGCGGCGGTGGCAAGATTTACCACAACTTCAACGCCGAGGGCCGTCAGGACTCGTGGACGGAGTGGGCTGGGCTGTTTCCTTCGATTCAAGAACACGAGGAAAACCTGAACGGCCTCAAGCGTGGTCACTTCGACTGGGGTCCGGTCGATGCCAAGACCGCTGACATGGGCGACCACAAGCTGACCGACTGGGCCATCAACCATCTCAAGACCGCGCCCGCTGACAAGCCGCTGTTCCTCGCCGTCGGTTATGTGAAGCCGCACCTGCCTTGGTATGTGCCGCAGGAGTATTACGACCGCTTTCCGCTGGCCGAAATCAAGCTGCCGGTGACGAAGGAAAATGATCTCGCTGACGTGCCGACGCAGGGCGTGAAAATGGCCGGGCCTGAAGGCGATCACGCCGCCGTGCTCAAAGGCGACCAGTGGAAGAAGGCGGTGCAGGCCTACCTCGCCACCATCTCCTTCCTCGATGATCAAGTCGGTCGTTTACTCGACGGACTCGATCAAAGCCCACGCAAGGACAAGACCATCATCGTGTGGTGGACGGACCACGGCTGGCATCTCGGTGAGAAGGAGCATTGGCGTAAATTCGCCCTCTGGGAAGAAGCCACGCGCACCAGCCTGGCGATTGTGGCCCCCGGCGTCTCAAAGCCCGGCAGCAAGACCGATGCGCCCGTCGATTACACGAACCTCTACCCTACTCTGTGCGAACTCACCGGCCTGCCGCTGCCAGATCATGTCAAAGGTGCGAGCCTGATGCCGCTGCTCAAAGATCCCGCCGCCAAATGGGATGGCGTGGCCGTCTGCACGCATGGCAAAGGCAACCACGCCGTGCGCGACGCCCAGTGGCGCTACATCCGCTACGCCGACGGCACGGAAGAACTCTACGATCACAGCAAAGACCCGTATGAGTGGACCAACCTCGCCGCTGAAGCAGGCATGAGCGTCCTCAAGATGAAACTCGCCGCCGCATTGCCCCAGGAAGAAGTCAAACCCACCTCCGGCACCGAGAAGAAAGAGAAAGGCAAAGGGAAGAAGAAAAAGCAGGCGGAGTGAGCCTTCTCAGAACATCTGTTTCGACTCGCTGATCCGATGCCGCCAGTAATACGGTCGGCGTTTCGCATGCGCGATGGCCAGGATGACGACCTTCTCATGCCACAGCCTGTAGGCGATGTAGTACTCGCCAAAACGCGGCGTCAGGTTCACCCGGCGGACGATGCCTGCTCGGATGTTAAAGAGCCGTGGGTTCTCGCAGATCTGCTGTCGGTAATAGCGGAAGAGGCTGTCGAAGGCTTTGGCAAGCTCACGATCAATCTGCAAGTAATACTCAAAAGCCTCGTCGAACTCAGCCCTGGCTTCGGGATGAATGTGCTGAAGCCTCATAGGTCAGGCTTGTGAGCGGGTCATCCCATGCCGGGCGAACAAGGCATCGACATGACGTTCAAAGTCCTCTCCCGAAATCAGCTCCACCGTGCCATCCATCACCTCCTGCGCCCGGCGGTTGATCTCCTCATCCCAGGCAGCCTCCACGGAGCGTTCGTCTTCATCCATGGCGGGAAGAACATACTCCGATTGGATGTCGCGCAGCAGATCGTCCAGTTCGTCCTGGGGCAGGCGGCGGATTTCACTTTTGATGCGTTCAACGGCGGCGGTCATGCGCGGAGAGTAATGAATCGCCCCGCGTTTGTCGAGCCTTCACCTGAACCAGCTCTTGATGCGGTCAAACAAGCCGTGGCCTTGTCCCGGCTGCTGCTGGTGCTGCGGTGGTGGGGTGCCGTAACCTTGATGCTCCATGCAGAAATTTTGCGGCACGAGGTCATAGGGCAGAGCGTCCTCATACGCGGTGCCGGCGCGGCCACAGCCGTCGGTGGCGAGCTGGCTGCTCAGGCGGCAGAGAGTCACCTTGGTGAGCGGCAGCAGCACCTTCGGCACCTCGGTCTTGTAGCCGAGCGTGACGGCTTTCGTCATCACATCCGCCCAGATCGGCAGGGAGAGCGTGCCACCGTAGCCGCCTTCGATGATCGTCTGCGGCTTGTCCAGGCCCACCCACACGCCGCAGCTCAGGCGGTCCGTGTAACCGGCGAACCACGCGTCCTTATAATCATTCGTCGTGCCGGTCTTGCCGCCGCCGGGTTCCTTGAAGCCGTATTCGCTGCGCAGCGTGGCCGCCGTGCCGCGATCAATCACCTGCGCGAGCATGAGGCGCATCATGTGGGCCACGCTCGGTGTGATGACCTCGGATTCGAGCACGGGCGTCTGGTAAATGACGTTCCCGGCCTTGTCGATGATGCGGTCGATGAGGAACGGGCGGCGGCGCAGCCCTTGATTGGGGAAAATGCTCATCGCGCTGGTGAGCTGGCGCGGATTCCCGGCCAGATTGCCGATGAAGATCTGCGGCGTGCGCTGCGGCTTGCCAAAACCCGCGTTGGTCAGTAGGTCGATCACGCGATTGAGGCTGGCGTAGTTGCCGAGGCGCACCGTCATCGTGTTGCGGCTTTTCACCAGGCCCTCGGTCACCGTGGAGAGGCCGAGGAACTTGCCGTCTGAGTTCTGCGGACTCCAGCCGGGATCGGACTCGTCGATCTCGCCGGGCTGGATTGGCGCGTCATTGATCAGCGTGCCCGGCAGGAAGCCTGCGGCCACCCCGGCGGCATACACGAACGGCTTCACCGTCGATCCGATCTGCCGCTCGCCCTGCGTGGCGCGGTTGTACTTGCTGTGGCGGTAATCCCGCCCGCCCACCACGGCCAGGATGCCGCCGGTCTCGTTGTCCAGCATCATGAGTGAGGCCTGCAAATACGGCGTGCTGGTGATCTCCTGCGTGCCGTCCCAGGTCTTGTCAAAATCCGCCTTCTTCGGGTGCTGGTAGCTTTTAAGCCTCTCCACGGCGGCGAGTCTTTTTTCCACCGACTGCTCTGCCGCGTCCTGCAATTCCTGGTCCAACGTGGTGAAGACCTGCAAACCACCGTCCTCGATCTCCTGCTGCTCCAAAATGAGATCGAGATCGCGGCGCACCGCATCCAGCGCGTACCCGCCCTGGCTTTGAAACGCCGGTTGCGCATGCAGGGCGATGTCTGCATACCGCGCGGCCAGCTCTTCCTCTGGCGTGATGATCTTCATCTCCAGCATGCGCTTGAGCACCGTGTCCCGCTCCTTCAGTGCCCCTTCGTAATTGCGGAAGGGCGAGAAACGCACCGGGCTGCGGATGATGCCCGCGATCATCGCCGCCTCGCTCAGATTGAGCTGGCTGGCATGCTTGCCGAAGTACACCTGGCTGGCCCGCTGCACGCCGTAAATGCCGGGGCCGTAGAAGATGCGGTTCACATAGTGCTCGATGATCTGCTCCTTCGACGCCGCCTTCTCGATGCGCCGCGCCAGCATCATCTCCACCAGCTTGCGGTGGATGCTGCGGTCATCGAGATCCGGGAAGCTGTTGCGGGCGAGCTGCATCGTCAGCGTGCTCGCGCCCTGCACGATGCGCATGTCCTTGATGTTCCGCACCGCCGCGCGTGCCACGCCTCTCAAGTCCACACCGTTGTGGCTGTAAAAGCGCGAGTCCTCGCGCGCCAGCAGCGCCTTCACAAACCACGGTGACACCTCACTCAGCGGCACAATGATGCGGTTCTCCCCGTGCATGCGGCCGAGGATCTCGCCCTTGTAATCCATCACGATGGAGCGCTCCGGCATCTGACCGAGCTGCGTGAGATCGTACTCCTTCGCCAAATGGGTATACACCCCGATCACCAGCGCCACCGTCAGTGTACAGAGCAGGGTGCCACCCATCAGCAGCATCATGGTCAGCCGCTTGAGGGATTGCCAGCGCGTGAGCGAGCGCTTCACCGGTTTGCGGTCTGCAGGGGTCTTTTTTTTCATGTGGCAGGCATCGGGTCGCTGTTTTAAGCGAAAGATCAAGCCTCAGACGATGAACTCGGTGTGAACTTCGATTTCACTACTCAAAATAATGCCAGGCATTTAGTTGTTGCCACTGCTGCGTTTTCCACCACTTTTCGTCGCCATGAACTCCACCCAATCCTCTGAACCTCAATCTCTTCCGCTCGAAGAGCAGCTCGTCGGCGTGAACGCTAAAACTGGCCTTTATCCCGGCGCGCGCTCGTGGTCCGGTGGCAGGCGGCGTATCTTGGGCAA
>JAPLUL010000148.1:0-6844 GCA_026397635.1 Verrucomicrobiota bacterium | reverse complement strand
TGACGAACTTCCTTTTGATGCAGCGAGTTCAGCGCATTCCGAATGGCCCGAGCTGCATACACCTCAAACGCTCCGCGTGCCGGATCAAACGCCATCGCCGCCCGATGCAGCGCCGCATGCGCTACGGCACGCACATCATCGACGGTCATGCCGGGAATGTTCGCATAACCGCCCGCGATCTTATCGGCAAGCGGCAGCGCCTCACGAAACAATGTATCAGCATCGAGCATGGACGATGTCTGGCACGGGATGCATGGTTCGGCAATCGCCGGGATGCACCGATCCTATCCGCCCTGGGTTGACGATTTTCCGCGTAGCCGGTAGTTGCGGGCATGAACAACTCAGTGGCGATCCTCAGTGACATCCATGGCAATGCCCATGCTCTTTGTGCTGTGCTGAAAGACATGGCAGATCACGGCATCAACGAACGCGTGTGTCTCGGCGACGTGGTCGGCTATGGCGGCAGCCCCGGCGACTGCATTGATCTTCTCATGGAGCACGACATTCCATGTGTGCAGGGCAATCACGATGCGATGGTGACCACCGGTGCCGGACTGGATGACGTGAAGGGCGCCACGCGCCAGTCCATCGAGTGGACACGGGGCGTGCTGACTCCGGGGCAGAAAGGCTGGCTGAATGCGCTGCACATGACGGTGCAGGCCGAAGACTACGAGGCTGTGCATGCCTCCCTGCATCATCCTGCCGACTGGGCCTATGTGCTGAGGGCGGACGCAGCCGCGCTGAGTTTTCCGCATCAGACAAGACCGGTCTGCTTCATTGGACATACGCACTCGCCTGCATTCTGGGTGGAGGGTGATGAACTCGGCGTGGACATCACTTCGATTGAAACTTTGAAGCCAAACCGAAAGTGCCTCGTGAATGTGGGAGCCGTCGGTCAGCCGCGTGATCGCGACGAACGTGCATGCTACGCCATCTACAGTCGCGATACTAGTCGCGATACTCAGGACATCCTGTGGCGACGCGTGCCCTATGACATTGCAGGTGCGCAGCAGGCGATCATCCAAGCTGGCTTACCAGCCTACTTTGCGCAACGGCTTGAACTGGGGAGATGAGCATTGCATTCCCCGACTTTAGCCAGCCCACCTTTCAATCAGCCCGGCTGAAACCCAATCCTTCTCCGGTTCTTACCATTCTCCCCTGAGTGCTCCGCCTTTGCCTTCCGCGCCTTCTTGATCTCCGCCTCGATCATCGTTTGGGTGACCTCCCACCGCTCCGGATTCGCATCGGTGCTGCCTGCGTAGACTGCATTCAGCAAATATTAAGGCGTTTCGCTATGCTAAGTGGATAAATGCTGAAGGGATTTGCAGGTGGAGACGGCCGACCATCTATTAGCAGATGGCTTTGAGGTTCTCGAAGTTGCGGAAGCCTCTGGCGCGATGGCGTGCAGTTTGAATGATGCTGTGATGGACTCGATGGCCGCGAGGCGCACTTGGTCAGGTTTGGCCCCATGCGCGGGCATCGCCGCCGCGAACTCGCCGACACTGGCGGTCGTGCGCTCACTCAGGACAGCGAAGACTCGAAAATTTTGCAGTGGAAGCTTTTTTAACCATAATCGACTCGATCCCCTCAGCTGCTCGTGTAATAAACATACATTTAAACGCGCCATGAAAATCATCATCATCAAATCCTTCGCCGACTACCTGGAGCAGGTGTGCTCAACGGCCTTCAATGGACACCTGTTCCGCGGTGTCCAAGATGCAGCCGCGCACAAGTTGGTTACGAGCATCGGACGTCTCCCGAAATTTGACAAAGCCACGCTGGCCGATATCACCAAGGAGGAAAAGCATTGGCTGAAACGCTTTCGTTTGGAGGGGGCTCGCCATGTGAGTGGAAACATAACTGAATGGGAATGGATGGTGTTGGCCCGTCATCATGGCTTGCCGGTTCGGTTGCTGGATTGGACCCGAAATCCTCTGATCGCGCTCTATTTTGCAGTGTGGGATCGGTCAGGTAAGGCCGCGGCTGTTTATGCTGAGAAGTTCACGACCCATATTGACTTTGATGCAGTCAAAGATCCTTTTTCAGTTAAGAAAGTCGCCAAGTTTCAACCTGCCCAAACAACCGACCGCATGGCGGCGCAGGCCACCATGATGACCATCCATCCCGATCCCAAAAGCGTCTATGAATCAAAGACGCTGCAGCGATTTGAGATCTCACCCAAACTGGCCGTAGACTTTAAAGTGAGCCTTCGCCGTCTAGACATCTCTCCTGCCACGGTCTTCCCTGACCTGGACGGATTGGCCAAATCGATTCGATACGAGGGAGCCTAGGATGCCTCCACTCAAAACGTCTAACCAGCAGCTAAAAAGAAAAGACGCGAGCTGGGAAGATGAGGGATGAACAGCCCCCGGCGCATTGATGCGTCGCCCACAGGCACTACTCGTCCCCGCGCTACATCCAGGGCCAACTCGACCCGGCACCCGAAAAAGCAATTTCCTAGCAGTCCAATGAAAACCAAGTCGCCCCCCAAACCGATGCCACACGTTTCCCTCCCTCCCCCGAAGGAGTTGAGTATCCCCAAGCCCGTGACGGCAATCGAGCCGTAGTCACTACGCCATCATCGGCGATCCTCAGCGAATTGGCCAAGCTGTCAAGCGTCGAAGCCAAGCTGAACTGGTTGCGCGAGAATGGCTTTCTCACGCAGATCGAAGGCAGTAATAGCGTCGAGCATGCGGACCGCGTGATGGTCCTCATGCGAGTTGGCGACGCGAACATCCCGTTCTACATTTCGACGGGGAAGGCCAGACCCCCTCACACCCCGTCTCCGCTCCACGTTTAGGGCCAACCCGACCCGACCCCCTCAGAAGCAATTTCCTAGCAGTCGCGCTCAAAGCGCGGTGGCTTGAGACGGCTGACGGCGCAGAAACTCTTCTGCTAGGGCACGATACGCCGCCGCGCCTTTGCCCTGGGGATCGTATTCGAGGATCGTTTTGCCAAAGCTCGGCGTCTCTGCCAGGCGTACCGTGCGGGGGATCACGGTCTGGTAAACGAGATCGCTGGTGGAGTTCTCCCCCAGGTAGGCGCGGACATCATTGACGACCTGCTGGGACAGGCTGTTGCGGCCATCGAACATCGTCATCAAGACTCCGCCGAAATGCAGGTTGGGATTGACCCCGCTGGCGATGATTTGCTGCACGATCTCTAGAAAGTCGGAGAAGCCCTCCAGCGCCAGGTACTCACACTGAATCGGCACCAGAATCTCATCCGCCGCCGCTAGGGCCGAGGTCATGATCACGCCTAGGGAGGGCGGGCAGTCGAGCAAAATGAAGTCAAACTCGGGGCGTGGCCGCAGCTCGTCCAGCACCTCCCGCATGCGCGTCAGATGCTGGCCCCGCTGGGCGAGCTCGATCTCCGCGCCAGCAAGCTCACGGTGGGAGCGGATGATGAACAAGTTCTCCACCCGCGTGCTGCGCACGGCATCCCAGGCCGGGGTGCCATCCACCAGCGCCGAATAAAGGCTGCCACCTTCCTCCTTCGCCAGCCCGAGCCAGCTCGTGGCGTTCCCCTGCGAGTCCAGATCCACCAGCAGCACGCGCACCCCGCGCTCCGCCAGGCAGGCGGCGAGATTGACGGTGGTGGTGGTCTTGCCCACGCCGCCTTTTTGATTCGAGATGGCGATGATGCGCATGATAGGAGTGATGATTGTTCAGTGATTCAGCCGCCATGCTGCCGATGGGCAAGGGTTGTTTAACTGTGATTAGCCATTTAATCTTGTGAGAATATGGGAACGGCTCCACAGGACTTGGAAGCGGAGGCTGGCACAGTCCGCTAAGCCGCTAATATCCTGATATGGCTGGGTTTGAATGTTCTCCGTCTAGCTGCGCCAGTAATCCCGCAGCTTGCGCCGAATGTTGGCGACGACTGAAAGCTTGTCTTTGTCTGATGATTTGCCAAGCCGATCCAAGACCTCCTTGGCGAGTTTGCGCAAACCGACGTGGAAGGGCTTTGTTGCAGGGCCATAGCGGGCCACGAGGGTTTTGGATGCCTCCGAACCCCAATCAGTCGCCTTCATGGCTTCGGGACGATGCAACACTTCTGCTTCTTTGCTAAAGAGGGGCGGTATGGCGTTCAGGTCTTGCAGGCGTATGAGAGCGGCCCGCGCTTTGCTATACGTGCTGCTACTCCGGTTCGGGCAGATATTTAGTAAAGTGCCGAGAGGCAAGATTGTATGCGTCGAATTCTTCTGTGCATCCTGCACCTGCTCCACCACGCTTTCGATGTCGGAGACGCTCAAAAAGTCGGGAATCTCCGGCAACAACCAACGGTCAGTGGCGCGTAGGCCCATCGTCGTCCAATACGCAATTTCTGAGCCGGGAAAATCAATCAGCACGATGTCGAAATCATTCGCCAGCGGTGCCAGAGAGTCTTTCAGTACATCCAAAAACTTCCAACGCTCTGCCCGGTCAAGACGATTGATTTTTTCGGTAAACTCGCGCCAGTCGTCACGATTCGTTGCCAGCACCGACAGTGGGCCAAGTGGAACGGAACCTTTACGAGGTTTTCCGCCAGACTCGCGATGAAGCAGGCACACTGCCGCTTGCTCCTTGGAAACGCCGCCATTACAAGCCAGCCACAAAAGACTGGTGAGCGAGTGCCCTTGCTTGAATGCCTTTTCAAGCGTGGCTTCTGGAATCAGGGCTTTGGACGTGCTGCCTTGAGGGTCGAGATCGACGACAAGAATTCTTTGCTCATGAAGCGAGGAAAGAAAATCTGCGAGGAACACCGTGAGGGCGCTTTTACCAACGCCTCCTTTCATGTGGAAGATGCCGATTGTGGTCATGAGGTGAGAGGCGTGCTAATTATGCCGCTGACATTCTTAGGGCGTCCCCGAGCTACGTCCAGGGCCAACACGACCTGTCACCCAAAAAGCAATTTCCTATCAGACAAACGTGGACCAGGGCAGCACCGATCAAGTGACCGCACGGTGCCCGCAGGCTCCAATAGCCGACGGTTTGTGCGCTTGAAGGTAACTTCGGCTCCATGATGCTTACGATGACATGCCACTCCGAGTCTCACGAACGCAAAACCCAATCTTCCTCCGGCCCTTCCCCTTCTCACCCGCGTGCTCCGCCTTCGCCTTCCTCACCTTGGCAATCTCCCGCTCCAACATCCCCTGCGTCACCGCCCAACGCTCCGGATCATCATCCGTGCTGCCCGCATGAATCGCATTCACGCACAAATTGAGAATGTCCCCGCCGCTGAGGCCGCGCGATAGCTCCGCGAGAACCGCGTAATCAGCCTGCACCCGATCTGGGTTGGGTAGATGAAGAGCGAACAACTCCCGGCGCATGGATGCGTCTGGAAGGCGAAACTTGATGTGGCGCTGGATGCGGCGCAGCAATGCGGGGTCGTAGTTCTCGAACAGGTTGGTGGTCACGATCACCACGCCATCGAAGCGATCCAATTCCTGCATCAGGCAGTTGCGGTTCTGGTTGATGCTGGTGGAGCAGGATTCGCCGGTGGCGACGCGCTTGGAGAGCAGGCTGTCAGCTTCGTCGAAGAACAGCACCGCATCGTGTTCACGGGCAGCAGCAAAGGCAGCTTTGATGTGCTTGGCCGTGTCACCCAAGTACTTCGAGATCACCGACGAATAGTCCACCTGATAGAGCGGCTTGCCCAGCTTCAACGCAATACCCAAGGCAGCGCGCGTCTTGCCTGTGCCCGGTGGGCCGTAGAAGTTCAAAATACACTTTCCTTCCTGCGGTTGGATGGCGCTCAGGTTCCAGATGCGGTCCAGGTCAGCACGGATCTCCAGCGCCCGCAGACCGGCAAGGATGTCCGTCTTCACTTCTGCATGCAGGATCAGCTTGTCGAGCTCATGGCGCGGCTCTGGCTGTAGAAGCAATCCCACGTCGGGAACGGGTTCCTCTTCATTGCGCCTCCGGCGGCGCGGGTTGCGGTGATCATCGGCAGTGGCCGCGTCAGGTGGCAATTCGATTTCAGGGGCGGTTCGTGTGGGCATGGTTGTGTTTGGGTGTGGTTTCATGCGGCAAATTGGCTATCCGCAGTGTGCGTATAGCAGGTGCCGCAAAAAGCGTGTTCAAGGCGGGTGGTGTCGGTGCATTGAACGATCTGCCACGCATAGGCTGGGATGCGGCGGCGCAGGATGATCATCTGCTTGGGGCTGAGGCATCCGCGCCGCTGATACTGACGGGCGAAGCTAGTCATTATCTCGTCATCGGGTCCGGTGAAGCCGATGCCGTTGCGCTCGATGGTGGCCTCGCGGCTGCGCTCGTCGTCGGTCTGGTTCTGGTAGATGCGCACCAGCGCGCGCAGCGCCCAGCGGTCGTTGTGGGCGAGGCGCTGGCGCAGTTGTTCGATGAGGTCTTTCTTGCTCATGATGAGGGATGAAGGATGGGTTCGGGTGGATGAATCAAAGCCCGTGCGGACTTCCCCCTGGCCTCGTCACCGTGGCTGCTGTTGTCGCGCCGTTTGCATCACCATATTGGCGCTCGAACACGTCCACAAACCCCTGCGCCTTGAGGTTGATGTCCCATTGGTTGGCGAAGTCGCGCAGGTCGCGCATCAGCCGGGCGTCCTTCGCCTCAATGAGCCCCGCTTGCGTGACTTGGGCGACAACCTGATAGCAGCCGAGGTAGCTGTTCTCGAAGGTGAGCGGCGTCCATTTCGTGCCTTGTTCCGCAGGAACTACGAGGAACGTGATCTCGGGGTCGCGCATGGCATCACCGTTCTGTTCGGCGTAGTGCGCCACGCTGAGTTCATACGCGCCATTGGGATACGGACCGCCGATCACCTCGATCACCAGCCGCATGAACGGCGGGTTCTCAAGGCGCAGGTAGCGAGTGCGGACAGCTTCAAAGCC
>JAPLUL010000050.1:0-9856 GCA_026397635.1 Verrucomicrobiota bacterium | reverse complement strand
AAAAACGAGCCACACTCAACACAGTCTCGGAACAAAAAAGTGGGAAACGAAAAAATTGCGTTCTCATGGAATTTGCGTGGTGGGGGGCTTACCCAAGGACTCAGGCGATCTCAAAAAGAGAGTCCCCAGTCTCTCACGCCGCTACGGACGCTCGCTTGCTCTGCGCTATCGCTTCCTCAAACGCAGGCATGTCAACTCACGGGGCGTCACACCATCCAGCGGCAGGCAGCCAGACAGCATCTGGACGAACGAAGACTCCGAGAACACACGCACCCCCATCTTCCCAAAAGCCATCAGCCATTCGTAACGTGGATGAACGTCATCTGGCATCACGATGATGCAATCTTCACCGGCCACCGCCTTGTAGATCCAGCATTGTCCGAGCGCCTTGTTGAGACCCATGGTGGTCACGTCCGTCTTGCATTCGATGAGCGTCTGAGGAGTTCGGAAGTCCGCCCGGCACAGACCGGCCTTCACCCGAGGTTCGCGTTCGTAGATGATTCCATGCTCGCGCAGGATTTCCTCAATCCGGTCCAGGAACAAGCCTTCAAGCGGATAGCGCCTGCTCACCCATTCATACTTCCTGTGATTGATGCGGTTCTGCGGCCACTTGCGCTTGCGCCGCAGCCGGAACTTCTGATACGCAGGCGAGTGAACGATGCTGTTCCAAATGGAGCGACGGTGCCAGCCATTGGCCTTGCAAGTGGTCTCCACGCCGATGCCCTTGCGCAACTCCCAGAGGCACACGGCCACCTTGTGACGGTGCCCGTCTGCGATGCGCTTCCCCTCATTTTGCTTGGCTGACTCCACTTCCGGTTAGCGGTGTCAATTATGGGATGCGCATCCGCAAATGATGGGTCCCGGATGCCATTGCATGTTCAGAGGGTGGCGTATGCTTGCCTTGCCATGAACACAGAACAATCACCCAAATTGGCTTACAAATTGAAGGATGCGGCTGCACTGCTCGGTGTTTCGACCGTCTCAATGCGCCGTGCCATTCAACGTGGACTGATTCGACCATCACGAGCGTTTCGCCATGTTCTCATTAGCGCGGATGAGTTGAATCGGTTCCTAAAATCCACGTCGGCAATCCCCGCCTATCAGCCCGGCTGAAACCCAATCCTTCTCCGGTTCTTCCCCCTCTCCCCCGAGTGCTCCGCCTTTGCCTTCCGCGCCTTCTTGATCTCCGCCTCGATCATCGTTTGGGTGACCTCCCACCGCTCCGGTTCCTTATCGGTGCTCCCTGTGTAGATAGCATTCAGTCAAATATTGAGGCGCTTCGCTATGCTAAGCGGGTAAATGCTGAAGGAGTTTGCAGGTCGAGACGGCCGACCATCCAGTAGCAGATGGCTTTGAGGTCGTCGAAGTTGCGGAAGCCTCTGGCGCGATGGCGTGCCGTGGAATGATGCTGTTGATGGACTCGATGGCCGCGAGGCGCACTTGGTCAGGTTTGGCCCCATGCGCAGGCATGGCCGCCACGAACTCACCCACGCTGGCAGCGCTGCGATTAGGCGTCATATACAGCAGGCGCGCAGGCTGCTGGTGCTGCTCATCAATCTGCACTGCCACGGTGGCGTAACAATGGCCTTTGCGTGTGGCAGTCTCATCAATGGCCACGGCGCGCAGCTCGCCCCAGTCCTGGCGATCATGTGCACGGCCCACATAATGACGCATCACGCGCCACAGGCGGGTATCATGCTCGACCACCACATTGGCCACGGCCGCCACCTGCATCTCGCGCACCAAGGCCATGACAAAAGCTTAAAACATCAGGGGGAAGCCGCTTTCGGGCCGCGCCCACGGCACGCTGACTTGTTTGACCTCATGATGCGGGCACTGCACTCGCGGCACGCGGGGGGCAGATAGGTCGGGGTCTGCCACAAGCTGAGATGCCGCCAAAGCTTCACCATGCTCTCACCGTAAATGCGTGGCAGAAGACGTCGTGGCGGAGGAGAGCTCCTGCTCGGGACTAAGGGCACCGGCGTATAGGTAGCGCCTGATGAAAGACTCGAAAGCGCGTGGATGAAAATGACGAAACCAGAATGAGGAAGCAAGAATGCGGAGGATTGACCGCATTTAGTCTGGGTCATTCAGCATTCGTTAGCGCTGCCGCTTCAAAAAAAGTGGGTCGTATTGGTCTTTGGACCAATAGCGCGTTTTGGAGTTCTGGGCCATGCAGGGGGTGTTCACCCCATTTCACGGTCATGAATACCGACGTTTCCACTGCCAACCAGACACTTTCCTCCCGGGCCTGTACCGATGCCAGGAAGGACGCCACGCGCTCAAGCGGCCCAGCCACGGCCAGCAGCGGCACCCAGCGTTCCTTTGGCAGGCTTGGCGTCCCTGGCCCGAAGAGCGTGGGGAATCCCCACCGCGTGCCCGGGCCTTGGCCATGGTTTTTTCCGCCTAGGCAGGATGACCCGGTGCCGCTGGAGCCCGGTGGTGTTTCCGCTGCATGTCAGAAAAAGGCGTGCTTCAAACCGCGTGAAGCGTCTGCCACGTGCAGAGAAGCGGTGGCCTTGTCGGTGCTGACGCGCCCGGCTCAGGCCATGCAGCGGGAAAAAGCCAGCAGAGCCTCCCGCACCGGCAGGTGGAGTTCCGCCTGCTTGAGGAGGTGCTGCAGGCCTTCCAACTGGGCGGGACTCCAGCGCCAGAGCAGCTGCTCCATGGCGGGTGCCGCGGATTCCCCCGGCAGAGTGCTGGGTGAATCCTCCTCCCAGGCCAGTGCGGCGGTGTCTCCGATGCGCAGCTCCATCCAGGCGCGCAGCAGCAGGCGCAGGGAGGAGGCGGGCAGGCGGCCGCGCAGTGTTTCCAAGAGACCACGCATGCTGGAGGCATCCGGCAGATCCCGGCCGCGGCGCCAGCCAGAGATGGAGGTGGGGCGCAGGCCGGTGGCCGCGGCCACTTGCACGCCCTTGAGGCCCGCGTCCCGGATCAGGTCGTCCAGGAGTGTGGCAAAAGCGGCGGGGGAAATCATGCGGCAAGGGCTACCACAAAAGAGGCGGGGAGAGAAGAAGAAAACTCTTGCCGTTAGTTATAACAAACCGCATATCCGGCACTGCCGCACATTTTTATGATGATCCCTCCGACCCCGCAGGAACCTGTTTCTGAAATCGCCCGGCAGCGGGTGGAGAACGCTGTACGCCACCTGCTGGAAGGCCTCCGCTGCAGCCCGGACCCTGCCGTGCACCACGCAGCCGCCGAGGTGGCCGCCCGCCTGGAGCTGCCGGTCATGTATTCTCCCGCTCCCGAACCAGGCCGCAGCGCCGCAGTTGGTTGAGGCCTCCGTTCACTTCGACGCCGAAATTCCTTCCAAAGCCATCGCGCCATGCATTCACCTTCGGGCTCTTTTTCTTCACGGCTTATCGCCTGCATTATCCTCGTGCTCGGCCATGCGGTTTTGCATGCTGCGCCCGTTGTCAGCAATATCACCGCCTCCCAGCGGCCTGGAACGAAGCTGGTGGACATCACCTACGATCTAGCCGCGCCCGGCTTCGGGGCCGTGGCCGTGACCCTCGAGGCCTCGAGCGATGGCGGGGCGACCTGGACCGTGCCGGTGACCTCGGTCACGGGCGCGGTCGGGGCTGGGGTGACGCCCGGCACGGGCAAGACGATCGTGTGGGATGCGGGCGCGGATTGGCCGCAGAGCTACAGCACGCAGATGGGCTTCCGGATCACGGCGGATGATGGCGCACCGCCGGGTTTCTCCTACATCCCCGGGGGTAGTTTCACGATGGGGGTGACAAGCGGGGACACGGACAGCGATGCGCCCTCGATCACGGTGACGGTGAGTTCGTTCTACATCCAGCAGACCGAGACGACCAAGGCGCAGTGGGACGAGGTTAGGAATTGGGCGGTGAACAACGGCTACACGGACTTGTTCGCGGGGAGATGGAAGGCCCCGAACCACCCAGTACAGAAAGTGAGCTGGTGGGAGGTGGTCAAGTGGTGCAACGCGCGCAGTGAGAAGGAGGGGCTGACACCGGTTTATACGGTCTTCGGGGCGGTGATGCGGACGGGGACGACAGAACCAGTGGCGAACTGGAGTGCGAACGGGTATCGCCTGCCGACGGAAGCCGAGTGGGAAAAAGCAGCTCGGGGAGGAGTGAGCGGGAAACGGTTTCCTTGGGGGGCCGACACCATTAGCTATGCGCAGGCGAACTTTTCTAACGGCGGAAGTAGTGAGGCGTATGCAACCGGCACCACAACATGGCACCCGAGCTACGATGATGGAGTGTTCCCCTACACCTCACCGGTGGGGAGCTTTGCGCCGAACGGGTATGGGCTGTATGACATGGCGGGGAACGTGCTTGAGTGGTGTTGGGACTGGTATGGGTCGAGCTATTACACGACGAGCAACGGGACGACGGACCCACGGGGTCCTGTGTCGGGCTCGGGCACGGTGTGGACCGGCAGTAGTTGGAGCTACTCGGGCCGGGTGATCCGGGGCGGCAGTTGGAGCGCCGGCCCGCGCGCCTGCCGCGCTGCGGCCCGCTTCAACGACGTCCCGGGGCCCGTCGCGCCCGACACCGCGGGCTTCCGTCCTGTCCGCAGTTCAGTCTCTGAAGGAGGAGTGGTTTTGCCGACGGTAAGCAACCCTACCAGCAGTAGCATCAACGCCATCGACGCAACCCTCGGCGGCAACGTGACCGCTGATGGTGGAGCCGCCATCACCGAGCGCGGGGTGGTTTACTCCGCCACGGCCACCAACGCCGATCCGCTCATCGACGGAGCTGGCGTGACGAAGGTGACCGCCACCGGAACAACAGGGGTGTTCACCGCCACCGTCACCGGCCTGACGCAAGGCACCGACTACAGCTACAAGGCCTATGCAATCAACAGCCAAGGCACGACCTACACCAGCGTGGGCACCTTCACGAGCCAGAGCACCAATGCGGATCTCAGTAGCCTTACGGCGAGTAGTGGAGTGCTGAGTCCGACGTTCTCTAGCGTAACGACTGCCTACAATGCGAGTGTTAGTAATTCCACAAGTTCAATCACTATCACTCCAACCCGAGCTCAGACCGATGCGACGATGGAGTTGAGGGTCAATAGCGGCCCTTATTCCGCAGTGTCCAGTGGCAGCGCGAGCGGTGCTCTTGTGCTGAACGTAGGAAGCAACACGGTGGAGGTGCTTGTGACGGCGCAGGATGGAGTGACACAGAAGACCTACACCGTCACGGTGACTCGCATGGCCGCACCGACGGTGACCAGTCCAACGGCTTCGAGTGTGACCACCACGGGAGCAACCCTGGGCGGTAATGTGACCGCTGATGGCGGAGCCACCATCACCGAGCGTGGCGTGGTCTATTCGGTTACCTCAACGAATCCGAATCCTTCGATCGGAGGCGTGGGTGTTTCAAAGGTAGCAGCTTCGGGCAACATGGGAGTGTTTACCGTGGAGGTGACGGGTTTGGCCCTGTGCGACGGCTACAGCTACAAAGCGTACGCGACCAACAGTCAGGGCACCAGTTACAGCAGCGTAGGCACCTTCACAAACCGGATGCCCTATGCCTTCAGGCCAGAGGCACCTCCTTACACGCTACCGGTTACATCTGAAGGCGGCGCGCTGCTCAGCTACAGCATTATGTCTGGAAGTTCAATCGCTTCGGTATCGGGGAATGTCCTCACCTTCACCGGTCAAATGGGTCCGGTGACGCTTCGGGCTACTGGGGCAGAGATTGACGATCAGTTTCTGACCTTTCGTGTCGAGTCTTCGCCGAACTGGAAAAAGGTTTTCACTGGCACTGGTGCGCCAGGCAACTACACTTATGGGCTCAAAGAGGATGGCAGCATCTGGTCATGGGGTTCCAATGTCTCACAGAACCTAGGAGTGGCCGGTTTAGGATTCCGCCGCCGATCACTTCAAATGGGCACCGACTCTAACTGGGCTGATTTGTCTGCAGGAGAAGCTGGGTTCTGCTTTGCAGCGATCAAGACTGATGGGCGCTTATTCACTTGGGGCTCAAACGATGCTGGGCAGCTTGGAATTGGCACTACAACCAATTCATTTACCCCAGTTCTTGTTGATGGTTCAACGGATTGGAAGCAGGCGGCCGTCGGGTCTGCCCACATGATCGCGCTGAAGCAGGACGGAAGCTTGTGGGCCTGGGGAAGCCACGCGAACGGGCGGCTTGGGGATGGCACCACTGTCAACCAGTCCGTGCCGGTCCGGATTGGCACGGATGTTGACTGGAAGTTCGTCGCGGCTGGACATGCAGCCTCCTACGCGATCAAGAATGATGGGACGCTATGGGCATGGGGTTTCAATGGAGGCGGACGGCTCGGGGATGGAACCACAATCGAAAGGGGCGATCCGACGCGGATCGGTGCGTCGGCCGACTGGGCCGTCGTGGAGGGTGGAAACACCCACACTATGGCGCTGAAAACGGATGGCAGCCTTTGGATCTGGGGGGCCAACGCGAGTGGTCAAATCGGAAATGATACAACTGCGAATCAACTCTCCCCTCTTAACCTGATGCCAGGCATGACTTGGCTCAAAATTTACGCTGGCAGGGACAACTCGATGGCGATCCGCACCGACGGAACCCTGTGGGCTTGGGGCAGCAACACGCTTGGTCAGCTCGGTGACGGCACATTTATTAACCAGCTTTCTCCCGTGCAGGTTGGATACCATCATGATTGGAAGGAGATTGCCTGTGCCGGTCATAGCGTGGGTATCAGAGAGGATGGTCGCATGTGGTCTTGGGGCACAGACGATGATGGCGAATTAGGGAATACTTCTTGGTGGCATAACCCCATCGGCGGAGCGGCCACTAATGTCAGTAGTTTTAGCACGGGAATTTCAATGACGGCCTTTGTTCGCAAGGACGGCAGCTTGTGGACATTGGGGACCAATTCCAATCTTTGCCTCGGGCTAGGGCTGGCATCGACCTCATCTCAACGATGGGAGCCTACCCGGGTCGGAACTGCAAATGATTGGGTCTCAGTGACGGCGGGTGAATACCACGTCCTTGCCTTAAAACGAGACGGAACCATTTGGGCTTGGGGTAGGAATAGCGAAGGCCAGTTAGGGGTCGCTAATACGGTGAACCAGTCAACGCCAGTTCAGGTTGGGAGCGACTCCGATTGGATGTTTGTTGAGGCAGGCACCAATCACAGCATGGCGATTAAAGCCGACGGAAGTCTGTGGTCTTGGGGCGTGAACACCAACGGCCAACTTGGAATAGGCACTCTAAATTCCAGCTCGATACCAGTGAGAGTGGGTTCACTGAATGATTGGAAAACCGTCTCTGCAGCAAATCATAATCTAGCTCTCAAAAGGGATGGTTCGATTTGGGCCTGGGGAATGAATAATCAGTCGAATGGAGGTGGGCAAATCGGAAATGGCACCACGACGGATGTTCTGTCTCCTGTAAGAGTTGGCACTGAAATGGATTGGGCTAAAGTTGAAGCGGGTAGCGCTCATTCTTTAGCCCTAAAAACAACCGGCTCGTTATGGGGCTGGGGTAGCAATGTTTGGGGTGAAATTAGCCAAATAACCCGCTCGACCCCTGGTCGAATTGGAACGGCAACTGATTGGAAATCGATCACAGCAGGCAGACAATTCACTATCACCATAAAAGGCGATGGTGCGGTGTGGACCTCTGGAAGCAATTTTGGCGGGCGCCTTGGCCTCGGAGTTGGATCGCAAAGAAATTTGTACAGTGTGCTCACATCGACACGGCTTGGAATGGCAAACGCCTACAGCGGAACACCTGATGGTGGAACAGCTAATGTAAGCAACGTGCTTCTCACCAAAGCAGGTGATCTTTGGGCTGCTGGACGGGCTTCCACAGCCAATGTGGGAACTCACAAAAGAAAGCTTAGGCCACAGATCGTTTTCGCTGACCTCGAACAACAGACTTGCTCCTTCGGGCAAAACGGGAACCTTCAAGTGGGGCAGTCACTGTCTCTTGACGCAAGTTCAACCAGCGGCCTGCCAATCCAATACAGCATTGCTGGCAATGGCCTGATTTCTGGCAACATCGTAACGGCAACAGCGCCTGGCAAAATTGAAGTGGTTGGTTGGCAGGCGGGCGACGAAGTTTGGGATATTACTCCACCGATGGCCATAACCATTGATGTTTCCAAAGCAGATCAAGAGATCCATTTTGCAGTAATATCCGACAAGCTGACACCTGATTCAGTGAACCTTGCCGCAATCGGTGGTGGCTCGAATAATCCCGTCACTTTCGTGGTGACCTCTGGTCCCGCAGTGATTTCCAACAACGTGCTGACCTTCACCAATGCTGGCAGCGTCACCATCACTGCGTCTCAGGCTGGCAACGACAACTACGTGGCTGCGCCCGATGTGAGTCGCACGTTCACGGTGGGATCGGCTCAAATTGCCACGCAGCCCCAGCATGCCACCGCTCAACAAAATGGATCAGCTACTTTGAGTGTGGTGGCCACTGGCGTTGGAAACCTAGTCTACCAATGGCAAAAAGACGGGGTGGATCTTCCAGGTGCAACGAATGCCACTTTAACGATTCCTGCGTTAAAGCCCTGGCATTTGGGAACCTACCGCGTTCGGGTTTCAGACTCTCTGGACAACGCCTGGTCGAACACGGCCCAGCTAAGCCTAAATGCAATCCAGCCTGCATCCTTATGGCAGGATTTGTTGCTGTTCCTACCGTTTGCTGGCAATACCACGGACTTCAGCACCTCCGCCAGAACCATCACTCAGAGCAACGTTGGGGTGGGTGACAGTCCAGCAGGAACACCTTCCGGATCAGCTACATTTAATGGCAGTAGCTCACGCATGGATTTCAGTCCGGACCTCCCTGATCTGACTGAGATGACAGTCTCCTGCTGGATCAAAACCACGGGGGCAAGTGGGAGCAGGTTCATTTTTGCCGACTGGGACGATGCTGATGGAAACGACCTGAGTGTGTCCTTGGATGGATTGAAGCTAGTTGTTGGCACAACAAAGAATGGCAGCACCATCGGCTACTGGACCAGCCCGGATGTCTTTGTCGCCGATTCTTGGAAGCACCTCATTTGGGTGATGGGAGCGACACAGTCAAAAATTTTCATCGACGGCGTTCTTTACCAAACCATCAACGGAACTGCGAGTAATTCAGGTTATAAACTCAACTCAAATATCGGTTACTCTGCATATGGTGGTGGCCAGCAGTTTTTATCCGGCGGTTTGACAGCCTTCCGCATCTACGGCCGCGCCCTGACAGAAAGCGAAGCGGTCCAGCTCTACCAATCCGATGCGCCCATGCCCGAAATCGAGCTGGAGCAGCCCACCGGCACGGCTTTGGTTGATGGCAGCGCGACGTCCACTTGGCAGGCGTTACCCACAGGAGGCGTAGCCTCGCCTGTGACCTATGTGATCCGCAATGTGGGTGAGGCCAATCTGTTGAACCTTGGCTTAACGAAGTCCGGCACCCATGCCGCAGATTTCAGCATCAGCAGTCTTGCTTCCACTACACTGAGCTCTGGCCAGAGTTCGAGCTTCACCGTGACCTTTGCCCCAGGCGCAGGAGCCAGCGGTACCCGCACGGCTACGCTGCAAGTGGCTAGCAACGACGCGGATGAGAACCCCTTCGACATCGCTCTAAGCAGCACGGCTTATTCGACGACGCTGGATGCCGACAGCGATGGCATGAACGACTGGGGTGAAGACAAACTGAGCGCTTTGGGTTTTGACTGGCAGACGCCGAACACCGCCCTGGTGAGCACCTACTACGAAAATGCAAGCGCTGCCGGCCTTTACAACCAGACACTCTACAACGCCAACCGCACGGCGGGGCAGAGCGATGTGATCAACTCCCCCAACGCCTACAGCCTCTACACGCTTTCCCAAGTGCAGAACCTGAATGTGGGCGTGCCATTGCTGCAACGG
>JAPLUL010000124.1:0-32516 GCA_026397635.1 Verrucomicrobiota bacterium | reverse complement strand
CTCGCCTTCCGCGAGGCCATGACCGCGCCCGCCTTGATGCCAGAGTTCAAAGGCAATGTCTTCGCCGTGCCCACCGCGCCGTTTTGGTCGGAGGAACTCGGTGCGATCGACGACAAACGCGCCCAGGTCCGCCAGATGGGTCATTACCTCAACTCGAAGCACAAAGACCACGCGAACGCCGATTGTCACATGACCGAGGCCGAGAAGCGCAATTATTTGAAGAACTACGAGGCCAAGCTCATCTCGCCCGCCGAGGAAGCGCTTTGGAAACGCGGTGCCTCGAATGCCGGCTATCATTACCTCGGCTGCGCGAAGACCTTCTCGCTGATGGGCAAGGCCTTCGCCGAGGCGTTGATCGGGCCGGTAAAAGATTGAGGGTAAAAGGTGACAAGCCAACCCAAGCCAACCAATCCGATCTCAAACCTTTTACCCCCAACTTTTTACCAGCCAATGAAACTGCCCTTCCTGCTTCTTGCCCTCGCGTCCTGCTCGTTTGCCGCAGGCAAAAATGAATCCACTCGACCGCCCGATTTCACCAAAGGCGATGCGATTCCGGCCAAAGCCAAACACGACTGGAATCTCGGTGCCACAGGCCTGCGCGGATGGATGCACTCCGACACGATGGTGACGAGTGACGCTCGACAGATCGCCATCACGAAAGTGGAGCCCAAGTCGCCTGCGGATGGCATCATCGCCGTGGGCGATGTGATCCTCGGAGTCAGTGGCAAGGCCTTTACGGTCGATCCACGCACGGAGGTGGGTCAAGCGCTCACTTTGGCCGAAACGGAGGCCGGTGGCGGCAAATTGATGCTGACACGCTGGCGTACGGGAAAGACGGAAGAGGTCGTTTTGAAGCTGCCGGTGCTCGGCAGCTACTCGCCGACAGCTCCGTTTGATTGCCCGAAATCGAAACGCATCCTCGAGCAAGGCTGCCAAGGGATCGCGGCCCGCATGGGTGTGTCTGATTATGCCAATCAAGACCCCATTCCGCGCTCGCTGAATGCACTGGCCTTGCTGGCGAGCGGTGATGCGGCCTACCTGCCGCTGATCAAAAAAGAGGCGGAATGGGCGGCGGCGTATTCATCGGACAGCATGCAGACGTGGCACTACGGCTACGTGATGATGTTCCTCGGCGAGTATGTGGCCGCCACGGGTGATCAGTCGGTGCTGCCCGGCTTGAAACGCCTCGCGCTGGAGGCAGCGAAAGGACAAAGCGCTGTCGGCTCATGGGGGCATGGCTTTGCCAAGCCCGATGGACGTCTGGGCGGCTATGGCATGATGAACTCACCCGGCATTCCACTGACGATCTCGCTCGTGCTGGCTCGTGAAGCGGGTGTCAAAGATCCAGCCGTGGATCTCGCCATCGAGCGCAGTGCTCGACTGCTGCGCTTCTACATCGGCAAAGGAGCCATCCCTTATGGCGATCATCATCCGTGGATCGAGAATCACGAGGACAATGGCAAGTGCGGCATGGTCTCGGTGCTCTTCAGCCTACTCGGCGAATCCAAAGGCGTGGAGTTCTTCTCGCGCATGAGCCTCGCTTCGCACGGCCCTGAACGTGACACCGGTCACACCGGCAACTTCTTCAACATGCTCTGGGCGATGCCCGGCGTGGCTCACTCCGGCCCTCAGGCCACGGGCGCATGGATGCAGGAGTTTGGCGCGTGGTATTATGATCTGGCTCGACGTTCGGACGGCAGCTTTTTGCATCAAGGTCCGCCAGAACGAGGCAACGACAGCTATGCCGGCTGGGATTGCACAGGCGCTTACTTGCTGGCCTATGCGATGCCGCTGAAGAGAATCCATCTCACCGGCAAGAAACCCAGCGCAGTGCCTCAGCTCGATGCCGCCACCGCCCAGTCCATCGTCAACGACGGTCGTGGCTGGAACAACAAGGACCGCAACAGCTTCTACGATGCCTTGAGCGATGAACAATTGCTCGAACGCCTGCGCAACTGGTCGCCCATCGTTCGTGAGCGAGCCGCGATGGCTCTCGGCCGCCGCAAGAGCGCTCCCGTCGCCGCTTTGATCGACATGCTCGCGTCTCCGAGCCTCGACGCCCGCTACGGAGCCTGTCAGGGCCTGATCTTCCTCCGCGGACGTGCAGCACCGGCTGTCGATGCTTTGCAAAAGACACTCGCGGACCCCGATCTCTGGCTGCGCATCAAGGCCGCTGAAGCGCTCGCCGCCATCGGCAAACCCGCCACGAAGACCGTGCCGCAGTTGCTCGAACTGCTGGCGCAGGTGGACACGAAAAACGACCCGCGTGGCATGCAGCAGCGCTATCTCACGTTTGCGCTGTTTGATCGCGATGGCATGCTCAGTCGCTCTCTCGATGGAGTGGATCGCGAGGCGCTCTACACAGCGGTGAGAGCCGGATTGAAGAATCAAGATGGTCGCGCACGCGGCAGCATCGGTTCGGTCTATCGCCATCTGTCCACGGACGACATCAAGCCGCTGCTACCAGCCATCCACGAGGCCATCGTCCAACCCGCGCCCAGCGGAGAGATGTTCGCCGACGGCATTCGAGTGGAAGGCCTCCGCCTGCTCGCACAACATCACATCGAGGACGGCATCCGCGTCCTCGTGACCTACACTCGCGATCAAAATCCCTGGTCGAGTCAAAACCGGACGCCAGAGCTCATGAAGATCCTCCTCGCCTACGGCACACACGCCAAGGCGGTGATTCCAGATTTGGAAAAGCTCGCCCACTACTTCGAGAAAGAAGAGAAAGACTTCCCCAAACACCTCGGCCTTCAAAAAGCTAACTCCGTCCGCGATACCATCAAGACTATCGAGGCCAGCACGGAGACGCCTACCCTCATCAAGCTCCAGTAACATGACGAAGCTCATCCTTTCTCTCCTCTTACTCGTCCCTGCGCTCGTTCACAGCGCAGACACCGACACCCAGACGCTGCGCGTTTTCATCTTCGCGGGCCAATCAAACATGGTCGGCACGCATTCGCGGGTGAAGGACATCCATCGCTTTCCGCCGTTTGCGGGGCTGGATCAGCCGCAGGCGAAGGTCTTGTTCTCCTACAAGCTCGGGCGTGAGAACATGGAGACCTCGGAGGGCTGGATTCCGATGCAGCCGACGCGTGACTACTTTGGGCCGGAGCTGAGCTTTGCCAAAAAGGTGTCGCAGAGCATCGAGGCGCCCATCGCGGTCATCAAAGTGGCTTCAGGAGGCACGACGCTGGGTAAGGACTGGAACCCGGACATGCCGGACGGCTTCAAGCTTTACCCGCTGGCGCTTGAGCATGTGCGTGCGTCGCTGGCGGAGCTGGATCGAAAAAAGATCGCGTATCGCATCGAGGGCTTCGTGTGGCATCAGGGAGAGAACGACATGTTCGACAAGGCCTTCAAACCGGCCTACGCGGCGAACTTGAAGAACTTCATCGCCTGCTGGCGTCGCGATCTGAAGCTGCCGAACCTGCACTTCTACCTCGGCGAGCTTTGCACGAAAACGATCTGGGGCATGGACAACCGCGACAACATGCTCGCCATCTGCACAGCGCAAAAGGCGGTCGCGGACGCGGACCCGCTCGTGGACTACGTGCCTACCAATCATGACGCGGTGGAGATCGGCGGCGAAGCTGGGCTGCACTATCACTACGGCACGCTCGGGCAGCTCGAGCACGGCGCAAATCATGCGGACGCGTATCTGCGCACGCTCGGCATCGAAACCGGTCGCGACAGGCCACTCAAAGCCTGGCCGTATGCCAAAGGCAGCTCCGTAAAACTCTTCGTCCTCTCCGGACATCGCAACATGGAGGGCGAACGCGCTTTCCAACAAGAACTCGGTGCGGCGGCTAGTGAGGATGCGCAAATCGCCTTCAAATACAGTCTCGGTGGCGGCTTCAAGACCTCGAAGGGGTGGGAACCGCTCGGGCCAGCCGGAGCTTACGACACCTTTGGGCCGGAGTTGAGCTTCGCGAAGACCTTACGAGCCTCGGAGACGGGCAACATCGCCATCGCGAAGTTCACGCACAGCGGCACGCAGATGAATGACTGGACGCCCGAAGGCACGACGGCCAAGGACATGCATGTTTACCCGGCGTTCATCGCTTTCGTTCGCAGCGCGATGCAGGAGCTGAAGGACCAAGGCCACACCGTGGAGCTGGCGGGCATTTTTTATCACGCGGGCGAGAATGACATGGCCTTTGGCCCCTATCGCAAACAAGCCGCGAAGTGGCTGCAATCGACCGTCGCGCAAAGTCGCGTGGATTTGGCGATGCCGTCGCTGAAGTGGTTTGTGAGCCAACAACCGCCGCCAGATGAAAAAGGGCTCAACCAGCTCGACATCACCGCTGATCTCGCGGCCCTCGCGGCGGCTGATAAGGCCTTCATTCACATCCAAGCCTTCGATTTGCCGCCGCAGCCCGAGAAGCTCGTGCTCGACACCGCAGGCGTGCTCAAGCTCGGCGAGCTGATGGCGCAAAGTTATCTGCACGGGCCACCTGCGATGCCGAAGTCGGCCGTGGTGCCAGCGGCGGAAGTCATCGAAGGAGAGATGGCTGGTTATCTCTTCGCGCCGGCGGAAAAAGTGCCGGAGGAGTTCAATGGCGGCTTTTCACTCTATGCGGCGGCGTGGCCGCTGGTGGGCACGTATCCGGGGCATCGGTTTCAGACGGGACTTTGCGGCACGTGGATGCATCCGCAGTGGTCGAAGGCGGAGAAGCCGAAGGAGAAATGCTACACGGATATCGAGGGCGGGCTCGGCTGGTGGCGTGACACGCATTTTCCGACGATCACGCCGAAGTTCATCATGGGCGGCGTGGGGCCGAACTTCTCCGTGATCGCGAACGGTCCCGGCTACGGTGCGGGCACCTGGGAAAAGCCGCGCGGGCAGTATGGCGTGGCGCAGCTCAGCCCGTGGCTGCTGATGCCGCTCGATGGTTTGAACCTCAAGCAAGGCACGAGCGGCGAGCTTTTCGGCTATGGCTATCTGCCGCTGCCGCTCACGAACAAAAAGAGCACCACCGCAGGCAAAAACGTGCCGACGGGCAACCAGTGCTGGACGCTGTTTTTGAGCACCGGCAACTTCAAAGGCCCCGTGGCCTTCTTCACGCCGTTTTTCTGGTCGCAGGCGCTCATCGAGCATCCCGAGTGGGAGGGAAAGCTGCTCGACTCCTGCCCTGCGGGCCCGAACAAGCCTATCCAAATGGAGACGCAGCATGTGCCCGCCATTTTGACCGACAAACAGGCCCGCGTCGCGCCGATACGCTTCCCCATCGGCGCGGATGGCACCTCCACCGTGCTGCATCGACTGACCGCCTATAAAAGAGAAGCACTGTGGGAGGATGTGCAGCGCTGGTTCGACGGCGGCGCGGCAACAGATGGCAAAATCAAGCCCGAGGCCGCGGCGATTCATACCTTCCGCAGCGGCGGCGGCTCAAACTGGAGCATCTACCCGCCCGGCACGAAGCGCGATGACAAGACACCGCTCGCCTGGAATGCCTTCGCCACTTCCTTCACGCCGAACCCGATCACCTTCGGCTATCAATGGAACGCGCAGCTCACTCGCCGCGAAGGCTCGCTCGTTGTCCTGCCCGAGTATTTCCAACTCGGCACCAATCCTCGAGGAAAGCCGCAGTGGCAGGTCATGGATGCCAAACAAGCCTCCACCGACGCCAAACTCACCCAGCACCGCTTGGAAACGCCTCAAGAAAAGCCGCAGGAGCCACGCACGACGCCCGACGATGCGAACAGTTGCTGGAAAAAGCCCGGCCCCGTCGCGGGTCCCTTCAAAGCCAAACTCGGCGATGGCAGCACGGTCACCTACTACTGGTATCGCTTCGCCGACCAGCCCGCCATGCTCAACGCCGACCTCACGCTCGAAGAACGCGAGCAAGTGCAGCAACGCGTCGAGAAACTGCATCGCACGTGGACCAAAGATCGCGCTTACCTCACCCCGCCCGACCTCGGCAAGCTGGCGGACATTGATCCTGCGCTGATTTTGACTCCGCCGAAGGGTTTTGAGATCGGCTATGTGCCGATCGCGACACGGCAGGAGATTGAAACGCCATGAAATTCTTCCTCCTGCTTCTTGCGTCACTCGCTACGCTAAACGCCTCCGACAAAGTGGTCTCGGCTTTAGCCGAAAAGAATGCGGCTAAAGCCGCAGCCACTTTACCGAACATCCTCTTCATCCTCGCCGATGACCTAGGCTACGGGGATGTGCGTTGCTACAACGCCGATGCGAAGGTGCCGACGCCGAACATCGACAAGCTTGCTGCGGAGGGCATGAGTTTCGCCGATGCGCACAGCCCTGCCACCGTTTGCACGCCTTCACGCTACAGCCTCATGACCGGGCAGATGGCATTTCGCGTGCCGAATGGCGGAACGGTGTTTCAGGGTGCGGGCGGGCCGTCGTTGATCGCACCGGGAAAGCTCACGCTGCCGGGGATGTTGAAGCAGCAGGGCTACGCCACCACGGCGGTCGGCAAATGGCACATCGGGCTCACGTTTCGCGATCAGGCGGGCGAGGCGATCCACTCAGGCGAACGTGTCGCCGTGCAGCGCATCGATTACTCGCGCCGAATCGAGGGCGGGCCGCTTGATCATGGTTTTGACCAGTTTTTCGGCACCGCGTGCTGTCCCACCACCGAGTGGCTTTACGCCTTCATCGACGGCGATCACATCCCCGTGCCGCCCACTGGTCCCATCGACAAATCGAAGCTCCCCAAACATCCGTATGCCAACGATTGCCGTGCCGGATTCATCGCACCCGACTTTCCGATGGAGGAAGTGGACCTCGTTTTATTGAAGAAGAGCCGCGAGTTCATCTCGCAGCACGCACGCACTTCACCGAAGCAGCCTTTCTTCCTCTACCATGCCACGCAGGCCGTGCATTTGCCGTCCTTCGCCGCACCGGAGTTCCAAGGAAAGTCGAAGGCCGGGCCACATGGCGACTTCATCGCCGAGTTCGACCACATCGTCGGCGAATTGATGCGGGAACTCGAAAAGCACGGTCTCGCCGACAACACGCTTGTCATCCTCAGCAGCGACAACGGCCCTGAAGTGGCGAGCGTCGTTCACATGCGCACCGATCATGCTCACGATGGCGCGAAACCATGGCGCGGCATCAAACGCGATGCTTGGGAAGGCGGCCACCGCGTTCCTTTCATCGTGCGCTGGCCTGCAAAGGTGAAACCTGGCAGCACCAGCGATCAGACCCTCTGCCTCACCGACATCCTGGCCACCGTGGCCGCGATCACCGGCACCGAATTGCCACCCGATGCCGCCGAAGACAGCTTCAATATGCTCACCGCCCTCGAAGGCACCGCCACCGCCCCGATCCGGCCGTATCTGCTCACCCAAGCCTTTGCTGGTCAGCGAACGCTTTCGATTCGTCGCGGCCAGTGGAAATACATCGCCCACTGCGGCTCCGGCGGGAACAACTACGACAAAGGCGAACTGAAGCCCTTCGCCCTGCCCGAAACCGATCCCGAAGCCCCCGCCCAACTCTACGACCTCGCGAATGATCCCGGCGAGACGACGAATCTTTACTCCCAGAAGCCGCAGATCGTGAAGGAGCTTCAGGCGCTCCTCGAACAATCGAAAACCACTGGTCGTAGTCGTCCATGAAGCGCCTTGTCACCATTCTTTGTGCACTCGGCATCCTCGGTCATGCTCAGGCGGCGGAAAGCCGGCCCAACGTGCTCTTCATCGCGCTGGATGATCTCAATGACTGGATTGGCTGCCTGGGCGGGCATCCGCAGACGAAGACGCCGAATCTGGATCATCTCGCAGCGAGCGGGGTGTTGTTTCGAAATGCCTACACAGCGGCGGCATCGTGCAATCCCTCGCGCTGCGCGATCTTCAGCGGGCTGCCGCCGCATCGTTCGGGGCAGTATCATAACCTGCAAAAGATGCGCGAGGTGATGCCGGAGGCGGAGCTGTTGCCACGCTATTTTTCGAAGCAGGGCTATTGGAGCGCGGGCTCGGGCAAGCTGCTGCACTACATCATCGATCCGCCGTCGTGGGATGACTACTTCCCGGTCAAAGCGAAGGACAATCCCTTTCCGCACACGTTTTATCCTGAGAAACGGCCCGTGAACCTGCCGCGTGACGGCGACTGGCAATACGTCGAGACCGACTGGGCGGCGCTGGATGTCACGGATGAGCAGTTTGGCGGTGATTGGGCCGTGACAAAGTGGATTGGCGAGCAGCTGCAGCGTCCGCACGACAAGCCCTTCTTCCTCGCCTGCGGCCTCTATCGACCGCATGAGCCGTGGTTTGTGCCGAAGCAGTATTTCGAGCCTTTCCCACTCGAAAGCATCCAGCTTCCGCCGGGCTACAAGGCGGATGATGTCGATGATTTGCCGCCCGCAGGCCAGCGGCTCGCACGGAATCGCTACTTTGCGCACATTCAGAAGCACGAGCAGTGGAAGAAGGGCATCCAGGCCTATCTCGCGTCGATTCACTTCGCGGATGCGATGCTCGGGCGCGTGCTGGATGCGCTCGAAAAGAGCCCGCAGCGCGACAACACGATCGTCGTGCTCTGGAGTGATCACGGCTGGCATCTCGGCGAGAAGGAGCATTGGCAAAAGTTCACCGGCTGGCGTGTCTGCGCCGGCGTGCCGCTCATGATCCGCGTGCCCAAAGGCGCACCCGGATTGCCCGAAGGCACCACGCCTGGCAGTGTGTGTGATCGTCCTGTGAGTCTCGTTGATTTGTTCGGCACGCTCACCGATCTTTGCGGCCTGCTGCCGAAAGCGGACATCGACAGCCGCAGCCTCGCGCCGCTTTTGCGCAACCCGATGGCTCAGTGGCCGCACGCTGCTCTCACGCATCTCGACAAGCCTGAGAACTACGCCCTCAGCACCCAGCGCTGGCGCTACATCCACTACGCGGGCAACGCAGAAGAGCTCTACGACATCGAATCCGATCCTCACGAATGGACCAACCTCGCCACCAAGCCCGAGCATGCTAACAAACTCGCTGAGATGCGTTTGCTCGCGCCGAAGCCCATCGCGCCTATTGGTGCATCGCAGCCTAAATGATCCACTGCCAATCATGAAACTCATCCTCCTCACGCGTGCATCATCAAACTGGGCGAGCTATCAGCACGAAGCTGCAAGTCGCGCCCGTAGCCTTGGTATCTGACCCTGATTCCCACCATTCCCATGAGATTATCCATCGCCCTATGCCTCTACTGCTTTGTCAACGTGCCTGCATTCATGCCTGCGTATGCTCAGTCGCGTGTGCCTCACCAAACATGGATTGACCCCGAGATGGCTCTGCGTGAGGATGCCGACTTCGCTGTGCAGGGCGAGTATGCAAGCGAAGGGGTGGGCTTGCAGTTGGTGGCACTCGGCGAGGGCAAATTTGATGCGTGGCTACTGCAAGGTGGTCTTCCCGGCGCGGGATGGGAACCTGGGAAAACCCGACAGAAGCTTCAAGGAGGCAGGCAAGGCGATGCTGTTGTGCTGAAGGATGATGCGGGAAAAATCACCGCCGTAATCAATCACAACCTACCGTTCCTTACTGACGTGGCAGGTGCGAAAAAGGAACTGAAACGCCTGCAGCGTAGCAGTCCCACTTTGGAGGCTAGACCACCAGGAAATGCGACCATTCTGTTTGGTGGCTCATTCACTGACAAATGGGAGAATGCCAAAATGCAAAATGGCCACCTCACAGCCAATGGCTGCACCACTCTGTCGCGCTTTAAAAGCTACACGCTTCACCTCGAATTCCGCACACCCTACATGCCCAATGCAAGAGGTCAGCAGCGTGGCAACAGCGGCATCTATCACAGCGGGCGCTGGGAAACGCAGATCCTCGACTCCTTCGGTCTAGACGGCCGGGACAACGAATGCGGCGGCATCTACTCCATCTCTAAGCCACGGCTTAACATGTGCCTGCCTCCGCTTGCCTGGCAGACCTATGATGTCGAATTTACTGCTGCGAAGTTTGATGAAACCGGCGAACGCACCGCATGGCCGCGCATCACCGTGAAGCTCAACGGCGTGGTCGTGCATGAGAATCTCGAACTAGCGAAGGACTTCACCACCTCGGCCCCGATGAGCGTCCCGCTCTCAGCACCCGATGGACCGATCCATTTGCAAAATCACGGCAATCCCGTTGTCTTCCGCAACATCTGGATTGTGCAGCGGCCATGACATCAAGCACCATATCCTCTCCGCTCATGAACACCGTCTCCATCTTCAACGACGTCATCGGTCCCGTGATGCGCGGCCCGTCCAGCTCGCACTGCGCCGCCGCACTGCGCATCGGACGGCTGGCGCGCGATTTGATGGAAGGCGAGATCAGCGAGGTGCTCGTCGAGTTCGATCGCACAGGTTCGTTGCCGACCACGCATGAAAGCCAGGGCAGCGATATGGGTCTATTTGGTGGTTTGCTCGGCTGGGAGGCTGATGATGAGCGGCTTCCACAGTCGGCGAAGGCGCTGGCGGAGGCCGGGGTCAAGCTACGCATCGAAACCGTCGATGTCGGCGATCCCCATCCGAATACTTATCGGCTCACGTTGAAGAATACGCGTGAAACGCACTCCCTCATCGCCATCTCGACTGGTGGTGGGATGATGGAGGTGCTGAGCATCGACGGCCTGGAGCTGCACATGGACGGCGGTTATCATGAGACGCTGATTTGGGTCTCAGAAGAGGAATGGCAAAAAAATGAGTGGCAAAAACATGTCTCTGATTTTTTTACCGCCCCATTTTTTTGCCATGAAACCGATGAACTGAAGATTCACAACCACGATGCCAAGCGGATTATCCAGATCAAAGCGGCTGATTTTGCCCCAACAGCCAATTTGAAGGCCATTTCGGTCAAAAAGCTCTCTCCCGTGCTTCCGGTGCCTTCGCGAAAAAACCTGCGCGTGCCTTTCACGAGCTGTGCCGACATGCTGAAGCACGACGGGGCCAAAAACACACCACTTTGGCAGCTCGCCATCGAATACGAGCGGGCACGTGGGCGCTTCGCTGAGCGTGAGGTTATCGACAAGATGATCGCCATTGTGCGCATCCTGCGGAAATCCATCGCCAGTGGCATTGCGGGAACGAGCTATGAGGATCGCGTGCTTCATCATCAGAGCGGACGTTTTGCCGAGATGATGGAAGCGGGGCGTTTGCTCGATGGCGGCGCTTTGAATCGCATCATTCTCTATGTCACGGCTTTGATGGAGGTGAAGAGCAGCATGGGAGTTATCGTTGCCGCGCCGACTGCAGGCGCGTGCGCTGCCTTGCCCGGTGCTGTCATCGCCATGGCTGAATCGATGAATCAAAGCGAGGAAGACATGGCCAAAGCCATGCTCTCGGCGGGTTTGATCGGTGTATTCATCGCCACGCGCTGGACCTTTGCGGCGGAGGTCGGTGGTTGTCAGGCTGAGGGAGGTTCTGCGGCCTCGATGGCGGCTGCCGCATTGGTCACGCTGGCAGGCGGTTCACGGGACCAGGCCATCGCTGCCGCCTCAATGGCGTTTCAGAGCATGTTGGGGCTGATTTGTGACCCCATCGCGAACAGAGTCGAGGCACCGTGCCTCGGTAAAAATGTGATGGCGGCCAGCAATGCGCTCTCCTGCGCAAATATGGCGTTGGCCGGTTATGACCCGCTGATCCCGCTGGATGAAGTCATCGATGCCGCTAAAAAAGT
Source organism: Verrucomicrobiota bacterium (assembly GCA_026397635.1). GTDB lineage: Bacteria > Verrucomicrobiota > Verrucomicrobiia > Verrucomicrobiales > Verrucomicrobiaceae > Prosthecobacter. The sequence continues at coordinate 20,897 of JAPLUL010000124.1, read as the reverse complement.
CTCCGCCATGATGCCACGAGAGCACCGCTGCACCTCGCTCGGCGGTTTGGCAATCACGCCGACGTCGCTGGAGATCGAGCGGAAACTTGCAACCCTCAAGAGTAAGGGCTGCGGATCGTGCGGCTGCCACTAGCGTGGCTTAATTTCGAAAGCATCAAGCCAAGGCAGTGTGATGGTAGGCGGCATGCCGCCAAAGGGCTGGTAGGCGGGGAGTTGGATGACGCTCATGCTGTGCGGTTGGCTGGCGATGAAGAACATCGCGTCGGCGCAGTCGGGACAGGTGATCATGGCTTCTTTGTGCTTGGCTGAGGGCTGTACCGGGCGTTTCGCGACGAGCGGGGTGTCGGCCTCGCCGGGGGCGTATTCTGAAAGGACGATGCCGTGCGCGTTGAGTTGCATGCGTGCCGTGAAAAGCATGCCGTGAACGGCCCACTTACTGGCAGTGTAGGGGATGCCGGCGAACGAATCGTAGCCGTGTCCCGCAGTCGATGAAACGACGACAATCTTGCCGCCGCCGTTCGCCGCCATCGGTTTGGCGACTGCCTGAATCATGTTCGCCACGCCGATGACATTGATCTCCATGACCTTCCGCCAGCTCTCCTCGCTGGCGATTCTCGAGGGATCGGCATGAGCCATGAAACGATCCGGCGTGTTGATGCCTGCGGTGTGGATCAACACATGCGGTGTGCCTACTTTTAGGACCTCAGCCATCGCTGAAGCTACACTGGCACCGTCCGCCACGTCACAGACGACAGGGATGATGTTTGGTGAAAGCGCAGCGCATTCCTGAAGCGACTCGAGCGTGCGTCCAAACACAAATGTCCTAGATCCGGCCTCCGCGAAACGTATCGCTGCTGCCTGTCCCATTCCACCGCCACCGCCGGTGACGATCACGATTTTGTCTGTCCAATTTTGGTCCATCCGTTGATGATAACGAGGGCCTGCGAGGCGTCGAGTCTGTGCTTGGCAAAAATCTGGCTCCTTACCGCCAAAGCATCCAAGACGATCGCTCCATGCCCGGTGAGATCACTTCTGACATGAGCAAACACATCACCATTCTCGGTGCGGGCGTCATCGGCCTCAGCACGGCACTGTACTGCGCAAGGCGTGGCATGAAGGTCACGGTGATCGAAAAGAAGGCGCGTCAGCGCGATGGATGCTCGTTCGGCAATGCGGGCATGATCGTGCCGAGTCACTTCATCCCGCTCGCGGCACCGGGCATGGTCAAACTCGGGCTGAAATGGATGTGGAATCCAGAATCGCCGTTTTACATCAAACCGCGGCTGGATCTCGATTTGATGAGCTGGGGACTGCACTTCTGGAAAGCGGCCACGAAAGGCCGTGTCGATGCCGCAGCGCCTGTTTTACGCGATTTGAGCCTGCTGAGCCGTCAATGTTATGAAGAGATCGGACTCGATTTCGGCCTTGTGAAAAAGGGACTGCTCATGCTCTGCAAAAAACAGCAGGCACTTGATGCAGAAGCGCACATGGCCGCGATGGCGAACCAGCTTGGCATCCCCGCCGAGGTGCTAGATGCGAAGGCGACAGCCGCGCTAGATCCCGCAGTGACCATGGATGTGTGCGGCAGTGTCTTCTTCCCACAGGATTGCCATCTCTCCCCTGGACGCTTCATTGAGGCAGTCGAAGCAGAGATGGAAAAGCTCGGTGTCGAGATGCTGTGGGAAACCGAAGTGCGTGGCTTTGAGGTGGAAGGCCGAGTTTTGAAAGCGGTCAGGACATCAAGAGGTCAAATGGAGGGCCAAGAGGTGGTGCTCTGCAGCGGCGTGTGGTCGGCGGAGATGGCGAAGGAGCTCGATTTGAAGCTGCCGATGCAGGCGGGCAAAGGCTACAGCCTCACGCTCACGAATCCGAAGCAACTCCCCGAGCTGTGCAGCATCTGCACGGAGGCGCGGCTCGCGGTGACGCCAATGGAGGGAGCGTTGCGCGTCGGCGGCACGATGGAGATGGCGGGCATCGACGAATTGATCACGCAGCGCCGCGTGCGAGGCATCACTCGGGCCTTTCCACAGTATTTCCCAGCGTTTGAAGAGAGAGACTTTGATGAAGTGAAGCCCTGGAGCGGTCTGCGACCCGTTTCGCCGGATGGCATGCCCTACCTCGGCCGAACGCAGCGTTGGAAGAACCTCACCATGGCCACCGGTCACGCGATGATGGGCCTAAGCCTTGCGCCTGCGACGGGCCGGATCGTGAGCGAGTTGCTCGCGGGAGAGAAATCGAGTATGAAGCTCGACCTGTTGTCACCCGATCGCTTTGCATGAAAACCATTCTTCTCGCTCTTTGGGCAGTTTCAACGGCTGCGCTCGCTTTGGACCGACCGAAGCTGCAAATCATCAATGGGGGCCCAAAGACAGTGGAGGTGTTTTGGTTGGCTCCGGATGGGAAGCGGGTGCCGAATGGCAAGATCGAGCCGGGGAAGCATTCGATCATTGGCACGACGTTGGGGCACCGCTTTGTCATCGTGGAGGATGAAAAGGAGACGGAGGTGGTCAGCAAGGTGCGGGTGCAGGCTTTTCGGGTCGGTGGTGTGCCAGCGTTTTACACGCAGTGGTCCAGCGCGGGCGGGTTTCCCATCGTGGCGTCGGCAAAGGTGAGTCCGTTTGCCGTTAAGGAGGCGGTTTATCTCGTGGATCTGATGCTTGCGAAGCGCCCGGATGTGCGTGAGGCGATGACGGCTTCCGGGGCGCGGCTGTGCATCCTGGCGCATGACGAATTCACCACAGATCAGCCGGAGTTCGCACATTTGGAATCGGTGAAGGACTTCCAAGAGCTGACGGCGAAGGAATACTGGGATGCGCGGGCACGCGGTCTCGGTGGCAGCGAGGAAGATCCGTTTTGTTCCTGCGCAGAGGAGAACCTGCCGGCCTACGAGGGCGATCCGTATGATACGGAAAACATTCTGATCCATGAGTTTGCTCACAACCTGCACCTGCGTGGGCTGACGAATGTGGATGCGACCTTCGACGCGCGGTTGAAGGCAGCTTTTGACGAAGCGACGAAGGCCGGGTTGTGGCGCGGTGCCTACGCGTCGTCGAATCATCACGAATACTGGGCAGAGGGCGTGCAGAGCTGGTTCGACAACAACCGGCAGAACGACGCCCAGCACAATCACGTCGATACGCGTGATGAACTGATCGCCTACGACCCCAAACTGGCGGCGCTTTGCCGTGAGGTGTTTGGCGACACCGTTTTGAAATACACGAAGCCGCAAACGCGACTCACGGGCCACCTTGCGGGTTATGATCCGCTGAAGGCACCGAAGTTTGTGTGGCCTGATCGGCTCATGGAGGCTCGTGGTGCGATTAAACATCATCAGCGGAAGAGCTTTGAGAAAGTCACCGGCACGAAGGATCATGATCAGCGTCTCATCGCGGGGTGGACCGTGAAAATTCACCCACGCTTGTTTGACGACGCGGAAGCGCTTGAAAAAGCCATGCAACTGCTGCGTGCGCAGCTCGACGAGATTGTGCGTGTCGTTCCGGTGAAGGCGGTAGCAGAACTGCAGAAAGTGCCGCTGTGGATCAATCCCGAATATCCCGGGGTGAGGCCGCGTGCGGAGTTTCATCCCGATGCGGGCTGGTTGAAGGACAACGACCGCGATCCGGCGATGGAGAAGGCGGTGGAGTTCACCAACGTGCGTATCTTTGGAGAAGAGACACGCCGCATGCCGAACTTTGCGCTGCATGAGTTGGCGCATGCCTACCACCACCGCACGCTGCGCATGAGCTTTGGCAATCTGGAGATTAAAGCCGCCTACGAGAAGGCCAAAGCGAGCGGGAAGTATGACCGCGTGGAGCGCAAGGACAGCGAGGGCCGCAGCCACATGGATCGCGCTTATGCCATGACAACCCCGCAGGAATACTTTGCCGAATGCACCGAGGCCTATTTCAGCCGCAATGACTTCTTCCCCTTCACGCGGGCGGAGCTCAAAGCGCACGACGCTGAGGTTTTTGTGCTGCTGGAGCGGCTTTGGGGGCTGGTGGATCGTTGAAAGAGAGAAGGAAACAGTGTCTTTATCTTTCAGAAGCCGATCCCCCCAAACCCCGCAATGGCTCAATCATTCCCCCACACCCGCTTTCCATGGCCTTGGCTCTGGTTGCTCACGACAGGCGCCTTTGCCGCGCCGGAGGTGCATCCTGGCAAGGCACTCTATCAAAAACTCTGCGCCGAATGCCATGGTGACAAAGGTCAAGGCGTGGAGGATGAATACGACGAAGCGTTAACCGGCGAGAAGAGCCTCGAAGCCCTCGCACGGCAGATCGACCGCACCATGCCGGAAGATGATCCCGACAAAACGACGCCGGAGGACTCCAAACTCATCGCGGAATACATTTACGACCTCTTTTACTCGCCCACGGCTCAGGCGCGGCTGAATCCGCCGAAAAAAGAACTCGCGCGGCTCACCATCGATCAGTTCCGCAACAGTGTGATGGACGTGATCGGTCGCTTTCGCATGGGGCCGGGCTTTGATCGACCCATCAATGCCGAGCAGGGCTTGAAGGCCACTTATCGCGGGGTGGAGCTGCCAAAACCCGGTCAGAAGCCTGTGGATACGACGCCGAAGAACGGCATCCAAGCCAAGCGCCCGAACAAGACCATCGAGAAGGTGGAACCAGTGATTTCCTTCCACTGGGGGCCGGACAGCCCTGACAAAGCCGTGCTGGAGGCGGAGCAGTTTCAAAACCGCTTCGAGGGCAGTGTGGTGGCGAATGAGACGGGCGTGTATGAGTTCGCGGTGAAGTCGGAGAATGGCTTCCGACTCTGGATCAATGACACCGCCGAGGGGGATGCGCTCATTGATGGCTGGGTGAGTGCCGGACCCCAGGTGCGGGAGGAGAAGAAGAGCCTCTACCTCGTCGGTGGGCGTGCTTACCGGCTGCTGCTGGAACACTTCAAGTTCAAGGAGAAGTCTGCCTCCATCGAGTTGTGGTGGAAGCCGCCGCACGGTGTGAAGGAGCTGATCCCTGCGCATGCTCTGCGCACGGAGCGTTCACGCGAACTCATGATCGTAAAGACCGAATTCCCTGCGGATGACAGCAGCGGTGGGTATCCACGCGGCACGACGATCTCGAAAGCCTGGGATCTGGCGGTGACGGATGCTGCCATCGCTACAGCAGAGCATGTCATCGAGAATTTAGATGAACTGGCACAGACAAAGGCCGGTGCTCCAGATCGTGGCGAAAAGCTGCGCAAATTCGCGCACACTTTCGTCGAGGCTGCTTTCCGCAGGCCTTTGAGCGATGATTTGAAACAGCTCTTTGTCGAGTCTCATTTTGCGAGCGCCAAATCGCCTGAGACGGCAGTGAAGCGGGTTGTTTTGCTAGCGTTGAAGTCGCCGCAGTTTCTGTATCCATACCTCCAGCAGAGCGAAAAAGCGGATGACTTCGAGATCTCCTCACGCCTGGCTCTCACGCTTTGGGATTCAGTTCCCGACAAGAAGCTCGCGCAGGCTGCCGCTTCTGGGAAGCTCAAGACCCGTGATCAATCCAACGCTGAGGCACAACGGATGCTCAAAGATCCACGCACGAAGGCGAAGTTGCATGGTTTTTTCCATCACTGGCTTGAACTCGAGCGTGCTGAAGGTGCCAACAAAGATCCGAAAACTTTCCCCGACTTCACCCCGGAGTTAATCGCGGATCTGCGAGATTCGCTGCTGCAATTCATCGACGAGGTCGTTTGGAGCGATAAATCTGACTACCGCGAACTGCTCCAGGCCGATTATCTGCTGATGAACGAGCGACTGGGAAAGTTTTACGGTCATCCTGTCACTGGCGAGGAGTTTCAGCGCGTCGGTTTTGATCCCAAACAGCGTGCGGGGGTCGTGACACATCCCTATCTGCTCGCATCGCTCGCCTACACGAAGCAGTCGTCGCCGATTCATCGCGGTGTGTTTTTGACGCGTAACATTGTCGGCATGTCGCTCAAGCCACCGCAGAAGGCCGTGATCTTCGAAGACAGTCACTTCAACCCCAAGCTCACCATGCGTGAAAAAATCAGCGAGCTTACCCGCAGCGGTGCCTGCATGAGCTGCCACAGCATGATCAACCCGCTTGGCTTCAGTCTGGAGAATTTCGACGCCGTGGGCCGCTGGCGCACCAAGGACAACAACAAGCCAGTGAACCCCGTGAGCGAGTTCACCACGCACGAAGGACAGCTCGTCCGCCTCACCGGCCCGCGCGACATCGTGAACTACGTCGCTGCCAATCCGGGCGGTCACCGAGCCTTCATCCGCCATCTTTTCCATCATCTCATCAAGCAGGAACCCACCGCGTATGGGCCGAAAGTGCTCGATGACCTCCAAAAATCTTTCGCCGCCAATGGCTGCAACATCCAAAAGCTGTTGGTCGAAATCGCGCTCGTGGCTGCGACAGACGAGATGGAGAAGTAAACCGTGCTAACGATGAGCGAGTCTGTTTCGAGCCAACGAGTGGACAAATGGCTGCATCATGTGCGCATCTTCAAGACGCGTACACTTGCGACGCAGGCCTGTGCGAAGGGCAATGTGCAGCTGGGAGGCCAGACGGTGAAGGCTTCGCGCGAATTGAAGCCGGGCGATGTGCTGGAAGCCGTGCGCGGTGACTTGCGCGTGCGATTGAAAGTGACCGCGTTTCCACCCCAGCGGCTCGGGCCGCCGCGAGTGGCGGAGTTTTGCGAGGATCTGACACCAGCCGAGTGGTATCAGAAAGCGAGCGAACTGCGCCGGGAGCGCGAGTTGGTCTCGCCCCGTGCCCATGAGATGATCGCAAAGCCGGACAAGAAACAACTGCGCGAGCTACGGAAGTTCTGGGAAGAGCAGGGGAGCTAAAGGCCTCACTTCTCGTCCAGGCCACGGCGGATGCGGTATTTGATCGCAAGTTGGTGCGCGGGGGAGTTCGCGAAGGCCATGTTCTTCATGCGCTCGATTTGCAGCAGGGCGCTGCTCTGTGTGGCGTGGAAGTGGCTGCCAGTGTGGGCGATGGCAAGCAGGCGGTTGAGGTAGTCGAGCTGGAGGTTCTGCCGCATCGTGCTGACGGGCTTCGCGGGATCGTCGCCGGTGCAGATGGCCGTGGTCAACGAGGAAAGCACCTCATCGACGGAGACTTCGTTGCCATACAGGGCGCTGTCCTGGAGGCGCTGGAGTGTCTGGGAGTGAAGCAGATGCGCGAGAAGGGAAGTCTGGGTGCGGAAGACCATGTCGTGCAGTTTCGGATCTTCGGTCTCGTCGCCATGATCGAAGCCGCGACGCTGCTGCTGGAGGTGAGCGTAGAGTTCAGGAGGCGCGGCCATCGCATCAGGCGCGAAGGCGTGTTTCGCGAGCACTGCCAAGGCACGGCGCTGCTTCTCGGCTTCGACGGGTTTGAAGGGGGTGACGCCCTGCGCCTGGCCCTGCACGACGCGCTCGACATAGACGCCGCCGACATAGCGCGAGATGGCGGTGAGAGCGCCGCTGGCGTCCTTGGCCAGTGTGCCGTACGCCTGTGCCACTTCCTGCCAGCTTTTGCCTGGATCGGCCACGTCTTTGAGGATGTTTGGCAGCTCGGCTTTCACCAGTTCACAGCGCTGCTCGCCGTAGGCGATGGGATCGCTGCTCATGTCGAAAAGCATCGCGCGTGGATCGATGGCTTTGCCGATGGTCCGCATGTCGTCGGCGTCGTTGGCGAAGGCGAGCTCTGGCTTGTGCGACTGGCTGGCGATGGCTTCGAGGCGTTTTTCTTCTTCGACGGGATCTTCCAAGGACTCACTGTAACCGTAGTTGATGGCCCAGTGGTCATACGGACCCGGTTTGGTGGTGAAATACTGGCCCTGCTTCACGCCTTTGGGCGCGATGTTCACTGGCGGGTAATCCATGACGGAGCCGGTGAGGCCGATTTTTTCGGTGATCTCGGCCTTGTGAACGTTCACCGGGTCGTGGAGCTGGCTGGAGCGGAAATTGTGATTCAAGCCGAGCGTGTGGCCGACCTCGTGCAGCGCGAGATAATAGAGGGATTCTTTGATCAGGCGGTCCACCTCGATGCGGTCGCTCTTTTGCAGGCGCAGCATCGTCTGGCCGAGCTGGATGCCCTGGCGGGCGCAGTTGCAGGCGAGGCAGGCGTGCGGATTCGTCGCTGTGGCGCCCTCAGGCTGCTCGGTGGCAAGGCCGAGGTCGTCGTAGAGCTTTTTGGTGAGCAGACGCTTCGTGATGTAGCTGTACTCCAGCATGATGTCCGCGCCGAGAATCTGGCCGGTGCGCGGATTGGCAAAGCTGGGGCCGTAGCCGCCGAAGGGCGGGTTCACGCTGCTCGTCCAGCGCAGCACGTTGTGCTCGATGTCACCCGCGTCCCACTTCGCGTCATCAGGCTGCTGCTTGACGACGACGGCGTCCTTGAAGCCGGCGGTTTCAAACGCTTCGTTCCATTTCAACACGGCGGTGCGGATGGTGTCGCGGAATTCGACGGGTGTGGTGTTCTCGATCCAGAAGACGATGGGTTCCACCGGTTCGCTCAAAGCGGTGCCGGGCTTCTGCTTCACGAGATTCCAGCGATGGATGACATCGCGATACGGCGCGGCGTCGATGCTAGTCATGTCGGTGATCTGGTGGGTGAAGTAACCGATGCGCTGATCGTCGAGGCGCGGCTTGAAATCGCTCTCTGGCATGGCGATGAGCGTGTGCTGCACCTGCACGGTGATGTAACGCGGATCGGTGATGTCCTCGTCGTGCTCGCCTGAGGGCGAGGGATTTTCAAAGACATACTCGGCGATGACGGCGGTGTTTTTCGGGTAGCCGTTGATGCGCGCGATCTTTGTCTTCGGCTCCGAGAGGCGACCGAGTAGCGATTTTTCACCACCGCCGAATTTCACCATCGTCAGCGTCTCGCGCAGGAAGAGATTGGTGGCGGCCACGAGCACTCCGTCCGCGTCCTCGGCCACGATGCTCTCGCTGGCGAGGATGGCTTGGCTGATGTTGGCGTTGCGGGCCTTGGCGAGTGGGTTTTGCGGATCAAAATGGATCGAGGTGTTCTTTTCGACGAACTCGACGCGGTCGAACATCTTCCGCAGGCTGAAGATCGTCTCTGCACCATAGCGTCCGCGATTGTGCCCGGCAGCCACGGGGCCATCGACGCTGTGATTGAAGTAGATGAACTCGGGGCCGAGCTGCGTTGTTGAGATGTAGAGCCATGGCGCGCCTTTCTCGGTGTCCAGATACATGCGAAACAGGCCGTCCACGCGTTTGAAGTCCTTGGTGAAGTCAGCGACCGACTTGCGCTTGGGTTTGTTTTCTTCCGCAGGCTTTGCGGCCGTGGCAGGCGCCGGGGCAGGGGATGGCGGGGTTTGCGTGGGAGTGGCCGGCTTGGCTGGAGCAGGCGTCGGCGGGGGCGGCGTGGGTTTGCCAGGAACGGGCACCGGTTCTGGCTTTGGCTCCGGCTTGGCTGGCTCTGGTTTCGGCTCAGGCTTCGCAGGATCACGCTTCGGCTCCGGTTTGGTCGGTTCTGGCTTCGTGGGCTCCGCCGCGGCATGGAGGCTGGCAGCGCAGAAGGCAAACGTCAGGCAGGCAAGAAGGGCGCGGTAAAGCATGAGTGGATGGGATTGTGCGGAAGCATAACGGCACCGCTCGGCCCCTGCACACACTTCATGGTGAGAATTATGCGGAGCAGGCTTGCGGCACGCCCCTCTGCAACGCACCCGCCGCCCTTCTTTTGAATGAAAAAGTCAGTAGAATGACTTTTGAAGGGATTGATTCTGCTGTCCCCCATTCTGCTGTCTATCCTGCTTCGGAAAGTCACCGTGACTCCCTGAACCGCGCACATTTTGGCAAGAAGGATGCCAGCCCTGCGTTTCCGCGCCTGGAACCACCCCTTCCGCCTTTATGAACGCCAAACACCTCTTTCTCGCGTGCTTCACCCTTTCCGCTGTCTCGCTCCATGCGGCGATGCTGCCGGAGAGTCAGAAAATCGACGAACTCCTCGCCGCAGGCTGGGAAAAAGCCGGGGTGAAGGTGAACCCACCCGCCAGCGATGAAGTGCTCGTCCGCCGCCTCTACCTCGATATCGCGGGCCGCATTCCCACCGTGGAGGAAGCGCAGGCTTACCTGCAGTCGAACGATCCGCAGAAGCGTGCGAAGCTGATCGACACCCTGCTGGCCTCCGACGGCCACACCAGTCACATGTTCAACTACTGGGCGGACATCCTGCGCCTGTCTGACAATGTGAAAGGCCGCCTCACGGCCGAGGCCTATGAGGAGTGGCTCAAGAAGCAGATCAAGGCCAACACGCCCTATGATCAGTTCGTGAAGAACTTGCTCACCACGGAAGGCGGCGTGTGGGACAGTGGCAGCATCGGCTTCTGGCAGCGGGATGAGAACAAGCTCGATCACCTCGCCTACACCGTGCAGGTCTTCCTCGGCACCAACATCGTCTGCGCCCAGTGCCACAACCATCCCTTCGATAAGTGGACGCAGATGGACTACTACCACATGGCCGCCTTCACCAACGGCATGGACACCAAGGGCAAAAACTACTCCTTTAAGCCGGAGAAGCCCAAGCAGCAGTTCGACAAGAAGCTGCTCGCCACGATGGAACCCAAGGAGCGCCGGTTGTATCTCAAGAAGATGCAGGCGGAGCAAAAGACTGCCCCCAAGACCGACACCGCCGGTGTCAGCAAAGAAGACATGCAGAAGGTGAAGCAGGCCATGCAGGATGTGATGAAACCCCTGCGCTACACCAGCGCCGAGTGGCAGGAAGGCAAGCTGCCCACGCTGCCGCATGATTATCAATACACGGACGGTAAGCCCGGCGAAAAGGTCACCGCGAAGGTCATGTTTGGCCCTGAGGCGGTTCAAAAAGACGGCCAGACCACGCTGCAGTCCTTTGCCAACTGGATGTCCAGCCCGGAGAACCCGCGCTTCACCACCGTCATCGCCAATCGCATGTGGAAAAAGGCTTTCGGCATCGGTTTGATCGAGCCGGTCGATGAAATGACCGACAGCTCCGTGGCCAGCAATCCTGCGCTGATGGACTACCTCTCACAGCTCATGGTGGAGAAGCAATACTCGCTCAAATCCTTCCTCCGCGTGCTTTACAACACCGACACCTACCAGCGTGCTGCCACCACGCAGGAAGTGCCGCTCGGCGAGACCTACCATTTCACCGGCCCCGTTCTGCGTCGCATGAGCGCGGAGCAGATCTGGGACTCCCTCGTCACGCTGAGCAAGGGCAACGTCGATGACGCGGTCGATGAGGAGAACACCCGCCTGCACCAGTATCTCGACGATTTGTCCATGTTCCTCGGCACCATCAAAGCCAAGGGCGCGGGTGGTTTGGTCGAAATCGCCCGCGCCAATGCCGACAAGCTCGCGGCTAACCAGAAGAAGGTTGAGGAGATGAAAACGAAGCTCGCTGCCTTGAAGGAAAAAGGCGGCGACACCGCCGCCGAGGCCAGGGCGCTCGCCCGTGAGTCCCAGCAGCTCCGCAAGGAGACGGAGCGTGATTTCCTCGTCGCCCTCGTCGGCGAAGAACGCGCCAATGACCTGCGCAAAGGCTACAGCGCCAAGCAGGAAGTCAAAAAGCCTGCCATCAAGCCCGCACAGCCAGACCCCAAAGTGCTCGCCAGCATGACGAAGGAGCAGCGCCGCGAGTTCATGAAGAGCTTCAATCGCAAGGATGGCAAAACCAGCGGCAGCAGAGACGTCAGCCTCGCCACCCGTGCCAGCGAGCAGCCCAGCCCCGCACGCCCCGGCACCTTCCTGCGCACCTTTGGCCAGAGCGACCGCGAGCAGATCCAAAACGCCAGCGAAGACGCCTCCGTTCCGCAGGCGCTCACGCTTCTGAACGGCCCCGTCGCCGACATCCTGAGCAGCCCGGCCTCCAAGCTCAATCAAGACCTCGCCAAAGCCAATTCACCGGCGCAGAAGATCGACACGCTCTACCTCGCCCTCCTCGGCCGCCAACCCAACGCCGCTGAACAAGGCGTGCTCAACAGCGTCATCCAACAGCGCGGCGACAAAGCCGTCGCCGATGTCACCCACGCGCTCATCACCGGATCGCAGTTCCTTTTCGTCCAGTAGTCAGTCCATGAGGCCTCCGCCCTGCTTGGCGTCGAGAAACCGTGGAGTGCGCCGCCAGAATGATGTCACGGCGAGAGGACTACTGTTGAGTCGCGGCACCAGCGCCCCAAGGCGGTATTGGTGAGAAACCAGTGCATGCACCCGTCTTGATGATGCGCGGCATGCACCGTTCTGGCGCTAGACCCTAGAACGAGCTAGTGGTGAAATTTCCCCATCAGTTTTTCCACCCTTGATAATGAGTGGTTTAGGCTAGGCCGGACCTTGGTTAACAAAAAATAAGCTGGTCAAAAGGCGTAGTACTTATTTATGTTTTGAGAAATTAATTTTAATCCGATCCAGGTCATGAACGCTCTCTTTGTTCTATCTGAACGACGGTCTTCCAGCCGCCTCGGGAGAGAATTTGGCCTCACAAGCGCGGTTCATGGCTTAGGGCTCACGGCAGATCAGCCGTTGGATTCAGGGCTTGGTTCTTTTCATGGCCCAAGTGCTTCAGTCGGGAGTTGTCTCGGGTGCGGCCATGCTGCGGCTTGGTTTTTCGTCTGGGGAAGCAGTTTTGTCGAAGACGGACAAGACTTGGTCAGCTGCGGACAAAAGTCTTTCCGTCACGGACAAGACTCGGTCGATGACGGACAGAGTCTTGTCCGTGACGGAAGCAGTTTTTTCGCCTGGGAGAAGACCTTTTCCATGACGGACAAAACTCCCTCAGAGACGGACAGAGTTTTCTCCATGACGGAAAAGCCTTGGTCAGTGACGAACAAAACTCGGTCGATGACGGACCAAACTGCTTCCCCTTTGGACAAAACTCTGTCAGCGGCCTTCACGGCAGCCTGCGAGGCTGAAAAGCCTGTTTCAGGGGTTTTCCCACCCATTTCAGGCCTTCAAAGGGCCTTTTCAAACAACCAGCAACATCCGTCCACCCTCCAAACACAGATAAACCTATGGCAAAAATCCCCATCACCTGGGACGGAACGGACGCTCAAGGCCAGCCTCTGCGCTGGGATGCGCTCGGCTTAACTTGGGATGGATTTTTGCCGCAAACCGCACCCACCCGTATGAACCAGCTCCGCGTCCTCCTTGGCTTTACCTCCGCCTCTGACCCTTCCGTGCTCGAAAAGGGCCAGGCCGTGCATGACCACCTCTACACCAGCCTGCTCTGGACGGTGCCGCCCAATCCCGTCATTCCTGTGACCGCTGCCGCGCTGGACATGGCCATGGGAGCCTTCAGCAGTGCCATGGCTGCGGCTGCGCAGGGTGGCCCGGCGGATACGGCCGACAAGAACGCCAAGCGGGAGACCCTCACCAGTCTGCTGCGTCAGGTGGCTGGTTATGTGCAGGAAAATCATGACAATGACCTGGCCAAGCTGCTGGCCAGCGGTTTTGAGGCCGTGAGCACCAATCGCGCCTCCGTCCCGCTGGGGCCGCCCACGATCAAGGACATCCTCAACGGCAGCAGCGGCCAGCTCATCCTACGCGTCGGCCGTATCGACAATGCGAAGGCCTACGAGGTACGCTACGCCCTCATCGGCCCCGGTGGCGCTCCAGGCCCCTTTCAGAGCGGTGGCCTCTTCACCAGCTCCCGCAGCATGCCCGTCGGCGGCCTGACGCCTGGCGGCATGTACCAGTTCCAAGTCCGTGCCGTCGGTGGCAGCACCGGCTACAGCGACTGGAGTGATCCCGTGAGCCACATGAGCCTGTAACCCCATCAAGACCGGGAGACCGGGAGACCGGGAGTGGAGGAGACAGGGAGCTAAGACTCTCACCCTTCGCTTCCGGCTGCCGATCTCAAAATCTCCAAGCCTCTCAAGCTTTGCCGCCCTCTGCCAACCCTTGCCCCCTGACCCTCATTACGATGAACCTATGCCAACCAATCAAACGACTGAAGATCGGAAAACTGAACCTGACCAAGGAGGCAAAGCAATGGCTGTCAAAAATCGACCCCTGACCCGAATAGCACTGAATTAAGTCGGCTTTAGGACGAGAAACGTCCGCGAATTTGATCCCAAACAGGGCTTAACTCAGTGCCATTCATCCCTGCCCCTTTCTTGTGACCCTTTCTTGCCAGTTTCACTGCCCACCACACTCTCAATACACAATCATGAAAGCACGAATTTCCTTCCTGGCGCTTCTCTTGGCAGGACGAATTGACGCGCAGGAAGCTGCTGCCGAGCTGCCACCCGCCGCCAAACTGGTGTTTCGGGTGCAGGGGGAGTCGGTGGTGCGGCAGTCCAACGGGGACACGGTGACTTTTAGGAAGGTGGAGCCGCCAGTGGCGGCCCCGCTGCAAGCGAAGGTCGTGCCAACGCTGTCAGCGGAGGAGTCGGCACGTATTCAACGGCTGGAGCGCAAGGAGATGCGCAACTTGAGTGTCTCGGCCACGGTGCATGCGGGCGGGGTGACGGTGCTGCGCTGGTCCTGCCATGGGAAGGATCAGCTGCGGGCAGTGAGCAATGTGGACTTCCGCCATCTGGCGGGCCTAGGCAGCTTGGAAAAGGAGAAGACAGTCTATACGATCTTCATGGGGCTGGGGGTGGAGGAAGGAGCGCTGTCCGCTGAGGAGGCGCAGGCGGCGAAGTTACTGCCTGCGGATGGACGGGCCTCCTTGGTGCTGCTGAGTGGCAGCCCAGTGGCCGCAAAAGAAGATGCGCAGGCGCTGGCGGGGATGGAAGCGCTGCTGGATCATTATGCGGCGCAGCGTGAGGAGCTGGTGGCGCAGTTTGAGCAGCGGGAGGTGCAAAAGGCGGCGCAAGAGCTGGCGCGGCAGAACGCACCGCCGCCGGGGCCACGGCATGCGGTGGTTCACTTCTGGCCGCTGCAACCGGAGCAGAAGGCGGCACTGACAGCGCAGCGGCGGAGCCCGGAACCGGCTAAAGCCGGGACGACACAGCAGCCTTCGAACGCGGGAGGGAAGGAGCCATGAGTGTGACGCTGGTTGATGGTTGGGAGTGGCTGGTTGATGGCCTGAGAAGGCTGCGGCATGCGCGGGCTTGGATGCTGGCGGTGTGTCTTCTAGTTGGCGCTGTGCCCGTGAAGGCACAGGTGGCGACGGATTTGAACGAGGGCCTCCAGGTGACGAAGAGCGCCACGACCGGGGTGTTCACGCTGTCGTGGTGGGGCAAGGCCGGGCGGACGTATTTCATCCAGCAGTCGTTTGATCTGGTGACGTGGCAGTATGTGCCGGTGGTGCTGAGCGGCTCGGCGGCGGTCACAGGGATGAACTTTTCCTGTGCGGAGACGCGGCAGTTCTGGAAGCTGCGCTACACGGACGCGCCGACGAGTGGGAATGCGCAGACGGCGGATTTTGATGGCGATGGGCTGACGAATCAGCAGGAGCTTGACGCAGGACTTGATCCGTTCAAGGCGGACACGGATGGCGATGGGGTGGGGGATGCGGATGAAGTGGATTTTAATCTGAACAAGACTGGCAATGACATGACGCTGACGGCGTCAGGGTTGCAATACAATGCGGTGAACCGGCTGGAGCAGCGGACGGAGTCCGGGGTGACACAGGCGGTGGGGTATGATAACGAAGGTAACATCACGGAGGTGCAATGAGCATAAAATCACAATCACAGGCAGGGATGTTACACCGCGAGAGCTTGGAACGCCGCAGAGATGCGGAGGCTGGCGGGTCAAGGCGTGGTCAAGGGCTGGTCAAGGTGCCAAGATTGGCGACGATGAGACGCTTGTTACTGATCGGCGGGCTGCTGACGCTCGGTGGCGTGGGGCTGGCGCAGCAGGGGCCGGGTTGGATCAATGCGGGCGGGGGGACGCCGCCGGAACTGGAAGCTGCGGCGCTGGAGGTGACGAGTTATGAGCCACCGATGATGGCCGCCGCGTTCAGTGTCGGTGAAGGCGGGGCCGGAGTCACGCCGCCCCCGCCGATCCTGAATGCGGGAAATGAGGCGGATGTGATCACGCCGGAGATTCAGGCGCTGGCGGATGGGCTGCGGGGTGATCCGGTGGCGGTGTTTCAGTGGGTGCGGGAGCATATCGCGTATTCGCACTACTATGGACTGCGCAAGGGGGCGGCGCTGACGCTGCTGGAGGGCAGCGGGAATGATGCGGATACTTCCGCGCTGCTGGTGGCGCTGTTGCGGGCGAGTGGGGTGCCAGCACGCTACCGTTGCGGGTTAAGTGTGGTGCCGCTGAGCGCGGAGGATGACAACGACCTTGAGCACTGGCTGGGCGTTGATCCGGTGGCTGCGGTGGTGGATTCGTTCGTGATGGGCCGGGGCACGCCGGAGGATGATTTTTATCCTTTGACGAATCTGCCAGATTTTTACGCCTTGAAGCGCGTGTGGGTGGAGGCGGACATCGGCGGGACACCGACCTGGTATGATCCGTCGTTCAAAACGGTGACGCGGGTGACCGGGGTGAACCTGTCCACGTTGCAGAACTATCCGAGTCTCAGCGCCCTGCTAGGCAGCGCGGGCGGCACGGTGAATGGTGCGGGAGTGAGCGGCCTGAACGAGACGGACCTGGCGAATCATCTGCGTGAACGCACGACGGCGTTGGTGGGCCATGTCCAAACGAACCTGCCGAATGAAAAGCCGGTCAAGCTCACGGGTGGTTATGAGAAGGCGGTTCTGCCGGAGAGCAGCTTTCCGCTGCTGTATGTGGCGACACCGGCGCCAGAAACATGGGCGGCGATCCCGGAGACGTTGTTCAGCACGTTGCGCATGCAGATGGGCAGCATCGACCAGACGGTGAAGCTGGCGGAGCTGCGGGGACGGCGGCTGTCACTGGTGTTTGACGGTGCGGGCAAAGGGCAGGTTTATCTGGATGACACGCTGCTGGAAGAAGAAGCGGCAGGCGGGACGGGCAGTGTGGCGATGCAGGTGTGGTTCGATCATCCGGGCGGCACGGGGCTGGATCAAAATGACGTGGCCGCGCCGAAGAGCTACCTGCGCACGGGCAGCTACGCGCTGCTGTATGGCTGTGAGGTGAGCCAGCGCTGGCTGCGGGCGCGGCAGGAGAAGCTGGAGGCGTACCGGGCGTCAGGGCTGGCGGACACGACGCGTGAGGTGAAGACGGAGACGCTGAATGTGATGGGGCTCAACTGGCTGCTGCAAACGCAACTGGCGGGGCGCCTGCTGGCGGACATCGCCGATGTGGCGCACACGTTTCATCATCGCTTCGGGCGCATGGCGGACGAGTTCAATGGGACGACAGGCGGGTATTATGTGGATGTGTGGATGCAGTTTTATGGCTATGTGCCGCGTCGCAGCGGGCAGGATTATGTACCGGTGTTCACGATGGACCAGTTTGTGGGAAGTGCGATGGAGCACGGGGTCATCGCACAGACGCAGGCGGGGGCGCTGGCGGCCTCGACAGTGAAGCTGGGCAGCGTGGCGAATGCGGCGGGCAAGAAGCTGTTTCTGGCGACGGATGCAGCGAGCTGGGGGACGGTGCAGGGTCAACTGCTGGTGGAGCCGCATGCAGAGGGCTATTCGTCCGCCGATCTGGCCGTCATCGCGGCGGCGATCACGGCAGGGAAGACGGTGCTGCTGCCGGAGGCGGGGAAGCTGACGATGCAGCAGTGGAAGGGCGCGGGTTATTTGACGTGGAAGAGCAGCGGTGGCGGTGCCAGCGAGGTGCTTATGCTGATCTCGGGCGGGTATTCAGGAGGGTATTCGGGCTACAAGGCTCCGGCTTCGACGTATTCGGTGATCACCGGTCAGCAGTATTCCGCGCCGAAGCTCAATTACACGCCGGTGACGCATGCGGTGACGACGGGCGGTGATCCGGTCGATATGGCGACGGGGCAGTTTGTGCATGACACGACGGATCTGGTGATGGGCGGCGGTGCGGCTCCACGCGGCCTGACCTTCAGCCGGAACTACCATGGCGGGCGGCGGCAACGAAATGACGCGGGTCTGGGCATGGGCTGGAATCACAACCTCAACGTGCGGGCGGTGCCGCGCAGTGATGTGGAAAACGCGCTGGGGCTGGGCACGCCGCAGCAGGCGGCGGCGGTGGTCGTGGGATTGCACGCGGCGTGGGATGTGTTCAAAAATCGCGAGGGCGTGAAGGACTGGGCCACGAGCTTGCTGATTGCGAAGTGGATCGTGGACCGCTTGCAGGACAACGCGGTGTCGGTGGCGCTGGGGGACCGGGTGGTGGAGTTCCATTTGCAGCCGGACGGCAGCTACACGCCGCCGCCGGGGGTGACGCTGAGTTTGACGAAGGATGGCAGCGGGAACTTCGTGGTGCAGGAACGGCATGGGAACACGCATCAGTTCAATGCGGATGGCAAGCTCAGCACGATCACGGATTTGTGGGGCCGGGTGCAGAACTTTGCGTATGCCAGCGGGAAGCTGAGCACGGTGACGGACTGCTACGGGCGCGTGCTGACGCTGAGCTACAACGGTGCAGGGCTGCTGACGGGCGTGGGCGACGGGCTGGGGCGCAGCGTGGGCTACACGCATGACGCGGGAGCGAAGACGCTGACAAAAGTGACCGACGTGGAAGGGAAGGACAGCTATTTTGTCTATGATGCGGACAAGCGCATGACGGCGCTGAAAAATCACGCGCTGGAGACGCTGGTGGCGAACGTGGCGTTTGATTCACAGGACCGTGTGATCACGCAGCACAGCGCGGGGAACGCGGGGAAGGTGTGGCGGTATTATTATGCGCCGGGGCAGACGATTGAGGAAGACCCGCTGGAGGGGCGCATCACGCATCACTTTGATGAGAAGAAGCGCAATGTGGGCAGGACTGACGCGCTGGGACGGCGCAGCACGGTGGTGTACGACGGGCAGGATCATGCGGTGGAGCAGCGCAGCCCGCTGGGGCACAAGCGCAAAGCGGTCTATGATGCGAATCAGAATCTCACGGCGAGTCTGGATGCGCTCAATGAGGACAGCACGGCGGAGTATGACCCACAGCAGCGGGTAACGCGCACAGTGGATCGCAACGGCAAGCAGACGCTGGTGCAAAACTACACTGCGTATCATCAGCCGCAGCGCGTGGTGGACGCGACGGGCCTGATCACCGACACGACGTATCACACCACCGGTGGCGGCGCGGGCATGCCGCACACGATCACGGTGAGCGGAGCGCTGAAGGCGACGCACACTTATACGAGCAAGGGCGAACTGCTGCGCACGACGTTCCCTGGAGGGGATTACGTTGAGAACGGCTACAACACCTGGGGGGATGTGACCAGCGTGCGCAATGCGCGGGGCTTTACCAGCACGAGCAGCTACAACAAACGGCGGCAGCTGCTGACCACTACCGCGCCGGGCAGTCAAGCAGGCGACCCGGCTAGCGTGGTGACGCGCACTTACGATGACAACGGGGATCTGGCGACGGTGGTGTCGCCACGCGGGCACACAACGACGCATGCTTACACGGTGCAGGGCAAACCGCTCACCACGACACTGCCGGGCGGTGCGGTGACGACGAACCACTACGACGAGCGCGACTGGGTCGATGAGGTGACGGACGCGACAGGCCGCAAGGTGACGTTCACCCTGGATGCAGCGGGGCAGCGCACGCACATCAAAGACGCGCTGAACCATACGGTGGTGACGGAGTACGATGATGACGGGCGGGCGTACTTGAGCACGGATCCGCTCAACCACGCGACGACGACGCAGTATACCGACCGTGGCGAGGCGGAGGCGGTGGCCTTCGCGGATCACACCTTGGCGAATCCTGATTATCTGTTCCGCTGGTTCGATGCGGCGGGCCGCATGACCTTGCTGGAAAACCGGCGCGGGGCTGACTGGCAGTTCGGTTATGATGACGCGGGCAGAAGCACGTTCACGAAGTCGCCCCTGCTGCGGCAGTGGACGCAGGTGTATGACACGCAAGGCCGCGCGCAGACGGTGACGGAACCCAGCGGGCAAAACGTGACGCAGGCGTATGACACGCGGGACCGGGTGACGAGCCGCACGTTCAAGAACGCGAGCGGCACGACCGCAGCGATCGTGAGCCACACGTTTGATGCCAATGGCAACGTGCTGACGACCACCGAAGGCGCGAACGTGCTCTCACGCACCTATGACCAGCGCGACAGTGTGCTGAGCTACACGAATGCGCAGAGCGAGCAGATCGGCTACCGCTACGATGCCATCGGGAACTTGGTGCAGCTCATTTATCCGGGTGGCAAGACGGTGACGTATGCGTATGACAATCGCGAGCGGCTGAGCACGATCACCGATTGGAGTAGCCGTGTGACGACGCTGGAATGGGATGCTGCGGGGCGTCTGCTGAAGGTGGCGCGCCCGAATGGGACGTATCGCGACTATCAATACGACGCCGCAGGCCGGATGATCCAGGTGGCAGAACGCAAAGCGAACAAACGCGGCCTCTGCGTGGTGCGCTTTGAGCTGGATGCGGCAGGCCGCCCCACCAAGAAGCTGACGCTGCCCGTGCCGCAAGCCGCCAGCGGCATTCCGGCGGTGACGGCGACCTTCGACGCCGACAACCGCATGGCGACGCTGCTGGGTTACGGCATCCCGCATGATGCGGATGGGAACATGCAGGCGATCTTCCTGCCTTTGGGTGCGTATCCGGTGGGCGAGTTGTACTGGGACACACGCAACCGTTTAACCGACGTGTGGGATCAGGTGTGGGCCGGGAACGTGTTCCTCGGTTACAATCAGACGCAGTTCGCCTACGATGCTGAGGGCCATCGCACGCACAAGACGTTCAATGGCGCGACGACACGCTACACGGTGAACCCGCACGGCCTCAGCGGCATGAGCGAGGTGCTCATCGAGCACAAGCCCAACAACATCAAGCGCTGGTATGTGTGGGGTGGCCCCGCAGGACTGCTCTACGAGTCACAAACCAACAGCAGCGGCACTGAAACCGCCGTGCGCTACTACCACAGCGATCAAGTCGGCAGCAC
>JAPLUL010000139.1:0-6375 GCA_026397635.1 Verrucomicrobiota bacterium | reverse complement strand
CGCCAAAGGGTGTCACCGGCTTGTCAGAGTATTCAATCGGAAGGTTCACCATCACGGTGATTCTTACACACGCGTCAATCCCCTGGTCTGACAAGCGCTCCGGCACCTTGAACGTCTTCTATTGCATGATCCGGGTTCAAGCCGACGGAAAACTGCCTCCGGGGGCCGCCGCCGATGAAATCATGGCGCACTTCGAGCAATGCGCGCATCGCCTTCTGCGCGGCATGCGCACCTGCACCGTGAAGCCTGCGCGAGGCTGATCCTCACCACTCCAGGCTCGTCACCGGCAGACGCTCGGCGTTGCGGGTCTCCTTGGTGATCTGGCCATCGGAGAGATAGAGCACACGGTCGGCCATGGCGGCCATGGCGGCGTTGTGGGTGATGACGATGGTCAGCGTGCCGAGCTCTCGATTGATGCGCTCCACAGCCTCCAGCACGGTGATGCCAGTGTGAACGTCCAGCGCGCCGGTGGGTTCGTCACACAGCAGCACCTCGGGTTTTTTGGCGATGGCACGGGCGATGGCCACGCGCTGCTGCTCCCCGCCGCTGAGCTGGGAGGGAAAGTGGTCGAGCCGGTGGCTGAGGCCCACGCGGTCGAGCGCATCCTCGGGTTTCATCGGGTCCGGGGCGATCTCGGTGATCAGGGCGACGTTTTCGCGGGCAGTGAGACTAGGGATGAGGTTATAAAACTGGAAAACGAAGCCCACGCAGTTGCGGCGGAACTGGGTGAGCGTGCGCTCGCCGCCGCCGCTCAAGTCCCAGCCTTTGTAGCGCAGCGATCCCGCCGTGGGCACGTCGAGACCGCCGAGGATGTTCAGCAGGGTCGATTTGCCGCTGCCGGAGGCACCGAGCAGCACCACGAGCTCGCCGCTGTGGAAGTCGAGATTCACGCCCTGGAGCGCCACGACATCCAACTCGCCGGTTTGATAGACCTTCCGCACACCTCGGGCCTCAAAGATCGGCGGGGCATCAGTCGGGGAGGGAAGGGAGGGCTTCATGCGCGGAACTGCCTGTAGCATGTGGCAGAACCTCACGCCAACGCGATGTCTAGGGTTGCTTCTACGCTGCATCGCGCAAGATTAACGAATGCCTTCTCTGGTCAGCGACGTGCCTGCCGACGTTCACACGTCAAGGATCAGCCTCCCCCCGCGTGAAAAGCCCGGGGGCCGCACGCTTGTCGTCGGAGACATCCATGGCTGCTCGCAGGCGCTCAAGCTGATGCTGCAGGAGCTTGACCCGCAGCCTGCGGACACGCTGGTGACGTTGGGAGACTATGTGGATCGTGGCCCCGACGCCCGCGGTGTGCTGGAACTCATCCTGGAGATTGAGACGCGCACCCAGCTCATCCCCCTGCTCGGCAATCATGAAATCCTGATGCTCGACGCACGTGACAGCACGGTGGAGCATAGCTCGTGGTTCGCAGTCGGCGGCAGCGCCACCATGGAATCTTACGCGGGATGGGCCAAACCGGAGTGGGACAAGGTGCCGCAGAGGCACTGGGAATTCCTCAGCCAGCGCCTGCGCCGCTGGCATGCCACGGACACGCACATCTTTGCCCATGCCAATGTGAACGCCATGCTGCCAATGCCGGACCAGAGCGACGACTGGCTCTTTTGGCGGCGGCTGGACGATTCGCACCCGCATTTCTCTGGCAAGATGCTGATCTGCGGCCACACGGCGCAAAAAAGCGGCCTGCCTTGCCTGCTGCCAGGACGCATCTGCATCGACACCTGGGCCTACGGCAACGGCTGGCTCACCGGCCTGGACGTAGCCACGGAAACCTTCGTGCAGACCAGCCAGCGCGGCGAGATCCGCCGCATCAGCTTTGACGAGGTGCGCATGCTCACGCCCAAGACGTGACCCATCATGAACCGCGCGCGTTGGATCACCTCCATTGTCACGTTGTCCGCGCTTTGGCTGATGGGAGCACTCGTGCTCGCTCCACGTGTGCAAAATGCGCTGGAAACAGCGGCTCGTGAGGCGGTGGAAGGCCTGCCCGCCTTCACTGGCCGAGCCAGCCGTGTGAAGCTGGCTTTTCAGGGCCAGCAGGCGCATTTGAGCGGAGCGGTGCGCACCGCACAAGACCGCAGCACCCTTGAGCAGGCCGTGAGTGAGCTCGTCCGCGCCCCGACGCCGCTGGCCACCAGCCTTGGCTTGCGGCTGAATCCCGTGAGCGCAGTGCTCAATGAGATCGAGGTGGCCCCGCTGCCGCCTGGCTGGCTGCTGCTGGCGGCCTCTGGCCCGCAGGCCCGCTTGCTGGGTGCTGCGGCTAGCGAGCATGAGGCGCGGGATTTGGCCCGCAGCATTCAGGAAAACTGGGGCATGCGGGGCGGCGTGCTGCGGGGTGTGCCGCTGATCGACGGTGCGCACCGCGACGAAGCCGCCAGTGTCAGCACCACTCTGCGCGGTTTACCCGCGCTGCAAAACAACGCGCAGACGCTGCTCGCGCGCATCGGTCAGCCCTGGAAGACGCTCAGAGTTGATGAATCGGATGCCGCTCTGCTCGCGGAGGCTCGTTTGCACGGGGTGACTGAGGCGGAATGGCGGGAGCACGTCCTTCCAGCCCTGCAAGAGGTGCGGGCCGCAGCGAGTGCGCAGCAGGCGGCGGAGATTGAGCGGCACCGGCAGGCGGCGCTGCCGCGCGGCCATGTGTTCATCGCCACACGCGGTGGGGAGATCACCCTGCGTGGCGAGGTGGGAGACACGGCGTCCAAACGCGGCCTATTGGATGAAGCGCTGCCTGTTTTCGCGCCACGTCAGGTGCATGATGAAATCCGCGTTAGTCCACGCCGCCGCCCTGGGGGGGGCGCACCTGCCATCTCCACGGCTCTGCTGCCAGAGCAGGGAGCTAGCCAGGAAAAGACGCTTTATCTTGGCTTTGAAGGCGGAGCTTGGAAACCGGTGGACTGGCAGGTGGCTGGCGAGGCGCAGCCTTGGAAAAAAGAGCTGCCTGCCGACGTCGATGCCGCGCTGCTCCAGCAGGACAGCAACGAGCTCATCGCCTGGCTGCAAGGCGCGGCCAAACCACGGGCCACACTGCCTGCACGCCCGGCCTTCATCACCCTGGCCGTGTTTGGCAGCAAGGCAGTGCTCTGCGGCCAAGTGGGTGAGGAATCCACGCGTTCACAGCTCATCGCGGCGGCGCGGCGGGCCTACGCGCCGCGCATTCTCGTGCTGCATGATGAACTGCGCCTCGACGCCGGTTGCCTGCCTGCCCGTGGCATTCTCAACACGGTCAAAAGCCTGCCGCTTGCGCCCGCAGCCAGCTCGGAGGGCATCTTCGCCATCGCCACACCCGGCAGTGTGTGGACGGTGCTTCCCGTCACCCGCGCCCTCGTCGAAGCCGGCGGCCTGACACGCGCCCCAGGCCTGCCAGGCGGCCTTTCCGCTTCCTCGGTCGAAGAACGCTCCATCGAAGCCATAGAACAGCTCCGCTACTGGATTTCCCACCTCCCCCCGACTACCTCCACGCCCTGATGTCCTCCTTTTTCTGGCTGCTGCTCTACCTGGCCCCGCTGCTCGGCCTCACCGCCGTGATTTTCGCGTGGCTTGGCTGGAAATGGCGCGGAACGGACCTGAGCAAGATCATTCAAGAGCTGCAAACCCGCCTCGACGACATCAACGCGGCTCGCAATGCGGGTGAATTGGCGCATGACACCCTCCGCAGCCAGATCCTCGCTGCCGAGGATGGTCTGCGCACTTCGCGGGCCGAACTGCAAGCTGCGCAGGAGGCCAATCGTCTAAGCCAGCACGAGATCGCCAAAGTGCAGGAATCCAGCCGCGCACTCCAAACCGAGCACGCCAAAACCCTCCAGGAACTCGACACCCTGCGGACGGAGCGGGATCATGCCAGCGCGGCCCTGGCCGCCGCCGATGCCGAGATCGAGCATCTGCGCACCAGGCCCGAGCCGGAACTGCCGTCAGTAGCCGGCAAATTAGAGTCCGCTCCAGCCGAAAAACCCAAACGCAAACGCCCAGTCACAGCCTCGCCGCCCAAGACTGCCAATGCCGCCCCTCGTTCCGCTGGATTGCAAGGCCCCCTGGCCGCGCAGGCAGTCAGCCTCGCTGACAGCGAAAAGCGCCTCCAGTCCGCTGCCCAGGAGAACGAGCGCCTGAAAAATCAGGCGCACGTGCTTCAGCGCGTCACGGAAAACGCCGCCGCTCTCGGCGGCACGCCGGATGACGACCTCACCCGCATCAAAGGCATCAAAAACGTCATCAGCGAGAAGCTCCGCGCTCATGGCATCCGCACTTGGCGCCAGATTGCTCAATGGAATGACGAAGAGCTGAGCGCCTTCAGTGAAATCCTGGCCTTCAAAAACCGCGCCACCCGCGAACAATGGAAGGAACAGGCCCGTGCGCTGCACGAGGCCTCCCATGGCCCGCTGTCCTGATTTTCATCCACCCCATGCCCGCCGTCTCCCGTTTTTGTCTGGTCATTCTCCCCTGCGTCATCGCCTCCTGCGTCAATGTCGGCACGCCGGAGCAGCGGCGTGAAAAAGCCACCCGTCTCAGCCACGATCTTCAGCAGCTCGCCCCCTCGGTCAGCCGTGCCGAGGCAGACCAAGTGGCCAGCACCGCCATGGAGGAATCCGCGAAGATGTCCCTCGATTTCAAGCCGCTCAGCCTGCCGTGGATGAACAACGGCCTGGTCAACTCCGGCCTGCGCAAGCGCGGACTGTGCTATCAGTGGCGGGATGATCTGTTTCCGCACCTGCACCGACTCAATCTCAAGACCCTGGACCTGCACCTCACCTCCTCGCGCCGTGCCACCTTGCTCGAGCACAACGGCATCGTCGTCACCGCCAAGGGGCAGCGTTTCGAGGACGGCATCGTGCTTGATCCCTGGCGCAAAGGCGGGCGACTCTGGTGGGGCACTTTGCAGCAGGACAAAAGACACCCCTGGAAACCGCTGCCCCACGAGCTGACGCCCATGGTCCTGCGCCCACTGCTGATGCCGGACTTGTATCCCTCACCGTGAAACGCGTGGGCGCGGCGTAACCGCTGGCCCCGAAGGTGTTGTACACGCCTCGGATGCTTTCGGAGGCGTTGTAGATCGCCGTGTGCAGGATCGCCAGATCACGCGCCACAAAGGGGGACTCCACGCTGGAACGCATGGTGCCCAGTGCCAGGGCGTTCCAGTCCGTGACCAAATCCGCCCGCGACATCGAAAACGGTGCCAGTAGCAGGCTCAAACAGGCCAGCAGCGGGCGCAAAGGGGGCAGGAGGGAGGCATTCGAATTTTTTATCAACTCAGTTTATTATAATTTCATGATTAACTACTTCTTTTCCCCTCTTAACCTGAAGGCATCCCTGCATGCCTGAAATTGCCTTTGACCTTCGTCATTGAGGCCTGACACTCCGCCTCGTCACGACAGGGGCGTCCCACCGCAGGGACTGAGACGGATCTTCCTCGATTCGAACCCTCCGAACCTGATGCGGGTCATGCCGCCGAAGGGAGTTCGCTCGGAGGTATCTCGGTTTCTTGCGCTCAGCGCTCCATCCAGCATCGAGAATCCAGCAACCAGCATCCAGTTTATGATCGCCGACCCCCAAACCTCCTTCGAACCCCATTCCTCCGAGCAACTCCCCGCCTCCTCCCGCGTCTGGGTCGAAGGCCAGATCCACCAGGACGTCCGCGTCCCCATGCGTGAGATCACCCTCAGTCCCACGAAAGCCTTCAACGGCCGCATTGAGGCCAATGAACCCGTCCGCGTCTATGACTGCTCCGGTCCTTGGGGCGATCCGAACTACAAAGGCACCGTCGAAACCGGCCTGCCCGCCCTCCGCAAAGCCTGGATCGAAGCCCGCAACGACGTCGAAGCCTACGAAGGCCGCGCCATCGAGCCCCGCGACAACGGCTACCTCACCGCCAACCACGCCGAATACGCCGCCGCCAAGCGCGAAGGCCTCCTCAGCCCCCTCAAGGCCCCCATCAATGCCCAGCGCCAGCCTTTGAAAGCGCTGCCAGGAAAAGTCGTCACCCAGCTCGCCTACGCCAAAGCCGGCATCATCACCCCCGAGATGGAGTTCATCGCCATCCGCGAGAACTTGAAGAGGCACCAAGTTTCAGGTTCCAAGTTTCACGTTTCAGACCTCAAGGACGACATCGTCCGCAATGACCTGCTCAAGCAGCACGAAGGCTCAGGGAACTTGAAACCTGAAACGCATAAACTTGAAACTCCCGCGATCTTCCGCCGCTTCCCCCAGCGCATCCCGAACGAAATCACCCCCGAGTTCGTCCGCTCCGAAGTCGCCGCCGGCCGCGCCATCATCCCCGCGAACATCAACCACCCCGAGCTCGAGCCGATGATCATCGGCCGCAATTTCCTCGTCAAAATCAACGCCAACATCGGCAACAGCGCCGTCGCCTCC
>JAPLUL010000105.1:0-59742 GCA_026397635.1 Verrucomicrobiota bacterium | reverse complement strand
ACCGTCCCAGATGACCAGTGTTTCGTCAAAGAGGCCGCGTTGCTTCAAATCGGCAAGCAGCGCAGCGATGGGTTGGTCCACCTTGGCGGCGAGTGGCTTGTGATCGAGCACATCGTCGTGGTTGTCCCAGGGCTGACCATCGCCAGTCCAGAGTTGGAGGAAACGCACGCCGCGCTCCAGCAATCGACGGGCGATGAGGCACTGACGTGCGAAAGAACCCTCGGGGCCGGGCTTCACGCCATACATCGCACGAACGGCTTCCGGCTCCTTCATGATGTCAAAGGCATCGCTGGCTTCCATCTGCATGCGGTAGGCGAGTTCGAAGCTCTGAATGCGGGCTTCGAGCTGGGTATCCTTCTGGCGCTCGGCGAGGTGGCGTTGATTGAAGGCCAGCAACAAGTCGAGTTGCTCGCGCTGGCGTTTGCTATCGAGCGAGCCGTTGCGGATGAACTCGACGAGCTTATCCACGCTCTCGTGGTCGGTGTTGACGTAGGCTCCCTGGAAGGCGCTGGGGAGAAAGCCTGCCTGCCAGTTTTTGGTGCGGCGGATGGGCATGCCGCCTGGGCACATGGCGATGTAGCCGGGCAGGTTTTGATTCATGGAACCGAGCCCGTAGGTGATCCATGAGCCAAGGCTGGGACGATTCAGCCGTGCCTCGCCACAGTTGAGCAAACCGAGCGATGGCTCGTGGTTTGGTAAATCCGTGTGCATCGAGCGGATGATGCAGAGATCGTCCGCGTGCTGCGCGGTCTTGGCGAACAGCTCACTGATCTCGATGCCGCTTTGGCCGTATTTTTGAAATGCATACGGTGACTTCAATCCAGCGCCTGTCGGACGCTCCGTCTTCAACTGGGAGGGAATCGGCTTGCCGTCATACTTATCGAGCGAAGGCTTCGGATCAAAGGTGTCCACATGCGATGGACCGCCGTTCATGAACAGATGCACCACACGCTTCGCCTTCGCAGGCATCGGTGGCTGGCGCACCGCGAGCGGATTGAGCGAAATACCCGATGTCTCCGCAAGCAGATCACCAAGACCGAGGGCACCAAAGCCCATGCCGATGCGGCCGAGCATGTCGCGGCGGGTGAGATGGGTGATGTGAGTCATGGGTTTTCGGAGGGGAGGACGACAAAGGAATGCGGACAGGGGAATGATTTTGCATTTATTCCTCTGTCCGCATTCCTTTGTCGTTTCTGTCTTTGGTTAAGGTCGTGATTTCGACACGTGAGTGATTGAGGTTGATCCACTGGATGCCTTGGGTGGCAATGCGATCAAACACGGTCTGAAGTTGCTTCTGGTAAGCGGTTTGATTCTCGTGCAATGCGGTGACGATGAACGCCAGCCCTGGGGAGTGGGATTGGATGAGGTGCGTGCCCAGGTTTGTATCTCCCGACATCACATCGACTCTCTGCAAACACTCGGATTCGCCACCGAAGCCATGCACCAAGGCCTCGCTGTAGAGAAGGCTGTCCAGATGAGTGCCCAAATCGGCCAGCAATACCTTGAGGTGATCGATCAACCGCTGGCAGTTGGGTGTGAGAATCTGCCAGCCTGATGCCCGAAGCCGAGGGCTATGCCGATCCGACTCGGCCAACGCATTGCGAAGGAGCATACCCTTGACCGTGGGTGATCCAAAGTTCAGCAGCTTGATGCGCCTTATGTTTTGCAGCATCGCGTAGTTGTAGCACTGTGACTCGTGAGCAGCGGTCAGCGCTTGTACGACCTTCAATTCATAGACCATCTGGTTCACCACCAAATCCAGGTAATAGACCTTGGTAAAGCTCCCGTGAACCACTTTCAACGGCACCTGAGTGTGAACGATGAAGCCGTCAGCCCGTAGCCGCAGAGCCAACTCATTTTCATAGATGCGCTCATCAAACAGGCGGCCCAACTCATTTTGGATGGCGTAAGCGTGATGCATGACGGCACTATCAACGCGCTCAAACTCGGCATCAGAGATGTCGGTGAGTTCTAGGGTGCGGTGGATGGGCATGGTGGGAAGAGAAGATGGATGACAAAGGAATGCGGACAGGGGAATGATTTTGGTTTTATTCCTCTGTCCGCATTCCTTTGTCGTTAATCAGAAAACTGGAACTCATTGCCAATGAGGAGCACCTGCGTGAGCTGGGCGAGCGGGCTCTGCGGTGCGGGAGCTGGCGCGGGTGGGGCGCTGTTCACGAAGCGCAGCGCCATCTCGGCCTCGTCGGGTTTCGGGCTGCGCAGCAGCACACGGTGATAAAGCGCCTCAATGGTGCGTGCATCCACAATACCTCCGGTGCTGGCTTGGAGCGTAGCGGCGAGCTTGTTGGACTGCGTCTGGATAAAGGGCGAGTTGATGAGGAACAGGGCCTGCTGCGGCACGGTGGTGACAGAGCGCTGGGGGCTGTGAATGTCAGGATTCGCAAAGTCAAACATGGCGGGCACGCTGGCCTGCACCTCACGGTCAATGAAGAGGTAGAGGCTGCGGCGGCTGTCCACCTCCGGCGCGGCAAGTGGCGTGGGGCGTCCGCCTGCGTTCGCGACATTCAGCGAGCCGCAGGCGGCGAGGGTAGCGTCGCGCATCTGCTCGTAGTCGAGGCGCAGGCGGTTGAAGCGCGAAAGAAGGACGTTCTCCGCGTCCTTCACGTCCTTGTCCAGCGTGCTAGCGCAGCTCTGCTGGTAGGTGCGTGAGTTCAGGATCAGGCGCTGCAGCTTCTTCAAGCTCCAGCCGTCCTCCATGAAGGCGGCGGCGAGGTAGTCGAGCAGTTCCGCCTGCTCGGGTCTGGGCGTCTGCATGCCAAAGTCGCTGGGCTGGCTCACCAGAGGTTTGCCAAAGTGCAGCATCCACACCCGGTTCACCATCACGCGGGCGGTGAGCGGATTCTCCTTGCTGGTGATGCTCTGGGCCAGCTCCAGCCTGCCGCTGCCTTTCGTGAACTTCCGCCCGCCAAACATTGTCAGGAATCCGCGCGGAGCGAGAGCTCCCTGCCGCGCCGGATTGCCTCGGATGAAAACATTCACATCCGCAGGCTGCGGGCGGTCCTGAATGGTCATGGCGCGGAGCGGTGCGCCGGGGTCTTCAACAGCGAGCTTCTTGATCTCATTATCGATCTCCTGCATGCGCAGGCTGTCCTTCACATTGAAGAACTGGTCGATACCATCTGCGGGCACCGACATCGGCGATATGGGAGTTTGCAGCAGCCCACGCATTTCCAGCCACGGCGCATTCTCCGGCACGAGGCCGCTGACGCTTGCGAGGAATGCCTGCTGATAGAACGCGGCAACATCGGCGAAGGTCTTCGGGGGCGGTTGAGTGGCCAAAATATCTCGCAGCACTTGATTCGCGCCGCTCTCCGGCTTGGCGAGTCGCTGGGCCACCTCGGGCGCTTTGGCTGCGAACTCAGGCTCCAGTAGCTTGGCAAACTCCGTCCACGCGAGCATCACAGGGTGCGGTTGCGGCACGAGCGCGTAGGTCGTGAGGAAGTCGCGCCACTTCGTCGCCACACTCTCACGGAACATTTCCGTGGCAGCAGTGGCCTTGAAAGCATCCGGCGTCATCGCAGTCGCACGCTGCGCAAAGAGCAGGTAGTCGCGCAGTTTGTCCGGCTTGCGCAACTCGCTGAAGACCTCCTCGCGGAACGCCTTCTTTTTCACCTCCACGGCCGCCACCTTCTGCTTAAACGCCGCTGCTGCCGCCGCATCCGGTGCCTCGCTGATGATCGGAAACTCCGGAGGCACGATGCAACTGTTCATCACGCTGTAGAGCGCATAGTAGTCCGTTGTCGGCACCGGATCATACTTGTGATCATGACAGCGTGCGCAGGACACGGTGAGGCCCATCAAGCCGCGTGAGATGACATCAATGCGGTC
The DNA here is from genome assembly GCA_026397635.1 of Verrucomicrobiota bacterium. Classification (GTDB taxonomy): domain Bacteria; phylum Verrucomicrobiota; class Verrucomicrobiia; order Verrucomicrobiales; family Verrucomicrobiaceae; genus Prosthecobacter. The sequence goes on along the minus strand of JAPLUL010000105.1, from coordinate 55,893 downwards.
GTCGATCTGCAAGGTGCCATCGCCCACGAAGGAGTCATTCACCGTGAGAAAGCCAAGTGCCGCCAGCGCACCCACCGGCTTGCCGGGAGCCTGCAAATGATCCGCTGCGATCTGCTCCGTGATGAACTGGTCGTAAGGCAAATCATCGTTCAGCGCCTTCACCACCCAGTCGCGATAGGTGTGCGCATTCGGCAGACGATTGTCCGCGCCAGGACCCGCGTAGCCCCAGGTATCCGCGTAGCGCGCCACATCCAGCCACATACGCCCGACACGCTCACCATAGCGCGGGGAAGCCAGCAGCTTGTCGATCAACGCCGCCGCCGCATTCGGCAGGCCTCCCGCTGCCGCTTGTTTGAACTGCTCCACCTCCTCATAGCTCGGCGGCAGCCCCGTGAGGCTCAGATGCAGCCTCCGGCACAGCACCGCAGCATCCGCCGCTGGTGCAAAGTCTAGGCCCGCCTTCGCCAGCTTCGCAGCGACCAGCGTATCCACCGAGTTCGGTGCTGCGGGCTTGGCGATAGGCTTGAAGGCCCAATGCTCCTGCCACTTCGGCTTGCTCTGGGCCACCGCCGCTTCCTTCGGCCACGGCAGCCCCATTTTCACCCATTGGACCAGCGCCTCGATCTGCGCCGCTGCGAGCTGCGGCTTCTTCTTCGGCATCGGCTCCACATCTGGCGCATGACGCACGGACTTGATCAAAGAACTCCCCTCAGGATCACCCGCGATGACCACCTTGCCCGCATCCGTGCCACGCAGCACCGCCTCCCGCGAATCCAGCCTCAGCCCGCTCTTCGCCTTCTCAGCGCCATGACATGAGTAACAATGCTCCGCGAGCACCGGCCGCACATTCTTCTCAAAAAACACGATCTGCTCTGGGCTAAAAACCGCCTCCTGCGCCACGACGTTTGCCGTGGCGATGCTGATGAGGGTGAGAAGGAGGGATTTCATTGGAGCGGTGTATTGATAAGCCGCTCGATGCAGAGTTTTAACGACGGGTTGTGTGACAAAACGGTGTATTGTCAGAAATAGTCACCAGAGGGGCAGCACGTCCACGCAAACATCCCGAAACGATAAGCCAAGTCGGCTCGATTTCTTGCCAGTGAGGCGGCGCGGGCAGCAGACAGCGACGAGAGCAGTATCAACCAAACACCCATGGCGTTTTCGAACTTCCGGCGGCTCGGTGACGTTACTGACTCAACGCGTGATGAACTAAGATACGATGAACGCTTAATCGCTTGCTCATTGTTTGATTTTGTATAAGCCGACGCCGCCGGCCCATAGATCGCTAGTGGCTGGATTGAAGCGCAGGAGGGTCGGTTTCACATACGGGATGTCCCCGGTGATGTTTTGCCAGGTGGTGCCGCCGTCGGTGGTTTTATAGATGGCACCGTCGGGCTTGGTGTTCCAGGTCGTGGCGGAGATCCACATCGTTTTTGGGTCAGTGGGATGCACTTCGATGCCGACGATGGATCGTTTTTCTGCGAAGCGGGTCACTTGTGTCCATGTCGTGCCGTGATCGGTGCTGCGCCAGAGATGCTGGCCGGAGCAGTAGATGGTGCCATCGGTCGTGATGTGCAGGTTCCAGATAAAGTTTTCCGTTGGGAAGACCTGTTGCCAGGAGTTGCCTCCGTCATCGCTGCGGTGAACGCCGCCACCAGTGCCGCACGCACCCCAGAACAGCCGCTTGGAATCAGTCGGGTCAACGGCCAGAGCGAAAAACATGCGGCGGCTGGCAGGCTGATTCGGAAGTTGCGACCACGATGCGCCGCCGTCGGTGGATTTGAAAAGGCCGCCGCCAGATTTGCCATTCGCAGCATCACCATCAATGCCCAGGTAGATGATCTGAGGGTTGTTGGGATCGACGGCGAGGGCGCGTGGGTGCCCTTGTCCCCACATGGTGTTGGGGCGGATGGTATAGTCGGGCAAACCGGTCTGAACCGACTGGAAGGTCTTGCCGCCATCTTCACTCCGCACCACGCAGGTCGGCACTTTATACCAAGGCGTCACCGTGCTGATGATGCGGGTGGAGCCATTGACCTCGTCGATCGCAACTCGCCAGTCGTGACCGCTCAGACCGGGCGTGTGCTTGAGTGGCCAGAGCTGCCGCCACTGGCCACCGTCATTCTCACTGACGAGCGTGCCCTCATCCATGGCGGTGACATAGGTTTTGCCTTGGTGAAAACGGATGTCGGTGATGCAGGAGATGTCCGTGCCGGCATCGCGCTCTTCCCAGGTGACGCCACCGTCAAGGCTCATGCAGGGACGCCAGTTGGCGGCGATGAAGATCTCTTTCGGATTGCGCGGATTGAGCGTGATGTTTCTCGCCGCACTCATGCTTGCCATGCGGCCGCTGATGCCATCGAGCGTGGGATTGGCTTTGGTATCGACTTTGATCTTGTTGGACTTTGTCCACGATTCGCCGCCGTTGTTCGAGACGTAACACGCGCCATTGTAATCGACCGAACCGATGGCGTAGAGATCACTCGGATTGCCAGGACTCACGGCCACCTCGATCACCTCGACGTTCCCTGAGATGTCCTTCGATAGCTTGTCCCATCGCTTCCCGCCGTCGGTGGACTTCATCACGCCGTTCTTGAAGAACGCTCCATAAATCAGGTCGGGATTGGCTGGGTCAAATGTGGCGCTCGCAGCTCGGGCAGGTGTAGCGAGACGTGTCCATGTGCGGCCAGCATTGCGACTCAAGACAAGACCCGAATCCTGGGTGGCTGCGATCACATGCGATGGATTAACAGCAGATACTGTCACGCTGTAAATCGTGCCCGAGGGCGGTGCTCCGAGATGGATATTGCCAAAGGTCTGGGCTGCCTGGTCTTGAACGAAGTCGCGAAACGTCACCATTCCGTTTTTCGCTGAAGAGACGTGGTTTAAAGTGAAGAAGAATTTCGCAAACAAACCCACGCTCGCCTCATTTGGCAGATTGCCGGAGCAGGCAATGTCCAAGCGAGTAATGTCCGGCCAGTTCTTGTCGCTGAATGTGGCGGACGCGGCTTCGGGATGTTTCTTCAGGTAATCTGAATCGACGGCGAAATCCTCAGCCTTCAGTAGCATCTCATGCCACGCCGTTTCTTTGAACATAGCGTTCAGGTTCTTGCTGCGAAAGGCAGTGCCCCCGCTCGTCTTGAGCACCATAAAGCAATCCTTGGGCAGCGAACCATCGCCCTTAACCGAAAATCCGATGCCGTTGCAATCAGCCGCATTCACCCCAGCAGGGATCGCCACCGGCAATGCCAGATCACCGTAGTATTCGCCATTGATCTTGCCAAACTGAACGCGCAGGGCACCGCTTTCTTCTGCCACCGGTTTCTTTTCATAGGACACCGCCCAGGTTTCGCCGCCATCGCTGCTCTTGTAAACTTTGCCAGACGGACTGGCGGCATACACGATGCGCCCGTCGCTCGGGTCCACCGCGATGGCACGGATGCTGAGCTTTCGCCCCCCCGTGATGCGCAGTTCCTTGCGCCCCGTCTGCGGCAGCGTGCGCCAGTGCTCACCCGCATCCGTGCTTTTGGACAGCCCATCTTCCGTCGCTGCAAAGACCGTCTGCGGCTCGCTCTGGCTCACCGCGAGCGAATAAACCGCATACGAGGCGATACCATTGTTGATGATGCGCCAGTGCCGCCCGTGGTCCTCCGTTTTGTAAACACCATTGACATCCCCGGCCATGTAGATCACACCGTCCTGCGTCGGGTGATAGACAGCGGCAAAATAAAACCCGCCACCACCCCAACCTGCCTGCTGCCAGTTGGTTTTGATCGCTGCGGGAGAAGCATCCGCGCCGTATGATCCCGTGGCTATCAGCGCACAGAGCAGCGAAAGCAGACAACGCGAGGACGGGAGGATGCGGCGGAAAATGGAGATGGGAATGCAGGCAGAATTTGACGGGATCATCGCTACATTAACGCCGCCGCTCGGAGTTGTTGTGCCTCTTGCAGACATCCATTTGGTCGAAGTCGGCGAAGTACCGGCCGGAAGTGCCACACGATGCCTCGGATCGTTTTAAACCGTCGGTTGGCTGAAGCAACGATTGCCTGGAATGCGAGTCACGCTTAGCCCAGTCTTCTCAAGGCGAGAGAATATCGACACGAACATCTCGCAGCGCCAGCCCAATCCGCCCACGGCTGCCTTTGGGCGCGAAGACCTCGGGATTGAGATTGAAGTGGATGAGGCGGAGATCGGCGATGTTGTCGGAAACAGCGGCTGTTTGGGGAAATCGCTTCTGCATGGCTATGATAGCCGTTTTCAGCTCGGCGGCGATGACGCGGATGTCGTAGCGCCGATACTCCGAAAATGGCTGCGTGGTGAAAAGAGCCGAATCTTTGCCGGGATGCAGCCACTGACTTTTGTGATTGAGCGCGGAGTAAAGGATGGGAATCTGCGTGCCGCCTTCCCAACCATCGAAATGCACCGTGTCTGGGAACTGGCTCTCCGGGCGCAGGTCGAAGAGATTGGCGGCGAGCCAGAACTGCTTCTGCGAGCGTGTGTCGAGGAAGAGGAAGTTCACGGTGATGTAGGACTGCGCCGCTCCCTCGCGAGAGGCCGTGGGCACTTTCATCTCGAAGCTCATCCGCAGTTCCGCGCCTTCTTTGGCAAAGGGCATCGGTGCTTTCGCAAAGTCCCACCACCAATACGCCGGCGTGATCGGCAGCAGCGAGCCGAGAGAAGGCCTTGGATGATCCGAATCAATCCAGATGCCAATCTCCCGCCCATGCACTTGAACGGCAGCGCTATTTTCTGCTGCCATCGGTCCGAATTGAAATCCTGCGGGCACTTTCAAACCCGTGAATGCACCTGTATCCCAAGCCTGCGGCACAATGGGCGTGGTCTTGCCGTAGTTCCCAATGCGCACGTAAAACTTCTCGCTGTCTGGATGCACCTCACCGATCACACAGGCGGTGGCGGCCTTGATGTCGCTGATGGCGGGCTGTTTAAAGATGGCTTCGCTTTCGCGTGGTGGCGTGGTTTTGGATAGAAAACCGATCAACCGCTTCAGTGGCTCCCTCGCCTCGCCGGGCTGGGTGCCAGCCGGGACGTTCTTTGAATCACCGAGCTCAAAGGTGCCTGCGGGGAGATTGAAGAAATACCACGCAGGTTCGAACTGGATGAGGCGGCAGTTTTTATCGAGGGCGCTCTGGGTCCAAGCGATGATCTCCTCTGGCTTCGTGTCCATGTAGGTGATGTTGTGGAGCCAGCTTTGATTCGAGAGGCCGTAGCCTGCGGCTCCGTCTTTGGGGAAGGGCTCGACAGCAGTGCGCCAGGTGCTGAGGCGTGGGATGGCGGCTTCGTTTGGCTCGTTGTTGTTGTAGGTCACGGTGACGACGCCGGGATGCTTCCGCAGCAGCGCTTTGACCTGCTCGGTGTAGCGCGGCATCTCCTTGTCCCACGGCGAAAAGGGCATCCAGCCAAAGTCAGCCCACTGCACAAACATGGCGTGCTCTTTGGCGAAGCGAATGAAGCCCTCCGCGAGATCGGGACGAAAGAAGGCGTCGGCAGGGAGCTTGTCGCCAGGGCGTTTCAGCTCCGGGTTCGTGGTCTTCATCGCCCGGATGCCATAGTCCTGACCGAAGATCTCCATGAAGCGCAAACCCGCAAGCGATGCGCCATACGACTCCTTGAAGGCCACGAGTTGTTCCACCGAAATGGATTGCCCATGACTCGAATCAAACGGCGCATTCGCCGGGCCATTCGCGCCGAGCGTGAAGCTGTCTGACGAATACACATCAAACACGAACGGCATTTTTTGCGTGACCAGCGTGTCCAGCATGACCTTCAACCGCGCCTTGTCCTTGATCATCGGATTCAGCAGCACACTTACCTCATATTTGGCTCGCAGCGGCTCCAGCGCGGACACCATTTGATGCAGCGCTTCCACATCGCCATTTGCCACGATGCCATTGCCGAAGCCTTGGTCGATGGAGAAGAGCAGGCGGAGTTTGGTTTCTGTGGCCCGCGATTGGTGGACGAGGAGTGCCAAGAAGGCGGTGGCGAATAGGAGCTTCATGCTTCGCTGAGGTTATCCCGAACCACAGTCTTACCCTTCGCCTTGTTGATCACGGTGAAGGCCGAGCGCGAGGTGTTGTCGCTGATGTTGGCGGTGAGCACGGCTTCATCGAGCAGCACATGATCGCGGGCGGCGTGACCGTCGATGAAGTCGCAGCCGCTCACTTGCAATCGACCTGACTTGGCGTGGATGAGCGGGCGGAGGGTATTACGGGGGTCGAGGCAGTGGATGTGGCAGTCGGTGAAGCTGACTTTGCCACCGCCTTCGATGCGGGCGAGGCCGATGCCGTTCGCGGCCCACATGCTGCCGAACAATCCGCAGGCGCTGAAGGTGAGCGGGGCGTTGTTGGTGGCCTCCACGATGATGTCGCCGTAGATCTGCGAGTTCGTGAAACGTGCGCCGCTGTGGCCTTGCATCTCCACCACATGCACAGCGCGATTACAGCCATCTGCGCCGCCGCCGATGACATGCGCATTGCCGCCGCCCTGATACGCCGCTGCGGCGCTGGTGCAGGCGATGAACTGGAAGCCGGTCTCGTAGTCGATGCAGAAGCAGTTCGTCAGATGCTGCCAGTCCGAGCGCCCGATGATGAAGGCCTTGCCATGCTTCCGGCGATACTCCGCCGCCGCGCCCGTCGCGCCCCAAAAAGGCCAGAAGTGGACGTTTTCCACACGACCCACGTCGATGCAGTGATCAATGAACAGCCAGCGATACAGCGGCGCGGCATTGAGATTGCGGATGAAGTGCCGCCCGGTGTGCCGACCGCCGAAGTCCACCGCTTGATACGGATTCACCAGCAGCACATCGACGATGGAGCAGTTATCCGCGCCTGTGAGGAGCGAACTGATCGTCCAAGGATACGCGATGGGCGGATTCGTGTCCGTTTGCTCAGGGTAAAACACCGCGATGCCTTTCAGCGTGGCATTGTAGTCGAGCTGGATGAACGGCACACCACCCGCATCGCCCTTGCCACTGAACGCGAGCAACACCGAGCCATTCGGCGCACCTTTGCCGAGCGACTCCGCCGTCCACGGAATCGTCGGCGGTGCCGTGAAGATGCCCTCCAACGTGACGTTCCGCTTGAGGATGAGCTGCCCATAAATCCGATACGTTCCCGCCGGCACCAACACGCTGCCGCCGCCGCTCGCCGCTACTGCATCAATCGCCGTCTGAAACGCGGCCGTGTCATCAGCGACGTGGTCCGCCTTTGCGCCAAACGCCCGCACATTCAGCGGATGGTCGCCGATTGATGACGGCTTCGATTCCGCCGCGAGCGAAGTGCCGAGCATGGCGAGTCCGGCAGAGGTAAAGGCGTGGCGGCGGGTTGTGGGAGAAGACATCATTTGAAGAGGGTGTGATCAAGACACGGGTAACACTCATACTATCTTAACTTCTGACAAATCTCGCATTGCTCATGGCTCAAAGGCATTCCCCGATTCGTGCAGTTCTTTGGTGAGTTGGCCGCTCGCATCAACCGCGATGAAATCGAAGGCGCTGCCCTGGCCCATGCCGACGCAGGCATTCTCCCGCACAACGATGTTCCTCGGCAGCAGCGGATAGTCTTTCTGCGCGTAGATACCAGCGGCGATGCGCTTGTCGCAGTGCTCGAAGCGGTTGCGGGTGATGAGGATGTCATGAGCGCGGCCGTAGCCGCCGAGCTGGTCGGTCTCGCCGTAGGTTTCGACATCGGCGGCCATGAGGGAGATGGGCCAGCTGTAGTAGTCCTTCGGTTTTTTCAGGTCGCGGAAGGTGTTGCCGAGAAGGACGTGGCCGTCGCCTTGCAAACGCACGCCGCCAGTGTTTTCGCGGCCCTGGCCGTCGAAGACGTTGTCCTGCACGAGCACACGGCGGGCGGTGCGCAGGCAGAGTGCGCCTTGGTTGGCGATGAAGCGGTTCCCGCGCACGACAATGTCGGAGGCTTTGAGCGTGATGAGTTCATTCTCGCCATCGCAACGCTCGAAGGTGTTGCCTTGGATGAGCGATCCGGTGGCTGCCGCACGCGAGCCGCTCCAGCCGATTTGGATAATCTCGTAGCCGTTCTGGTTGTCGAGGTGAGGGCGGTCGATGAAGTGATTGTTCAGCACATGGAGCTGTTGGAGGCCCTGCGTGGGCAGTTCGGCAGCTCCGAGCATCTGGCCTATGTTTTGAAGCCCTCGGAAGGTGCAGCCTGCCACGGTATTGCCGCTGCCGCGCATGCTCATCAGCCAGAGCTTGAGCTTCGGACGATCGGCGGCATTCGTGGAGCGGCAGTTCTCGAAGCGCAGCCAATGGAAGACGCAATGATCGGCCGGTTTGGCCTCGCCATTGCCGACGCCGAAGATGACCGTGTTGTTCTGCGTGGTGGTGACATCGCGAAACGCGAGGTCATGCACGATGAGATGCTCGCCGTGGAAACGAACGGCTGACTCGCCGGTGAAGACGACGCTGCCCGGCTTTTCGGACCGGATCAAAATGGGTGCTTCCATCGTTCCGTGACCTTCCAAGGTGAACCGCGCATCTCTCCATGCTCCGTCAGCGGCGAGCACGAGCTGATCACCGGGAGCGAGTTTGCCGGAGAGGCGGCTCATTTCGCCCGCTGTGTGCGCCACATGCGTTTTGCCACGAAAGAGGTCGCACTGCGCGATGTCGCCCTTTTCGAGTTTGGCGAGCCGTGGGTCGATGGGGCGCTGAAGATCGAGCCGCAGGGCGCTCTTCCAGTTTGCGGCCTTATATGCATCCTCTAGCGTCTCGTCCGTGGAAGCGGCCCGCGATGGCGAAGACATTGAGCCCAGCACAAGGGCGAGAAGAAGGCGTTTCATGCGAGAATCATCATCCGGATAAACGGCGGGAAATCACCGGTGTATCTGAATTTGCCTGCTTTACCTGCCGCGTTTCGACCTTGGCGCGTGTTCGGCAACGGGGGCGATCTGCCACGGCGCGGCCTATTTCTTCACCCATGCCGCAGCCGGGTAAGCCTTGAGAAACTCCAGCACCGAGGCGGTGAAAGTCTCTGCGTTGGTTTCAGGCACAGCATGTTCCGGCGTGTGCAGCCAGCTTTCGATGATGAGGGCATCGGGCGTGCCACCGGCATCGCGGTAGGCTTGGGCTTGGTGCAGGATGCCTTCGCGCCAGTGCATGGGGTTGGCTCCGGTTTTGACGAGGCGGGGTTGATTGGCGGACCAGAAGATCATGTGGAAGGCGATGCCGTGCGCACGACACATCGCGGCGATCTGGTTCACCTCGGACCAGGAGCCGAAGGTTTTTTGCTCCATCAAATCCCAGTCCACATCCAGTCGGAAGAACTCCAGGCTTTTGATGCCGCGCTCAGCGCCGTTTTTCTGAATGGCATTCACGGCGGTCTCGATCTCATCGGGTTTCAGCGCGGGATACGGCTCGATGTCGCCCAGCCGTGCCCCCGGATGCGCCTTCCTCATCTGCGCGATGAAGGACGCCGTCTCCGCCGCTGCATAGGCGATGCGATGCGCGGCATCCGGGTCCATTTTCACCCGACCGAACAACTCGATGGCAGGCGCGGACGGCACCGCAGCCCCCGAGGCGGGGATGGCATACCGCGCTCCATAAACTGGCTCATCAAAGGCAAACCACGCCACCTCTCCCATGCCCAGCGAGCGAAACCGCGCCGTGAACCCCGCGAGCTCGCTCCCACCCAAGATGATCCCTGGCAGCTCAAGACGGCTCTGGGCCTCTGCGAGTTGGAGCATCTACCGACGAACAATCGGATGCGAGCGAGGTAGCGTCAGTTGGGGATCATTTCGGCTTTGCCCACTCTGGCCGCTCTTCGATCACATAGTCCGTCATCAAATACTCGGTGCCATTCCGCAGGATGATGAGCTTCACCGGCTGCCCGACGCCATACATGTAGAGCCACTTCTGGAAGTCGGCGACGCTGAGGATGCGGTTGTAGGAGAATTGGACGAGGATGTCGCCAACCTTCAGGCCAAGTTTCTGCGCGGGGCTGTTGTCCCACACGTCCTCCATGGCCACACCGCCGTGATGTTTCTTGGCGGTGGGGAAATAGCGTTGTTCATTCTCGTTCAGGGGGCGCACGGAGAAGCCGGTCCACGGTGATTTCAGGCTGCGTTTGGTTTTAAGGCTCTCGTAGATGTTGAAGCACAGATTGATCGGCAGCAGATGTGTCTCGCTGGTGTCTTCGGCATGACCGGCTTCGGGAACGGGCTTGTAGCCGGTGAAGATGGCCGCCACCTCGCCTGAATCGGCATGGAACACCGGTCCGCCGAGTGATGCCGCCGGGATGGTGATCTTCGCGCGAAACATGGTCGAGGCGAGGCTGTGCTGATAACACAGTTTCGTGTTCAAAGCGGTGACGGAGCCGTCGAGGGTCTTCAAAACGCCGTTATCGAGGGAAATCGCCTGCAAGTCCATTCCGGGTGTGGTCTCGCGTTTCACAGCGCAAACGACCGGCGTGAAGATTTCGTCCGTTTCGAGCTTCAGTATGCCGATATTGATCGTGGGTTCCACGCCTATGATTTCAGCCGCGTAGCTCTTTGTTCCGGAAGTGACCTCCAGGCGTTCAAACAGCCGCTCGGAGGTCTTTTCGACGAGGTTATCGTAGGTCGTCAGGACGAAACCGTCTTTCTCGACGATGAAACCGAGGCCGCGAGGCTGCAGCGGCTCTTGCATGCCTGCATGAATGCGCACCACGCCGCGATCTGGCGTTTCGGCGATCAAAGAGACACTCAACATCAAAAGGGCGAAGATCGTTTTCATGGAGCAAAAGATTGATTGAAGGGATTCGACTCAGTGCCGGGCGTGATGCGGATAAAGGCATGCTGCGTGGCGGTGTGGCAGGCATTGCAGGCCTGGACGATGGCGTGGATGCCCTCGCGCATGCGCTTGGCATCTTTCACGGCCACCGCTTCCTGCATTGGCACATACGCCGGATGCGCCAGGCGGTCGATGAGCAACGCGACAGGGATGTTTTCATACTCGGGCGTCTCGTTTTGAATCTTGCGCAGTTGTTCCTGCGACTCGTGCAGGTAAAACGCGGCGAGTTCAGTGTTCCCGGCATCAGCGGATAAAGCGAGTTTGTGGGTGAGCCGCTGTAGATCGCCCATGAGTAGGGCGAGTTCGGGGGTGGAAGTCGTTTCTTCGACCGGAGCGAGTTGCGCTCCGGCCACGGCGGCAAGCGCGAGGATTTTCCAGTTCATTTCTGACTCACTGCGCGAGGTAAGATAGATCAATCCACTTCATGCAACAATTTCGACGAATGGCACGGCGCTGGGAACTGTTTGGTGACAATAAACTCACTGCCAAAAACGTCGCAATGCAGCGTGAGACGAAGGTGCAATTGAAGCTACTTCATGCGGCGAACTTAACCCCCTCAAGTTCGTCATGCTTTCAATGCCCACTTCCGTTGCCACCAACATCCTCGTTCGCACGGTCGCGTTCTATGTCTGCGGTTTTCTCTTCTTCCTCCTGATGTGCTCCATGGCATCAGCGCAGTCCTACACCTCCACCAGCGCCACCACGGCCTGGAATGCGGCGCGATGGAACAACTCCACTGATGCCGCGCCTTACGACACCACCTACACAGCGAATAACGCGGTTTCGTTCACCTCGGGCACCTACTCATTCGCCGGCATGGGAGCGACGCTCAACGTGGGCAATGTCACGGTGGCGAGTGGTGTGACCGTAAACTTTGCATCCATTGGAAGCACCTACGCCACGGGAGGTGCAGTGCGCACGATCGACGTAGGCGCGGGCGGGCTTTTCGACCTCAATGGGAACACTGTATCCACGGCAGTAGGCACAGGTTTGATCAAAAACGGAGCGGGTGTTTTCGGAACAGGCGCAGGCGCTTTCACAGGAGGGTTTACTCTCAATGCAGGGACTGTCATCGCACGCGGAACAACTGGGCTGGGGTCTGGAGTATCCAACCTATTGACGCTAAATGGCGGCACGCTTGCATCTAACGCTCCACGTAATTTCGATAACACTCGTTTTCCTGGTGGGATCGTCATCGGCGGCAACGTTCAGTTTGGTGAACTCGCGACGGTTGTCTCACTCGCAAGCAGCTCGGCTAACCTCTCGTTTGCCAACAATGTGAGCTTGGGAAGCAGCACGCGGACTTTCACCCAAGGCAACAACGGAGCTCACGTCTTCAGTGGCATCATCAGCAACACTTCGGGCGGCCTCACTTTCGCTGCCAATGCCAGCACCGACGGGCGTTTCGAACTCACGAACGCGGCCAATACCTTCACTGGCGACATCAACGTCAACGGAGGTGAAGTGCGCTTCACCACAGACGGCAGCCTAGGCAACGCCGCCAACGACCTCATTATTGATGGTGGCCGCTTTTCAAAAGCAAGCGATGCGACAACCGTCACATTGGGCGCTGGGAGAACCATCGCTGTCGGCGACGGCGTCGGAACCGGAATCAGCTCGCCCGGCTCTGGGGTTCTGATCTACAACGGAGTCATCGCTAACAAATCCGGTGAAACAGGCACATGGGCGAAGCAAGGAGGCGGCACGCTGTCTTTGGGCGGCGTGAGCACCTACACGGGGGACACGGCGATCAATAACGGCACGGTACAGCTCACGACGGGCAATGACCGCCTGCCCACGACCACGCCGGTCAGCCTGGGACAAGCAGCAAGCGCCAACCTCGGCATTCTCGACCTCAATGGACGCAGTCAGCAGGTCGCCGGCCTGAACTCTGTCACCGGAACGAATGCCACGGCCACCAATAACACCGTCACTTCTTCCACGGCCGCCACGCTCACGCTCGGCGGCAGCGGGTCCTATAGCTATGGCGATGGCACGAATGCCAACTCCGGAGTCATCACGGGTGCCATCACGCTGATCAAGTCAGGCAATGGTACGCAGACACTCGGAGACACCAACACCTACACCGGCACGACGACGATCAGCGGTGGTGTGTTGAAATTGAACAACGCTAGCGCCCTGCCGGGTGGCACTGGTTCTTCCGGCGGCTCGAGTGGGTTGACCCTGAACGGTGGCGTGCTCGGACTCGGCGTAGGCGACTTCACGCGGGCGCTCGGCACCGATGTCACGCAGGTGCAGTTCACCGGCAGCGGTGGTTTCGCGGCCTATGCTGCGGACCGGACGGTGAATTTCGGCGGTGCCGGGACCACGGTCATCTGGAACAGCGGTAGCTTTGTGCCCACTGGCAGTAGTCTGATTCTTGGGGCTGCGGATACGGATAAAAAAATCACCCTGCAGAACGCGATCGACTTCGGTGGCGCGACGCGCACCATCCAGGTGATCAAGGGGACGGCCACGGGCGCGGGTGTGTATGATGCGAAGCTGGCTGGCGCTCTGAGCAACGGCTCCTACACGCAGACGGGAGACGGCAGGCTGGAAGTGGCCGGAGCCATCACCGGCACCACGTTCGATCAAAGCGCCACCAACGGCACTTTGGCGCTGACCTCGTCTCTCACCACCACCGGGGCCTTCACGCAGAGCGGCACGGGTTCTACGACGGTCGTTTCTGGCGGTGGCTCTATCAGCGCCGGCTCTTTCACTCAAAGTGGCACCGGCTCTGCGACGACGGTCACGGGTACGGGTTCTATCGTCAGCGCTAGCGCCGCTAATCTCACGGCGGGCACGGTGACGCTGAGCGCGGCGAACACCGCTTTTACCGCACCCGCGATCAACATTGGCGGCGCCGCACTCGTTCTCGGTGCTTCCAATCAAATCGCCAACACCGCGAGTGTCGTGCTGACCAGCGGCAGTGTGGGCTGGACTGGCAGCGGCCATTCGGAAACCATCGAGACCTTCACCAACAGCGGCGGCACCTTCGTCACCGGAGCGAACACCCTGATCGGCACGGGTGCCACCATCACTTGGTCTGGCGGCACCAACACCGTGAGTGATGGCGGCCTTGTGCAGGACGCGCACTTTGTCATCAGTGGCGGCACCAATACGGTTGAGGGCGGTGCTACTGGCGGAGTGCAGCAGCTCAATACCGGCGGTGCCGGCCTGGAAATGTCCAATGGCAGCACCCTGACTCTTAATTCCGACAATGCCGTGGCTGGCAAGCTGCTGTTGAAAGGCGATGTCAGCACCTCCGGCGATGCCACTGTGACCATTGCGAGCGGACTGGCCGGCACCCACAAAGGCAACATCGATCTCGACAACGGCACGCGCACTTTCACGGTCGCCAATGGAGCGGCAGACAACGATCTGTGGGTCGGCTCCGTCATTCTCAATGGAGCTGTGACGAAGTCCGGTGCGGGCAAGATGACCGTGACGGCGGCAAATACCTACACCGGGGCTACCACCGTGAGTGATGGCACCCTTCAACTCGGCGATGGCGGCACCACGGGCAGCATCAGCAGTTCCAGCGACATCGCCTTGACCAGCAGCACCGCGACGCTCGCCGTCAATCGTAGCGACAGTGTCAGCATCAATCAGGCGATCACCGGCAGCGGCAATGTCGCAGTCAACAGCGGCAGCACCACTCTGGGCAGCGGCAGCAATTCCTACTCCGGCACGACCACGGTGAACGGCGGCAGCCTGCAGGTCGGCAGCGGCGGTACTGGCAAAAGCGGCACGGGTGCCACGACGGTGGTGTCGGGCAGCACGATCCTTGGCTCAGGCATCGTGCAGGCATCAAGTCTTACCGCCGACAGCGGTTCCACCATCCAGTCTGGTGATGGCACGTCCGCCGCTACATTTGCCACGCTTAACTTCACCCCCGTGACGAGTGGTGGCACCCACAGCCTCCAGGGCAGCATCATTTTGGGCATCGGCAACGCCAGCAACCTGGGCACCATCGACGGCCTGTTTGGAGACAACGAGGTGGGTAGTCCTGGGTACATCACCTTTGTGAAGGCTTATGCCACCGGCACGGGCGCAGGTAGCCACGACCTGCTCTCCTTCAACAACGCCTCAGGTGGTGGCGGTCACGCGCTGAACTTCCTGACTTCGTCGGGCACGTTGCAAATCGTGGATGGTGGCCTCAGTGGACAAAAAGGGCAGATTTTCAACATGCTGGACTGGGGGAATCTCGTTGCTGCCAATTTCACGGGATTCGACGTCGGCACCAACTACCGCAGTGGCGGTCTTAGCGGAGATCTGGAGCTGCCGACACTCGTTGAGGGTCTTGTGTGGGATGTGAGCCAGTTTACCACCAGCGGCATCCTTGTCGTGGTGCCCGAGCCGTCGCGTGTGCTGTTGGTCTTGCTCGGCGGCATGCGACTGCTGTTCCGCCGGTGGAGAATCAACGGTTGAGGCTGCGCCACACTGGGATCGGGGCAGGGGAGAGCGGTAGGTTCTTGGTGTCCTCATCATTGAGCTGCCTGCCATCGGCTTTGGGTTGCAGGGTGTCGTTGTGGCAGGCGTCGAGCGTGAGCAGCGCTTCGAGCACGGTGAGGCTGCCGATGCCGGGATCGACCCCACCGATGGGCAAGTGGCGGGTGGCATCGAAACGGAACGCGGTCTGGCCCTCAGCATGCGATTTGGCGTGTTCGACGAGGTCGGCGGCATGAAGGGTGCCGACGAGCAGCCCTAGCAGGCTGAGTCTTATGAGAACAGCATTCGGCCAATGATCACAGCCATGCCCATGCCGACCACATCGGCGGTGAGTCCAGCGGCGAGGGCGTGGCGGATGCGGCGGATGCCAACGCTGCCGAAATAAACGGCAAGCACGTAGAACGTGGTCTCGGTGGAGCCGTACATGATGGCGGCGGTGTATTTGAGCAGTTCGCTGCTTTCAGGCCGCAGCAGGATGTCATTCAGCACGCCGAGCGAGCCTGAGCCGGTCAGCGGCCGCATGAGGGCCATGGGCAGCAGCTCGACGGGGAAGCCGATGAAGCCTAGCACGGGCCGCAGCAGGTATTCGAGCAGCAGCAGCATGCCGGAGCTGTTGAAAACAGCCAGTGCGGCCAGCATCGCTACGAGGAAGGGCATGATGCGGGTGGCGACAGCAAAGCCCTCCTTCGCGCCTTCGACGAATTCCTCATAAACCTTGACCCCCTTCGCCATGCCGAAGCCGAGGGTGATGACGAGCACGATGGGGATGGCGAGGCCTGAACCGCCGTTCATGAAGCGCTTCCATGCGGGTTCGATTTGCGGCGCTTCAGCCGCAGCCGGGCTTGGAGTGGCTTTGGCAGCAGGTGTGGCCTTCTGCTTCGCTTTTTCGACGATCTGGCTGAGTCCGGTGACTTTTAAAACGCTCTGGCGGGCGGAGGCAGGCATGAATTCAAGCACAGCGCAGGAGCCGAAGATGACGAAGAGGGCGATGAGCCAGAAGCGGCGCTTTGGCGTGATTTTTTCAGATGCAGGTGCGGTTTGATCGGCTGCGGCGGTTGATTCCACGCGGTCTTCTGGCTGAATGGCAAACACCGGCAGCTTGCCGTAAAGTTTGGCCGTGACCACCGCGGTGACGACGGTGCAGGCGGTCGCGAGGATGGTGGGGACGATGATCTGATGCGCACCTTTGACCCCGGCGGCGTTGAGGTAGTTGATGGCCGTCATGGGCACGAGCGTGAAGGCGGCGGTGTTCATGGCGAGAAAGGTCACCATGGAGTTGCTGGCGGTGTGCTTGTGCGGATTGAGTTCCTGGAGGTGCGTCATGGCCTTGAGGCCGAGCGGCGTGGCGCTGTTGCCGAGGCCGAGCATGTTGGCGGCCAGGTTCATGATCATGGCGCTCATGGCAGGGTGATCCCGTGGCACGTCGGGAAAGAGGCGGCGCATGATGGGCGAGAGGGCGCGGGCGGCCAGCTCCAGCAGCCCGGCTTTTTCCATGACGCGCATGACGCCGAGCCAGAAAATCATCAATCCGGCCAGCGGCAGGGCGATGTCCATGACCGCGGCTTTCGACTTGGAGAGGATCGCGGCAACGATGCCAGCGTCACCGGAGACATTGCCCAGCAGTGCGGCGGCGCACATGCCGGTGAGGAGGAGAAAGGCCCAGATGTAGTTTAGCATGTGGCGGAAAATTGTGACAAGACTGTAGCTAGACGCGTCGGCAATGCGTAACCGTTCCCCAGCCAGCCTCAAGTGCCTTCTGTCGTCCGTTTTTTCCCCACATGATTTGTCCTATCCAGCTTGCCAGCCGCCTCAGCGGCCTCAGCACGCACGTCATCCGTATCTGGGAGCGTCGATACGGGGCGCTCAGTCCGACACGCACTGACAGCAACCGCCGCATGTACTGTGAGGAAGCGATCAAGCGGCTCAAACTCCTGCGTGAGCTGACAGAACACGGACACCGTATCGGCGGAGTGGCCAAGCTGCCGACGGAAGATTTGGAGATGCTGGTCAAAACAACGACCCCTGAGACCGCCACCACGCCCGCAGTCGGTCTGGACACGGCAGAGCAGTTTGTGGAAGCGGCCATGGAAGCTGCGAAAAAATTTGATTCTGACTTCCTGCGTCGTGTGCTGCTCCGGTCGCGGTTTCAATTGGGTCAAAGAGGCATGCTGCATCAGGTGATCTGCCCGTTGATCATCAAAATCGGGGAAAGCTGGCAGCAGGGCAACTTGCGCCCCAGCCATGAGCACATCGCCACGGCGGTGATTCGCGAACTGTTGCTCACGCCTGTGCCCGGCAGCCAGTTGGCCATGAACGCTGCGGAACTCATCGTCGCCACTCCCGCAGGAGAGATTCATGAAATCGGTGCCATGATCGTGGCCGCCACGGCGCGTGATCTCGGCTGGAAGGTGACTTACATGGGGGCAAATCTCCCGGTGGAGGAGATCGCAGTCTGTGCGCTTGCTCGCCAAGCCTCGGCCGTGGCTCTGAGCGTGGTTTATCCAGAAGGATGCCCCGTCATTCAGGAAAAGCTGCGCAGCATGCGCGACCTGCTGCCGCCCACCATGGCCTTGATTATTGGCGGTCGGGCTGCCGAGGGCTACAAGAAGAGGCTGCCAGATCTTGGCATCCACTGGGCCGGCAGTCTGCACGAACTGGATGATGCGTTGTTGCAGATTCGGAAATGACGCGGGTTGCGCGGTGTGATACGCCAATCTACTCTGGCGGCCATGCTTCTTTTCCGCACCACCCAAGGCATCGTCATTCAAAACGCAGGCAACTGGCATGCCGTCCCCGAAGCGAACTGGGACGCGCTGCTTGATGTCGCTGATCTTGCCACTTACCTGGCTCAAATCGCCGCCACATCGCCTGTCATCGACGCCCCGGCCACTGAGAGCATCCTAGCCCCCATCGTCTCGCAGGAAGTCTGGGCCGCTGGCGTCACCTACTTCCGCAGCCGCACCGCCCGCATGGAGGAATCCAAAGATGCAGGTGGCGGCAGCTTTTACGACCGCGTTTATGCCGCCGAACGGCCCGAGATTTTCTTCAAGGCCACACCGCAGCGCGTGGCAAACCCGAATCAGCCTATGCATCTGCGTGGCGACTCGAAATGGATGGTGCCCGAGCCGGAACTCACGCTTTGCATTAACAGCCGTGGCGAAATCATCGGCTATACCGTCGGCAACGACCTTTCCTGTCGCGACATTGAAGGTGAAAACCCACTCTACCTGCCGCAGGCGAAGTGTTTCAAGCTCTGTGCTGCCCTTGGTCCCGCGATCCTGATTCAAACGGAGCCGCCCGCGCCGACGACCCGCATCCACCTGCAAATCGATCGCTCTGGCGTCCCCGCCTATGAAGGGGAAACAACGCTGGCTCAATTGAAGCGCACGCCGAGTGAACTCGCCGGATTCCTCTTCCGCGACAACACTTTCCCCGCCGGTACTTTCCTCATGACCGGCACCGGCATCGTCCCTGGTGATGAATTCACACTCCAGAGCGGCGACATCGTGAACATCACCATCGAAGGCATCGGCACCCTCGTGAACCCGATGGCCTGATCGGACCTTGCCGCAGCCTTCAATTCTGACATCATTCAGCCATGAGCAACCGCCAAATCGCCATCGACTTGATTGAGAAGTTGCCGGAGGACATGCCTCTGAACGACATGGCGCGGGAGATCGAATTCATCGCCGGAGTGCGTGAAGGCTTTGAGCAACTCGAACGTGGTGAGGGCGTGCCGATCAACCAAGTGCGTGAGACGATGGCTTCATGGATTGTCGAGTGATCATTTCGCCCCGTGCGATTCAGGACCTGCGGGAGATCGTGCGCTACATCTCACTCGACGACCCCAGGGCGGCGCGGAAACTCGGCGAAAAACTCTTCTCAGCCGCTGAGTCACTGATCTTTCTCCCTGAACGCGGCCGGATCGTCCCTGAATTCGCTGACGGGATCACACGGGAGATCGTGGTGTATCCTTATCGCGTTGTTTATCGCTACGACCAAGACAACAACACCGTCGGCATCGGCCGTTTCTGGCATGGCGCACGATTGCTGGACGAGACGGCATTTCGCTTTTAGAGACTTCCCTACCATGACACTTACCGGACACCACTTCATCGCAGGCCGCGAAGCAGCCCCGCAAACCCAGCTTTTCAACGCCTTCAATCCCACCACCAGCGAGCAGCTTGAGCCGGTTTACGGCGACGCCAGTCATGCTGAGGCTGATGAAGCCTTGCTGGCGGCGGAAGGAGCCTTCGACGCGCTTCGTCTCGCCAAGCCGGAGACACGTGCGGCTTTGCTCGATGCGATTGCGGATGAAATCACCGCTTTGGGAGATGCGCTGCTCGAACGTGCGCATGCCGAGTGCGCCCTGCCCATGGCGCGGCTCACTGGCGAGCGTGGGCGTGCCATCGGACAGTGCAAGCTGTTCGCAGCGCTGATTCGTGAAGGTTCCTGGGCCGATGCTCGCGTGGATCATGCGATTCCTGACCGTCAACCGCTGCCAAAGCCGGATGTGCGTCGTGTGATGATGCCAATCGGCCCGGTGGTCGTGTTTGGAGCCAGCAATTTTCCCTTCGCCATCGGTGTGATCGGCACGGACACGGTTTGTGCCCTGGCGGCGGGTTGCCCGGTCGTGGTGAAAGGCCATCCGGCTCATCCTGGCACCTGTGAGATGCTGGGACGTGCGGTGGTGAATGCGCTGCACAAGGTTGGTCTGCCAGCGGGTTGTTTCTCGCTGCTGCATGGCAAGGGGAATGACATCGGCACGACGCTGGTAAAACATCCGCTCACTCAAGCGGTCGGATTTACCGGTTCGCTTCGCGGAGGCCGTGCGCTGATGGATGTCGCTGCGGCGCGGCCACATCCGATCCCGGTGTATGCGGAGATGGGATCGGTAAACCCAGTCTTTGTGCTGCCCGGAGCGCTCAAGGAGCGTGCTTCAAAAGTCGCGGAAGCCTATGTGCAGTCCGTCACCATGGGCGTGGGTCAGTTCTGCACGAATCCCGCCGTCTTACTGGGCCTGCAAAGCCCTGAATTGAACCAATTCATCAGCAATGCCGCCGCTCTCGCTGAAAAAGTGGCCCCGCAGACGATGCTGCATCGTGGCATTTGCGAGGCCTACGATGCAGGCACCGCTGTGTGGAGCACCGTGGATGGTTTGGAGCTGGCAGGCCAATCCGAAACGCCATCGAGCGAGATTGCCTCCCAAGCCGCCTGCCGCATTTTCACCACGACCATTAGCGTACTCGAAGCCAATCCCGAGCTGCGCCGAGAGGTCTTCGGCCCCTGCTCGATCATCACCAAGTGCGCGACGCTCGAAGACCTGCTGCGCTACGCCAACAGCCTGGAAGGTCAGCTCACCGCCACGATCCACGGCACCGTCGAGGATTTGCGCGAGTTCGCCCCGCTGGTGCGCGTCTTGGAGAAAAAAGTGGGTCGCCTCATCTTCAATGGCTTCCCCACTGGCATCGAAGTCTGCCCTTCCATGCACCACGGCGGCCCCTATCCGGCCGCCAGCCACAGTTTCTTCACCAGCATTGGCACCGCCAGCATCTACCGCTTCGTGCGTCCGGTCAGCTACCAGGGTTTCCCGGAAGAAGCGCTGCCAGAGCTGCTCCAAGATGCCAATCCGCGTGGCGCGATGCGCATCGTCGATGGCGAGATGAAACGCTGAGTGTCGCTCAGTTTGTGGAGTGCCGGCCAAACGGTCGGCACTCCTATTTTTACTGCTCCAGCACCTTCAGCGCATTGCGCAGCAGGGAGAGGCCCGCTTCCTGGCTCTTTTCCGGGTGAAACTGCACCGCGACGAGGTTCTTCTTCGCGATGCCGCTGATAAAACTCACGCCGTAATCCGTGCGACACAGCGCCAGCGATTCGTCCTGCACCTCGGGGTAATAGGAGTGAACGAAATAGATGTAAGTCGTGTTCGGCAGGCCATCCCATACGGCGGCCTGCTTTGTTTCCCACTGCGCCACGTTCCAGCCCATGTGTGGGATCTTCAAACCGCTCGCCGCATCAAATTTGCGCACCTTGCCAGCCACTGCGCAGAGACCTTCGACCCCGGGGCATTCCTCGCTGCTTTCAAACAAGAGCTGGTAGCCGAGGCAGATGCCGAGATAGGGTTTCTCTGCCTTCAGCCACGCCCGCAGTGGCTCCCACAGCCCCGTTTCCTTCAAAATGCGCACGGAATCGCCAAACGCGCCCTGTCCAGGAAACACGAGCACGTCGATGCCATCGAAGTCCTCCGGCTTCGTCACAAGATTGGCATGCGCTCCGATGGCCTCGAAGGCATTCAACACGCTGCGCAGGTTCCCCGCGCCATAATCAAGCACACCAAGTTTCATCACAGAACGTCCTTCGTGCTAGGGATGCCGGTGACGCGCGGATCGTGCTTGGTGGCCGCGTCCAGCGCACGTGCGAGGCCTTTGAAAATCGCTTCCGCCATGTGATGCGCGTCGCGTCCACGACGGATTTCGACGTGCAGAGTCGCCAGCAGGCTCGAAGCGAAGGCGCGGAGGAATTCTTCCACGAGTTGGTAGCTGAAGCGGTTCACACCGCCGATGGCTTCGACATTCTCAGGTGCATGATAGCTCAGGAAGGATCGACCACTGAGGTCAAGAGCGACTTCCGCAAGCGTTTCATCCATCGGCAGCAGCCAGAAGCCATAACGCACGATGCCCGCCTTGTTACCGAGCGCTTCGCGGAAGCAACTGCCCAGGACGATGCCTGTGTCCTCGACGGTGTGGTGGTAATCGACCTCGATGTCGCCCACGACTTTCACCTTCATATCAAACAGGCCATGCTTGGAGAACAGCGTCAGCATGTGGTCAAAGAATGGCACTCCGGTGTCGATCTGCGATTTGCCGGACCCATCGACATTGAGTTCGATCTCAATGTCCGTCTCGGCGGTTTTGCGCTGCTGCTTGGCGGTTCTGGCTTGGCTCATGGGCAGCGAATGAACACGCAGATTCAGTGCTGGGCAACCCGTAGAACGAACTTTCCAGTTCGTTCCGAACGAGTTGGAAAACACGTTCTACATCACGCCACGATCCCTTTTACCAGATGCCCATGCACGTCTGTAAGACGGTAGCGCCTGCCCTGGAACTTGTAGGTCAGCCGTTCATGGTCGATGCCGAGTAAGTGCATGAGCGTGGCGTGGAAATCGTGGATGTGCAGGCCGTCTTTGACGGTGTTGTAGCCAAATTCGTCGGTCTCGCCATAGACCGAGCCCGCCTTGATGCCACCACCGGCAAACCACGCGCTGAAACAGCGTGGATGATGATCGCGACCGAAGTTCGTGCTGATCTTGCCCTGGCAATACGCCGTGCGGCCAAACTCACCGCCCCAGACAACGAGCGTATCGTCCAGCATGCCGCGTTGCTTGAGGTCTTTCACCAGCGCTGCGGCCGGTTGATCCGTTTCCTTGCACAGCCTTGGCAACGCGCCCGGCAGACCGCCGTGATGATCCCAGTCCTGATGGTAGAGCTGGATGAACCGCACGCCCTTTTCCGCCAGACGCCGCGCTTGCAGGCAGTTCGCGGCAAAGGTGCCCGGTGTTTTGACATCCGGGCCGTAACTGTCGAGCACATGCTGCGGCTCCTCGCTCAGATCAGTCACTTCCGGGATACTCGTCTGCATGCGGAAGGCCATTTCATAGTGGTCGATGCGATTCTGAATCTCCGCGTCCGGCGTTCCGGCAAACTGATGCTCATGCAGCTCCTTCAGGCGATCCAGCATCAGCCTGCGGCTGTCCGCGCTGACACCCTCTGGATTGCCGAGATAGAGCACCGGATCCTTCGCCGCACGGAACAGCACGCCTTGATGCTTCGTTGGCAAAAAGCCGCTGCCCCACAGATGTGATCCCAGCGGCTGCCCGCCCTTGCCTTTCGTGATCAGCACGGTGAACGACGGCAGATTCGCGTTTTCCGCGCCAAGCCCATAACTCAACCATGAGCCAAAACTCGGCCGCCCTGCGATCTGCGATCCCGTCTGGAAAAACGTCACCCCGGGTCCGTGATTGATCGACTCCGTGAACATCGACCGCGCCACGCAGATGTCGTTCGCGATGCTCGCCGTATGAGGCAGCAGTTCGCTGAACCAGCCACCTGCCTGCCCATGCTGCGTGAACTTGAACGGCGATCCCACCATCGGAATCGATGATTGATTGCCCGACATCCCTGTCAGCCGCTGACCACCGCGCACCGAATCCGGAAGCTGCTCGCCGTTCCGCTGTTTCAGCAGCGGCTTGTAATCGAACAAGTCGAGATGCGACGGTCCGCCCGACATGAACAGGTAAATGATCCGCTTCGCCTTCGCGAAATGATGCGTGCTGCCCAAAACGCCCCGATCCACCGCCGCCGCGGCACCGTGGGTCTCCTGGGCCAGCAACTCATTCAAAGCGATGCCGCCGAGGCCGAGGCCGAAGCGCTGGAGCAGGGATCGGCGGTTAGTTAACCACTCATGTCCACTAATGGACTCTAATGGATGGGTTGGTGAAGTAGTGACCCGACTTGAGGCTTGGTTGCTCATGGTGCTTGAGGGGCAAAGTTCAGAGAACATAACGACGCCATTCGACGCGCTTGAGAGGGGCGAAATTGATGAGGTCGCCGACACGTTTTCCGGTCAGCCGCATGTAATTGAAAAGCTGGGCATCATGCTCCGGCAAAAGCTGTGACACAGCCTTCAGTTCGACGACCATGCCGTCGCAAACATACAAGTCCGGGACGTAACGCCGCTTCAACTCCCGCCCCTTGTAGAAAATAGCAATCTCCTGCTTGGAAACGAACGGCATGCCCCGCATCTCTAGCTCAACCTCCAGACTCTCCTGATAAACCTCTTCGGCCAAACCACCCCCAACCTCATTATGAACGTCAAACGCCGCAGCCATGAGATCAAAGCCCTCCTGTTGAAACGGCCCATCCTCTCTCATCGTGATCTTGCTGTTCTTATTAGTGTTCATAGTGACCGATTAGTGGTTCAAAACTCATCTTTTAACGATTGAAGCATCATGATTCATCAAGGCCTGCGCCAGAACAGCCGCAGCAGCCGCTTCAGGGGCTGGAACGGAGGCATCGTGCTTGGTATTCCCAGTCTTCAGCAGTTCTTCCGCCTCTTTCGGCGCAGCTTTGAAATGCGTGAGCTGTTCCTGATAGAGCTTTGTGCAAATTTGCACCTCCTGAACATCTGGTTTACGGCTCAGGCAGCGCAGGAAGCCGGATTCGATCATCTTCGGCAGATCCCCCTTCGCTTCGAGAAGCAGCTTCTCACCCAGCACACGTGCGGCTTCGACATACTGCACGCCGTTGAGCAGAATGAGCGCCTGGAGCGGCGAGTCGGTGCGCTCACGCCGTGAAATGCACACGGCGCGTCGTGGAGCATCAAAGGCTACCATGGCGGGCGGAGGGCTGGTGCGACGCCAGTTGGAGTAGAGACTGCGGCGATAAACCGTGTCACCTGCGCCAGCAGTGACTGGCTTGAAGGCTTCGGACATCTCATAAGCATGCACGGGCGGGCCGCCGACTGTGAGTTTGATCAAGCCTGCGGCAGCCAGGGCATTGTCTCGAATCATTTCCGCAGGCAGGCGGAAGCGGGGACCACGGGCGAGCCATTGGTTGTCGGGATCATCCGCCATTGTCTTCGCACCTGCGAAGCTGTTTTGGCGATAGACCTGACTCATCACGATCTCCTTCACCAGCGCCTTCACATCCCAGCCGCTCTGGATGAACTTCATGGCAAGATAATCGAGCAATTCTGGATACAACGGCCGCTCGCCCTGGCTGCCGAAGTCTTCCGTGGTCTTCACTAAGCCGCGCCCGAACAAACTCTGCCACAGGCGGTTCACCGTGACCCGTGCCATGAGCGGATGCTCCGGCGCGGTGAGCCACTGCGCGTAGCCGAGGCGGTTCTTCGGCGCTCCCTTTGGAAATGGTGACAACGACGCGGGGGTCGTGGGACCGACTTCTTCGCCGCGCTTGTCATACTCGCCACGCGTGAGCACGTAGGCCTTCTTGGGCTGCGGCAGCTCCTTCATGACCATCAGCTCCTTCTGCGCATCCTGAAACGCAAAGAGCTCCGCTCGTGCCTTTTGCAGCTCGGTGTTCGTTTCAGAGGTCAGATCACGGCCAAAGACGCGGAAGTCATCGATGAGCCCGCCTTTAAAGCCGCGATCTCGCATGCGCTCGCCGAGGCTGATGTTGTCATGGCCGCCGCCGGCGATGGTTTTCGTCAGATTGTCTTTGATGACCTCCACGGCGGCCAATTTGCCATCCACGAAGATCTTCAAGCCATCCGCCCGGCTGCTGCCATCATAAGTCACGATCACCTGCAGCCACTGCTTCAGCGGAATGTTCTCCTTGCTGCGGATGCTGATCGCATTGCCTGGCCAGAAGTGAATCAGTGACCACTTGAGCTTTCCTTCTTCAATGAGCAGCTCGTAGCCGCGGCTCGCCGCATCCGTCCATGCCTGCGAGCGATGAAACACCACCGCGCGATCCTTCGCGTCCGGCGTCTGCATCCACAGCGACACGCTGAAGGGCTCATGGCGTTGGAAATTGCCCAGCGGCGTGTCCACCGCGTCATCGCCGGTGAATTGGATGGCGTTGCCGAGCTTGCCGGGCACCAGCTTGTTCTCGCCCTTCAGCACGGCGGCGGGATCAGGCGGCCCTTTGTCCTTCGGGTCCTTCTTGGGCTGTGGTGGAGGTGCGGACTGCAGCGCATCAGCCAGCTTGTTGCCCTTCAATTCATCAAAGGTGAAGTGAGCCAGTTCATCGCGACTCAGATCGGGCGGCGTGGTTGTTTTGGGCTTCTCCAAGGCTGCGACCTTGGCTTGGAGCGCCGTCATCTTGTCCTTGGCGGGCTGATCCATCAGCATCATCGCCGGAGTTGGTGGGGAAGGGGTGAAGAAGGAATACAGGCCGGCTTCGTCGATGTTTTGCAGCATCGAAAACAGTCCGTAATAGTCCTTCTGCGTAATCGGGTCATACTTGTGATCGTGGCAGCGTGAACACTCGAAGGTTAAGCCCAGGAAGGCTGTTGAGACAGTCTGCACGCGATCAGCGATGTATTCCACGCGATACTCCTCCTCCACGCTGCCACCTTCGTTTTCCTGCTGGTGCAGGCGGTTGAATGCGGTGGCGAGGATCTGCTCGTCCGTCGCATTCGGCAACAAATCGCCCGCAAGCTGCCAAGTCACGAACTTGTCATACGGCAGGTTGTCATTGAACGCCTTCACCACCCAGTCACGCCACGGCCACACCTCGCGTTCGCGGTCCACCTGGAAGCCGTAACTGTCCGCGTAGCGTGCCACATCGAGCCAGTCCACCGCCATGCGTTCGCCGTAATGCGGTGAGGCGAGAAGCCTCGTCACCAGATGCTGGATGCTTGATGCTGGATCGAATTGATGCTCGGTGACGAAGGTGGTGACTTGTTCGGGAGTCGGTGGCAGACCGGTGAGATCGAAGCTGAGACGGCGGATGAGTGTTTCCGGCGTCGCTTCGGGCTGGAGCCTCAAACCACGCTCTGCCAGACCAGCGCTGACGATTTTGTCGATGTTTTGATCCTTGGTTTCCTCTGACTTCAACGGAATGAACGCCCAATGCGCCTCATACTCCGCGCCTTCGTTGATCCACTGCTTCAGAATGGCGATTTCATCTGCCGTGAGGTCGCCGAGTTTGGATTCGGGCGGCGGCATGTGGTCATCGGCATCCGTGCTGAGGATGCGCTGGATCATCTCGCTCATCTCCGCTTGGCCGGGCACAAAAGCCTTCGCTTCCACGGCAGGGTCGCGCTCATCCAGTCGCAAATCGGCTTCGCGCTTCTTCGGATCGGGTCCGTGGCAGAAGAAGCACTTGTCCGAGAGGATCGGGCGCACATCGCGGTTGAACTTCACCTTCGCAGGGGCTGCGAAGATCGAGGTCGAGACGAAGAGGATGGAAATGAGGTGGCCGCGCGTCATGGCTTTGAAGTATCTCACGCAAACACCGCCTTCACCACCTTGGGATTCTCCACGCCGGTGAGCTTCTGATCGAGGCCCTGGAACTTGAAGGTGAGGCGTTCGTGATCGAGTCCGGCGGCGGCGAGGATCGTTGCATGTAAATCGTGCACGCTGACTTTATCGATGGCCGCTTTGAATCCGATCTCGTCGGTCTCACCGTGGTGGTAGCCGCCTTTGACGCCACCGCCGCACATCCAGACGGTGAAGGCATGCGGATTGTGGTCGCGACCGGGCTGCGCGCCTTTTTGCGCGATGGGCAGGCGCCCAAACTCACCGCCCCAGATGATGAGCGTCTGGTCGAGCAGGCCGCGCTGTTCCAAGTCACTGATCAGCGCCGCCACGGGCTGGTCGCTCTCATTAGCGAAGCCGCGATGGTTGCCGAGGATGTCCTTGTGCCCGTCCCAACTTTGCTGGTTCTCCATGCCGCCGCTGTAGAGCTGGATGAAGCGCACACCACGCTCCACCATGCGCCTCGCGGTCAGGCATTGCTTCCCAAAATGGCCGCAGTGCTTCTCATTCACGCCGTAGAGCTTTTGGATGTGCTCCGGCTCGTCTTTGATCGCAAAAGCCTCCGGCGCTGAGGTTTGCATGCGGTAAGCCAGCTCAAAGCTCTCGATGCGTGCGTTCAGTTCACTCTCGATGGCCGATCCGGCGAGCGATTGCCGGTTCAGCCGCGCCATGAGATCGAGCTGCGCGCGCTGGCGCTGCGGCGTGATCGAGGCAGGCACGGCGAGGTTGTCGATCGGTGCGCCGGTCGGCTTCAGCCACGTGCCTTGATACACACTTGGCAAAAAGCCCGCTCCCCAGTTCGCCGCGCTGCCTTTCGGCAGGCCACGATTCATGGGATCGCTCATCACGACAAAACTTGGCAGTGAATCGCTCTCGCTGCCGAGGCCGTAGTTCACCCACGAGCCCACGCATGGATAGCCCATGCGCGTGGTGCCGGTGTTCATCATGAAAAGCGCGGGCGAGTGATTGTTCGAGCCCGTCCAGCAACTGTGGATGAAGCTCATCTTATCGACGTGCATCGCCGTCTTCGGAAACAGATCGCTCACCCAGGTCCCGCTCGCGCCGTGTTGCTTGAACTCAAATGGCGACTTCATCAAGCCGCCCACCGATCCCGGAAAGAAGCCCGTTTTTGGATCAAAGCCCTCCAGCGTCTGCCCATCCCGCTTCGCCAGCTCCGGTTTATAATCCCAGGTATCGACCTGCGACGGTCCGCCATTGGTGAAGATCCAGATGATCGACTTCGCCTTGCCACCGACCTGCATCGGCACCTTGGGCGAAAAGGGATTCTTCGCCGCCTCCAGCATCGAAGCGAAGGCCAGCATGCCAAAACCACCGCCCGCGCGGGCGAGCATGTCACGACGAGAATAAGTGGGTGTGTTCATATCAGTTCACGTAAACAAATTCATTCAAGCTCATCACCACCTGGCAATAATCCGCCAGCGAGGCGCCGCTTTGGAGGAAATCGAACCCGCTGGCCAATTCGGCGGCTGTTGGCTCGCGATGGAAGCAAAGCCGATACGTCATCGCGATCTGCTTCGCGGCATCGCCAGCGTTGGAAACACGTTTCGCTAGTCCTTCGGCCCATTGGCGGGCCTGCGGGCTGTTCATCAACATGAGCGCTTGAGGTGCCACGGTCGTCGTGGGTCGCGCGCCTTGGCTCACGAGAGGCTCAGGCTGGTCAAAGGCCACCATGCTGCCGATGAGCTGGCTGCGCTTGATGTTGAAGTAGATGCTGCGGCGCTTGCTGTTCTCATCGCGAGTGCCTGGGCCGTGCATCGTCGGGTCGAGTACGCCGCTGACGGCCAGCATCGAGTCACGAATCGCTTCGCCTTCGAGGCGATAGGGCACGAAGCGCATGAAAAGCCCGTTCGCCGGATCAGTAGCCTCTTTTTTGGCATCGCGGGCACTGCTCTGCTGCCACGCACGGCTGCTGAGGATGAGTTTGTGCAGCGGCTTCAGCTTCCAGCCGTTTTCGATGAGCTTCGCCGCCAGCCAGTCGAGCAACTCCGGCTGCGTGCATGGCGTGCCGGTTTTGCCGAAGTCATTTGGCGTGGGCACCAAACCGGTGCCGAAATGATGCTGCCACAGGCGGTTCACGATCACGCGGGCCAGCAACGCCCCCGCGCCGCCGTCCACATCCGTGATCCAGTTTGAGAGCGAGCGACGTTTGCCGGTCGATTTCGAGCCCGCAGGCGGCTGCCACTGCCAGCGCTTCGCGTCGCCGGGCTTGCTGAGCACTTGGAGGAAGCCTTGCGTGGCCTCGCCGTCCTTCATGAGCGGACTACCGCGCTTCAGGACATACGTTTTGTCGAAGAACGGCCCGCCCTGCGTGTGCATCACGATGGGATCGTAGCCTTCGGCGCAGATCATCATGCGCGTCGCACCTGCGACGGCGGGCGTGTTCTTTTTGGCGTTCATCGTCGTGATGGCGGAGGTTACTTTGCCATCAGGAAGCACGTCCACGTTCATGCGTGTGGTCGTCGTGAAGGTGCTGAGCATCGCGTAGTAGTCGCGGGTGGGCAGCGGATCGAATTTATGATCGTGGCAGCGGGCGCAGCTCAGCGTGAGACCGAGCATCCCGCTCGCCGTGGTGCCCAGCATGTCGTCCATCGCGTCGTAGCGTGAGCTTTCGACTTCGTTCGCGGTGATCTGTGAAGGAAACACCCCCGCGCCGAGAAAGCCCGTCGCCGCGAGCGCTAGCGGATTTTGCGGCTCGTATTCATCCCCCGCGAGTTGCCACTTCACAAACTGGTCATACGGCATGTCCGAGTTCAGCGCCTTGATGACGAAGTCCCGGTAATGAAACGCAAACGGCCGATCATAGTCCTGCTCAAAGCCCGTGCTCTCCGCATACCGCGCCACATCCAGCCAGAACCGTGCCCAGCGCTCGCCGTAGGCCGGTGATTTGAGCAGCTCTTCAATCAGGTCAGACAAGTCCGACTTGTCCGACGTTTCCGAAGGCGGCAGCCCCGTTAAATCGAGATGCAGGCGCCGCACCAGCACTGCCTTCTCCGCCGGTGGTGAGAAGGTCATGCCCTTCGCATTCTTCAAAAGCAGCTCATCGATGCTTTTCGCCTGCACCTTCTTCAGCGGCTGAAACGCCCACCACTGCCGATCCTCGTCCGTGACCACGCTGGCATCTTTTTTCGGCTTTTTGCCTGCGATCAGCGGCGTGGAGTAAGGCGCGCCAGCATCGATCCACGCCTCTATTTTTGAAATGACCTCCGCGGGAAGCTTCGGGCTACTGTCTGGCATGTTCGGTTCTTTGGCGTGGTTGATCAGAGACACCAATAAACTGTTCTTTGCTTCGAAAGGCACCACCACCGAGCCATGGGAGCCACCGCGCAGCAAATCCTCGCGCGTTGCCATGTCGAAGTCGCTCTTCACTTTATCGCCGCCGTGGCATTTGAGGCAGTTCTGCTTCAAAAGAGCCGCCACCTCGCTGTCGAAGAGCTTCAGGCCGCGCTCCATGCGCTTCGCATGATCGGGCGGCAGGTTCGCGGCTAGTGCTGAACTCGTGGTGAGGATGAAAAGGAAGGTTCGCATCACTTACCATGAACGTCGGCCACCTATGCCGTTTCATGGCTGAATTGTGTCTTTTTGTGCACTTGGCTCTCCTGGATGCTCTTTTGCGCAGGGAAGAGACGACTTTGCTCCGTATCTGATTCCAACGATCGCATGTCCAACCGCCGCAAATATCTCAACTACACCACCCCCTGGGGCGTGGATCTCGCTCGCATGGCGAAATCGGGCTGGACGCCGTTTTTGATCCACGAAAGCGGCTACCAGCCGCAGTTGGAGGACTGGAATCATCAGGGCGTCGATTCGCCCTTCTGGCGCTTTTACTACAATCCCAAGCCTGGCTGCCATCTGCTGTTTCAGGGGGAGAAAATCATGCTGGAGCCGAAAAAGGCGGTCTTGATCCCGGCGGACACGGTGTTCGACTGCTGTGGTCCGGTGAAGGCCTGCCACTTCTGGCTGCACTTCACCACCGCACGGCCCGTTGTGTCCATTCCCGCTGCACCCATCGTCATTTCAGTCGATGATTCACTGCGCGCGATGCTGACCAAGCTCATATCCACCCATCGCGAACCCACGTCAGAATTGCGCGATCTTCGCCTGCATCACTTGAGCGCCGCGCTGCTACACACCGTCTTTGCCACGCTCGAAACCGACTCACCGCCTGCGCTGCCGGAGCGCCTCGTGGAAGTGCTGGCCCTCATCGCCCGTGCGCCGCACAGCAAGCTGACCAATCCCTTTCTAGCCGAACGTGTGGGCATGAGCGTGGAGCGTTTCATCCGCAGCTTTCGTGAGCACACCGGCCAAACGCCTGCGGCGTATGTCTTGAACACACGCATTCGCCTTTCCGGCGAGGCCTTGGCGCTCACGGACAAGACGATTGATCAAATCGCCGTCGAGTTCGGTTTCCCCAACCGCCACTACTTCAGCCGCATGTTTGCCCGGCAGGTTGGCTGCGGCCCGTCGGAGTTCCGGCAGCGGCAGCGAGACAGGAAAGGGCGCTGATCAGGGCAGTTGGTCTGCGATTTCCTCCGCTGGGTACGTCCAGATCTCGCTGAGCGTCGGGTGGTAGTGCGGGATCGCCATGAACTGCTTCACGGTGGCGCGGAAGTTCATGGCGATGACGACTTCGTGGATGAGTTCGGTGGCTTCGGGGCCGACGACGCAGGCACCGAGGATCTCGCCGGTTTCGGCGTGGGCGTGCATCTGCACGAAACCGGCGGTTTCGCCCATGACCATGGATTTGCCGTGGTCGTTGAAGGGATAGCTGGCGCTGAGGAAGGGAATGCCGTCTTTTTTGAGCTTTTCTGTCGCCGCGCCGACGCAGGCGACTTGGGGATGGGAGAAGACGCCGAAAAGCTGGAGACGGTAGTCGATGGTTTCGTCAGCAGTCGTGTTATTCAGCAGAGCATGAGCGTTGCGGGCGGCGATTTCGCCCTGCTGGATGGCAAGGTGGACGACATCCAGTGGGCTGCACACATCGCCAGCGGCGAAGATGTGTGGCTGCGAGGTCTGCATGCGGTCGTTGACGACGATCTTGGCTTTGTGCAGCGCCACCTGGGCTTTTTCGAGATCGAGTCCGCGAGTCGCTGGCTGGCGTCCCATGGCGAGGAGGATTTGATCGACGAGAATGGCGTGCGCGTGTCCGTCGGCGGTGAATTCGACACGTTTGCGACCCTCATGGGTGGAAATGCGATTGAGGTGTGTCCCGAGATGCACGGTCATGCCGCGCTCAGTGTAGGCTTTGGCGATGACATCACTGCATTCGCGGTCGAGGCCGGTGAGGAGCTGGGAATTGCGCTGGATCAAGGTCACAGTGCAACCCATCGCTTCCAGGTAGTGCGCCATTTCGAGGGCGATGGCGCCACCACCGAGCACGGCGATGGTTTGGGGCAGCGCATCGGCATCCAGCACGTCGTCGCTGGTCCAGAAGCCGGTTTCGGCGAGGCCGGGCACGTCAGGCACGAAAACTTCGGAGCCGGTGGCGATGCAGAAGCTGCGTGAGGTCACTTGGAAGTTGGCGGAGCCGTCACGCGGGACGACTTCGACGGTGTGCTTGTCGAGAAAGCGGGCGTGGCCGCGATAAAGCGAGAATCGACCGTCTTCGAGCTGTCCTTGGCGATAACCGGCGAAGTCGGCGATCAGGGTGCGTTTGCGATCTCGGATGGCGCGTACATAGACGCCGTGGGAGGTGGCTTTGAGGCCGAATTCGGCGGCGTGGCGGATGTGGAGCTGGCGGTTGGCGGATTCAATGAGCGTCTTGCTCGGCATGCAGCCGCGCAGGATGCAGAGGCCGCCGAGTTCTTGCGCTCCGTCGATCACGGCGACGCGCAAACCGGCGCTGTGAGCCGTTCTGGCCGCCGCGTAGCCGCCGCTGCCCCCGCCGATGACCACGAAATCAAAGTTGTATTCTGACATGCCGAGAAATGCAGGGGAGGGGAGGCGCTCGCAAGCTGAGGTATTGCTAAACTTGTGAAGAACTAATGATTCTCGTGTTGTGCCTGTCCTCCCGGCACGGGTAGGCCGCTGGGCACTCGTGGCGGCGTGGTTTGGTCGTAGTCGTTGCTATTTAGCGCTTCGAGGAACGCGGCGATGGGTGCGTGGTCTTCGGGTAGCATGTTCATCTTGCGTAGCAGGGGGTCAAGCGGTGGGAGGGTTGAGGCATCGCCGCCTTCCAGGGTTTCGGCGGCTTGATCCATGAGGCGGTCGTAAAAGAAGAGCACCTCTTCGAGCGAGAGATTGCCGCCATGGTGAAAATACGGCGCGGTGTGCTTCAAGTTGCGCAGTGTGGGCGTGCGAAACTCGTGGCGCTGGGAGGTGCTATCGCCGAGGCCGATGGCGTGGAGCTTGAAATCGGAGAGCATGGGGCCGTTGTGGCATAGGACGCAGCCGGCTTTTTGAAACACTTCCATGCCGTGCTGCTGCTCGCGTGACATCGCGGATTCGTCGCCACGCATGAAGCGGTCGAACGGGGTGTCCGGCGTGATGAGGGTGCGTTCATACGCGGCAATGGCCTGTGCGACGCCTTCGGAGGTGATTTCGGTTGCGAAGAGCTTCACATATTCTGGGATGGCCTTCAGTCGCTCGATCATCAGGGGCACCGCCTCGACTTCGCTGCACGCATCGCCGCGCATTTCCTCACGCTGACGAATGGGGGCCAAGGCCTGCGCTTCGAGGCTTTGCATGCGATTGTCCCAGAACATGGGAGCTTGCGCCGGATCAAAAGGCTTGTCTGACTCGATGCCGTTGAAAGCCACGTTGAGGATCGTGGGCGTATTGCGTCGCAGCGACATGAACTCCGCGTTCTTGACGAGTTGGCGTGTTGGACCGATGCCTGTGGCGTGAACGCCGAGCGGTGTGGGTCGTGCATCCGCCCAGCCATGCTGCGGGTGATGGCAGGTGGCGCAGGCGATATCGCGCGTGGCGGAGAGAATGGGATCAAAGAACAGCAAGCGGCCAAGTGCGACCTTCGCAGGCGCGTCCGTGGCTAACGCGGCGGAGCGGGGCAGGGCTTCGATCTTGGTGTTGGGGAGTGGTTCCTGCGCCAGCCCCATGGTCAAAGCGAGAAGCCATGCGATGCACGATTTCATGCGGCAGGATTGGCCCAATGCTCACGATATTCGCGCTTGAGCAGCTTCGAGGTATCGGCATCGCCAACGAACTGCTCTTGGGCCGGATCAAACACCAGGGCTCGGCGTGTGCGAGCGGCGATGTTGCCCAGGTGGCAGAGCGCGGTGCTGAGATGGTTGATGGTGATGTCGGCATTCAGTTTCGCGCCGGTGCGGATGGCGTCGAAGAAATTGGCGTGATGCGCGGCGAGATCAGGGCCGGAAGTGGGTTTGATGTCCTCAATGAGCTTGTTTTTCTCGCCGTAGATCTGCCAGCTTCCCTTGGCCTTGCCGCCGATGACCATGCCCTTGGTGCCATACCAGGCGCAGCCGTTTTCGTGGCCGTCTTGGACGTAGGGGCTCCAGTCTCGCTGCTCGTAGATGAGTTGTTTGGTTTTGCCTGCGATGTCGTATTCAAAGCCGCAGTAGAGCGTGTCGGGCCACTCCTGGTCGTCATCGAAGAACAGTTTGCTGCCTTGGCCAATGATGCGGTTGGGATGCTGCTCCACGCCGAGGCCCCAGCGGGCGATGTCGATGTCATGCACGCCGTCGTTGCCGAAATCGCCCGCGCCGAAGTGATGAAACCAGCGCCAGTGAGCCGGATGATAAGTGCTCTTGTAAGGCACCTTTGGCACGGGGCCGAGCCACAGGTCGTAATCGAGTTCTGGCGGCGGCTCGGTATCCGGCTGGTGGCCATGATTCTTGCGAAGCTGGCTGTTCCAGGCCTTGGCGACCAAAACCTCGCCGATCACGCCGCTGTGCAGCTTTTCGATGATCTGCGCGACTCCGGCAGTGCTGCGGCTTTGCGTGCCGACTTGCATGCAGACTTTGTTTCGTGCCACCGCCTCGATCATGAGCCGACCTTCGCGTAAATTGTGCGAGCAGGGCTTTTCCACATAGACGTGCTTGCCCGCGTTCGCAGCCAAAATGGCTCCTGGTGCATGCCAGTGATCTGGCGTGGCCATCAGCACTGCCTGCACGCTTTTGTCCTCAAGGACACGACGCATGTCTGCCACGATCTTGGGCGTCTGCCCCGTCAATTCTTGAATCAGCTTCGCCGCTGCCTCAGCTCGCTTCGAATCTGCATCGCAGACCCACGAGAAGATCACATCATCCCGTTTGCACATGGTCTTGATGTGATTCGTGCCCATGCCGCCGGGACCGATGAAGGCGAGGTTGATCTTGTCAGCGGCTCCGGCGGCTTTGAGAAAAGTGGGCGCGGCAAGCGAGGCAAGGGCGAAATGACGGCGGGAGAGCATGCGAGGGATCGTGGGTTAATGGTGATGAGGAATACGCGCCACTAGAGGACAGCCTTCACTCGCAAGATCTAAATCACCCCTCTTCCTTCTGAGTGAAGAGCCCTGTTTCACGCATGGGGTTGCTGTCACGCCATTCATCACAGGAGTCCCAGCAGCGATTCCCGGACCTGTGCCTGCCATTTGGCGAGGTAGGAGAGCTTCGCCTGCATGGTCTGCAGTTCCCTCAATGTGGTGCCATCACCTGCTGACAGCCCTGCGTCGAGGGCAGGTAGGGTTTCGAGCATGGAGGATCGTTGGGCTTCCAACTGCAGGCCAAGCTCCTCAAGCTGCTCTTGCAGGCGCATTTCTTCAGGAGCGAGGAGGGCTTTGGCGAGCGCGGAGGTGGCGGTTTGGCGTCGTTTGTGTAACCCGGCGACGCTTTGCAGCAGCGGGCCGAGTTGGCTGAAGAGCGCCATCATCGTATCGTCGATCGGAATGGCCCGCCAAGGTGTTTGGTGCAGTTCGAGCAGGTGCTTGAGGCGTTTTTCCGGAGATAGCAGCGTTTCGTGTGCGGCATTGATTTCGGCTGCCTCGGCGGCATCCCCGCCGGGCTGGTCGGGATGCGCGGCACGGCTGGCGGCCAGCCAGGCCTGCTGCAAGGCGTCAGGATCAAGCGCGGCGGCGCGGGGCAGGCCGAGGAGGGCGAAGGCGTTGGTCATCGGGCGTCAGGCGGAAAAACTTTCTCCACAGGAGCAGGTGACGACGGCATTGGGGTTTTTTACTTTGAAGCCGCCGCTTTGGAGATCGTCGCTGTAGTCGAGTTCCGAACCGGAGACGAACAGGGCGCTCTTGGGATCAATGACGACGCGCACCTCACTGGAGGTGACCATGATGTCTCGGTTGGCCGGACCATCGACGAGATCCATCTTGTATTGCAGCCCGGAGCAGCCGCCACCGACGACGGCCACGCGCAGAGCACCGTTGTCGGCCCGGCCCTGCTTCTTGAGCAGGCCAAGGAGTCGGTTCGCGGCATTGGGCAGCACTTTGATGAGTTTTTCGTTGCCAACTTTGAAACTTGGGGCGGTGGCGGTCATGCGCAGCGATAGCACGAAGACCAGCATTTGAACACGGAACATTGAACTTTACCTCCTCGCTGCCCCACTCTTTTTTGAGGCCGCTGTGCTTTGTGCTTGCCTCTCAGCCGGTTTTTTGAGACGAACAGAATACCAACTCCATTTTCCCATGTCCGACACCCTTACTCCGCCGCTGCCATTGCAGTTGTTCACCCTGAAAGACGGTCACGTAGCCAGTGACAGTGGCCAGGAGGCCGTGAACAACTACGCGGCTGATTTCCAAGGGCTACGCCACTTCGGTCAAAAAATCGGCGATTGCCTCGATCTGGGTGCTCCCTGGACGGGGACGCTGCAGGAGGAGGATTTCACGCTGAACTTCGCCTATTTCGACGCGGGCACCGACGCTCAAGACCCCGGTGCTGGGGCGCTCGTTGGCGAGCGCATCCCGCTGTTTGAACTACTCAGCCGCGTGAACTCAATGGAGGCATAAATCATTATGGCCGTTACAATCACCCCCTCACTCCGCTCCGCTCTCGAACGCCTGAAACATGGCGGCTGCGTCAACGGCCTGCTGCTTGGCTGGCGGCGGCAGATGCTCATCAATCTGCTGCCTTTTGAAGAATTCCGCGCCGAACGCCTCCTCCAGGCCGCGCATGACGCGCACGCTCACTTTGCCAGTGGTGGTGATCGTGATGTGAAGAGCTTCTGGTTCGGCTATGAGGGCGTGTTTGTGCTGGCCCTGCTTCAAGGCGAGTGCATGCTCATCATGCTGCACGCGCACGCTTCGGAGGTGGATTTCCTGCGCCGTGCCGGACTGACTTTCCTGGATGACACCCAGTTGCTGGTGGATGCGCTGCTCCATCCGGCACCTGACGATGAAAACAGCCGTGATGCGACCCAGCCGCTGGGAGTGCTCGACGTGGGGGGCCATCCGCCCGAGGCAAGCGGCACCACCAAAGTCATCCCGCGTCGTTTGTGAGGCAGTTGCCTCCGAACGGTGCTTTGCTGTGAATCCCTTTTTTGAGTGAAAGGTTTGTTGCCACCGTGGCGAAATATTGGCTCTCGTTTTTCCCCACCCACGCTCATGTCTGATCCTGCCGTCACTCTCTTTTCCCGCCGTCGCTTTCTCAATGCCAGCGGAGGAACGTTGCTCGCTCCAGCCGTCATCACCGCCGCCACTGCTTTGAGCGCCCAGCAGAAAGCGGATTCAAACGAGACCTTAAAAATCGGCCTCATCGGCTGCGGAGGACGTGGCACCGGCGCGGCAGCGCAGGCTCTCGGCGCGGATTACAACGCGAAAATCGTCGCGATGGCAGACGCTTTTGACACGCAGATCGAGAACAGCATCAAAAACCTCTCCACGCAGTTCCCGGACCGCGTGGATGTGAAGCCGGACAAGAAATTCACCGGCCTCGACGCCTACCAGAAGCTCATCGACAGCGGTGTGGACGTCGTTCTCCTCGCTAGCCCGCCAGGATACCGTCCGCAGCACCTCACCGCTGCCGTCGAGGCCGGAAAACACATCTTTTGCGAGAAGCCGATGGCCGTGGATGCCGCCGGTTATCGCGTGGCACAGGCCGCCGTCGAAAAAGCGAAGCAGAAGAAGCTCAATCTCGTGGCCGGCTTCTGCTGGCGCTACTCCACCAGCCGCATTGAGTGCTACAAACGCCTGCATGACGGCCAGATCGGTGACATCACCAGTATTGTGGCCACTTACTACGCCGGTCCGGTCAAACCCATGCCGCCAGCCGCAGGCCGTCCTGCGGGGATGGGCGATGTCGAATGGCAGGTGCGCAACTGGTACAATTTTTCCTGGCTCAGCGGCGACAGCATCGTCGAGCAGGCCGTGCACAGCCTCGACAAGATCTGCTGGGCCATGAAGGACCAACCCCCGGTCAGCGTGATCGCCACCGGCGGCCGCCAACGGCCTGCGGAAGACGGCAATATCTACGATCACTTCCACTGCGCCTACGAATGGGAGGGCGGCACCATCTGCCACCTCACGAACCGCCAGATCACCGGCTGCCACAACGAGGTCATCGACAACATTCTGGGCACCAAAGGCCGACTGGTCATCGGCAAAGGCTCTGCGCCCTACATTGAAGGTGAAAAACGCTGGCGCTGGCGCGGTGAGGAGAAAAACATGTACGACCTTGAGCATCAGGCGCTCTTCAATGCCATCCGCAGTGGTGAGGTGGTCAATGATGGCGACCGTATGATGAGCAGCACACTCATCGCGATCATGGGCCGTGAAGCCGCCTACACCGGCCAGAAACTGGCTTGGAAAGACGACTCCGCACCTGCCGCCGGTGGCAAAGGGGAGCAGGCGACGCAGCGTGTCGCCCTGGCCATGTTGTCTTCCAAGCAGGATCTCGCGCCCGATAATCTCCAATTCGGCGACAAGTTCGACCCAGGTCCGCTGCCGCAGCCCGGTGTCACGAAGTTTGCGTGATTTGAATGGTTCCGCGTTTCCCAAAGTACTTGGCCTGCCTTGTGTTCTGAGGTGTAATGACTGCCATGCGCACGTCCATCACCGTTGATGCCATCTTCGCCCCCGTGGCGCGGAAGGTGCAGGTGTGGGTGGTGCTGCGGCGTTGGCTCGCAGTGTTGCGTTTGACGCTGATTCCCGCCTCTCTCGTGCTGGTGCTCTTGGTTTTGGCTCTGCTGAAAGGTTCGGCGGCTCTCATGCCCTGGCTCGGCTTACTGCTGTGGCTGGGGGGGAGCCTAGTCTATGCCTGGTGGCGGCGTCCGGGGGAGTTCAGTGCGCTTGCGCTGTGGGATCAGGCCGCAGGCAGGCGTGAGGCTTTCGCTTCCGCGTGGTGGTTTGAGCAATGCCGCGAAGACGGCGACGCCGCGCGGGCTCACATCGCCATGCAGCGTGAGATTTTGCCTCAGGCGTTGCCTGCCTTAACGAAAGATCTGCCTCTTCGGCCGGACCGCTGGCTGACGTTGCCGCTGGGTATCGCGATTCTTGGCAGCTTGTTGAGCATCGTCGCTGCTCCACCCTCGGAAGCCATTCCCATGGACGCGGTCATGACCCGCAAAGCCGCTGAGGAAGCCAAAAAACTCACGCAGACCGACTGGGAGAAGAAGAAACTCGCCGGGCTCAAGGATGAGGAGCGGAAGCAGGTGGAGGACTTGAAGCAAAAAGTGCAAAAGACCGCCGAAGACCTCGCCAATGCCGCTGGCAAGGATGCGCGCAGTGTCTTGGCTGAACTGGAGCGTCGCGCTCGGGATGCCGAAAAGCTGGCCGACGAGCTCGGCAGCGGCAAAGCAGCCTGGGCGTCCGAAAAACTCATTGAAGAACTCCGCAAGCACGCCGACACCGCTGATCTTGGCGATTCCGTCGCTGCCAAGAACACCCAGGCGGCCGCCAAAGCCGCTGAGACGCTCGCCAACCAGCTCAAATCGCCACAACTCAGCGCCGAGGCCAAAGAGCGCATGAACGAGACGCTCAAGGACGTGAAAAGGCAGTCCGAGGAGCAAGATCGCAAACGCACCGTCGGCCAAAATGTGCTCGCCGCCGGAGATCAAATGCAGCAGGGCAACGCGGCGGGTGCAGGCGATGAATTTCAAAAGCTCGCCGAAAAACTGAACGACCTCGCCTTGCGCGAGCAAACGCGTGAGGAGTTACAGCAACTCGCACAGCAGTTGCGTGATTCTGGAAGCAGCATCGCCGGTCAAAACGACAACGGATCAATGCAGCCGATGAGCCAGGCGGGTCAGCAAGGTCAAAACGGCCAAGAAGGGCAGCAGGGCAACACGCCCCAGGTTGGACAGGCGCAACAGCCGCAGCAGATGCTTGCACCGCCCGGTCTGGGACAGCAAGGTCAGCAAATGCAGCAAGCGCCTCAGCAAGGCAATGGCCAGGGACAGCCGCAGCAGATGACGATGGGGCAGGGGCAGCAAGGTCAGCCTGGTCAAAACAACCCGCAGCCGGGCGGTCAGCCCATGCTCTTCGCGCCCGTTCCTGGCGCATCGAAGCCTGATGACAAAGCGCCTGCTCTCATCATGCCAGGTGATCCCGATCAGCCACCCGGCGGCGCGACTATCGCCATGCCAGGTTCAGGTCAGCGACCCGGTGCCGGTAAAGCGGACTTGAACAACCAGCCCACCCAGAAACAGGAAAGTGGTAACCAAACCGTGGTACAGGCCCAGCAAAACAACGAGGGCCGCAGCACCTTGCGCAGCGTCGAAGGCGGTCCGCGGACCGAGCAAAGCACCCGCAGCGCCTCTCAGGCTACCCTGGAGGCCATTCAAGCCGAGGAAGCCGCCCTGGATGAGTCCGCGCTGCCTCCAGCCCGCCGCGAGCAGGTGCGCCGTTATTTCCACGAATTGCGGAAGCGCTTTGAGCAGAAATAGTGTCATAGATCAGAGACTTTGAGCTGCGCTCTGATCTTTTCAGGCAATCAGCAACGAAACACTGGCTTGAACCTTACAGGCATGGCAAGATAACTGCTCTTATCTTTCTCCAATCGCCCTCATGTCGGAGCCGAGTCAATTCAGGCATTATCAAATCATCCAAGACGCCGACGGCAACAACGTCGAGCTCGTGCGCAATGCCGAGCAGGTAGCCGTGCTGGCCTTTGACATGCAGCGGCTCGAATACGTCCACTGCCATGTGCTGCTGGAGCCGCTGGCGAACCGAGCCGCGTTTGAGGAGGCCTGCAAATCCCTGCAAAAGCGTGGCCACCCCGCTCTAGCACGGATGATTGAGTTTGGGGAGGACGAGGTGAACCCGTTTTACATCACCAGCAACATCGACGGCGAGCCGTTGCGGCCCTACTTGGCGCGGCAGCAGGACATTCCAGGCTGGCTGGCCATCATGCTGGCCTGCCGGGCGCTTGAGACCGCCGTGGCGGTGTGTGAACGCGGCGAATTTCTCACTGAGTCGCCCTTGGATAGCCTGCGCATCGTGCAAAACGGACCGCAAGCCGTGCAGGTTCTGGCGGCCGATTTCCGGGTGCTGGAAAACCCGGCAGAAAAAAAGAGGGCGCTGAAGACCAGTTTTGAAAAGCAGGCCAAGTTCTTGCGCTCCTATCTCTCCGAGCAGGGCGGGGGACCGACCCTCCCGGATCAGCCGCTCTCCGCAGCCGATTTTACCGAACTGCTGGGTTCTTGCCTCGCCAGCGCCGCCGTGGGTGTCATTGAGCCGATGCGTGAGCTGTGCAACGCCCTGCAAAAACTCGCACCGGATCATCTTTCAGGCGAAATTCCGACCGCGCAGAAGCCTCGCGCCTTGCTGGCCCCATTGCTGGCCAGCTACCAGGATGTCGCTCGCGGGCTGGTCAATCTCGTCCGTATTCAAAGCCAGCGCCTCGATATGGCGAACCCCTACAGCATGCGCGGCACGCTGACCAAGACGGGGCGCGCGGTGCTCATTGAGCAAGTGCCTTCAATACGCAGCTCTTGCCGACTTGTCCGGGAGGTGGATGATTCCGCCTTCAAGATCACCAAGCAACGTGACAACTCCGGCCTCGTCACCCTGGCGCTGGTCAACGAGGCCGAAGACATGACCTGTCTGGCCGAGGAGATCGTCGAGGGCATCAGTCTGGCGGATTTGCTGCGCGAGCGCCGCTGCCTGCAGGTGCAGGAGGCTTACCTCGTGCTTGCCAGTCTCGACTCCGCGCTGACCCAGCTCGACAAGGCCCAACTGGCGGTCTGCAAGCTGCGTTTGGAGGATATTTTCCTGCTCACCGGTTTTGCGCGTGAGGATTCGCGCAGCACGAAACTCCTCGTTTCAAAACTGAACGAATGGCCGGCATTCAACATCATCGTTCGTGCGCATCCCACGCTGGCCGCCATGTCTGGACGCGGCACCGATCCTGCCGTGCTGCTGCCTCCGGCGCGGGCCAATCCAGCCACACCCTGGCATGCCGGGTGGCTGGCAGCCTTGTGCAAATTTTTGCTCGGCCTCGAATCTCCTGCCGGTCTGATCGTGCCGCCGGAAGGCCGGGCGCGTGAACTCGAAACGGTCGAGCGTCTGCTCACAGACGAGATTGCGAAGGTGGCGGAGTCGAAACCGGCGACTCGAGGTGATTTTTTGGCTCGCTATGCCTGCATCATTCAGCACTGCGACTTGGTGAAGATAGCGCCGGAGCCTGCGCGCAACAACGTCACGGAACCTCCGGTGGACATCGGATTGAAGCCTCGCTCCAAAACGCTTCCTGTGACGCAGGCACCCGAAAAGCGTGAGTTTTCTCCTTCTGTGGCCAGCCAGAAGCAGGTCGTACCGCTGACTACAGGTGGTGCGGCACGCACAGAAGAGGAGGCCACCATCGGCTTCGCCGAGCTGCTATTTAAAAACACAGGTGGCGAACCCGCACCGCCCGACGCGCCTGACTGGGCGCGTGCTGCGGGCAGCGCTCCGCCGACAGCGGTTGAATATCTCATGCCTCGTGAGGTCGTGCCGATGTGGCTGAAAGCTGCGGTTTTCTTAGGTGGTTCGATGGTGGTCGGGGCCATGTGCGCTCATCTTTCTGGCTCTGCTTTGTGGCAGAAAAAGCGCGCCAGTGTTCCGGTCGAAGTTAAAGCATCCGTCAGTATTGCTCCTGCCGACAAATTGCCAGAACCAAGCGTGCCGAAAGCCATTCCCGTGATCGAAACGCCACCCGTCGTGACCGCGCCCATCCAGGCTGCACCAACGAACCGTGGCGTCACGCTGTCACTGCCGCGTGGCACAGGTGGTCTGCTTGAGCAACTGGCTCCGGATACAAATCCTCCTAAGCCGCCACCGTGAACGCCCTGCTGCTCCGTTTCAATCATACTCGTCTCCATTGGGCTCGATAAGGCCACCAACAATTGTATGGGCTGGATCGACGACGACCCGCTTACGTCTAGTCCGAATGTCTCACACTCCTGAGCTTGCGCGGCGGCGGTGTAGCGCGGAATTCCGATTCTGCGAAGGTGCCGACTCTGAATCGGAATTCCGAGCTACATGTCACGTCGCATCAGACGGTACGTGTCTTCGAAGAGCGTATGAGAAATGCGGGCGAGAAGGTTCGGCAGTAGGCCAGTCCTTTTTTGTTCTGGCGCACGAGTCGATGAGGTGCGGTGTCGGCACATTCGGCAGAATGCGTTTTTTTTCAGCAGGCTCTTTCCCGCAAAGAAAAAGGCACGCGACGAAAGACGCGTGCCTTTTAAAAAAAGAGTTGTGGTGCAGCTTACCTCGCCACCGTGGTGTCCAGCGTGCGGTAGGAGGTCATGAAACTGGCGGCGTCCTCGGAGGAGGTTTCGCTCATCGCAGCAGCCACTTGGTTTTGTAACTCATCGCGCAGGCGACTGACGAGTTCCAAACCACGGGAGGTGATGCGAACAAGGACTTTGCGGCGGTCATCAATGGCGTGAGTGCGCTCCATATACCCGAGTTTTTCAAGGCGGTCCACTAGGCCAGTAGCAGCCGCAGTGGAGTGGCCCATCTTGCGTGCGATGTCTGTCATGGTCAGCTCCTTCGAAGTGGCGAGGTAACCGAGCAGGAAGAACTGAGCGAAGGAGATGTTGTCTCGGTTGAGCTCGCGGGAGAGATTCAGCAGGAACTCACGCTGACTGAACAGAATGAAATCTGCCAGCTTGGCGTGGTCTTTAGCTAATGGTTTGGTTCCGGTGATCATGAATGTGGTTCCTTAGAGCTATGGGTTCCGAGAATGTCTCGAATTATGGTTAATATAATGAATGCCAAAGATAGGATCAAGATAAATTCATAGAATCTATAAATTTAGACTGTTCGGCACAAGGTTATTCTTATTTGTGAGAAGTTAATATGGGTAAATGATTATCCGCGAAAGGTTTGTAAGGCAAGAAATTTCATTTCAGCCGACTGCTTCCTTATAACAACCTTCAAGCCTATTGCAGCAATCGTCCCTTGGTTTCAGGCGCAAACCAGATGACCACCATACCGACAAGGTACACACAGGAGAGGATCGAGTAGGCGTTCGCCGCTGCTTGCACTGTGCTCACCGTGTCACTAGCAAAAAGGCT
Organism: Verrucomicrobiota bacterium; assembly: GCA_026397635.1. Lineage (GTDB taxonomy): Bacteria > Verrucomicrobiota > Verrucomicrobiia > Verrucomicrobiales > Verrucomicrobiaceae > Prosthecobacter. Next base: position 11,221 of record JAPLUL010000105.1, on the reverse strand, counting down.
CATCAGATTGCCAAGCTGCAAAGCACCAATGGCGGCAATCAGGCGACCGAAATTGAAGCAGAATCCTTGCCCGGTGGCGCGGACGCTGGTGGGGAAGAGTTCCGGGAAATAGAGCGGGAAGAAGCCGTAGAACGAAGCGGTGATGCCTCCCAGCAGGAAGGAGGTGATGAGTAGGGTCGATGGAATGCTGTCCCCCAAAAAGGGCAGGTTGACCCTGAAAAAGCCGAGTGAAGCGGCCAAACTGGCCACGCAGAGCAAGGTGTAGGTCACCCGACGACCCAGTTTGTCGGCTACCAGCGGTGTGATGATGGTGACCAGGATGGCCCCCAGGGCGGTGGCAATGACGACATAGTCGATGACCGGCAGTGAGCTGCCTTTGGGGGCCAAATCGGAAGCCCAACGCGCTGCCTGCTGCGTGGAACCCCAAGTGCCCAGCAGCGCTACAGCGGCCAGGCTCGCCCCTACGAGAAGATTCCGCATGATGGTGCCGTGCTCGGTGGCATCCGTGCTGCCTGCCGCCATCGAACGGCTCATGTACTGGCGCACCGGGTGCAAATAACCCCACAGGGCGATGCCCAGGCCAACAACCGTCACGATTGCAGCAATCCAACCTCCCCATGAGCACATCGGCGACCACACATAAATGATGCCCAGCGCCGCTACGCAGGCGATCAATACGCCCAGCAGGTCCATCGTGGCCCAATGGGATGTGCTGCCTGATTTCTTCTCTGCCTCCCATTTATGGGACTCTGGCACAAAGACCAGGATGAAAAAGTTAATCAGTGCGGGCAGGGCGCTGCTGACGGCAATGAACCTCCAGGCGCGATTGTGGAGCAGGTATTCTGTGTTCTCAGGGGATAGGCCAACGGCATGAATCCAGCCCGTGACGATGTCCAGGCTGGCGTTGAGCTGCCAACTGATGAGGCCTGTCAGCAAAAAGCCAATATTCGATGCCGCACCGATCATGCCGGCGATCCACGCGCGATTCTTGCCACCCCAAATCTCATTCACCAGTGCGACACCGAGTGCCCACTCGCCGCCCATGCCAAGTGAGGCGATGAAGCGCAGCCCGGCGAAGTGCCAGGCCTCCGTCACGAAGGCGCACAGGCCGCTGAAGATGGCGTAGGTGAAAATAGCCAGCGTCATGGCCTTCACACGGCCCAGTTTGTCTCCCAGCCAACCGAAAAGCACGCCACCGGTCGCCGCGCCGACAAGAAACACCGCGATGATCACGGTGAACCACTGCCCCTGAACGAGTGCCGATTCTTTGGGCAGAAGATCCTGCAGGGCTGGTTTACCGATCAGCGGAAACAGTCCCATTTCAAAACCATCAAAGAGCCAACCGAGAAACGCGGCGATCAGGGCGGCGACAGCGCCTTTGGGAGCAGAAGAGGAGGGAGTGGACATGGTGAAAAAGAGGTCGAAGCAAACGGCAGCATGAGCGCACTTCTACAGACTTGGCGAGTAAAAAAGCACTCCTTGGCAGCAATCATTGGGTTCAACGTTCGCATGCTCGGCAACATCGACATTTCCAGTTCTTCAAAACATCCTGTGAATGATGCGCAGAAGCATGGATTGACTGCTCACCTCTAACTTCTCAACGCTTCCCTGCGACGCTCCGCAAAACCCAAGCGCCTTCCCACGTAAACAACCAATGCTCGAAACTCGCCGCTCCATCCTTCACCGCTCCGCCTATGGCATCGGCGGCATTGCCTTGGCCACTTTGTTGCAAGAACAGGGGCTCCTGGCCACTTCGGAACGCGCTGCGGCCCAGCATTTCGACCTTAAGCCGAAGATGCCGCACGGCTTTGGGCAGGCGAAGGCGATGATTTCGATGTTCATGCAGGGCGGCCCGAGCCATATGGACCTGTTTGATCCGAAACCCGAGTTGATGAAGCTCGATGGCAAGGAATTCCCCGGGGAGGTCAAATACGACGATGCCGCCGGTGCCAGCCGCGAGGTCATGGGCCCGCAGTGGAAGTTCAAGAAACACGGCCAGTGCGGCATGGATGTCAGTGAGCTGCTGCCGCACTTCTCCCGCATCGTGGATGACGTCACACTCATTCGCTCGATGCACACCGGCGTGAACAATCATGGCCAGTCCATCTACGCCCTGCTCAACGGCCAGGCCACCGGCGGTCGTCCCACGCTCGGAAGCTGGCTGACCTACGGCCTTGGCTCCGAAAATCAGGATTTGCCTGCTTACGTCGCCCTCACCGATCCACGCGGCGTTCCCGTGCTCGGTGTGGACAACTGGAGCAACGGCTGGCTGCCCTCGCTTTTCCAAGGCACCGTCATCCGTCCCAAAGAGCCGCGCATTCCGAATCTCGACGCGCCGTTGAGCCTCAAAGGCGACGCGCAGGCCCGTTACCTCAATTTTGTGCAGCGTCTCAATCGCGAGCACCTCGAAGCCCGGCCCGGCGAGGCTGATTTGGAGGCTCGCATCCAGTCTTTTGAACTCGCCGCCCGCATGCAGACCGCCGCGAAGGAAGCGCTCGACATTTCTCAAGAAAGCGCCGCCACCAAAAAGCTCTACGGCATCGACAATCCTGCCGCCGCCTAGTTCGGCACGCGTTGCCTCATCGCCCGGCGTCTTGTCGAGCGCGGCGTGCGCTGCGTGTCGTTGTTCACCGGGAATCAAACCTGGGACCACCACTCCAGCATTCTCACCTCGCTGCCCGCCTCCTGCCTTTACGTCGATCAAGGTGCTGCCGCCCTTGTCACGGATTTGAAGCAGCGTGGCCTGCTCGACACCACGATTGTGCACTGGGGCGGTGAAATGGGCCGTCTCCCCGTGATTCAAAACCGCGCCGGTGCGAAGGACCGCAAGTCCGTCGGTCGCGATCACAATACCTACGGCTTCAGCATGTGGGTGGCTGGCGGCGGCTTCAAAGCCGGCCACATGCACGGGGAAACCGACGAATTCGGCCACCACGCCGTCAAAGACGTGGTCAATCACTATGACTACCACGCCACGCTGCTCCACCTCTTCGGCCTCGATGCCAAAAAACTCAGCTACAAACGCAACGGCGTCGATCAGATCCTCGTGGAAAACCCGCAGGCCAAAGTGGTGAGTGAGATCCTTGCCTGAGTCGGAGTGTGATCTTCAGTCGAAGATGGTGCGCGGTACAGGGTTCGAACCTGTGACCCCTACCATGTCAAGGTAATGCTCTACCACTGAGCTAACCGCGCTTAATTCCGAGGGGCTGCCTCTATAAGCCGCCCCTTCGTTTTGGGCAAACGTTTTTTGGCGCCTTTCGTCAGGTCATTTGTTCGTCACTTCCCGCCGCACGGTGGTGCCCTGATTCATGAGGTCGTCGCGTTCCAGGCCGGTGAGGCGAGAGATGGAGCGCAGCAGCCAGAGCAGCAGAGCCAGGGTGACTCCCATGAGCGGGATGCCAATGACCAGGAAGCCGCTCCAGTTCAGGCGACCGATGGCCTTGGTGTATTCCTGGCTGCCGGGTGCTTTATCGCCCAGCAAATAAAGGGCGAGAATGAAATTGGCCACGGCGGAGAAGAGCATCGTGCCCGCCATGCCCCACGAGGCGCGTTTGAGCAGCACGGCAAAGCTGTGATGCTTCTCTGGCGTGTCGAGTGCTTGATGCAGTGCGGGTTGGTTGATGACCTGCGGATTGAGCAGCATCTCGCTGACCAGCGGTTTCCCCCAGCGGTGGCTCAGCGGGAAAGCGATGCCGAGAAAGATGGGAAACATGGCTTCCTTGGCAGCAAACCACGTCGCATTGAGCTGGAGCAGGCCCAGACCGCCGGTGACGATCACGGCGATCAAGCCGAGCACCGAGAAAAAGTTCAACCCGCGCTTGTTCATGAAGCACCAGATGCCAAAGCCCAGCGGCAGCAGCAGTGCCACGACCAGCGCCCAGGCCGGGCCGAGTCGATCTGGCGCGCTGAGCTTTTCGAGCGCGATGGAAGGCAAGATGACAGTGAGAGCGAGATCGAGAAGGGGGTGGGGCTGTTTTTGGGTCACACGAGGAATGTGGAATGCTGAATGAGGAATGTCGAACGACGAATGATTCACCATGACTTGACCGCTCCTCTTGCTTCCGCTCTCGTCTGTTTTACTCCTTTCCCATGGTTGCTACCACTGCCCCCAGCCTCATCGAAGAAATCAAGCGCCTGAAGCAGGCGCGCAACGCCGTGATCCTGGCCCACAATTACCAGGACAAAGCCATCCAGGAGATTGCCGACTATGTCGGCGACTCGCTCGGCCTCGCCTACAAGGCGAAGGAAACCGAAGCGGATGTGATCGTCTTCTGCGGCGTGCATTTCATGGCGGAGACGGCCAAGATCGTGAATCCGGGCAAGATCGTCGTGCTGCCAGACGCGAACGCCGGTTGCTCGCTGGAGCAAAGTTGCCCTGGACCTCAGCTTGAAGCGTTTTTGAAAGCGAACGCGGCCAAGAACTACTACGTTATCGCCTACATCAACTGCAGCGGCCATGTGAAGGCATTGAGCGACTGCATCTGCACCAGCGGCAACGCGGACAAGATCGTCGAGGCAGCACCCAAGGACCGCCCAATCCTCTTTGTGCCGGATCAAAACCTCGGCTCGTGGGTCATGGAACGCACGGGGCGCAAGATGGACCTGTGGAAGGGCGCGTGCTACGTCCACGTCGAGTTCACCCGCGACAGCATTCAAAAGATCAAAGACGAATACCCGGACGCCAAGGTCGTCGCGCATCCTGAATGCACCTACGCGGTGCGCATGCTGGCCGATGAGGTGTGCAGCACGGAGAAAATGGTGGGCTATTGCCGCAACAGCCCGGCCAGCGCCTTCATCATCGTGACTGAAAGCGGCATGCTGCATCGCCTGGAGCGCGAAGTGCCGGGCAAGACCTTCATTCCCGGCCCCACCGGTCACTGCGCTTGCGCCGACTGCCGGTACATGAAGCTCAACACACTGCAAAAGCTCCACGACTGCCTGCGCGATCTCTCTCCGCGTGTCGAGATGCCCGAAGACCTGCGCCAGCGTGCGGAGAAGCCGATTCAGCGCATGCTGGAGCTGAGCCGGTAGCTTCGATTCGCAATCGCAGCATTCAGGCCATGCGGATTCGACGGCCAGTCGAGTCTACGGCTCGCAGATGATGCGGAAGCCGACGCTGTCGAGGTGGATGTTGTAGGGATCGGGGCCGCGAAAGGAGGCTAGCAGGCGCTTTTCGCCACCAGTGCGGAAGGCACCGCCGCGGACGATGCGCAGGGTGTTCTTCGGCGGGTCATACCAGCCTTGCACCCATTCCCAGACATTGCCTGCAAAGTCGAAGAGGCCGTTCGCATCGGCCGGGTAGCTGCCCACCGGCGCGGTGTCGGAGTAACCGTCGTCGATTTCGAGCCACTTCGCATCGTCGCTGCCGCGATACTTGCGGCCGAAGGCCTCGTCACAGAAATTGCCAACGTCTTTTGAAAGCGGACGTGCTCCCCAGTGAAAGTGTCCGGTGCTCGCTGGCTGCTGTGTGGGAAACACCTCCGGCTTTTCCTTCAAACCGGCCAGCAGGCTCCACTCCTGGTCGGTGGGCAGGCGATACTTGCGGCCTTCCTTTTTGCCCAGCCACTCGCAGAACGCCTCGGCATCCTGCATGCTCACGTTCACGGCAGGATGATCGGGGGCTTGCGGAAAGTCAGGCTTCTTCCATTCGAGGGTGTTGGCCGTGACAAAGGTTTGGTAATCCTTCACCCGTGTCTCGTAGCGGCAGACCAGCGCGTTGATGCTCGCCACGCGCACAAAAGGCATCTCCAGGCTGTTCGTGAGCGCGGTCTCAATCTTGGGTGATTGAGCGCTGGCGCACGGGATCAGACCCAGCAGGGCAAAAACGGTGAGCAAACGTTGCATGACTCAGTTTTGCGCAGGTGCGGGTTTCCATTCCCAGCTCTCACCGAAGAAGCCGGCATCCACGACACCACCGGGAGCTTGGCTGCTCTTCGGCTTGGAGAGATCGATCACCGCCCAATCTGGCAGCTTGGCCACCTGCCGGGCATTGTTGAGGTAATCATACTCGCGGTAGGTGAAGCTGCTATTGATCACGACGTACTTCGCGGGGTTGAGCGGGTTCGGGTAGATCAAAACGGGCGCGTTGGTGGTCGCGTCGTAGGTCTTGCCGTTGGCGACGAGTTTGTCCTTCGACCACTGAATGGGCAGCTTGTCGGCGATCTTGGCGAGGATCGCGTTGCTCTGCGGGTCGCCCCAGAGCACCAGGTTGTTTGCGGCGATGTCGGCGTCGCTGATGGCCGCATCGTCTTTGGTTGGCGCATCGCCGCGGAACTGCCTGCGCCACTCAAATTGGGCGCGTTCCAGCTCCGCCTTGGCCCAGGCATCGACTTGTTCGCTCAAGCCCGGCTTCGTCGGTTTCACAAAGAGGAACTTGTCCATGAACGCGTCGTCGATGGGGCCTTGCAGGCCGTGTTTCTTGGCCAGCTTGCCGGGTTCCTCGTTGCCGAGCGGCTGAGTCCACATGCTGTTCTTGAGCTGGAAAAGCACACGCCAGGAGCGGTCTAGTTTTGGGCGGGTGTCTTCCATAATCTGACCGTCGATGATCACGGTGGGTTTGTGCAGCAAAGACAGCGAACAGTGACCGCTAGGCATGTCGAGCGTGAAGGCGGTGATGTTTTGCAGCTTGATCGTGACCTCGGACTGACCTGTGATGCGGGCATGGATGCGGCCGCGTGCCCAATGTTCCTGCAAGGCGTCCACAATGACCCAGTGCATGCGGTTGTAGCGCAGAAACCAAGTGGCGAGGTGAATCTCGTTCGGCGCACGGGTGCGTCCGATGGCGGCGATGCTGGCCAGCCGCTTCTCGATCTCGATGAGCGAGTCAGGATGAATCTTGTGTCCGGTCTGCGGGCCGATGATGTGCAGCAGATCGACGTTTTCACCACGCAGCGTGCGTTCCATCACATCGGCGGCCTGCTTCTGTTTGTCGATCTCGCCGCTGTAGGCCACGGTGGGGCAGTTTTCGAGGTTCAGGGCGTTGTCCGTCGCGTTGTACCAATGCCAGAGCTTCTGCTGATACCACGGGGCACCGCTGACATCCTCACTCTGGAAGCCACCGAGGAATTCGGGTGTTTCGGCAAAGCCCGCGCCGGGATTCGCCGCGCACCACTTCTCTGCATAGTTTACTGCGAACTGCCATGCCGCCGCGCCGCCCATGCTGAAGCCGCGCACGATGACGCGGTCTTCGTCGATCGCATAAAACTTGTTCGCGTGGTCGATGGCTTCAAGCAGGTCGATCTCGCCCGCGAATTTGTTCGCGTAGCAGTAGCGGCCATAGGGATGCAGCACCAGCGTGTTCTTCGGCGCGATCTGGCCGGTCTGTTTGCGGCGCTGATCCAGGAAAGACATCTCGCTCAGCGTCTCGCCACGTCCATGGCACCAGAGGTCGAGGCGGGAAGGGGCACCGACGTAGCTGTCAGGAATCACCATGCCGTAGGGCTGCACCGAGCCGTCGATCTTCGATCTGTAGCCGCGCACGACGAGGCCCTTCTGCTTGGTCCACGGCGTCTGGCCGGTTTTGAACTGCTCCGCACGCTGCAAGCCCTCGGCGATGAGTTCATCTGCGCTTTTCAGCTCAGTGAGCTTGTGGACTTCGTTGTAGCGCAGCGCCCAATCGACGGCCTTGTGATAAATTTCGAGGTCGGGCAGCAGATCGCTCAGCAGCGGGTTTTTGGCCTGCGCCTTGGCGGCTTCGTCGATTGCGGTACGCAGTTGGGTCAATCCATCAGTCAGCCGCGCACGGTCCGTATCTGGCACCGCCACGCCCGGAGGGGGCACTGGGCGCACGTTGTCGGCTTGATTGTCCTTGGGGCCATCGGCAAAGACAGAGGTGACGGCGATGAGTAAGAAAACGAGACGCTTCATGGTTGGATCGGAGAAGAAGGACAAAAGGGATTACTTCTTGCGCTTGGCTTTGGGTTTCTCGGCAGTGAGCAGCGGCACGTTGTGGATTTCAAAAGGAGCGCTGGTAGCGCTGTCGAATTCGGCAGCGGCTTCGAGACCGGCTCGGGCGATTTCCTCCGCCGTCTTGGCTTGGTCATACGCGGCCTGCATCGCGCCCAGCGCGTAGTCGCGGCCGGAGCCAGCGGCCCAGAACTTGTGGAACTGCTGCGCCGAGCGATACGAGTAAATCGCGAAGATGCCGTGCGGATTGGCGGCGAGGCCGTAGAACTGCGTGGTCTCGTATTCCTCGCCCTTGTCCGGCATGGAGGCCATGAAGTACTCGGCCTTCAGCCAGTGATGCGCGTGGCGGAAGGTCTCAAAGATGGACTCGCAGGAGGAGAAATCACGCGGGCGCTCCGGATTGGCGAAGTAGCTGTTCATCACCACCAAACTCGCCGAGGTGCCCGTGAGGCCGATGAAGGTGTCACTGATCTTGGTGATCTTGGTTTTGTTCACGACATGCTGCGCCTTTTGACGCAGCGAGCCGAGACAACTGAGCGTGTCAGCGCCGATGCAGGCGACGCCGTTTTTCTGAGTGACAACGATGGTGGACATAGGGGCGCATGACTAGCGGCGGCGCTGCTCAGGCGCAAGATCAGGATCAAAGTGCCCCGCACCTCGTGCAGGGCTGACACAGCAAAAATCCACCCTCGGTCTCAAGACCGTCGGCAGATCATTTCCCGCAGATTTGGCTCATGCGGGAAGTGGGTGCGCAGTTTTTATCCTGCCTGACGAATGCGGCATCAGCCCCCTCACCTAACCTCTCCCCGCGTCATGTTTCAGATCATGGGATCACCCATCGCGGGGAGAGGGACTGAAAAAGACAGCGGTTTCGATGCAAGAGCGTCCCTGACAGCGCTGCCTAGCTGGATGCCCGCTTTCAGTCCCTCTCCCCGCGCACCGCCTGCGTGGTGGTCTGTTTTTATCTCTGCGGGGAGAGGTTAGGTGAGGGGAGCTGTCACCATCTCATGCAGCGCGAACGTACTGACTTTCCGGATGAGCCGCAGATTCAGAGCGACCCACCGATGATGGAGGAAGAAAATCGGCGGGCCGCCATGCATCTGCGGGAGAAACAACAGCGGCTGGATTCAGTTTTCGATGGCATGCGTAGGCCCTGCACCACGCGGCGGAGGTCATCTGCGGTGCTCACCTCTCCCTCCCATCCGACCAACAAGGGAAGGGGTGCTCTTCCTCCTCAGGTCAGATCACTTCGCCTCGCCCGGAAACAGCAGCCAGCGGTCTGCCAGCAGCCCGACGATCTTCACGCAGTGATCCGACTGCGCCTGGTTCGGAAACGCCAGCCGTAGCGTCAACAGCGCCTTGGCGCCCGGCAAGTTCAGCGCGGGCATCGGCGTGCCATCCGGCAACTTGTGCGGCAGCGGCACCCCGATTAGGTTGGCCAGCGCGATGCCGAGCATGCTGTTGCGCTCGACATAGCCGGTCACGTTATGCAGACCGTCCGGGCTGCGCAGTTTCACTGCCAGCCAGCGCCAGTTCTCGCTGAACTCGTAGTTGTAGTAGCTGCTTTCGCTGGCGACGGCACGCATCACCACCTCGATCTGCGAGCGGTCTTTTTTAAACTCAGGCCACGGCTTCTCGCTCCACGCCACCCAGGATTCCCAGTCCAGTTTCAGTGCGCCGTTGCGGTTGCGGTGAAAGTTGGCGCGCATGCCGGCATCAGGGCGTGTGGTGCAGGTGAACTGGAGGTTCAACACCTTGGAGGTATCCGCTGTGATGAGGCCAGCGTCCAGCAGGCGGCCATGCTCAGGGTCTTGCACCTGCCGCTCTTCATACTGCTGCTGCATCAGGGCTTCGACCCGTTCCGGTTCAAAGACAAAAGACAGACGCTCATGCCAGTTCGCGGCCTGTAAGTACTTGGCCAGCACGGCCTGTGCCTCGGCCACTTGCGGGGCCTCCAGCGGCATGGATTCAAACACCAGAGCCACATCCTTGCTGCGCGGATCGTACAGCTGCCCACCGGGCGTGCCTTGCTTCGCAGCCTCCGCTTTCGCCACTTGCGCCAGCGTGAACTGATTCGGTTTGGGTGGCTCGGGAGCGGTGGCGGAAGTGTTTAGAATGGTGCTGCTGGTGGGGATGACCTTCTTTGCAGGGGCGCTGACCGGCATGCGCTTGGCCTGTGGTCCCTGCAACAGGCGATACCCAAAGTAACCGGCGGCTGCCAGAACTCCGATCAAGCCAAGGCTGTAGAGCTGCAGCATGAAGGACACTTTCTTCGACCGCTTGCGCCTTACAGGCTGGGTGGCAGAGGGTTGGACGGAAGGTTCGATCATGAAAAGGCCTGTGGGGAGGGGGAGGTGTTGAGGCCAGAAAGGCCCTCCATCCATCCATCAGGCGCAGCCCCTGCCAAGTCCTCTTTTTGCACAGTCCTTTAAAATAAGGACGTTCGCTGCGGTCTTGGTTATCCTTCCACGGCCAAAAAACGCCAAAGCCACATGACTCGATGCTGAGCGGCTGAAGGTGCGCATTCTTTTCCTGCGCGATGATCCTGATCGGATCAGGGTTAACCCAATTAAGGGCCATTTTTGACATGCGGCTGGTCCAGGGAGTGATCAGTTACATTCGTTGCTTTGCTTTTTGTCTCTTGATAGCGAACTAACCTTGTTTCGTCTGCCAACGAGCACTTGGCCGATGCATCACTCAATAAAAAGTCTGATCCTCGCAAACCCATGAAAGCCAAATCCCCACGTCCCGTTTCACGTCATCCCATGCCCTTGGCAGCTTACCTGACGGGAGCGGTCGGCAGTAGCTTCCTGGTCAGCGCTCCGCAGGCCGAGGCCGCCGTCACCGCCGTCACCTTCCCTGTTTCAGTGTTGAACCAATCCTCAGGTTTTGTCTCCGGCACAACCTCTCCAAATTTGGGCGTTGTTGAAATGAAGGGAGAGGCAACTAGGCTCTACATATCCAATACATACCATAATCCTGTTTATTCAACTTCCTATGGAAGCGCCAAATTTTTTGCCAACGGTACATCCCTCGGCGCTGGCGCTGGTGGCTTTCTTGGAGATGCCTATTTTTATAACATGGCGTTTACACCCCTCAGTCTTTTCAGCCAAGAGAACAAGAACATCGGCTTCAAAACCTCCACCAACCACTTTGGCTGGGCCAATGTGAGCTGGGATGACAAGGCGAACGCCCTCACGTTTAACTCCGCTTACATTGAGTCCGTGCCAAACGCCTCCATCATTGTGGGGGACGTCGGTGCCGTGCCTGAGCCGAGCCGGGCGCTGCTGGCGCTGGCCGGTTTCGGAGCCGTGGC
>JAPLUL010000039.1:0-8855 GCA_026397635.1 Verrucomicrobiota bacterium | reverse complement strand
TGTGGTCGCAGTCGATGAACTGAGTGACGGAGCCGTTGTTCTTGAGCAGATCGCGGAAGAAGAGCCGCGCTTCGGTTTTCATCGAGGTGGGGAGATCCTCAGCGTAGTAGGAGCGCACAACTTCACGCGGCGGCGGCTGGCTCCCGAGGTCACGGAGATTCAGCCAGCTGTCGAGGAATCCATGCACGAAGCCGTTGATGCGTTCATCGCTGAGCATGCGCTCGATGTGTTTTTTGAACTCGTCATCTTGCGTGAGCTTGCCGGACTTGGCAGCGGCGAGCAGCGCTTCATCCGGCGGTGTGGCCCAGAGGGCAAAGGAGAGGCGGGTGGCGAGATCGTGAGGCTTAAGGGGCTTCGCGGACTCGTCGGTGATCTCGCTGAGATAGAGGAAACTCGGTGAGCAAAGGATCAATTTGAGTGAATCGAGCGCGGCCTGGCGCGGTGCAGCCTTTTCGGCGATGCGTTTCTCGTAGAGCACACGAATCGGCTTTTTGTCCTCCTCAGTGAGTGGACGGCGATAGGCCTTCTCGGCGAAGGTATTCAATTGATCGAGCGCCTTGGCCTCCTGGAAGCCGTCTTTGCCGAAAATGGCCACTTCTTCGACGCTGGGCTTTTCAGGCACGGGGCCGTGGATCTTGACCTCGCTGATGCGGATGTGCGGGAGCTTGCCTTCCTTTAAAATGTGCGCACGACCAACACCAGAGGAGCCGACATCGCCTTTGAACTCATCTTTGTACTTTTTGTTGATCGTGACGACCGAGGCGCGGGATTCAAAGGGGCCGTTCGGGAAGATGAAGCGCGGTGTTTGCCCTGCTTCGAGCCACACGCGGAATTTGAACCACGTCGGCGTGTTGTCCGGCACGACGGCGCTGGCCAGCAGTGGCTCAATCGGCTGTGGATAATGAATATGGCCTTTCGTCACATCACCGGGCACCACGCCGAGGATGAAGGGCTCGGAGAAGTCGATGCCGAAGATGGCGGGATCGTAATGCGTGTCACGATGCAGCGCCGTGGCCTCGACTTCGAGGTCGTAAAGACCGGAGACGGGCACGCCCTTGAGAAAATCTTCGATGTGGCCGTAGCCGCCCTGGCGCGTGTCGCTGTTCGGCTGCTCGTAGAGATTGAGGTAGCGGTAGTTGAAGGCGGATTTGTGTGAGCCGCTGAGCTCCTCGTATTGCACGAAGTGGCTGTTGAACTTCCAGTCCTTCGGTGGCGTGGCCGGTTTGCCGAGCCGGGTCTCGACGAGGCGGTTCGCGGACTGGAAATACTGATCGACGAGGAAGCCGGAGGTCACGAGCGACTTACCAATCGTGTCCATGTGCTCGGTGGTCTTCTCCTTCGGAAAATCGGCCGTGAGTCCCAGAGTATCCACGCGACGGCCAAACAGCACCGCGAGCGTGTTTTCATACTCACGGCTGGAAAGTCGGCGCATCACCGTGCGGCTGCCGGTGGTCTGAAATTTCGCATGAGCGGCCACCGTGCCGTCACGCAGCGCCCGGATCATGGCGATGCGCTCTTCGTCACTCGGCTGGTCCGTCTTCTTCGGCGGCATCTCCTTCAGCGTGAGCTGGTCGATGATGTCCCGCGCCTCGTTGAGGTCGGCGGTGCCTTTCAGCGGCAGCTCGAACTTCTCAAACGACCGGTCACCCTTCTGCACATCCGCGTCGTGGCACTCCAGGCAGTATTTGCCGAGAAACTGCTGCACGAGCTTTGGCGGCGCATCGGCGGCGTGAGTGAGCGTGGCCGCCAAGGCGTAGCAAAGTAGCCCTCTCGCTCCGCGAGAGGAGCGAGACGTTCCGAAAGCAGTTTTCATCTTCAAATTTTGGAGGCGTAAGGTGTTCGCGTCAGCGCTTAGCTCATCTTGCGGAGCAAGATGGCTACTTTGCTGGCGCGATGCGGAGACAAGAGTTTTGAAGTTCAAAATCGAAAACGGGTGAGCGTGTGCGCGGTCAGTTTTGAACCGCTAATGAGACGCTGACATGACGCTAATGACCTGAATTCTGATTTCCTTTATCAGCGTCCCATGAGCGTCTAATCAGCGGTTAAAATCCTCCCATTCAAGCAAAGCGTCCCGTGCTGCTGCCGAACGAATCGGCTTCGACGCCCATCTTCTGGGCGATATCGACGTAGAGATTGCACAGCGGCACCTTGTTGAGGCCTTCACGCGGGACTTCGCGGTATTCGCCGTGTTTGTAGCCGCCGCCGGCGAGGAGGATGGGCAGGTCGGAGTTTTTGTGCGAATTGCCATCGCCCATGCCGCTGCCGAACATCACGGTGGTGGAGTCGAGCAGCGTGCGCTCGCCGTCATTCATCTTCGCGAGACGGGCCACAAACTTGCCGAAGTGCTCAATTTGATACCTCTCCAGCGTAATGAGATTCGCGATGGCCTCGGCGTCGTTGCCGTGGTGGGAGAGGCCGTGCCAGTCCTTCTTGATGCCGAGATGCTGCGGCATGAAGTCACCGCCGATCTCCAGCGTGGCGATGCGCGTGCTGTCCGACTGCAAGGCGAGCGCAATCATCTCATAGCGCTGGCGCAGTTCGAGGCGCTTCTCCACATCGCGCACGGAGGTCAGGTATTCGTCGAGCTTGTCCTTGTCTTCCTTGTTCACCTTCTTGGAAAGGCGGTTCGCCTCCTCCAGCACGGAGTCGAGGATGGAGGCCTGCACCTGATTCTCCTGCGCCCTGCGAGCCTGACGCTCCTTCGAGTCGGTGACGAAAAGCTTCTCAAACAACTCCGCTGGATTTGTCACCGGCGGCACCCGCACGCCCGACTTCGTCCATGCGATCTGGCAGCCACCATGAATGCCACCTTCGGAACCCACCGTGAGCGATGGAAAACGCGTCTCAAAGCCCACCTCGTCCGCGAGGAACTGATCGATGGTCACATTGCCATCCGGGCGGTTTTGCGCCTCGGAATGCAGCACGCCAGAAAGAAACGAATGCACCGCGAAATGCCCGCCTTTCACGCCGTGGTCGAGTCCACGGAGGACCGTCATTTTGTCGCGAATATCCCACAAAGGCTCCAGCAGCGTCGTCTTCTCGTAATTCCGCCCAGTGGTCGTCGGAAACAGGCTCTTCGTCTGATAGCCGAGCAGATTCCCGATCGCCACAAAGCGCCGAGCGCCCATGCCCGCGCCTTTCGCCGCCTGCACGGAGCCGCCCACGGACTTCGCCATGAGAGAAGACATGCTCGGCAACGCCAGCGTGGTGCCAATCGTACTGAGAAGGAAATGACGACGATTCATGAGGGTTTTTGGGGGCCGAAGGGAACGATCAGGGAGGCCAGATTGTTGCAGCAGAGAGCGCGCCAGAGCCAGCGGTGAGTGAAAACTCGCAACATACGGCCTGACGGCCCTGTTTCAGGCTCCGCCGATCATGAAACGCCTGTTGCTGACTCTTCTCTTTGCTCTTTCCCCGCTGCTCTCCACCTGGGCGCAGCCGAACATCGATAGGCTTGCTTAGCAGGGTTCGTTTTCAAAATCATGAAGCCTCTGCTCCTGCCGTTTTTTCTGTCCTCATTCCTTCACCGGCGGCAGTGAGTTCACCATCTTCGCACCCGTGCGTTTCAACTCGGCCAATGCGCCAGCGCGGAGCTTTTTCAGAAGCTCGGTATTTTCGGAGCGGGCGGCGAGGTTGGTGAGCTCCTCGGGGTCGGCTTTCAGGTCGTAGAGTTCCTCCGGCTCGTTCGGGCTCAGCGTGCGGACGTATTTGTGGTGCCCTTTGACGATCATCACATACCACGGCACGCCAGCTTTGTGCAGGTTGCCAGGCGGTGGCGGCACGGCATCGCAATCCGCGCCGAATTTGTCGGCAGTGAAGGGTAACATCGTTGTGTGTGGCCATGCGGCGGCGGGATTTTTCAAAAGCGGTGTCAGATCGTGGCCATGCATGTCCCAGGGCAACTCGAGTCCAGCGAAGCGGAAGAAGGTGGGCGGCAGATCGGCTCCGCCGACAGGCGTGCGGCAGACTTTGCCCTCCGGCAGCGTGCCGGGCATGGAGACGATGAGCGGGCTGCGGATGTTCGCGTCGTAGGGGGCGAGCTTGGCGCGGAAGCCGTGCTGTCCCCAGGCGTAGCCTTGATCGGCGGTGAGCACGACAAGTGTGTTCGCGAGTTGACCGCTCTCCTCCAAGGCGGCGAGCACCTGGCCGATGCCTTCATCCAGCGCACGCACGGCCTGATGATACTGGCGCGACCATTGGGACAGCGAGCGCCCGCGATCACGGTCAAAGTCATCGCCAACCTCGCTGCCGATGGCTTTATCGCTGAGCACAGGTTCGCCATCCGGGGCTTTTTCCCAGGCGGCGATTTTTTGCATGTAGCCGGGCTTGCCCTCACGCGGAGGATAGATGTCGGCAGGCGTGGCGACTTTGGCATCGGGGTAGTCGTTGAGATGGCGTTCCGCCGGTTGATACGGCGCATGCACGCCGCCGTAGCAGAGCCAGAGATACCAGGGCTTGGCGGCGTCGCGTTTGGCGCCCTTGATGTAATCCACGGCCCAGCGCGTGTAGTTGTCGGTGGAGTAGCCTTTCACGACCTGCGGCTCGCCGCCGTCGATGGAGAGGAGTTGGTCGTGGTAGTAGTTCGGCGCGTTGTCGGGATGGCGCGGACGGTTCCAGACGATCTGATGGTCCCAATCTCGGCCAAAACCGGCGTCATTACCCGCATGCCACTTGCCGATCTGCGCGGTGTGATAGCCGTTTTGACGAAAAACGGCAGGCCAGAAGCGGCACTGCGTCGGATCGTATGTCGCGCCTGGATAAGGCGGCTTCATACGCATGGTGGCGATGCCGTATTGATGCTGCCCGGTGAGCATCGTCGTGCGCGAGGGCATGCACCAAGTGCCGATGTAGGCATGGGTGAAACGCACACCACGCGCGGCGAGGCGGTCCATGTTCGGCGTCTTCGCCCACGATTCTGCGCCTTCGTAGCAGGAGAGCGTGCGGTAGGAATGATCGTCTGTGTAGATGAAGAGGATGTTCGGTTTCTCTGCGGCAGTGAGCAGAGAGTTGAATGCGAAAAAAAGGAGTGGCAAAAGGCGATTCATGGTTGGTCCGAAGTGGGTGTTTGGCGAGGTGTCCTGCGACTTTGGACTCATCTTTGGAAGGTAGCAGAAACAGAGACAGCATCGTGACGTGCGAAACCACGGAGTTACGAAAACTCAAAGCACATGCGCCGCAGCCTGTGGTGAGGGTAGAAATGCGGCTTGCATGAAGAAGATGGGTGCGAGTGTACCCATCGCAGCCCGTTTCTGGCCATCATCGAATAAGGCCACGCGCACTTTGCAGGCATCGTGGAAGCTGCGGTGGAAGTTTTTTGCTGTAAACCGCCCTGCTGTTCCTTGCTAATGTCCGGGTTAATCACAAGCCCAGTGAAAACTGTCTGAAAGGTTGAGGTTGGAGCAGGTGGCAGACGTGGGTAGATGCGTGGAAAAGGTAAGCAAAAGGTAAGCAAAAGGCAAGGGGTGCATCATGAGAGGGCTTCGGTGGGATCGAGGTTTTTTAAAAAAACTTACAATAATTCTTGGTGTGGGTATTGCATTGCACCAATGACCGCGCTTATCTTGCTGCCGTTTACCCCTCCCGAATCCGTGCATGCCTTGTATTACATCGCCAGAGGCCAAAAGACCCTCGGTCCCTGCTCCAAAGACGATCTGCGAAATTTTCTCGCGTATGGTTCGATCCGTGACAGCGACTTGGTGAGGCGCGATGACGACGAGCTATGGCGGCCGGTTTCCTCGCTGCTAGAACTGCATGCTACAGGCGAGGTCCTGGCCGACGGACTCATGGTTAAGCCAATGCGGCGACGCGTCGCGCGCTACCGTGACTACAACCGCGTGCCTTATGAGCAACGGGGTGGAGCGGTCCTGCGGCGGATGATTTTTGGCTTTTTCCTCATGCCGCCGTTGCTGTGGTGGGCGGCGGTTTCAATTTACTCAGACAATATTTTTTGCCGTTCAAAGGACGAGAACGGCTACCTCAAGATCTGGGGTCGCTGGGTGGAGATGGTGGTGACGATCATGATCATTGTGAACGCCTTCGCTTGGTGGGCGGGCATCATTTACGCCTCGTGGATTTTGGGGCCGGGACTGGCCGAGCTGTCGAAGGGCATGGGCGAGGCCATGGAGGTCATTCGTGGGCTTTGGAGAGACATTCGCGGGTAATAGCCCTTTTCAGGCCGGACTCGCCGGGCTGGCAAGACGCGAATTGTTATTCCTTGTGCAGGATTCGGCATCCTGGGCCAGGGGCTGACACGGCGGCACTTGGATTCGCGTTGCTTGCGGCATGAAAGCCATGCTGCTCATTTTGACAAAAACCTGCGTGAGATGCTGCAAACCCTCGAATGCTACGTTTCCAGTAAAAATCTCTGGGTAGACATCACCCTCGCCGCTCTGAGCAGCCGCTCACGCCACTGTTTGAGTGAGCCGGGCGTCTATTTCCCTGCTTCGCGTGTGCCGCTGCCTTTGGGCAGCTTCATGAGGCTATCGCCTAGTTCGGCGCGGATGGATTCGGCGTGCTGCTGGAGTTTGGCTACTTGGTCAGGGAACTGGCTGGCGAGGTTTTTGGACTCGCTGAGGTCGGTGTAGAGGTCGTAAAGCTCGGGCTGCTCTATTTTGACCTGCTTGTAGAGCGCGGGGATGCCGCCTGTGGCTTGGGGCTGACCGGATGGAAGTGAACGGTAGCCGTGCGGGAGTTGGAGCTTCCACCGGCCATCGCCTGAGGTGATGGCCTGGAGCTGGTTTTGCTCGTAGTAGTAGGCGTAGAAGTCGTGCGGGTTCTTCGCACCGGGCTCACCAGCGACGATGGGCCAGCAGTTCATGCCGTCGATTGGGTGATCGGGTAGTTTGGCATCAATGACATGGGCGATGGTGGGTAGCACGTCGATAGTCATCATCATGGTGTCGGTGGTGGTGCCAGCAGGGATCTTGGCGGGCCATTTCATGATGCCGGTGACGCGGGTGCCGCCTTCCCAGCAGGTGCCTTTGCCCTCGCGGAGCGGTCCGGCGCTGCCGGCGTGGTCGCCGTAGCTGAGCCAGGGGCCGTTGTCGGAGGTGAAGATGATCCAGGTGTTGTCTTCGAGGCCGTTCTTTTTGAGTGTGTCCACAATCTGGCCGACGGACCAGTCCACCTCCATCATGACATCAGCAAAGAGTCCTTTGCCGGACTTGCCTTTGAATTTCTCACTCACAAAAAGCGGCACATGGACCATGCTGTGTGCAAGGTAGAGGAAGAAGGGCTGCTTTTTGTTGTTCTCGATGAAGCGGACGCCGCGCTCGGTGTACGCAGTGGTGAGGCGGGTTTGATCTTCCGGCGTGACCTCCGCATCGACGACCTTGTCGTTCTCGATCATGGGGAGCTTTGGGTAAGCGCCTTTTTTCGACTGCGGGTGGTAGGGCCACATGTCGTTCGAGTAAGGAATGCCGTAGTACTCGTCGAACCCGTGCTTCACCGGCAAAAACTGGGGCAGGGAACCGAGGTGCCATTTACCGACGGCGGCAGTGGCGTAGCCTTTTTGCTTCACGAGCTCGGCGATGGTCATTTCAGCGGAGTTGATGCCGTGTTTGGACGAGGGGCCGAGAGCGCCGTGGATGCCGACGCGGTTCGGATAGCAGCCAGTAAGCAAAGCCGTGCGCGAGGCGCTGCAAACCGGTTGGGCGACGTGAAAGTTCGTGAACTTGCGGCCTGAAGCGGCCAGTTTGTCGATGTTCGGCGTCTGGTAGCCATGTGCGCCAAAGCAGCCCACATCGGCGTAGCCCATGTCATCCATAAAGAGGATGACGATGTTCGGCAATGCCGCCGCCTGGCTTGAAAATGTCAGAATGAGAGTCGTAAGAAATGATAAAAGGTGTGGGCGCATGGTGGGTGAAGCGGCTCATCCAAACGCAGGTTGATGCCTCGGAATTCCACCCTTTTTCCGCTTGCCGATTGAGTTGATACCCGTATTATCCGCGTCCTTCCCGGACAGAATTAGCGTTTTCACGGCGAGAGTGGGGCCTTCCCCGCTCTTTTTTGTCTGCGGGTATCACGATTTTCTTATGATCAGCGAACTTAAAGCCCTTTTCGACTACTACGAGAAAGAGAAAGGAATCGACCGTGGAAAAATGGTCGAGGCCCTCTCACAGGCATTGCTCGCCGCCTCCAAGAAAAGCATCGGCCCTGCGCGTGAACTGCGCATCGACATTGATCCCGACAAAGGGACGATTAAGGCCTTTGCCAAGCTGCTTGCCGTCGAGACGGTCTCCAATCGTTGGGAAGAACTGCCACTTGCTACGGCCAAGCGTTTCAAGAAGGACGCGGTGATCGGCGACGAGATCGAAGTCGAGGTCACGCCAAATAACATGGGCCGAATCGCCGCCCAGACCGCGAAGCAGACGATGCTGCAGCGCCTGCGCATGGCCGAGAAGGAGAACCTCTACGACGAGTTCAAGGATCGCACCGGTGACGTCGTCAGTGGTGTGGTGCGTCGTTTTGAAAAGTCGGATGTTGTTGTCGATCTGGGCAAGTTCGAAGGCGTGATGACCTCCAAGGAGCGCGTCTCCACCGAAGATTACACTCCTGGCGACCGCATGCGCTTCTATGTGAAGGCAGTGGAAAAAGACAGTGGGCGTGGGCCGGAGATCATCCTGTCCCGTGCGCATCCGAATTTTGTGCGCCGCTTGTTTGAATTTGAAGTCAGCGAGATTGGTGACCGCACCGTGGAGATCGCCAGCATCGCACGCGAGGCTGGTTATCGCACGAAGGTGGCCGTGCACAGTGGTGACGAAAAAGTCGATCCCGTGGGTGCCTGCGTAGGCCTGCGTGGTGCGCGAGTGAAGAACATCGTGCGTGAGCTGAATAATGAGAAGGTGGACATCATC
>JAPLUL010000142.1:0-51995 GCA_026397635.1 Verrucomicrobiota bacterium | reverse complement strand
CCGCTGGTCATGCCGGACATTCTGATGGGCATGTCGCTGCTGGCGTTGTTTGTTCTCACCGGCGTCGAAACCGGACTGCTCACAATCTGGATCGCTCACGTCACGTTTTGCCTGAGTTTTGTCACCATGGTCGTGCTGGGGCGGCTGCAAGACTTCGATTTCACCCTGATCGACGCCGCTCGTGATCTCGGAGCCACACGAACCCAGGCGGCGAAAAGGGTGCTCCTCCCGCTTTTGCTGCCGGGCGTTCTTGCGGGCGGACTGCTGGCTTTCACACTCTCGATCGATGACTACGTCATCACCTTCTTCGTCTCTGGCCCCGGCACCACCACGCTGCCGCTCCGAGTTGCCAGCATGATGCGCACTAGCCGCAGCCTACCGGTCATCAACGCGCTCAGCACCCTGCTCATCGCCAGCACTTTCCTGCTGGCCGCCCTCAGTTTCCGGCTGCAACGCCCGCTGCGGAGTGGCAACTCGGAGTCGTAAAACGAGCCGTGACCGGTGGTTTTCGCCCGGGAAAGTTGTCCCCTTCATTCACAAGGTTATGCACATATTAACATTTAAATTGTGAAGATGTTTAATAGATGTTAAATAAAACCGTCAAACTCATGTCCACCGCGAACGTTCGCCGACATCTTCACGAGACCCGCAACCGCCCTGCCGGCATCAAAAACCGGCAGAACGTGCAGAAGGATCGTTTTTTACTGCTTTTGAAGCGTTGGATCGGCGCTGCACTCCTGGCTCCGGCCTGTCTGGTCACTGCCATCACGCTCATCGTCATGCTCTGGCGGGCGGTCACACGGATGGACTTTCTGCGTTCCGAGGAGTTCGTCTTTTTCTCGTTTGGCGGACTGCTTTGGGCCTTGGCTTACCTGAGCGGGTTGCGTCCAGTCACGGCCTATGTTTTAGGCCATGAACTCAGCCACTACGTCACCGCCCGCATGTTTGGTGGTCGGGTTTTCGACTGGAAGGTCGGCGCGGAGGGCGGCTACGTCGAAACGGACAAATCAAACACCTGGATCACGCTCGCCCCGTATTTGGTGCCCTTTTACACGCTGATCATCATGGCGGTCTTCGGCTGCATCGGTCTGGCGCTGGACATCCAGGAAGCTCACGCCGTTTCCCTCTGGAAATGGACCGTGAACCTAAAGCCGTTGCGCTTTCTCTACGCGTTGATCGGCCTCAGCTGGTGCTTCCACGCCACTTACACGGTCAAAACGGTCATCGCCGAGCAGGGGGATCTCAAACGCAATGGTGAGTTCTTCTCAATGATGCTCATTTTCCTCATCAACGCCTTCTTGCTCATCGCCCTCTTCCTCGCCGCCTCGCCCGCGCCAGGATTGGGGCTTGTCGAGGTCTTGCGCTGCTGGTGGTCGGTGGCGGCGGGCATCTTCGGCTGGCTTCTGGGCTGGGTGTGGTGACGCGGCTGGACATTGCTCGCTAATGTGTCACATCGGGAACATCATGCCTGAAGACGCCGAGATTCTGTCTGTCACCCAGCTCACCCGCGAGATCCGCGATGTGCTGGAGGGGCACATCGGCAGCGTCTGGGTCGAGGGTGAGATCAGCAACCACCGCCTGCAATCTTCCGGCCATCAATACTTCACCCTGAAGGACGCCGGAGCCCAGCTCTCCTGTGTGATGTTTCGCGGTGCCGCCGCTCGCAGCACCGCTCGCATTCGGGACGGCGCTCTCATGCAGGTGCATGGCGAGATCAGCGTCTATGAGCCGCGCGGCCAGTATCAGATGGTCGTCAAACAGGTGCAGGCGAAGGGCAAAGGCTCGCTGCAGGAGCGTTTCGAAGCCTTGAAGCGCCAACTGCATGCCGAGGGGCTCTTCGATGAGGAGAACAAGCGGCCCATCCCGCGTTTTCCGCGTGTCGTGGCCCTCGTCACCTCGCCCACCGGTGCGGCGATCCAGGACATGCTGAATATCCTCACGCGTCGTGCTCCTTGGGTGCGGATCCTTGTGTTTCCTGTGCGCGTGCAAGGGCAGGGGGCCGAGGTTGAGATCGTCCGCGCTCTCCAAGTGCTGGGCAACGCCGAGGACTACGGTCTGCCTGTGCCGGATACGATTGTCGTCGGTCGCGGCGGCGGCAGTTTGGAGGACCTGTGGTGCTTCAATGAAGAAGTGCTCGCTCGTGCCATCGCCGCCTGTCCCATTCCCATCATTTCCGCGGTCGGTCATGAAATCGACTTCACCATTGCCGACTTCGTCGCCGACCTGCGCGCGCCCACGCCCAGCGCTGCCGCCGAATTGCTCGCGCCTGATGCCGCCGAGCTGCAACGCCACTTTGAAAGCATCGCCCGCACGCTCAAAGCGCGTGTCAGCACACTGCTCGATCATCACCAGCACGTCATCGACCTCACCGCCAAAGGACCGCTCCTGCACGCCCCAGAGCGCCTGCTTCAGCAGGCCGAGCAAAGCACCGACGAGGCCGAATCCCGCCTGCGCGACTCCATGCGCGAACGCTTGCAGACTCTGACCGATGATCTCACGCAAAAGCAGCACGTCCTCGCCGCCCATCATCCCCGCGTGCAGCTCGCCGAAGCCGTGCATCGCTCTGAAAGCCTTTCCCAACGAATGCGTCAAAGTGTCCTTCACCGCCTTGACCGCCTCAACGACCGCTTGGAAGCTCGTGGCGAGTTACTGAAGCACATCGGCCCCGAATCCGTCCTCGCCCGTGGCTTCTCCTACACCACTAACGCCGCAGGCCGGGTGCTCACTGACGCTGCAGAAGTGAGCGAGGGCGAGGAACTGGTGACGCGCCTAGCGAAGGGGGTGGTGAAGAGTGTGGTTAGAAGTTAGAGCATAGATTCACGCGCTTCATGAGTTGCCTGTCCAGACGACTACCTCGACGGCTGTCGCGGCTGAGTCCCTTTTCGACTCCTATGTCACGATTTCGATGAAGATCTGCAGCAGTGATCAAACTCTCGCAGGCCTCGATTCATCGGATCGCAGAGTTAAAAAGTTGGAATGGGGGGCGGAAAGACGAATTACTTTCCCACCGCCCGCATGAGCTCATGCTGCGCCTTGTTGAACTCAATCACTGCCTGCACTCGGCTCTGTCTTGCGCGGGTGCGTTCTTCGCGGGCGAGGAGGTATTCGAGTACGACGCCGAGCTGGCTTGCCTGGCGTTCTTTGGCCAGTTTCACCATCTCCTGTGCCGCATTGACGGCTTCGTCATTGATCTCGATCTGGTCATGAGCGCTCTGCGCCTTCGCCGCAGCCTCCACGACCTCGCGGCCGATGGCGGCCTTGATTTGGCCCGCTTGGAGCTGCGTGGCCTCTTCCTGCGCTCCAGCGATGATTTGGCGCTGCTTGTCAAAAAGCCCGCCGGGCCCGATTTTCCACCCAAGGCCGATGTACATGTTCTGCGCGTCGTCGAAATTACTGACGTCGCCATTGTAGCCGCCACCGAGACCACCAAAGCTGTAACCGGCCTGCACGTTCGGAATCATCGGAGCCACGCGAGAGCGATCCTTTTCCAAAACCGCCGCCTGATTCACCGCCCCCGCCGCTTTCATCTCCGGACGATGCTGCGAAGCCTGCGAGATGAGCGTGGCGACACCGAGTTTGCGGTCGAGCAAGCGCACCGGCACGAGATCGGCCTTCGCCGGGCGCAATTCGCTGTCTGCTGGCAGTCGGAGTGTTTCCGCGAGCGCCGCTGCGGCGAGATCACGCTTCTCTTGATGCTGGCGGATGGCGAGCCTTTCACGACTGACCTGCGTCTTCACGCGGAGCAAGTCGGCACGGAAGGCCGTTCCGGCATCCACCGCGCCGCCGATCTGCTTTTCATAATCCTGCGTGAGCCGCAAATCGTCCTCAATAATCGCCAGCGAGGCCTCCGCGGCCAAAAGATCGTAGTAACGGCCCGTCGCCTGCATCACGATGTCGCGCCGTGCTTTCTCCGCGAGCTGCTCCGCTGCCAACGCCCGCTGTTTGGCTGCCAGTGCCGCGTAATACATGTCCCCCGGCGACCAATCGATCATGAGGTTCGGACCGATGGTGTACTGCTGCTTGCTGACATCAAACACTGCGCCCGCGATGTCCTGCACATTGCCATCCGTGCGCCGATAACCGGCTCCGAGCGTCAACGAAGGCCAGAATCGCTGCCAAGCCAGCTGCGACTCCGCCAGCACCTCCGTGTGCTTTGTTTTAGCCAGCTGGATTTCGTCGTTGTTCGCTCCCGCGAGCATCATGACCGTGGGAAGATCGACATGCACGGGGGCCGCGGCGGCGAGGACGGTGGTGAGGAGGAGAGTCAGTGACACCGCGGAATGACGAAACCAGAATGGCGAATGACGAATCAATGACGAAGCTCGAATGACGAAGGGCATGGCGCGGGAGAATTGAATTCGGGTTTTGGATTTCGGGCTTAATTCGTCATTCCTCATTCTGGTTTCGTCATTGTTTGACCGTGACCGCCTGCTTGTCAGTCAGCGCAGTCGTTCCCGGCACCAGCAGCACATCTTCCGTCCTCAGTTCCGGCACTTCGACATTCACACCATCGTTGAAGCCGATCTTCACGGCGGTCTTCATAGCTTTGCCATCGGCATGCTTGAAGACAAAGGCATTGGTCTTTTCCATCATGAGGGCGGCGACGGGGATCAGCATGGCGTTGTCGTGCTTTTCGACGGCGATCTTGGTCATGGCATACATGCCGGGGCGGAGTTTGAGGTCGGGGTTCTTCAAATCGGCTTCGGCGAGCATCGTGCGCGTGGCGGGATCGAGGGCGTAGGCGATGCGGCTGATGCTGGCTTCGATGGGGGTGGCTCCGGCGGCGTCGATCTGAGCCTTCACGGGCTTGCCGACGGTCACCAGGCCGGTTTCGAGTTCGGTGACGGGGATCTGCAGGCGCAGCGTGCTCAGGTCGGTGACTTCGAGGAGTTTGGTGTTGTTTGCGGTGGCGAGGGAGCCGGGATCGGCGAAGCGGGCGGTGATGATGCCGTCGAAGGGCGCTTTGAGTGTGGCGAACTGGATTTGCGTCTCGCGGCGCTCCAAACCGGCCTTGGCGATGGCTAGTTTTGCTTCGGCATCATCGACGGCCTGAGGCAGAACGAGGTCGGGCGACTTTGCACGGGCTTCGTGAAGGCGTTTCACCTCGATCTGAGCCGCTGTGACCTCGGCTTTCGCTTCGGCGATGTCGGCTTGGAGTTCAGGCACTTCGAGCGTGGCGAGGACTTGGCCTGCTTTGACGGTATCGCCTTTATCAACGGTGAGCGTGGCGATGTAGCCGGTAACTTTGGCGTGCAGCATGGCTTGTTGCCAAGGTGCAAGTGTGGCGGGCTGGGAGACCCAGCGGTGAATAAGGCCCGTGGTGGGCTTCGTGATGGGGAGTTCGAGCGCGAAGGCGGACGAGCAAAGAACGAGGGCAAAGAGCCAAGGGCGAAGGGCGAAGGGCATGCAGTTAGATGGTGGTCTGTTGTGCGGCCTGCCATTCGTTTTGCAGGGCATTTTCGGCGATGAAGCGGTTTATTGCGTCGTGGTCTGGCGTGGTATGATCCAGCATGGCGCGGATGTCGCGGAGATGTTTTTCAGAGCCGCCTTCACGGTAAAACTGGAGCTTGCGGATCATGACGTATTCAGGTGGCGCAAACCAGATGGGCGTGCCGTCGAGGTCAATCTGGCGTCGAAACTGAAAGGCCCAGGCATGCAGCGGATCGCTGCCAGTGAGGTAGATGTCCGCTTTGTAGCCGGAATCGTGGTGGAGAAGATTGAAGTGCCCCCGCTGAGGTCTCGCGGCCTCGATTCGCAGGACTTCCAGGGGTGGAATATAGAACGAGTCTTCTGGAAAGGCTGCCGTGAGCTTCTTGAGGTCGCTTTGAGCCAAGGTGAGGATGATGTCCACATCAAGGGTAAGCCGCGGTTCGCCATACACCATGCTGGCGACACTGCCGGTGACGAAATAGGAGAGCCCTGCCTCGTTGAGCGGCTTGGTAAAGAGGGTGAAGAGATCAGTCTCGTGCATAGCGGAAGGCGTCGCGGGTGGCTTGCTCGACCTGGGCAGGCGTCCATTCCGGGTGCTGCTGACGAAACGCCGCCGCCTTCAGACGCCGTGCTGACCAATACAGGCGTTGTGCAGCGCGGAGCTTCGCAGCTGGCGTGAGTTGTAGGGAGAGCGAAAGCATTGTTGGTGGAAGTTGTCTCAAGCTGCAGTCGGTTCAAGCGAAGCCTCCTTCGCGTTCTGGGATGCCAGCAGCGCATACACAGCGGGCAGCACGAGCAACGTAGCGACGGTCGCCAAAGCGAGACCACCGATGGTGGCGATGGCCAGAGGAGATGTTTGCGATTTGGCGAGGGCCATGGGGATCATGCCGGCGATCATGGCGAGGCTGGTCATCAAAATGGGACGCAGACGGGTGGTGGCGGATTCGAGGGCGGCGTCGCGTTTGCTCATGCCGGTGAGCTGGGCGCGGTGGGCGAAGGTGACGAGTAGAATGGCATTGGCGACGGCGACGCCGACGGCCATGATCGCTCCCATGAAGCTTTGGATGTTCACGGTGGTGCCGGTGAGCTTCAAGGCGAGCACGACGCCGAGCAAGGCGGCTGGGATCGTGGTGAGCACGATGAGGGCGAGGCGCAGGCTTTGGAAGTTGGCGACGAGGAGGAGGAAAATGGTGACGATGGCAATGATGAGGCCGGTTTGCAGGCCGCTTTGCAGTTCCTTCATCGGCGGGACTTGGCCGCGCAGAGCGACGCTGGTGCCGGTGGGCGCGGGATTGTCGGCGGTGACTTTTTCGACCTGTTTGGCGACGGTGCCGAGTGGTTGATCGTGTAGGTTGGCAACGACCGAAATGGTGCGGGACATGTTGTAGCGGTCGTATTGGCCGATGACGTTGCCTTCGGTGATTTTGGCGATGTTGCGCAGCGGGACGGTGGCTTCGTTTTGGCTGCTGACGGGCAGGTTGCGCAGGTCTTCGAGGCTTTTCATCATCGTCTGCGGCACCTGGATTTGCAGGCTCATGCTTTGGCCGGTTTTGGGGTCGGCGTAGTAGTTGGGCACGGTGAAACGGCTGCTGGCGGTGGCGGCGACGAGGCTGCGGGTGGCATCGCTCATTTTCACGCCGAGCAGGCCAGCGCGTTCGCGGTCGATGTTCACATCGACGCTGGGGTAGTCGAGGGTTTGGCTGAATTGCACATCGCGCAGGTCTTTGAGGGCGCTGAGCTTGCTGCGGAGGGTTTCGGCATGGGCGCGGCTTGCAGCGAAGTCTTTGCCGCTAACGGCGACCTCGATGGGCGTAGGCGATCCGAGCGACATGACGCGCGAAACGATGTCGGCAGGCTCAAAGGAGAACAAAACGGCTGGAAACTCGGCAGCGAGGCGTGCACGGAGTTTTTCACGCAAGGCGGCGATGGGCGGTGACCCGGGCTTGAGCTGGATTTGCAGCGTGGCCTCCTCGGGGCCGCTGTTCCACTGGTGGATGAGATTGACGGGGTAGTTCGGCGCATGCACGCCGATGAGCCCCATGCTGGTGGCGATGGGGGCTTCTTCACCGATGATGGCGAGCGTGCGCGTTGCGATCTGCTCGGTGGTTTCGAGTCGCGTGGCGGTGGGGGCGCGGAGGCGGAGCTGGAGCTGACCGGCGTCGATTTGAGGGAAGATTTCGGTGCCGAGGAAGGGAAGGAAGAGCGTGATGGCGAAGATCGTGCCTGCGAGGTAGGCGGGGACGAGGAGGTGGCGTGTGGCGAGCGAGGGGGTGAAGAGCCAGCGCAATGCCGTCGGACTGGTCGGGCCTGTCTGACTCGTTGGGCGAGACTCCCGATGCCACCAGATGCTCAGGATGGGCACCAGCGTGCTGGAGAGCAAATACGAGGCGATCATGGCAAAGCCGACCGCGAGGGACAAAGGCAGGAACAAGGCCTTCGCAGCGCCGGTCATGAAGAAGCTCGGCACAAAGACGGCGAGGATGCACAGCATGCTCAGCGAGCGCGGGCCGATGGTTTCCTCGGAGGCGTCTAAGACGATGCGGGCAAGAGTGCCCGCGCTCCTTTGCTTCATGCGTCGATGGATGTTCTCGATCTCGACGGTGGCTTCATCGACCAAAATGCCGACGGCGAGGGCGAGGCCGCCGAGGGTCATCAGATTGACGGTGTAGCCGGTGATCCACAGGGCAAGCAGCGCGGCGGCGATGGCGATGGGGATGTTCAGGACGACGATGAAGGCGCTGCGGAAGTCGCGGAGGAAGAAGAGGACCATCAGGCCGGTGAGTGCGGCTCCGAGCAGGCCTTCTTTGACGAGATCTTCGATGGCGCGGATGATCCAGGGGCTTTGGTCGAACTCGAAGGTGACGTTGATGTCCTCGGGGCAGGCGGCTTTGAATTTGGAAAGGTTGGCCTTTACCAACTCGACGACGCTAAGGGTGGAGGCATCGCTGCGCTTCGTGACAGGCATGTACACGGTGCGTTTGCCGTTCACGATGGCGATGCTGGTGGTGAGATCGCTGCCGTCGCTGACTTCGCCGATGTCGCGCACATAGACCGCACCGTTTTCGGTGACCTTCAGCGGCACGGCGGCGAGATCCTGGATGTTTTTCACGACGGCGTTCGTCGGCACGATGGGGAAGCTGTTGGGTAGCGCGAGATTGCCACTGGGGCTCATCGTGTTGGCCTCGGTCATCGCTTTGACGACATCATCGGGTGAGAGGCCATAGGCGCGGAGGCGGTCGGGCTTCACATTGATCACAATGGTGCGGGCGCTGCCACCGAAGGGCGGTGGAGCCGAAACGCCGGGCAGCGTGGCAAACAGCGGGCGCACCATGTTCAGCGCGGCGTCCTGCATCTGGCCGACGGTGCGCGTGGGATTCTCCGTGGAGAAGACGAGATTGCCAACGGGCACGCTGCCGGCATCGAATCGTGTCACGAAGGCACCAGGCGTGCCGGGCGGCATGAAGCTGCGACTGCGGTTCACATAGGCGATGGTTTCTGACAGCGCCGCGGACATGTCGGTGCCGGGATGAAACTGGAGCTTCATGATCGAGGCTCCCTGGATGTTCTTTGACTCTACGTGCTCGATCCCGGCGATGTAGAGGAAATGATACTCATAATAGTAGGTCAGGTAGCCTTCCATCTGCGCCGCATCCATGCCGCCATACGGCTGCGCGACGTAGATCGTCGGAATGCCAAGCGGCGGGAAGACATCACGCGCCATTTTTTCCTGCGCCTGCCATGCACCGAGCAGGATCGCCACAACGATGACGATGATGGCGTAAGGATGGCGAAGGGCTAGGCGAGGGAGGGACATGCGCGACAATGACAAAGGCAGTAAGCTTTACGGGGGCCGTAAAACGTGGTGATTCAAGTTTCTTTCCTCGAAAACATTGTGCTCGCGCCATGCCAGCGGCAGGCTGGTTGTTATGCGACAACAACGTCGGCCATTTTATGGCGCTTTGCTAAACTGGGTGGGTAACAGTAGAGAAAATTAGAGATTTAGGCCTCCAGCCATCCAGTAGCAAATGGCCTTGAGGCTTTCGAAGTTGTGGAGGCCGCGTGCGCGACGGTGTTTAGTTTGAATGATGCCGTTGATCGATTCGATGCCTGCTGATGTGATGCGATTGGTGGCATAAGAAAACATTCCCACCCAATGGTTGCGGATGCTTTGAGCCGTTTTTTGGAAGGCAGCCAGACGACTGCGCCTCGACCACGAACACCGGCTCTAGAGGTGCCGCTGTGCTTGTTGCTTTTTCCGACCAATGCCAGGTTTATTTAGCGCACTTCACCCACTGCTTTGCCCGCCAGTTGCATGACATGAAAGCGGTCGATCACGATCTGCGCTTGAGACAGATGCTCCCACACACCTTCTTGATAAGCCGGACTCATGTCAATGGCTGCCAGCACCACTTGGCCGGGGCGTGCTCCATGTGCAGACATGGTCGCCGCGAACTCAGCCACACCGGACTGGGCGTCATTTACAGCAGGCGAGCATGTACTGCTCATCAAACGGCGCAGCCACGGTGGCGTAACAATGGTCTTTGCGAATGGCGGTCACACCAAGGCGTCCTCAACCCCCAAGCCATGGCAAAGTCGTTTTGATCCATCTCCGAATCTGACATCTCCCGCGCTTAGGTGCCACCAGCTACCCACTCCATTCAGCGAGGGGGCAAGACAGCATATCAAACTTGGCTCACCTTGAAGAAGTGGGCTAGCCTTTGGGGCGATTCAAAGATGGATGACGATCCGCTTATTCCTTCGCAACGCCGTTATTCCAGGCAGCAAACATTTCTTCCACGCTCGGGATTTCCAGCGGACGCACGATGCGGAAGCCCAGCCAAGTCGCGTCAGTCAGGTACCAGATGCTTTTCGGAAGCTGCGGATCCTGCTGCTTCCAAAGCGGATCAGACGACTTGCGGGCTGCACTGCGGCAAAGTTCGGGATCGTCGTCATAGGTGCCTCCACGGGCGACGTGAGGGTAGGGGGTCTTTGAGGGCACCCAGGCATTGCCAAGGATCGCAGCGCCGGGTGTCGTAGGGGTGTATTGGTCCAGGCACCACTCGCAGACGTTGCCGTAGATGTCGTACAGCCCCCAGGGATTGGGCTTTTTCGCTCCGATCTTCGAATACTGGAAGTTGGGCGCGTTGTCGAAATACCACGCGTACTCT
Source organism: Verrucomicrobiota bacterium (assembly GCA_026397635.1). Lineage (GTDB taxonomy): Bacteria > Verrucomicrobiota > Verrucomicrobiia > Verrucomicrobiales > Verrucomicrobiaceae > Prosthecobacter. Next base: position 41,397 of record JAPLUL010000142.1, on the reverse strand, counting down.
TTGAGCTGTGAGACATCGTCTCCGAAGAAATAGGCGGTCGTCGTCCCGGCCCGCGCGGCATATTCCCACTCGGCCTCCGTCGGCAGGCGGTAGAAATGGCCGGTCTGAGCGCTGAGCCACTGGCAGTATTTGTTTGCTGCGTGCTGCGTCATGCAGATGGCCGGGAATTTCTCGCGGCCCATGCCGAAATCCATCGGCTGGTAAGGAGGCGTCGGCTGGGAGATCAGATCTTCCGGCTTGTCGGTTGGTTTCCACACTTGGCGGGAGCCGTCCTTGTTGCGGCCTAGGCTGGTGAGCTGGAAAGGCTCGTACTCATCCCACGTCACCTCATATTTACCCATCCAGAAGGGTTTAATCGTCTTTTTCACCTGCGGGCCTTCGTCATCGCTGCGATCTGCCTCGCTGCCTGGGCTGCCCATCATGAATTCACCGCCCTTGATTGACACCATGCTGTAAGGTGAGCCCGTCTTCGGAATCTTAGATTCGTACGGCTTCATTTCACCTTCCGTCTTCTCCTTGGATGTTTGCACGATGAATGCGTGGATCTTCTTCACAAGTTCCAGGTTGTCCGGGTTGGTTGAGGCCGGACCTTTCTTCTCTTTCGCCGTCAGTTTAAGATTGTCTGGCCACGGTGCGCCCTGCTCGATCCACAGTTTCAGGAAGTTGATGTCCTCTTTGTTCAGCGGGCCGCCGCTTTTCTTCGGTGGCATCAAATCATCGTCATCCGCCGCTAGCACCGTCAGATGATAAATCGCGCTCTGTTTCAGATCGAAAGGTACAATGTTCGGCGCGTTTTCGCCGCTCTCGAAGGCTTCTTTTTTCGTGGTAATGATCCAGTCGCCCTTTGCCTTGTCCGCATTGTGGCAGGATACACAGTTCTGCTCCAGGATCGGCTGGATGTGCTTCTCGAACTTGATGCGCGGCGTCTGTTCTAGCACCACGCCAGCAGGCCAGTCGGCCCCTTGCTCGATCCAACTCTTGAGCACCTCAATTTGAGACTTTTCGAGTAGCCCTTCTTTTTTCGGTGGCATGACCATGTCATCTTCCACATCCAGCAGCAGCGTCGTGTAGATCGCGCTCTTTTTCAGATCACCGGGGACGAGTCCTGGGCCGTTCTCGTTGCCCTTTTTGAGGTCCACCAGCGTGTGCATGCGGAAGTCGCCTTTGTCCTCTTTCTCACCGTGACAATGCGTGCAGGCGCCTTCGAGCAGCGGCTTCACTTGTTTGACGAAATCCACTTTCTCCGCGCCATAAAGGAACACGGGAGCCAGGGCGAGTGCGGAAATGAGAGGGCGGGCGGAAAACATGGGTTTTGCGGATAGCATAGGCGGCGTCGCTTGTCCAATACGAGGAAATGCCGTCCAGGGCTGCTGCCAAAGCACTGCCAGCGCCTCACGGTGCCCTGTCTTCCGACTTCTCATCATTAGCGCGTGGGTGCTTTCAGTCGCCGAAGCCGTTCCTCATCATCGAGCTTTCGCATCGCAGCCACCTCACGATGGAAGGATCCGAGGTCGCCGTGGTGCTGTTTTAGCAGGCGTTCAAAGCAGGGAACGAGGGTGTAATAAGCGGCAATGGTGTTGAGTCGGGCATTGTTCCATGAATCCAGCCCGCTTTGGCTGCGCAGCTTGGTCTGCGGGCCATGGGCTCCAGCACGGCGCAGCATGTCCTGGAACACGCGTTGCTTGGCGAGGCGCTCAGCTTCCGTGCTGGCATGATCTTGTGCATAAACGTCTTTGAGACGGCTCCGGGTGTCGAGTAGCAGCTTGATGGTTTGGTGGCTGCGCTGCAAGCTGGCCTCGTAGGTTCGCAGGCCAGCTTGGTCGTTTTTCGAGCGCAGCCAGCGTCTTACACCGTCCTCGGCGTTTGCGGTGGCGAAGGCCTCGTTGAAGTCGGTGTCGCCAGAAATGAAGATCTTGGCGTGCGTCAGTTCGTGGAAGATGAGCTCGGCCAACTCGTGGTCGCTGCGGTGCAGGAAGGTGTTCAGCACCGGGTCTTTGAAGTAGCCGAGCGTGGAGTAGGCCTCGACGCCACCGATGAAGACATCGAGTCCCTGCTGACGCAGGCGCTCGCCTTCCTCCTGGGCGTCTTTCTTTGTGAAGAAGCCGCGATACTTCAGGTTTCCGACGAACGGATACCACCAGCGCTTCGCCTCGATGGAAAACTCCGGGGCTGCAAACACCACCCACACGACGTAGGACCGTTTCAGATCGCAGTACTTGCCGAAGCTCTTCGTCGGCAGTCGCAGGGCACTGGCGGCAAAGGCGCGCAACTCCTCGATGAGTCGCAGGCGCTGTTTCACACGGTCATCCACGCGTGAGTCAGCCAGCACTTGATCATTCGGACGCGATTTTCGCCAGATTTCCATCTGTCCGCCCACCGCCTGGGTGTAAAACTTGAGGGTTCCGCACGAGCACACCAGCAGGGCCGGGAGGAGCGCGAACCAGTTGCGTGCGATCATCATCGCTCCAGTTTAGCGTTTCAATTTCAACCGCAAACCGCAATGTCCTTCATCCACGACGATTTCCTGCTCAGCACCAAGGCCGCCAGCCGCCTGTACCACACTTTTGCCAAGGACGAGCCGATCCTGGACTATCACAATCATCTGCCGCCGAAAGACATCGCGCAGAACCGACAGTTCAAGAATCTGTTTGAGATCTGGCTTGAGGGTGACCACTACAAATGGCGTGCACTGCGCTGCAACGGCGTGCCGGAGGAATTCATCACCGGCAAGGCGAGTCCGCGTGACAAATTCATGGCCTGGGCCAAGACCGTGCCGCACACGCTGCGCAATCCACTCTATCACTGGACGCACCTCGAACTGAAGCGCTACTTTGGCATCGACACCTTGCTCAACGAGGAGACTGCACCAGCGATCTGGGAGCAAACTGAGGCGGCGCTGGCAAGCCCTGAGATGAGTGCGCGTGGCATCCTGCGCACGCAAAAGGTGAAAGCACTCTGCACGACCGACGATCCCATCGACGATCTCGCCTGGCACCAAAAGTGTGCCGCTGATGGCTTTGAAGTCGGAGTGTATCCGACCTTCCGCCCGGACAAGGCGCTGGCGGTGCACCAGCCCGAGACCTGGAATGCCTGGTGTGACAAGCTCAGCGCCGCCAGCGGCATCGAGGTGAAGACCTTCGACACGCTGTTGCGTGCGCTGGAGAGACGGCATGATTACTTCCATGACATCGGCTGCCGTCTGTCTGACCATGGACTCAACACCGCGCACAGCCGCTTCATCCCCGACATCCGTGCCGAGAACATCTTCAGCAAGGCTCGGCGTGGAAAGGCGGCCAGCGAGCAGGAACACGATGAATTTGCCAGCAACATCATGCTGCATGTGGGGCGTCTCAACGCCGCCAAAGGCTGGACGATGCAGCTCCACCTTGGCCCGGTGCGCAACAACAACAGCCGACTAGCCCGCGAGATCGGCGCAGATGTGGGCTGCGATAGCATCGGTGACTGGCCGCAGGCGGAGCCGCTGTCCCGCTTCCTCGACCGCCTCGACACCGAGAACGCGCTGCCGAAAACCGTGCTCTACAACGTCAACCCGACCGCCAACTACGTCTTTGGCACCATGGCAGGAAACTTTGCCGACGGCACCACGCCAGGGAAGGTGCAGTTCGGCTCCGGCTGGTGGTTTGTGGACCAAAAAGAAGGCATGGAGTGGCAGATCAACGCCCTGAGCAATCTCGGCCTTCTTAGCCGCTTCATCGGTATGCTCACGGACAGCCGTAGCTTCATGAGCTTCCCCCGCCACGAATACTTCCGCCGCACGCTCTGCAACCTGCTCGGTAGCGACATTGAAGCCGGTCTCATCCCGAACGACGACGCGCTCGTGGGCAGCATGGTGAAGAACATCTGCTACGCGAACGCAAAGGCTTATCTGGGGCTGAAAGTGGCCTGATGCCGACTTGCCGGCATCAGGCAACGTCTTGCTGAAGCTGTATCAAGCCTGCTTAGGCGCTGATTTCACCGGCTCCCGGAAGAAGATCAGGAATAATACCAGAACCGCTACGGCGATCCAAGCCGGAGTGGCCCAAATGGCGGACCAGTCGTGGGTGATGTCGCCTTTAGGCGCGGCCAGTTTATGCTGATCCATGAAGTAGCCGGCCAAATAAGTCCCCACGAGTGAGCCGAAGCCCCAAAGGATGATCGCGATCAGGCCCTGCGCCGCACCACGGATGCGTTCGTTCGCTTCGTCATCGACGTAGAGCTGACCGGCGATGAACAGGAAGTCATAGCAAATGCCGTGCAGCAGAATGGCTCCAAAGATGAGCACGGTGCCCGTGCTGGCGGCGCTGGCGCTGAGCATGAAGTAGCGGGCGGCCCAAGCGAGGATCCCGAGGAAGATGGTTTTCTTGTAACCGAGCTTTTTGAGCATCAGCGGCAGCAGCACCAGGAAAACAATGTCGGAGACCTGTGCCAGCGTCATCTTCTGCGCCATGTCCTCCCACTTCAACTGGGTGAGGTAGGTGCCCATATTCACGAAGTAGAAGTACAGCGGGATGCAGATGAGGAACATGCACAGGATGAAGATGGCAAAGGTGGGCTTCTTCAAGAGCGCCAGCGCATCCAGACCAAGAACTTCGCTCAGCGGCACATTCTGCCCCTTCTTCTTCGGTGGTGTGTGTGGCAGCGTGAGAGCGAAGACGCCAAAGACCATCGACGTGCCGCCAGCCAGGTAGTATTGCAGTGCTGACTGCTCGCCCTTCAACTGACTGAGCACCACACCACCGGCGATCCAGCCCACAGCGGAGAAAATCTTCACGAAGGGGAAATCTTTCTTCGCATCGGCCAGATGGGTCATGGAGATCGAATTGCCCAGCGCCAGCGTCGGCGCGTAGAGCGTGCAGTAGAGGATCAGCGTGGGATAGACGCTGCTGAAGGTCTTCAACTGCGGGATGTAGAGCATCACCAGTCCACCGGCGATGCCGAGCACGGCGATGATTTTCTCGGAGGCAAAGAAGCGATCCGCGATCAACCCGACGATGAAGGGCGAAAGAATCGCCCCCCAGGCGAAAGCTCCATACGATGCACCGATTTCGGTGCCGGTGAAGTTCAGCGTGCCGAGGTATGCGCCCAGCGTCATGTACCAACTGCTCCAGATGAAGTACTGGAGGAACATGAAGGTGGAGAGCTTGAACTTGAGCTGTGTTTGCATGGTGGTGTGTGGTTGATTGAGCTTATTTCATGCCATCGGCGGCGGTCCAGGGCTCGATGAGCTGGAGATTCTGGCTTTGCAGTGCTTTGTAGCAGTCAGGGAGGTCGAAATGATGCAGCACCAGCGGCAGCATGAAGGCGGTGGGCCATTGCTGGTCATCGTGAACGGCCAATTCATGAAAAGAGGTGAGCGCGTGCTTCAAACTGACCTGTTTGACCTCGCGGCTAAGCAAGGCGGCAAAAGCGGCGGGCAGCGCACCCCAGCCTTGACCGGCGAGATGGATCTCGGTGTGTCCAGCAGCCTTGAGAAGCTGGATGACGCGCAGCACATCGAAGGTGCGCTGGCCGAGCAGCGGGCGGTCGAGCATCTGGCTGTAGGCGGCGTAGAAGTAGTGGCTGCCGTAGCGGCCGAGGAATTGATTCGCGCCGCAGGTGTCGGGCTGCGAGTCACCGATACCGCGCACATCGCACGCAAAGAAGGCCGCTTGAGGTGCGGAGGCGATGATTTCCTGTACGAAAGGATCGCTGCGCAGCTCGGCATCGGCGGAGCGATGCGAGATGTAGAGCACGGCTTTGCTCTGGCCACGTGGCAGCCGCGAAGTGAGCGATTCCTCGCTCAAGCGAGTGACTAGGGCGTGAATCAATGGCTCCGTCTCGACCGCGTAAGTGCAGTAGCCTTTGGCGGGATACTTGCGTGAGCCGACACCGCGAAGGATGCGGTAATCGGGTGGCGAATCCGTGAGTGCAGGCAGTTTCAAGACCTCACGCACGGCTTGCTGCAATGCTGCGCCGCTCAGATGCTTGCGCTTGGCGGCCAGATCATCCGCTTTTTCACGCGTGAAAGACATGAGCGTGCGCGAACCGGCTTCGGCCACCTGGCCGCGTGGCGTGCAGAGCAGATCTTCGTCTTTCTCGACAGTGATCGTGGGCTCGGTTGCTGCTGCGGGAACGCCGGTGACTTTGCCGAAGAAGCGATACATCGCTTCGCGGTTCGACTGCGTGTAGCCGTGCGGATCAGGCCCGATGTGGAGCTGGATATTCTCCGGCTTGCCAAGGAGCGTGTAGAGCTTCTTGAGGCGCTCGTAAGTCTCCGTGGAGCCACGCGCATCGAAGTAATCTTTCTCTTGCGCCATGATGATGACCGGCTTTGGGGCCATGGCGGCGAGGAAATCGCAGTGATCGAGATCGTGGGCCAAAACACGCGGCGGACACTGCTCCATGTCTTGCGGTAATTCGTTTTCAGCATCGCGACGAAATGTTGTCACAAAGCACGACGGCGCACCCATGGTGAAACGTGGCTCCATGCCGCAGAGCCAGGTCGTTTGTGTGCCGCCGCCAGAGTTTCCGGTCACACCGAGGTGCTTGGGGTCGATTTCACTGCGGGTGAGCAGGTAATCAAGCGCTCGCATGGCATCCCACACGAACCAAGTGCCGAGAAACTCACCGATCAACGCCTGCGGTCCGCCCATCTGATTGTGCTCGGACGTTCCGCCGCCGAGGCGGGAGCCGAGTTTCTCATTCAAATACTGAAAGCGCTCACCTTGACCGGCGGGATCAATGATGAAGCAGGCTTGGCCTTGCCGGGCAAGGCCCTGGGCGAAACTTTGATAAGCCTCTGCCGCTTTGCCATTGAGCGAGTGGCCGCAGACACCGATCACGCCGGGGACGGGGCCTTTCCGGTTCGTGGGCAGGTAGAGATTGCCGGTGACGAGAAAATTCGGGCGGCTTTCAAAGACGATGTTCTCGATCCGGTAGCCATCGCGTTCCAAAGTCTTCGTCACCTTGGCATTCAGCGGCGTTTTTTCGGGCAGTGGGCCAAAACAATCACGGATGCGCTCTTGCACGGACTTCACATAAAGCTCGGCATCGGCCTTCGTCTTCAAAGCATCGCGTCGGGCATTGCCGCGTGATTCTGCGGCACGGACTTCGGCCACCAGCCAGTCTTGCATCATGCGTGGGAAGCGATTCAAAGCCGGAACGGCTGCCGTTGGAGCTGTGGCGGACGTTTGAGCCAGCAGGGGGCTCGTCTGGCCGAAGAGGGAGTGCATCACGGGCCAACTCAGGAGGCTCAATCCGGTGGTTTGGAGAAAATCACGGCGGCGGTGCAGGGGAGGGGAATCCATGAGTGAGTGTCGTGATTTGGCGTGTGATGAATATCGGAACCAAGCTGCGTTTCTTTCCCATGCACACGCCTGCAACCCCCAATCGTCGTCAGTTTCTCCGCACCGCTGTTCCATTCATCATCTCCGCCTCCACGCTGGGTCGTGCTGGCGCGGTGTCGCCGAATGGGAAAGTTCGTGTGGCCTGCATCGGTGTCGGCGGCCAAGGCACGAGCAATCTGCGGGCGCTGATGGGCGATGAACGTTTGCAGATCGTCGCTGTGTGTGATGCGGATGCGCAGCATGCCGAAGCAGCGGCAAAGATTGCCGGATTGACGAAGGGCGATGTGTATCGCGATTTCCGCGAGGTGCTGGCTCGCAGCGACGTGGACGCGGTCATGAATGCCACGCCGGACCACTGGCACTCGAACGTGGCCATCGCTGCGGCGAAGGCGGGCAAGGATTTGTATTCCGAGAAGCCGCTGGGCACGAGCATCGTCGAAGGTCGCGCCATTTGCCGAGCAGTAGAGGAAAACAAGCGCGTGCTGCAATGCGGCACCTGGCGGCGGTCCGGTTTGAAGGTGCGCATGGCCTGCGAGCGCGTGCGCAACGGCTACATCGGCGAATTGAAGGAGATCGAGATCGGCGTGCCGGGCAAGTTTGCGATTCGCGGAGGTGTCACCGGCTTGGAGGCAACGCAAGCGGTGCCTGCGCACTTCGATTATGCCATGTGGCTCGGCCCAGCGGCGGAGAAGCCCTACACGGCGGCGCGTTGTCATTTCAACTTCCGCTGGATCGAGGAATACGCTCCCGGCTACATCACCGACTGGGGCGCACACTTCCTAGATGTGGCACAATGGGGCGCGGGCATGGATGAAACGACGCCGACTGAAGTGAACGCCACCGAGGTGAAACGTCGCGACTCGGGCATTTACGATGCCGCCGAGAGTTTCCGCATCGAATACCGCTACGCCAACGGTGTGCGCGTAGTCATGCTCAGCACGGACGACAAAACCAAGTGGGGCACCAAGTTCATCGGCAGTGAAGGCTGGATTTACACCGAAGCGGAGGTGCTCAAGGCCAGCTCGGACGACATCCTCCGCGTGAAGCTCAAAGACAGCGACGTGAAGCTCTACGAATCGAAGCATCATCACCGTAACTTCATCGACGCCGTGATCTCACGCGGACGCACTGCCGCCACGGCGGAGATCGCCCAGCGGGCCGCCACCACTTGCCACATCGGTGCCATTGCAGCGTTGCTGAAGCGCCCGCTGAAGTTCGATCCGAAAGCTGAGCGCTTTGAAGGTGACGAGCAAGCCAATCAGATGCTCCTGCGACCGATGCGCGAGGCTTGGAAGATCGCGTGATCACAGCCTCGGCTTGCTTCGAGCAGCGGCCTGTTTCATAGGCAGGGCGTGAAATCCCATCTTCCGAATCATCCCACCCAGCTTTATTTCATCCGTCACGGCGAAGTGGAGGAGAAATACCACAAGGTCTTCGGCGGATCGCGTATCGACATGGCGCTGTCGCCTTTGGGACAGAAACATGGCGAGGCCGTGGCGGCGTGGCTGAAGGACACGAAAATCGACAAACTCTACGCCAGTCCGATGCTCCGCGTGCAGCAGACACTGGCTCCTCTGGCCCAACAGCGAGGGTTGGAACCCGAGATGATGCCGGGGCTGCGGGAGATCGATTTTGGCGACTGGACCGGGCACCGCTGGGACGAGGTGCAGTCGAAGTTCGGCGTCAGCGCGTTCGACTGGCTGGAGATCATTGAGAGCAACGGCATTCCGAATGGGGAGAGCGTGGCAGGCATCCGCGCACGCGTGCAGGAGTGCCTCATCCGCATTGTGCACGCGCATCCGCATCAGAAGGTGGCGGTGTTTTGCCACGGCGGGATCATTCGCGTGATGCTCGCCCTGCTGCTCGGCTGGCCGCTCGCGCACATGGCGCATTTCAACATTGATTACGGCAGCATCAGCGTGGTTGAGTTGCTGCCTGAGCGGAAACATGCGGTGGAGATTGAGTTGCTGAACTTTCAGCCGCCAGTGTAGCTGTTTGCTGGGTCAGTCAGAAACAAGAAGCTGGCCTTGAATGCATCGATGCTTATTTTTCTAATCGGCGAGCGCCTCACCCGAAACAGCCTTCTCTGCCGAAAGGTGGGACTCCGAAGACATCATGCCCGCGAAGAAGAAAGCCAACACCAAGCCACTCACCGGTGCCGCCCTCGTCAAAGAGGTCTGCCGCCGCATCCGCGTGGCTCGGAGCTATTGGGACGCGCATAACAACCGTGCCTGCCGGGGCGAACGTGAGAAGGCGATGGCGCTCTATGAGTCGCTGAGTGAGGCAGAACGCGAGAAAGTGCCGCAGGAGCTGCGGGTATGGCTGCGCTATCGCAGCGAGAAATATTTTGGTAATGACCGCACACCGCCGGGAGGTGGCAAGTGATGAGCATGGAAGCAAAGAACGGCCTGCATCCACGGAATCGCTTCCGCACTCGCTATGACTTCCCGCAGCTCATCGCGTGTAGTCCACCCCTGGCGGCTTGGGTGAAACCAAACGCGCATGGGGATCACAGCATCGACTTCGCCGATCCGGTGGCGGTGAAGTCGCTGAACCAGGCGTTGCTCAAGCAGGCGTATGGTTTGCAGCACTGGGACATCCCGCCCGGCTATCTCTGCCCGCCGATTCCGGGGCGCAGTGATTACATCCATCATTTGGCAGATCTGATTTCGGCGCGGTGTGGTCCAGAGGTGCGTGTGCTCGACATCGGCACAGGCGCGAACTGCATCTACCCTCTCATCGGTGCCAGCGAATATGGCTGGAGCTTTGTCGGCGCAGAGGTGGACTCTGTGGCGCTGCGATGGGCCAAAAAACTCGTCGCATCGAATCCAAGCGTGGCAGGTTTGATCGAGTGCCGACCGCAACCCTCGGCGGCGAAATGTTTTCAGGGTCTGATCCAAGCAGGCGAACGCTTTGATCTAACGATGTGCAATCCGCCTTTTCATGCTTCGGCAGCCGAAGCGACCGCTGGAAACCAGCGCAAGCTGCGAAATCTTGGTGGGAAGAAGGATGGACTCAATTTTGGCGGCAAAGCAGGTGAGTTGTGGTGCGAGGGCGGTGAATTGGCCTTCATCCGTCGCATGATCGAGGAGAGCGTAGGCTTTGCGACGAACTGTGGATGGTTCACGACGCTCGTTTCCAAAAGCGATCATCTGCCGCGCCTCCAAAAAACGCTGCGACAGATGAAGGCGGACGAAGTGCGGATCATCGACATGGCGCAGGGGCAGAAAAAGAGCCGCATCCTGGCGTGGCGATTCGGCCAGCATCCGGCCCCTTGAGGCATCATTGCGATTGCTCATCTGCAAACTCACGTTAAAACCAAGGCATGCCGTTGCATTCGCTGGCGGTGAACCCCATTCCCATTCCATCACGATGAAAGCTCAAGACGCCAAGAAAGAGAAGAAGAAGGCTCCCCAGAAGACCGCCAAGGAGAAGAAACTCGCCAAGCAGGAAAAAAAAGCCAAGCAAAGATGATTCAGAAAACCCGCCGCTCCTTTCTCTCCCAAATCTTCGCCACCGGTGTCGCACCGGTTTTTGTGCCTGCGCATGTCCTGCACTCGCAGACCGCGCCGTCAAACAAGATCACGCTCGGCGTCATCGGTGTCGGTGCACAGGGGACGGGTAATATGCGGGCCTTTCTCAATCACGGCGATGTGCGGGTGACGGCGGTGTGTGATGTGAATGCCAAGAACATCGAGCGTGCGCAAGGAATCATCGCCGAGCGTTATGGCAGTGCGGATGTGAAGGTGTACCGCGATTTTCGTGAATTGAATCGCGACCCGTCGATTGACGCGGTGCTGATGGCGCTGCCGGTGCATTGGCACAGCATTCCGGCCTCCGATGCCATTTTGAACGGCAAACACATCTACCACGAGAAGCCGATGGGCATGTCGATGGCAGAATCGAAGCATGTGCGGGCGGCGGTGAAGAAGACCGGCGTCGTGTTTCAGTTTGGCACGCAGCAGCGCAGTGATTTGAAGTTCCGCTGGGCCTGTGAACTGGCACGCAACGGGCGGCTGGGGAAGCTGAAGGAGATTCAGGTCGGCGTTCCCGGCGGGAAGATCGGCCCAGATTTTCCTGAGCAACCCGTGCCGGAGCATGTGGACTGGGAGCGCTGGGTGGGGCCAGCGCCGATGACGTCCTTTAACTTGGATAAACTCAAGCGGGACAATCACGAGAACCTCACGAACTTTTCGCTCGGCATGATCTCCTGCTGGGGCATTCACCACCTCGACATCGCTCAGTGGGGCAACGGCACCGATGACACCGGGCCGATCAGCGTTGAAGGTGAGGCGACGTATCCTGACCAAGGCGGCTGTGATGCCGTGTTGAGCTGGAAGATGCGTTTTGAATACTCGAACGCGGCTCCAATCACCTTTGTGAATGAGAAGAACGCTTGGATCGAACACGGCACACGCTTCATCGGTGAAAATGGCTGGGTGCATGTGAAGCGCGGCGTGATCACTGCCAGCGATGATGCCATTCTTCGAGACCCGGCCAACAAGGACGGCTCGATGCCGGTCAAGTTGATCGCCAGCGTCGAACACACGCGGAATTTCATTGATGCGATCAAAAACAAGCAGCGCGCGATTTGTGACATCGAAACCGCCGTGCGCTCCGATACACTGCCGCAGCTCACGGCGATGGCTTTGAAGGCCAAGCGCAAGCTGCTGTGGGATCCGACGACGGAGACGTTCACGAATGACGCGGCGGCGAATGCGCTCATGAATGCGAGGCCGTTCCGTGGGGAGTGGAAGCTGCCGGAGATTGGGTAGGAGCGCGGATTTGCAATCCGCAGCAGCCACTTTAACAAGAACCGCATGCTTGCTGATTTTTAGTGACCGGTGTGTCGTCGGAGTGCTGCGGATTAAAAATCTGCGCTCCTGCTATCGTCTCTGCCTGACCGCTTCAAACAAGATCGCGGCTCCGGCGGCGGCGACGTTGAGGGATTCCACCGGCGCATGCAGCGGGATGCGAACGCGATGATCGCAGGCGCTCATGATTTCGGCGCTGGCCCCGCGGCCTTCGTTGCCGAGAATGAGAAGTGTGGGCTGACCCCAATCGTAGTCGTAGTGCGCAAGATCGGCCTCGCCCGTGGCGACGACGGCTTTGAGGCCACGGCTGCGGCAGGTTTCGATCGTGCCAAGGCCAGAGACATCCGGCAGGATGGGCAGGCGGAAGGCGGAACCCATGGAACTGCGCAAGGTCTTGGGAGAGAAGGCATCGGCAGAGCTTGCGAAGGCGAACAGGCCGCTCACACCGGCGGCTTCCGCGGTGCGGACGAGGGTGCCGAGATTGCCGGGGTCTTGGATGCGGTCGAGCCCAAGGATGAGCGGCGCTTTCCCCTCGAATATGCGATCCAGCGTCGGCCAGGGGCGTTCGGCGATGACCATGATGCCCTGAGTGGAGCTGGTATCACTCAACGATTCGAGCACCGATTCGGAAAGGTGGAAAACGGGGCAGGTGAGGCGCTCCAGCAGCTCTTGCTGTGATGCGGAAGGTTCGGCGGCGGTGAAGCAAGCGTGCAGCTTGAGTTCTGAAGCCACGCCTTCGGCCACGAGGCGCTCGCCTTCGATGAAGATGAGATCGCGCTCACGACCTTCTCGGACACGACGGGCGTGTTTGACGCGTTCGTTGGAGGAACTGGTGATGAGCATGCGGGTGCGAGTTGGAAAGCGCCCGATGTTTCAGCGTCAGTGTGGCTGATGGCAAGTTGATCTTCCAGAGGAACCCAGTTGCGGCGCAACTGGGCCACTTTAAGCAAACACCTCCATCACCGGCTTGCCTTTGTCGCCGACAGTGAAGGGGCGGTTGCTGGGGGACATGACGACTTCATCAACCGGCAGCCCCAGGCACCAGCCGATGGTGCTGAGGAAGTCTTGCGGGCTGACCTGCTTGTCGGCCACGGCCATGCCTTCTTTGTCGCTGGCGCCATGAATGAAGCCACCTTTGACGCCACCACCGGCAAGCAAAGTGGAGAAGACCTTCGGATGATGGTCGCGTCCACCATTGCCGTTGATCTTCGGTCCACGGCCAAACTCGGAGCAGAGAACGACGAGGGTGCTTTCGAGCAGTCCACGTGACTGGAGGTCTTCGAGCAGGGCAGCGAGCGCCACATCGAGCTCGGCGCCGTGCTCTTCGAGCTCTTCGTCAATGTTGTTGTGCATGTCCCAGCCACCCTTGGCGACCTCGATGTAACGAATGCCTTTTTCGACGAGACGGCGTGCGAGCAGGCAGCCCTGGCCAAACTTGTTGCGGCCGTATTTTTCCTTCAAGGCATCGGGCTCATCGTCGAGACGGAATGCCTCAAGATCGGTGCTGGACATGATGCTGACCGTTTTGTCGTAGAACTGCGTGTAGCTCTTCACCTCGGCGGTTTGGAAACGCTCGCGGAATCCGGCATCGAGCTGGTCGAGCAGCACGAGACGCTTGACCATGTTTTCGGGGGAGGCATCACTGCTGGAGTATTGCAGGCCGACCTCGGGGTCGAGGATGGGCAGTGGCGCGAAGCTGGAGGGGAAGAAGCCGTTGCCGTTCTGCGGCTGGCGGTTGATGCAGACATTCGAGGGCAGTGTCTTGTGGCTCTCGCCTTTGAAATGCTGTGCCCAGGCACCGATGTTGGGATGCTTGATGGTGCCGCGCTCCTCATAGCCGCTGCGGATCATGTATTGTCCGGCGGCATGCACGCCGGTCTTGGAACTCAGGCTACGGATGATGCTGATCTTATCGGCTTGTTTGGCGAGATTTTCCATCGTGCCGCCAAGCTGGAAGTCGGCCTTCGTTTTGATCGGTGCTGTCGATGTGCGTCATGCCACCGATCTTTTGCATAAAGATGATGTTTTTGGCCTTGCCGAAACCTGGGCCGGTGGCGGGAGTGGCTGCGGCGGCTGTTTCAGCCGCGAGCAGGCTGCCCGCCGTGCCGTGTAACACGGTGACACCGAGCGCGGTTTTGGCCCAGCGTTCACAAAAGACGCGACGGGAGTGGGAATCGAGTTGGTTCTGGAGATTCATGGCGTTGCTGATTTAAAGGTTGGGCTACTCCACAAAGACAAACTCACGGGTGTTGAACAGCACCCAAGTTAGATCGCGCATGCCGAGGCCGCTGCTGAGTGCGGCGACTGCGTTGCTCAGCTCTGCGGTGTGGGGTTTGCGGCTGAAAAAGCTAAGGTACAGGCTTTCGACCTGCTGCTCGGCCGAGCTTTGCGCAGCGGCGGTTTTGACCACGAGAGAATCGTCCTGGCCAATGACTTTTTGCGCTTCGCCATTCATGAGCATGAGCACCTGCGGGATGCTGCCTTCCTCAGAACTGCTGTCGGCGATCTGGCGGTCGCTCTGGCCGAACATGCGGAGGAAATGCTGGTCGCGCTCGGGTTGGTTGAGCTCAGAGGCGCGGGCGAGCACGAGGCCGTTGCGCGTTGGAGGGCTGAGCGTGAGGTCTTCCTCCTCGTTCATCGTCTCCTGCCGCATCATGCGCTTTTTCTTTTTGGCGTTGTTCTTGGGGTTGCCACCTTTGCCTGCGTATTGGCGCATGCCGGAGATGGCGGTTTCGAGCTGCGTCTTGATGGTTTCAGGTGAGGCGTCTTTGCCAAACTCTAGGTTCATGACCTTGGCGTATTCGGTGCCGCGGTGGGATTTGAATTTGTCCACATCCGCGCCGACGACGAGTGTGGCGCAGGAATCCCAGGCCTGCTCGGCGGTCATGCGGCGCAGGATCGGGCCAGGGAAAAGGTAGGAAGAGTTGTCGCTAAGTTCGCGGCTGGTGGCCTCGCGCTGGTAGGTCTGCGTGTTGTAAAGCAGACGCATGAACTGCCTGAGGTCGAATTTCACGCGCACCATTTCAGCGGCGAGATGGCGCAGCAGCGCGGGATTCGCAGCAGATTCAGGATCATCCAGGTCGGTCACGGGCTCGCGGACACCGAGGCCGAAGGCCCGCTTCCAGAGGCGGTTGGCGATGGTCATGGCAAAGCGCGGGTTGTCCGGCGAGGTCATCCATTTGGCAAACTGCTCGCGCAGATCCTCTTCATTCTTGGTCTGCACGCCCTGGTAGGCTTTCTTCGTTTTGTCGTCGCTCCAGGTGATGAGTTTGGGAGCGACGTGCTCACCGGGCTTGGCGTCTGGGTATTTGTAGTCGTCCGGCAGTTTCAGATCGTTGGTGCCGGTTTCTTCCACGGCCATGCCGTTCACGCGTAGGACGTTTTTGGCCTGCTGCTGGAGACGTTTATCATCCAGGGAGTTCACCGCCTTGCGCATCATCGCCGCGTTTTCGCTTTTACCGGAGCGTCTGGCTCCGAGGGTTTCTGTGGCCCCGAAGAAGGAGGCCATTTCGAAGAACTGGCGCTGCGTCCAGTCGGCGAAAGGATGGTCATGGCATTGGGCGCAGGAGACGTTCGCGCCGATAAAGGTGCTGAGCGTGAGGCTCAGGTTGTCCAGCCGCATGCCTGCATCGCGCAGGAGGTAACCGGTGGCACCGTTTTCCAGCAGTTTGCCATCAGCCGTCATCATGGAATACACGATCTTGTCCCAGGGCACATTGTCGGCGATCTGCCGCTTCAGCCAATCCTGATAGGTGTGGTAGCGCACCTTGTTGGCCTGGTCCGCCATGCGCATCATGTCGGCAAAGTAGTTGAAAAGGTGACTGTTGTAGCCATCCGAGTTCAGCAGCTTGTCGATGACCTTGGCACGCTTGGAGAGGCTGGTGTCATTGATGAACTCCAGGGCTTCTTCGCGAGTGGGAATGCGGCCAGCGATGTCGAGATAAGCGCGGCGGACGAACTGTTCGTCGGAGGCGAGTGGGTTGGGCTTCTGCTCGGCTTTTTTCAGCCCTGCCTCGACCAGCAGGTCGATGCGTGCAGCGGCCTGAGCGAGATTCGGGTCGGCTGGGATGCCGAGACCTTCGGGTTTGAGCGTCTTCGCAGCCTGCTGATCGGCGGCGGAGAGTTTATCGAGTGGAAGGCGATAGACGTAGCCGTTGCGGACTTGCAGGAAGACGTTGCCGTTCTCTATGCCGCGGAAGGTCGCCTCCAGCTTGCGGCCTTGGGCATCGGTCCAGGTTCGATAGACCTCATTTTCAGCCAGCAGACTGCTGGTGAAGAAGATGCAAGCAAGGGGCAGAAGTAGGCGCGTTTTCATAAGCTGATCGTCCGGTTTTCTGGTCGGACGCGCGATGAAACGATGGGCTGGCGGGGAAGTTGCGACTCATTTTGAGCCACCCCAAGATCAGGAGCCTTTTTTGGCTGACTCCTGGGCGGCAAGGCATTCACGCACCAGGCGCAGGCATTCGTCAGCACTGGCAGGCATGGGCAAAGTCATCGGTTCGCCGCAGACGCGAAGGTGGCGCAGTTCACCTTCGCGGCGCACGTGGGTGACTTCAATGCCGTGAGAGGCAAAGAAGCGCGCGACTTACTGATTGCTGGCGTAGCGGCTCACAGATGGATGCTCACACCAATTCCCACCCCTTGCGGTAGTCACGGCGCACCATTTTGTCGGCGGCAGCGTTGTTGGGGATCTTGAGGGCCGGAGCATCCCAGATGAGGTTTTCGTTGGGGAAGGCGCTGGCAAGGCAACCGAGCAGCACAGCTTCGGTCAGCGGGCCGGCGTAATCGAAGTTCGCACTGGGCTTCTGGCTGCCGCCTTTGAGGCAGCAGTCAATGAAGTCGCCCCAGTGGTCACGCTTTTCGAGTTTTGGGTATTTGTAGCCGGTGAATTTGTCGCGCGGGTAAAGCATCGGCGTGGAGCCATGCGGATGAAGCAGCACGCCCTCGGTGCCGAGGTAAATCGTGCCCTGGCCGGGGAACTTGGCGGTGTCGCCGATCAAGGCCATGACTTCGGCGGGCGGACGGGCGTCGCCGTCGGTCCAGGTGACCTTGATGTTGTCTCCAGTAGTGAACTTGGTGCCTTTGAAGGTGTATTCGACGACGGCGTTGATGGCCCAGTTGTCTTGGTTCGGCGCAGGGCCACGGGAGGTGACGGAGATGGGCGCCGCGAGATCAAGCGAACGGAACCAGCCGCTGAACATGTGGCAGCCCATGTCTCCGAGCGTGCCGGTGCCGAAATCGCGGCGTTTACGCCAGTTGCCGGGATGATCGTAGCCTTTGATGAAGCTGCGCTCCGAGGCAACGCCGAGCCATTTGTCCCAGTCGAAGCCTTCAGGGATGGGATCGCTCGTCGCAGGGCGCGTTTCCATGTCTCCCCACTTCTTGTTGGAGAAGGTGTGGGCTTCTTTCACTTGGCCGATGGCACCGAGTTGGATGAGCTCGACGGCGAGGCGTTCGGTGAAGTCGGAAGAAACCTGGATGCCCATCTGCGTCATGACACCTTTTTCACGCGCACGCTCAACCATCTGACGGCACTCCCACAGGTTGTGCGCGAGAGGTTTCTGGCCATAGACATGCTTGCCTTTGGCGATGGCGGCGAGGCCGATGCTGCCGTGCATGTGGTCAGGCGTGGAGACGTTCACGCTGTCGATGTTCGCAGCTTCCTTCTCCAGCAGCTCACGCCAGTCCTGATAGACCTTGATGTTCGGCCATTTCTCCTGCGCTCTCTTGAAATTGCGGGTGTCCACATCGCACACAGCCGCCAGTTCCCACATCGGATGATTCGACATGGCAGTCATGTCACTCATCGACATGCCCGCCGCGCCGAAGGCCGCGTGGCGCAGTTTGCCGTTCGGGGACGCAGCCCGCAGGCCGGTGGTCACCCAGGGGGCAGCAAAGAGAGTGGCGGCGGACTGACGGATGAAATGGCGGCGGGATTGCATGCGGGATGGCGTGAGAGGTCGAATGAGCGCGAAAATACGTTGCGCTGGAGGCGCATCTTCCGTTTTCTCCTTCTAAAAACATGAACGAACTCTCCAACCGCCTGCAAGTGATCCGCGAACGCATTCACACCGCCGCTGTGCGCTGCGGGCGTGATCCTGCGACGGTTGAACTGCTCGCTGTATCGAAGACTCATCCGGTGGAAGTGATCCGGGAGGCGGTGGAGGCCGGGCAGCTTCTCTTTGGTGAAAACAAAGTGCAGGAGATCCTCGCCAAGGCTCCGCAACTGCCTGCCGAGTTGCACTGGCACCTGATCGGCCATCTTCAGTCCAACAAGGTGCGCAAAGTGCTGCCGCTGGTGAAGGCCATCCACAGCATCGACTCGCTGGATTTGGCGCGGGACGTGAACCGCATCGCCACCGAGCTGGGTTTGACGGCCGAGGTCTATCTGGAGGTCAACCTGGCCGAGGAAAGCACCAAGCACGGCTTCAAAGTGGAAGATGTGCGGGCCAACTTGGAAGCGCTTCACGCGCTGGACCGACTGAGCATCCAGGGACTCATGTGCATCCCACCCTTTGAGGCTGATCCTGAGCTGAGCCGCCCGTATTTCACCCGGCTGCGTGAGTTGCGGGATGAACTGGAAAAAAGCGGCGGGAAGCTGCTGCCGCTGCTCAGCATGGGCATGAGCCACGACTTTGAGATCGCCATTGAGGAAGGCGCGACCCTCGTCCGCGTGGGCAGCGCCCTCTTTGGCGAGCGCCAGCCGAAGGCCTGAAGCGAATCACATCTCCAGGAAGTTCTTCAGCAGTCGCTTGCCTTCCTGCGTCAGGATGGACTCAGGATGGAACTGCACCCCGTGAATGGGCAGTTCCTTGTGGCGGATGCCCATGATCTCGGATTCATCGTCGCTGGCAGTGGCGGTGATTTCGAGGCAGGAGGGTAGGGTATCACGCTTCACCAGCAGGGAGTGATAGCGCGTGGCCTCAAACGGCTCCGGCAGGCCTTTGAACACAGATTGTCCGCTGTGGCGAATCATCGAGGTCTTGCCGTGCATGAGGCGTCCGGCGCGGACGACATCGCCACCGAACACATGGCCGATGGCCTGATGACCGAGACACACACCGAGCAGTGGGATGGATTTTCCAAAGCGCTCAATCACCGCGCAACTGATGCCGGCCTCCTTTGGCGTGCAAGGGCCGGGGGAGACGCAGATGTGGTCAGGCTTGAGCTTTTCGATCTCCTCCAGCGTGATCTGGTCATTGCGACGGATTTCCATGACGGCTCCCATCTCGCCGAAGTACTGGACGAGGTTGTAGGTGAAGGAGTCGTAGTTGTCGATGATCAGGAGCATGGGGAAAAGTCAAGCAGTCAACGGTCAAGAAGGTCAAGGCGAAATCAGAAGCCGCGCACGCTGAGGATCGTGTCGAGTTCGCGCTGGAAGACGGGGATGTCAGCAGCAGGCGGTTGGTAGCCCGGGGTGGGGCCGCGCATACCGAAGCGGCCCATCTGGTCCATGAACCACATGACGCTGTTGCCATCGCTAAAGGTGGCCTGGCCGCTGATGACCGCGCCTGCGGGAGGGACTTCATCCACGGTGACTTTCAAGTCACCACCGCCAGCAGGCAGGTCGGCGGTGGCATCGTCGGGGAGAGCGACTTCCTCTTCGGCGCTGGGTTCAGGCGGTGGGGCGGGTTTTTTTTCCTCTGGCGGCACTTCACGCGGCTTGTCCTGGATTTTGACGCCCAGCTCTAGGATGAGCAGACGCGCTTCCATGTAGGTGAGCGTCAGCGCGCACTCGGCGCGGAGGCGATCCTGGATTTGATTGAGGTTGGCGCCTTCGGCGGCCCATTGTTCGACGAGTTGACGCTGCTGCGGGGATAGATTGGCCATGAGGGTGTTTTGCGAGGCGGGAAGAACGTGAGGATCAGCCGTTCATCTTGTCAGTGATGAGATGGGCGAGGGCGGCGGCTTTTTGATGCAGCGCCTTGACCTCATCATGCGTGAGGGCTTTGCCCTCGGGCACATCGACCAGCGGCATCAATTCATGGATGCCTTTCCGCAGCGCTTGAAGGGTGACGTTCTTCATCAGGCTGGGATGCAGGCTGTCGAGGCTCATGAGGTAATACTCGGCGATGTCCCGGCGCGAAAGCTGGCGCGTTTTCTCCTCGGCGTAATTGTCAGCAATGCTCTGGGTGGAGATCTCCAGCGCCCGCAGCCAGCCGCCGAGACTGATGAGATGCGCGATGTCCACATCCCGCAGCAAGACCATCTCTGCCTCGACATCGGCCTGGGTTTTCGCCAGCTCCACGCGTAGGTCCTGCCAGTTCCCCTTCAGGCTGTATTCAAACAGGCTGCCCGTGTGCTTGTTCATGCGGTTGCCCGCGCCCAGCGCCTTGCCGTACTTGATCATCGCCCGGCCCACAGCCTCCATTTCTTCCACCTTCTCACATTGCACGATGAGGAAGCCGTCGGCGATCAGCGTGCCCAGTCCCATGGAAACCAAAATGCGGTCCGCCGGGGTCTTGTCGCTGAAAGGGCGCTTCAGGTTCTCGTAGCTGAGCTTGCCCACATGATTGAGCATGTCGAAGAGCTTGCGGATCGAGGGCGTGGTGAACTCATTCACGCCAAACTCCTCACGCACATGCTCGTCCCCCACGATGTCCTCCGGGATGGGGTTTTTCGGCGGGGCAGGCGGAGGCGCATCCTGGGCAGCCAGCGGCAGCGCCAGAGCGCTGGCGAGGACGAAAAGCTGCGTTTGGAAAAGAAATCCGCGAGTCATGTTGGGCGATGATACGGAGTCGCTCAGCGATTTCCAGCGCGAGTCTGGAAAAGTCTCTTCCAGTGCCAAATCGCTACATTTCTGCTCCAAGTGACGTTTGATGGATCTCATCATGCGCCTGCTCCCCTCTTTCCTCGTTTTCGCCGTCCTGAACCTGTCTGCTCAGGAGGCCCCACCCGCGCTGACGGAGTATCTCGGCCGCCAGATCGCCCAAACGATGCACTGGAAAGGCGCCGAGTGGCTCATGCGCCGCGTTCGCGAACAAGAAGAAGGCCCCAGCAAGATGCGGGAGCAGCTCCTGGTAAAGCCCGGCATGGTCATCTGCGACATGGGCTGTGGGAACGGCTACCACACCCTTCCGCTCGCCGAAATGGTCGGCGAAAAAGGCAAAATCCTCGCCGTCGATGTGCAGCCTCAGATGATCGAAATGCTGCGCCAGAACATTGGGCGCCAAGGCTTGAAAAACATCGAGCCCATCCAGGGCCTCTACCACGATCCCAAGCTCCCACCAAACACCTGCGACCTGATCCTGCTCGTCGATGTCTATCATGAGTTCTCCCATCCCGTGCAGATGCTCACCAGCATGCGCGCCGCCCTAAAGCCGGAGGGGCAGCTCGTTCTTGTCGAATTCCGCGCCGAAGACGACACCGTGCCGATCAAGCCCGAGCACAAGATGACCCAGGATCAAATCACCAAGGAAATGAACGCCAACGGCTTCGAACTCAAACGCCAATACGACGGCCTGCCCTGGCAGCACCTGATGTTCTTCGGCAAGTCGGCGAAGTAGCCGCAGACGTGCGTCTGACTTCGTATTGTTGGTTCTTGGTTGTTGGTTGGAAAGGAGCGCAGCCGAGCGGAGCGAGACAGACTGCCAACGGCAGCCCGGAGGGCGAAGCGGGCACGCTGAGTCAAACGCCCTCGTCCGCCTCAGGAGGTGGCGTCGGACGTGAGTCCACCTCGTCCTCGCCCACGCCCTCGAAAGGGCATCTGCAGCAAAAATCACGACGTCTTCAATCGTGTGGCTGGAGCAATCGCTCAATAAGCAGGCTCCCAAATAATTGGGTTAACCCTTGGCTTGCATTGCCACGGTGAAAGGGGGAGGCATTGAAGAGGATGTCCATTTTCAGCTCTTTTTTTCTTCATGAACGTGGATGTGCCGCATCCCATCCAGGCCCATCCTTGAAATGCTGGTTAAGAAATCTCGGCTTGGCCCTGTTGGCGCTGCTGACTTCTGAGGTTGCCCTCGCCTTTCCGCCAGCGCCTTACTACACCCTTTACGGCATGGTCCGAGATCAGGTCGGCCAAACGGTGACGGCGGAAGGCGCGGAGGTCATTCTGCTCAAGGGTGGGGTGGAGGTCGGCCGCACGCCCATCACTCTCAGCCAGATCGACAGCAATTATCAGCTCTTCATGCGCATCGATCAGGCGCGCAGTGGCACCACCTTTTACACCGACAAGGCAGTCGCCGCTGGTGGCTTGTTCAGCTTGGTGGTCGCGATGAACGGAGAGCTGTTCTACCCCATCGAGGTTTCCGGCACCCTCACGGCAGGGAAGGGGGGCGAGCGAGTGAAGCTCGACCTCACGCTTGGCGAGGACAAGGACAAGGACGGACTGCCGGATAACTGGGAGGCCTGGCAGCTTTATCAGGCCGGCCATTACCCGAATGCGAACGGCGATTGGGACCTCACGCTCATCGACAAGAATGGTGACTTCGACCAGGATGGCCAGAGCAACCTGTTGGAATACATCGCAGGCACCTTTGCGGGTGACGCGACGGAGACCTTTGGTCTGTCCATCAAAGAGAAGCTGCCGCAGAGCGTGCGCTTCGAGTTTTATGGGATCACCGGCAAGGTTTACACCATCGAGAGGTCGGCTGACATGAAGACCTGGACGCGGGTGCCCTTCGCGGTGGGCACTCCTGGCTCCGAAAGCAGCGCTCACCAGGCCACAGACGTCGGCATCGTCTCCGCTTTCACCATTCCGCAGTCCGCCGACAAAGAATTTTACCGCCTCACCGTCCGATGAAATCCCTGCTCCTCGCTTTTGCTACTTTGTTCATCGCCGCCACGGCCCACGCGCAGTGGCAGAGCACCACTTACACGCTCAATAGCGGGTGGAACTCGATCTACCTGCATGGCGATGCCAGTTACACCACGCCAGATTTGCTCTTCGCCTCAAAGCCTGAGGTGCTGGAAGTCTGGCGTTGGAATCCGAATCCCACTCAAGTCGGGTTCACCAGCACGCCCTTGCTTCCCAGCAACGGCACGCCGGAGTGGAGCAAGTGGGTGCGCGGCGGCCCAGCGGCCTCGCTGATCGGTTTGACCGGTCAGTCGGCCTACCTGGTGAAGTGCTCCAGCGCCGTGTCGGTGGCCATCGCCCAGCGGCCGATGCCGCCGAGCAACACCTGGGTGCGCAGTGGCGCGAACCTGATGGGCTTCCCCAGCAAACTCAACGGTGGCCTCTACCCGACCTTCTCGCGGTACTTCGCCACCTTCCCGGTGGCCATCGCTTCTAACGTGAAAATTTTCAAATACGTCGGCGGCGAGCTCGGGGCCAGCAACCCGCTCCAGGTGTTCTCGACCGCGTCGGAGAGACTCGATCGCAACCAAGCCTATTGGTTCTCTTCCGAGGTGGTGGGGAATTTCTATGCCCCGGTGCAGATCACTCTCTCGAACAACGAAGGTTTCGCCTTTGGCCGCCGCGGCTCGGTGATCACGGCCCGGGTGATGAACCGCACCGCCGCCGTGATGACGCTGACGATCGCGCCAGTCGCCTCCAACAGCCCACCCTCCGGCCAGGAACTCGTCACCGCCGGGGTGGCGCTCACGCGTCGCACGCTTGACGACGAGGGGGCGTGGGTGGAAACCCCGATCGCCGCCGCTTACAACGAGGTCATCGCGCCGAATTCCAGTGTCGAGCTGAGCTTCGGCATTGACCGCAGTGCCATGAGCGGTGCGGCGGACGCGCTTTACGCCTCGCTGCTGCGCTTCACCGACTCGGCCAATAGCTTTGACATCCTCATCCCAGCCACCGCGCGCAAGGACTCGCTCGCTGGCCTCTGGATCGGTGAGGCCATGGTCTCGGCGGTGGAAAGCAAGCCATTGGCGAATGCGGTGAAATCCACCGGCAGCACGTTCCCACTGCGCTACTTGATCCATGTGGCGGATGACGGGACCGCCCGTGTGCTTTCCCAGGTCTTCATGGGCCCGATGGCTGCCGCCCCTCACAACTTCGGCCTGTGCCGGTCCGAGGCGGGCTTGAAGGCAGACGTTAAATCCGCCGCCCGCCGTATCGTCGCCACCCACATGCCGCTGGATCTGGCGTTGCAGACCTCCGGCAGCTTCGCCATCGGCGGCACTCTCGGCAGCACCATTGATACTCCCTTCAACGACCCCACCAATCCCTTCGTCCACCAGTATCACCCGGATCATGACAACAAGAGCGGCAGCACCGCGCTCGTGGCTGGCCAGGAAAGTTACAATGTCAGTCGCCAGGTCAGCTTCACCTTCACTGAGACTCCGCCAGGCGGCGGCAGTGCGACGGGTTGGGGCAGCAGCGTCATCGGCGGCACCTATGGCGAGGTCGTCAGCGGCCTGCATAAGCAAAACATCACCCTCACCGGCACCTTCGAACTCCGCCGCGCCTCAGAACTCGGCACTCTCAATCCCTGATCTTTTCGCCAAAACCGCTCACGTCCAGCTCTGACCTCACCCTTCTCAAAACACGTATGAAACTCCGCCATCTGCCAACCTTGTGCGCCGCCCTGCTGGCGCTGTGTCCCATCCTCGCCAGCGCGCAAACCAGCGCCGTCCCCGGCTTCATCAGCTACCAGGGGCGGGTGGTGGATGCTTCCGGAGCCAACGTGGGGGCTGGCACCCCGGTCAATCGCACCGTGATCTTCCGCATTTGGGACAACCCGTCCTCCACCAACGCTGCCAACCTCATCTACTCCGAGGCCCAGACCGTCACGGTTTCAGAAGGCGAGTTCAGCGTGCTCGTCGGCCAGGGCGTGGCCAATACCACCCAGACTTATGGCTATGCCGAAACGACCAAAAAGCTTGCGGATATCGGCTTGGCTTTTGGTGGCAGCACCCGCTTTCTGGGCGTGACGGTGGCTGCCGCAAGCACCATTGCCACCACCGACAACGAAATCACCCCGCGCCAGCAGATCGTCTCCACCGCCTTCGCCATGCGGGCCAAATACGCTGAACAGGTCGGATCCAACGGAATCGCTGCCCTCACCGCGCTGGACTCTGGCAGGGTCGGCATTGGCACACTCGCGCCACCTGCCTTGTTCACCGTCTCCGGGGCCAATCTCACCACCACCACCACCACTCCGCAGTTGCTCGTCACTGCCGACGACATCACCGAGCGCCTGCGCATCGGCGTTGACAGCACCGGCACCGGCACCGGCTTCTTGCAGGCCTTCAAAGAAGGCACCGGCGCGCAAAACCTGCTGCTCAATCCAAACGGCGGCAACGTCGGCATCGGCAACACCAACCCAGCGGTGGCGCTCTCGGTCACCGGGGCCATTACTGCCACCGGGGCCATCACGGGCGGATCCATTAGCACCTCGGGTGCCATCACCGCCACCGGGGCCATCACCACCACCGGCGCGATCACCGCCACCGGGGCCATCACCGGCGGGTCTTTCACGTCGGCGGCGGGCTCACTGACGACCAACACCGGCAACATCGGCATCGGTACCACTGCGCCCACGACCAGGTTTCAGCTGGACGATGGAACCAACACTGGACCCTATGCTTCCGCGCTAATCAGCCGTCCTACCAATAGTCACACAGGGTCACACATGGCTTTTATGCGCACGGGTGCCCAGGTCATGGGCGTGGGTTACGCCCCGTCAGTGAACACCTTCGGTTTTGGTCAAGGGGTAAGCGGGGTTGCCTTCAGTCCTGGTTATCTGGCGATCGACCAAAATAATGGCAATGTCGGCATCGCTACAGCAAGCCCTACTTCCAAACTGGATGTCAATGGCAATGCTAACGTGAGAGGACAAATCAATCTGACCGGCATCATCGCGATGGAAAATGCCCAGTGGATTTATGGGGACGGCGAGCCTGCTTTTTTGCCAAGATCGAGTGACGGAACTTATCTCAATTATGGCACCAATGGATTGTTTATTCGCAACAATAATTCCTCTACTATGATGACGATGACCCACGCTGGCACCACCTCCATTGGCACTACGACGGTATCGGCCAGACTCAACGTCGGCACAAAAACGGCCAGCTATACCCGCGTCGGCGTCCTCTACACCGATGGTGCAAGTGGCAATAACAACGACGAAGTCAATGTCCCCCTTTCGATCTGGGCCGATGGATATATTGCAGCCTCGATCTTCCATGTCGTTTCAGATTCCCGCATTAAAACCATCCTCCACCCCACCGATTCCGCCAAGGATCTCCAAACTCTGATGGCGATTCAAGTTACCGATTATCAATTTAAAGACACCGTCATTAACGGCAAACGCCCACAGAAGAAGTTGATCGCCCAGCAAGTGGAGGAGTTTTACCCGGAAGCCGTAAATACCACCAAGGGTGTAGTGCCGGATATTTACAAGAATGCGGCGATCAAGGAGGGCTGGGTCATGCTGGCCACCGACCTCAAGGTGGGCGATCGGGTGCGCTTGATTTCAGCAAGCGGCGAAACGATGGAGGAAGTGCTGGAAGTGCGCGGCGACGCGTTCCGAACCAGCCTGAAATCGGCGGAGGAGAAAACCTTCGTTTATGGCCGCGAAGTCTCCGATTTCCGCAGTGTGGACTATGATGCGATCGCGATGCTGAACGTCTCGGCGACTCAGCAGATTAAACATGAAAAGGATGCGGAGATTCAGGCCTTGCGGGACGAGAACGCGGCGCTGCGCCGTGAGATCGCTGCCAAGGAGAAAAGCATGGAAGCTCGCCTGATCGCTCTCGAACGCCGGATGTCCGGAGAGGGTACGGCCAAAACGGTCTCGCTCAAGACGGTCTCGCTGAAGACGGTCAAGGACGCGGAGTAAGCCGCTAGTGGCCCCGACCACACTTCCGATGAATCACGCCAGTACCAGTGTATCCAGCCGCCCCCCCGCGCCGCGAGAGCGGGGGCCAGACGCCGCCGAGCTCCAAGGTGACGCCAGTAGGCCCGCCTTGGGGCTGACCACGTTGTCCAAGGAGTTGACGGCGGGGCCCTGGACGGTGCTTTTCTCCTCTTTAGCCGCCCGGCTCGATCGGCTGCTCCCCTGCGCTCCGGCGGCACTTGGCCATTCGTCTGATCTTTTCCCACCCACCTAACTTTTCCGCCTGCTATGAACCTCCGCTTTCTCCCCTTGATGGCCGCCATCGCCGCGCTGCTCTGCGCCTCGGCGGCCCACGCCCAGTTTGAACTGAAAGGCGGTGCGACCAACTTGCTGGATAGGCGCAAGGCGGGCGGTTCGCCCAACGTTTCCGCCAATGGCGCGATCACCTCGATCACCGTGCGCGGTGGCGGCAGTGGCTATCTTTCTGCACCCACAGTCTCGATTGCAGCCCCCGCCAGCGGCACGACCGCCACCGCCACGGCCACGATTACGGCCGGGGTGGTGACGGCCATCAACGTCAATGCCAATGGCAGCGGGTATGACCCCGCCAACCCGCCAGCAGTGGTGATCGCAGCGCCCAAGGTGCCCAGCAGCCCACCGGTGACTAACGTCCAGTTTGCCGGTCAGGCGGCCACCTCGGCCACGGCCGGGCCCATCGCGGTGACTGGGATTACCGACGGACGCTACCCACGCGCCCGCACCTCCGCCCCCAACAGCGTCACCACCATCGTCTTGGTCCGCGCCAGTTTTGGTTATGGCTTTGCCTCGGGAGTCCCCCGCTATTTCATGGGCGATGAAATCCAGCGCCCGTCGGTCAGTTGGGATGGCGCGCCGCTGGCGGACAGCAACTATTGGCGGGCCCAGCCGGTGCAGCCGGGTGAGGAGTTTGCCTCTTCGCGCCTCACCAACACCGTGGAAGGGCTCACCCAGCCGCTGCTCCCCGCGGGAACCGTCGCGGTGACAAAAAGTGCCACCAACAGCAATGTGGTAGAGGTGGCTAGCGTGCCGGCTACCCTGACGGTCGGCGCCACCCTGCTGGGGCGCGAGGTGCAGCTCATCAATGGTACCACGCTGATGCTGTCCGGCTCGGCCAATGCGAACATTGCCGCCAGTACCTCCAAGACCTTTCTGCCCTACCAGCCTTATTATTACAGCCTGCACGCGCAAAAGGTCTATGCCAGTCAGACCGGCCGGGTGACCATCACTTGGGTCTCGGCCGTGCCGGATACCACTGCGGCCGGTGAGTCCACACCGACTTATAAGTTCCGCCGCGAGACCTTTGCCGTTTCATCCGCCGCACAAACCGAGCCGCGGGTGATTTACTGGACTGAAAAAACCTTCGATGGCCCGATGGTCCGCATCCCGACCGGCCGCATCGTGCGGGTGAATCCGGTCTTCAATACCTTCGTCCCCGGTCAGGCGGTGGAATACACCCCAGTCGGCGGCTCAAGCAACCCTGGCGCCGCTGCGCCGGCAGAGCCGCGCACGCTGTGGTACGACACGCAGTCCGGCCTGCCCGCTCTCCGCGCCTACAATGCGGAAGGCCGCGTCTTCGTCGAATACCTGGGTGGCGAGATCCAGGGCGAGCTGGGCCGCCATGAGTTCCTCGGGGCCGACATTGTGGAAATCCGCCGCAGCGCCGAAGTGGAGACCCTCGAGACCCCACTGGGTGAGCAACTCCGCCCCCGTGCGGGCCCCAAGGAAAATGGCGACGACCAGATGAGTCCCGCGCTGCCTACCCTGGCTACCGCCGTCAGCGGCAAGCCGCTTTACGGGACCTTCATCCGCCCGGACGGGATCACCGAATACTATGCCGAGCGTGAGAACCTCAATCCGGATAACATGGTGCTCTACTGGATGGCAAAGTTCGATGCCTCGCTCCACTCCGTTTCCGGTGGTGACATTGCCGGACTGGATATCTCGTGGCCGGTGGCCAAGCGGAGCTATCTCCATCTCTGGCCTGACAGCCCCGCCGACTACGTGCCGGTCAACGTGACCCAGACTGGCGCGGACGCCACCCTCGGGCCGAAATTTGCATCCATCAGCCTGCCAAGCTTGGCGTTCCAGGATGACCCGGCGGAGCTGGAGGCGGAGATCGATGGGGCAAGCCAGCGCCTGCTCGTCAAGTTCACCGCCAGCAGTCCCGACCGGCTGAACCGCTCGCTGCTGAAGTTCAGCTCGGTGGCGGGTGCTCAATATGTGCGCTTGTGGATCGAGTCCGAGGAAGTGCTGGGAACGCCCGCCGTGGCCGACAATCCCGCCACCCTGACGATTGATGAAAGCCGGCCTGCGGTTTACACCCTCAACGACCTGAACGCCGACGGCGTGCGCGACTGGTCGCCTGCGACGGCCCTTGACGCCACCACTGGCGGGCGGACCGCAGCTACCGTCGGCAGCCGCATCGAAGCTCCCGGGCCGGGATACGAAGTGGCCGGATACATCTCCGGCGGTGATTGCTATTCCGCGGCGGCTTATGTGAATCCCCTCAGTGACGCGGGCTTCGCCAGCGCTGCTGCCGGGGCCATCATCCCGGTCAACGCCATAGCCGGAAAGAATCAACTCTCCGTCTGGTGGTTCAAGAAAGTGTCCTTTCCCGCCGCCACGAAGGTCGAGCCCTTCTACGTGCCCGCCATCGCCGCGCGCTACGACGTGAGCTGGCCGGAGACTCCCCAGGAGCTGGTGATCGCCTCGCTCAAGGGGCTGGAAAACCCGGGGCTCACCTCCGTCCAAACCTCCGGCAGCATCTATCGCCAGCCGGATCCCATGCTGCCGGGCTACAACCCCAACGAAGAGCACGGCCTGCTGATCGATGGCAATGTCTTCGCCCTGCGCGATGACTTGAACAGCGCCACCAGCTCCCAGCCCTTCGTCCTGCTGCAATACACCGATGCTGCGGACAAGCGTCCCGCCATGCGCGTGGCCAAGGTGGTCCGCGAGACGGCAACTTATCCGCTAGTTTACAACAAAATCGCCGGCACGCCGCTCACCCCGCCCATGCCGTTGGCCCTTTTGCCGCTGCCCAAGCGGGCCGATAAAACGGTGTACAACAAAGAAGTGGAAGTCGCCAAGGATGCTTTGCCCCTGCTCCCTAACAGCGCGGCTACCGAAGCATTCGTCGCGGCCTACGACAAGTTCACCTTTGAGGACCGCAAGGGCACGCATTGGTTGTTCCGCGGCCCGCACCGCGGTGAGGTGGGAGCGGGCACGCCGCCGAGCTTCGGCATGAAGTTTTACTACAATCAGCGGGCGGACTTCGATTTCCCGGCCCGGGCTCTCGACAATCAGCCTGCGGTGGGCAGCATCCATCCCTTCATCGCGGACGTCGATGCCGCAGGCACTTCCGTCACCCTCACCTATCTGCCTAAGTGGCCGGACGATACGTCCCTGCCGGTGGCGCAGCGCAGTGTCGTTCCGGAGTTGATGATGGCGGAAACTCTAGGCAAACAAAAAGCCAGCTCTACCAACGGTGGTGGCCTCCCCCAAGTGCTCGGACAGACTAGCGCCCAGGTGCTCTATCAGCAATCACTGGCGGCGAAGTTGGATGCTGCGTCGGTGGCCTTGCACGACCCGATCCGCGCGAAAAAGTCGGCCATGGCCAAACTGCCCCCAGGGATCCGGACCAGCAACTACGCTGGCAAAACCTACTTCCAGGGCCTTCCGCCCCACCTGCAGAACCGCTTCTACTACGATGCTTTCCAGAAGGAACTGGTGCTCATCGGCCAGTTTGTGGATGAAATCGCGACGCTGGATTATTTCAATCTCAACCAGCTCAGCACCCAAGATGTGGCGGATCTTAAGGTCCTTCTCCCGGCGGCGGCTGCTGCTACGGATAGAACAACCTGGGATAACGCTATCGACGGGCTTTCCACCACGCTCGAAACCTTCCGCGAGAGTCTTGCAGTGCCAGGCACCTATGTCGTCGCCAAGGCCGGGAAGGTGAAAGCAGGTGAGGAAGTGGCCGATCGCACGGTGGGAGTCAAGGTGCGTTCCGACATCACGGATCCAGATACGGCGGTGGCCGGCTATGCCCTGAGTTCCACGGGTGACGGCACCGGTTATGTGACGCTGGTGTTCGGCAATGGCAAGGCCTTCACGGATGAAGGAGACCCGGTGCAGATGCAGATCATCAAGGTGGTGCCAGACCTTTACCCCGGAGACCTCAAGGTGCTGCTCTCTTCCAACCCGCTCGATGAAAAAGTGACCGTGCGCCACAGCGGTGACTACGGTGGCAAGCCGGAGAACTTCGAGTTCCGCTACCGCTACGCTTACAACGACAGCAGCGGCCAGGCACCGATTCTGCCGCTGGACAACAGCACCCCGAGCTCCACCTGGATCGATCCCGACAACAGTCCCTTCAGCCTCAGCGGCTCGATTCTGGTCGGGGCCGACCCGAGCGCGGTCATCAACAATCCCCCCGTGCTGATGGGCGATGTCAATTTCACCATGAGCTACCGGCTCAAGGCCCAGGGCACCACCCCCGCAGGTGTGTGGTCGAACTGGACTCGCCCGTCTCTCGTCGAAGGCTGGATCAAGCGTGTGCTCGCCAAGATCACCCCCTTCAACCAGCGGATGAGCGATCTCTACAGCAACTCGATCAACACCGATGTCTCCATGCTCACCCAGGCTGGCACCCGCTGGGAGGGCGACATCGCCCTCAACATGGAGAACATCAACGACGTCGGGCTGATCGAGATTTACGAGACCGTGCTCAACCGTGGCAAGAGCTTCACCATCAATTCCGACCTTGACACCGCCACCACCAACAACGCGCTGATCCTCGCCGCCGGTTATCTCAACGACCTCTACACCATCCTCGGCAACGAGGCCTACGCGGACGGGGCCAATCCGACGATCTCCATCGACGACAAAGACAGTGTGACCGAGGTCAACACCAGCCGCTTTGCCTTCGAGGGCCAGGTGGCCAGTTCGCTCGATGAGGAACTCGCCCTGCTCCGCGGCCGGGATGACTTCAATGCCCAAGGCACGGCTGGCGCCCCTGCTTACAACCGCCTGTGGTGGAACTACACCCGTGGCATCAATAGCGGGGAGGCGCTCTACGCCGTGAACTACAACATCAGCGAAAAAGCGGGTTCCAGCACCGCCAACGGCAATGTCGATGCGGCGGATGCTCAGCGCATGTTCCCGCAGGGTCATGGCGATGCTTACGGTCACTACCTCACCGCGCTCAAGGGCTACTACAAGTTGCTCACCCACCCGTATTTCACCTGGACTCCCAGCGCCGAGACGGTGACGGTGCTCGGCGTGCCGGTGTCGGTGGACTACAAGGATGAACGGAAGTTCGCCGCTGCCGCCGCCAACGTCGGCCGCACCGCCCAGCAGGTGCTCGGGCTGGTCCACCGCCAGAGCTACAAAGACGATCCGAATGCCGGTTGGTCGCAGTTCCGCGATGGCAAGACCAATCCCCGCACCACCGTGGTCCGGCATCAGGGCCTGGATGAAACCGCCAGCCGCTCGGCCCAGGGCGCCTTCTTCCACTGGATCGTCGGCAATGCGATGCTGCCGGATGTGGATAACGATCCGAATCATAGCGGCGTGCAGATTGTGGACCGCACCACGGTGCCGGAACTCAACGAGCTGCCGTCCTTGGCGCTCAGCTACCAGACCACCATGGACTCCGCTAACGACCGCCTCAATCCGCTGGGTCTCGCCCCGGGGGCGATCGCCTTCGATCTGGATCCGTATTGGAACAACTCACAAGGCCAGGAGCTCTCAGGCGTTGACGGGGGGGCCAGCCACTACGAGCAGGTTTCAGCACGCGCCTTGCGTGCGCTGAACAATGCCGCCGGTTCCTTCAATCAGGCCGCCACCATGACGCGCCTGCTGCGCAACCAGGAGAACCAGATCAGCGACCAGCAGACCGCCATCGAGGACGAGGAATACGCCATGCTTCAAGAACTGAAGGACATCTACGGCAGTCCCTATGCCGGTGATATCGGGCCCGGGAAAATCTATCCCCAGGGATACGAGGAACCGGACTATTTCCGCTGGAACATCATCGACCGTCCGCTCGACTGGATCGACACCTCCAAGCCCGTCACCGTGACCTATCGCTACCCGGCACAGTATCAGAAGTTCACGGGCGGAGCCATTGATGGGATCATCAAGAGCTATGAAGGCGGCGATAAGAATGGTGATGGGCAGCCGGATACGGTGGTGAAAACCTTCAAAGTGACCCCGAACCAGTGGGTACAGTTCGCCGATGTGGTCGGTCCGGGCACCGCGCTCGGCAAGCGGCCCTACACCGGAGCCCTGCAGGATGCCTTGATCGAGGCACAACTCGCCCAAGTCGCCCTGCTCGGCGCCAGAGCCGAAGGGAATGACCTGGCGGCGCGCCTCTACCGGGAAAAAGAATTGTTCGAGGGCTTGGTGAAAATGCATGTGGGCCAGCAAACGACGACGGCGGTTATCGGCACGTCTCTCGTGGCGACCAATACTGCTGCAGCGGTGCTTGAGACGATTGCTCAGACCGCCGAAGTTTTTGCGGATACCGTTGAAGACTTAAGCGAAAGCGCTGCTGAAGTGCTGCCCCTGAGCTTTGGCTTCTCCAACGATGGGACTTCTGTAGGGCGTAGTGGGATCAAGTTTGCAGCTGGAGTGACGAGGGGTACATTGATGGCCACTTCCGCAACCCATTATGCGGCGTCCCGCATGCTCCTGACCACGGTGGGCGGAGGCTTGGAACTCATCAAGGAGAACACCCTCATGAGCCTCGGCTTCACCCAGGACCAACTGCAGGCCGCGTATGAATTCGAGCAGACCTACCGCGAGCTGATCGGGATGAGCAGCCGCTTCACCGAGCTGGCCAGCGCCTACGCCACCGCCACGCAAAAGATCCAGAACTTGCTGGTGGCCGGGGAGACGATCCGGCTACGGCGGGAGACCCTGCGCCAACGCGCTGCTGCCGTGATCAACGGCTACCGCACCAAGGACCTGACCTTCCGCACCTTCCGTAACGAGGCGCTGGTGCAATACCGGACCTTGTTCGACCTCGCGGGGCGCTACAGCTACCTCGCGGCCAAGAGCTACGACTACGAAACCGGCCTGCTCGGCACCCCGCAGGGACAAGCCGTCATCAACCGTCTCGTCGCCTCCCGCTCCCTCGGGGATCTGACCGGAGGCGAGCCGCAAGCCACCACCAGCACCCTCGGTGATGCCGGACTGGCCGGCACCATGGCCCAGCTCAACGCGGACTTCGCCGTCGCGGAAGGCCGCCTCGGCATCAACAATCCGGACCACTACAACACCCTGTTCTCGCTGCGTCAGGAGTTGTTCCGCATCCTGCCCCATGCCGAAGACGAGACAGGATCAACCACGGCCGAAGCCGATGAAGCCTGGCAACAGACCCTTGAGCAGCACATCGTGCCCAACGTCATGTCCGATCCGCACGTGGCCGCCTATTGCCGCGGGTTGACAAAAGCCGATGGCAGCGCGATTCCCGGCTTCATCATCCCCTTCAGCAGCACCGTCGAGGATGGCAAGAATTTCTTCGGCCTCAATCTCGCCGCCGGGGACCATGCTTACAGCCAGAGCAACTTCGCCACCAAGATCGCCGCCGTCGGCGTGGCCCTGCCGGGTTATGTGGGCATGAGTTATGGGGAATCCACGCAGCCAAACGCACTCAGTGCGACGCCGTATGCCTATCTGATTCCTTGTGGCACCGATTCCATGCGCACGCCGCTGGGTGACACCGGAGACATCCGCAGCTGGCAGGTGGTCGATCAGGCACTGCCGCTGCCCTACAACCTGGGAGCCAGTGCTTTCAATACCACGCAGTTCTTCGGCCCGAACGACACCTTCGCCGAGCGGCCGTGGGTGATCCGCAAGCATCAGGCCTTCCGCATGGTGGCGGATCCTGCCATGTACGAAGACGGCTCCCTGCCGACCGTCTTCACCAATGCTCGCCTCATCGGCCGCAGCGTTTGGAACAGCCAGTGGAAGATCGTCATTCCTGCCATCACACTGCTCAACAACGAGCAGGAGGGCATGAACAACTTCTCTGCGAGCGTGCATGACATTCAACTCTTCCTGCGC
Source organism: Verrucomicrobiota bacterium (assembly GCA_026397635.1). Lineage (GTDB taxonomy): Bacteria > Verrucomicrobiota > Verrucomicrobiia > Verrucomicrobiales > Verrucomicrobiaceae > Prosthecobacter. The sequence goes on along the minus strand of JAPLUL010000142.1, from coordinate 6,411 downwards.
ACCTACTCGAATTCGGGGAATTGAGTAAACCGCGGCTCTTGGATGGATCCCGAGCCCCCTATGTCTTCATGAGCAAGCCCTTTGCAAGTCTAGTCACGCTCCTTTCCGTCGCCGCCATCGGCTGGCTAGGCTGGCGTGTGGGCAGTGGTCAGCCGGGAAAGCTGAGTGCTGCTGCGCCCGTGACTTGGCAGGGGAAGCCTCCCACGTTGACGGTGACCGACCCAGGGAAGATCTTCGAAAGAGCCTTCTGGCGGCCTCCGATGCCCGACGACCAGATCTTAAACGCCGAGCGCCGCGAGTGGAGCGACGAGGATGGACTGCAGCGCTGGCAATGGTTTCTGGTGGTCCGAGCGTCTGCTGATTTGATGAAGTATCTGCGGGATGAAAATGCCTTTGGTCTGGTGCCTAGCAGTGCGGCAGCCGTGGTTTCAAAGGCTCCAGACTGGTTTCGCTTTGACCCGCAACAGGTCACCGTGATGAAAGGGCCGCAGACGAGCATGGAGCTCATGTTCAGCCAAGAGGACCGTACCATTTATGCCACCGCTTCTGGTCGTGGCTTCACCAAAGGTGCTTCAGAAGTGCCTAATACACCGCGGGCCAAGCCGAACGCATCCGCTGCGGGCCGCCTTCTCACCACGCCTCCCCCCACCCCCTTGCCACCCAAACTATGATGATACGATTTTTACTGCTGAGTTTCTTTCTGATCGGCCAGGTGTTGGGGGCTGTGCCCGCCTTGATCAACCACCAAGGGCGCATCGCTGTTTTACAAGACGGTGTTTTTTCTGACTTTCATGGAGGAGGTCAGTTCAAATTTGCGCTCGTCAACGCGGACGGTTCGACGACCTACTGGAGCAATGACGGGACCAGCACTGCGGGCAGCGCGCCTGCGGCGTCCGTCCCTCTGATCGTCAATCATGGTCTCTACGACGTTTTGCTGGGTGACACCGCGCTGACAAACATGATGGCGCTGCCCACGGAGGTCTTTGACCAGGCGGATATTCGCCTGCGAATCTGGTTTAGCAGCGGGTCTATTGGTTTCGAACAAATCACCCCCGACCACCGTCTTGCGTCGGCTCCCTATGCGCAAGTGGCGAATCGTGTGGCGCTGGCGAACGTCGTTGCGCCGCCAGTGAAGCCGGTGGTGGCTTGGGGGCACAACGCTGGCGGCAAGACGACAGTCCCTGCACTGGGGAGCGTGGTGGCCGTCGCTGCGGGCAGCACCCAGAGTCTGGCTCTGCTTAGCAGTGGGACAGTGGTGACTTGGGGTACGGGAACTGCCGTTCCTCAGGGATTGTCGAACGTGACGCAGATCTCGGCTGGCAGGACGCACTTTCTCGCGCGGAAGGGGGACGGCAGCGTGGTGGCGTGGGGAGGTAATACGGCTGGAAAGGCGAGTGTGCCCGGCGGGATCACCACAGCGACTGCTGTCGCCGCTGGGCGAAGTCACAGTCTCGCGCTGTTGGCGAATGGAACCGTGGTGGCGTGGGGAAATAACTCTTACGGACAGACCACGGTGCCCAGCTCGGCCACCAACGTGATCGCCATCGCCTGCGGCAACGATCACTGTCTGGCCCTCAAAGGAAATGGCAGTATCGTCGCCTGGGGTTATGACGTTCTGGGTCAGGTGACGGGAACTAGACCGATATTGGGCGAGATTCAGTTCATCATTGATCCAACCCACTACCAACTTTCCCGGACTCTTGCCGTCGGCACCGCCAACCTCGTGTACGATGGGAGCACGGTGGTAAGTTCTACTGGCGACGGTTCGGCCGTTGTTGAGGTGGCTGACACCTCGGGTTTGAGTCCTGGAATGATCGTCACCAGTGGGAATATGGTGGGCCCGTCCTCGCTGACCAACGTCGTGGCCATCGCCGCTGGGGGGCACCACAGTCTAGCCATCAAAAGCGACGGAACCGTGGCCGCCTGGGGCTGGGACAATGCTGGACAATGCTCCGTGCCTGCCTCTTTGGGGAATGTCACGCGGGTCGCCGGTGGCGAGGGTTTCAGTCTGGCGCTGAGGGCGAATGGGTCCGTCGTCGCCTGGGGTGAGGCCGCAGATGGTCTGCTGGCGCTTCCATCTACGGCCACGCAGGTGATCCAGATCGCGGCGGGTGAGCGGCACGCCCTAGCTCTGCGGGCGGATCTGATTCCGGCGCAGGTGGCGCGGTTGGATCAGGACAATGTGTTCACGCAGAGAGTCGGCATTGGCCGGACCGCGACGGCGAATGCGCTGGAGGTCGAAGGCAATGCGGGAAAGACCACTCCGGGGAGCTGGGTGTCAAACTCGGACCGGCGAATCAAGGAAGAGATCCAGCCCGTAACCGGGGCTTTGGAGAAGTTGAACCAAGTGCGGCTGGTGGACTACCGCTACACGGATCAGTATCGCGCGGTTCATCCCACGGTTGAGAACAAGCGCTACCTCAGCGTCATCGCCCAAGAGTTCGCGGAGGTGTTTCCCGATCATGTGAAGAGCAGCGGTGAAAAGCTGCCGGACGGATCTGACATTCTCCAAGTGGACACCTATCCTCTCACGATTTACTCGGCTGCCGCCGTGCAGGAACTGCATCGCGAAAACCAGGCGTTGAAGAGCAAAATCGCCCAGCAGGATGGGACGCTGAGAGAGCAGAAGAAGGCGATCAACGACCAAGAGAAGCGGCTTCGTAAAATCGAAGCTTCCTTACCTAGATAAACTGGATGGTCGCGCGCCTGAAGAGTCTTGCTGATATGGGGTGGCACTGGTCCTTGCGGCTGGGATGTTTTGCTGTCCTCCAGACGGCATTGCTGACGCCCATATTCGCCGGCACCAGCGCTCACTACAGCCTCACCCCTGCGGCGAGCGGCGCTAGTGGAGGGCAGGGGGCTAGTGGGCACTACAGGCTGAACAGCTCTGCTACGGCCGGCGGGTCCGGTGGAACGACGCATTTTACGGTGCGGAGCGGCTTCGCAGGGCAGTTGATTGAACCGCCTGCTAACGCTAATCCGGCGCCCTTGGTTTTTGATGCGGGGGCGGATGTCACGGTCACTTACAATGGCGTGATCGGCGGCGGGGGCGGTTTGATCATTACCAGTGGCGGGGCGCTTGAACTCACCGGCCTGAACACCTACACGGGAAGCACGAACGTGAATAGTGGCACGGTCTCAATCAATGTAGTGGGCACCGGTGCCACGCCGCAGTCCCTCGGTGGGGGTGATACGGTGAATCTTGGCGCGGGCAGTGCTTCGTCCGGCAGATTGGTTTATACCGGCGGTGCGGGCACACTGGACAAGAACATCAACGCATTGGGCACCGGTGGTGACACCATCGAGAACGCCGGTAGCGGACGGCTGACTCTTTCTGGGAATCTTAACAAGGACGGCACCACGCTCACTCTCAATGGAGGGGCCAGCGGTATTACGGTCTCAGGTTCGATCACCGGGGCCAGCGATAACTCAGACCTCACCGTGGACACTGGAATCACCACGCTGGAAGGTGCGAACACTTATGTCGGCCCAACCTACATCATCAACGGCGGCACCCTCAACGCCAATACGGTGAACGCCCTGCCCACGAACCCGGCCCGTTCAGCCATTCTCATGGACCAGAGCGGCACGGGCAGTTCGACGCTGTCACTCGGCGTGAGTCAGTCCGTCCTGTCTCTCACTGGAGCCAGTTCTTCGGCAATCAGTCTGAATGCGAACAACTTGACGGTGGGTGGCAGCGCTGGCAGCACGGCATTTGCCGGAACGATCGGTGGGACGGGGGGGCTGATCAAGGATGGCGCGAGCGAACAGATTCTCAGCGGCAGCAATGGCTACACCGGCGTGACAACGATCAGCGCCGGCACTCTGGCGGTGAACGGCAGCATCGGCAGCAGCAGCCTGACAACGATCGACGGCGGCACCCTGCGGGGGACTGGAACCGTGGGCGCGATCCAGCTCAACAGTGGCGGGGCGATCAATCCGGCGGGCCTCTCCACCGCCGGCACCTTGAATACAGGCAACATCGCCATCGTGGACGGGCAACTACGCTTCAACATCGGTGGCACCGGCAGTTACGACCAGATCAACACCACCGGCACGATCAATCTGACCGCTGGTGGATCTGGGGCGCGATTGGTCTTTAACGCCATCAACGGCTACACCGCGCAATTGGGGGACAGCTTCACGATCATCTCCAATGACCTGACCGATGCGATCAGCGGCTACTTTGCCGGTTTATACGAGGGCAAAAAGGTCCTCAATTTCCTAGGGTCGTCGTTGGCTGGCGAGATCTCCTATACCGGCGGCACAGGGAATGACGTGGTGGTGACGGTGGTCTTGCGAGGCCCAATCGTGACCAGTATCACACCCGCGAGTGGCAGCACCGCTGGCGGCACGAGTGTGACCATCACCGGCACGGGCTTCACGGGAGCCAGCGGCGTGACTTTCGGCGGTGTGGCAGCCGCGAACTTCACCGTGGTCAATGACACGACGATTACGGCCACAACGGCCGCGGGCCGCGCAGGCCCAGCCAGCGTTGTGGTGACCACGGCGGAAGGCGGCAATGCGGCGAATACGCTCTACGCCTTTGTCATTGGACGCGACATTGAGGAAACATGGACGTTGACCTACAGCGGCCCGGATGCTCCGAGAACGCTGCGGAATGGTCTGGCCACGGCAGTAGCGGTACAAAAGAGCACGACGAGTGATGAAGCGGTGGCGGTGTTCGCCACCGGCTACACGACAAACGCTGCCGGTAACAGGGACATCTATACAGCCAAGTACCATCCGGTGAACGGAACCCTACTGTGGGCGGTCACGTTCAATGGTGCCGCCGCTGCTGCCGATGAGGCCACGTCCATCGTGGTGGACAGCAATGGAGACGTGATCATCGCCGGTTACACGGGGATTGGCAGCACGGACACGGATGTTTACGTGGCCAAGTATGCCGGGACGGACGGGACCCTGCGGTGGAGCAAGACCTACGCGGGAGCCGGTGGCAGCTACGACGTGGCCACCAGCGTGGCGGTCGATAGCTCCGGCAATGTGGCGGTGGCAGGCTACGGCGTAGGAGCGACCTCCAGCCAGGACTTCTTTGCAGCCAGGTACTCAGCCAATGGCAGTACGACCTATTTCGAGCGTCTGATCGATGGCGGTAACAACAGGTCTGATGCGGCCAGCGCGGTGGCGTTGGATGCGGCGGGGAATTTGGCCTTAGCTGGCTATGCGCACAACGCCTCCAATAACATGGACTTCCGGGTGCTGCGTTTGCAGGCAGGCACCGGTGCGACCCTCTGGCAGTACAATTTCAATGGGAGCACGAACACCCATGATCAGGCCTACGCGGTGGCCTTTGACGTTCTTGGCAATGTCGTGGCGACGGGTACGGCGCGTTCCGCCAACTACGACCTCTACACCGTCAAACTGGACACAGGCGGCGGCCTGCTCTGGCAGAAGCAGTGGAACAGCACCTTTGACTCCTCGGATACGGGCTACGACTTGACGGTGGACGGCAATGGCGACGTGATTGTGGGCGGCACAAGCTACCGTTCGGCCGGTGCGCAGGACGGGTACGTGGCCAAATACAGTAGTGCGGACGGTGCACTGGTCTGGGAACGTCGCTTCAACGGAGTGGCCCTCGGCCAGGATCTCATAACCGCCCTCGGCATTGACGCGATGAACAATGTGGTCGCCACGGGCTACACGCAGAACGCGGCGGGCAACTACGATGTGCTGACCGCCAAAATGTTCGCCAACGATGGCGGTCTGATCTGGGAGCGGCAGTTCAACGGAGCCGCTGACAAAAACGATAGCGCGGGAGCGGTCGCATTGTCACCGGATGGCAATGTGTTCGTGGCGGGTTATTCGACCTCGGCTTCCGACACGACCGACTTTTGGGTGAAAAACTACCGGGCACTTACCGCAGCGGTGCAGGCACCGCAGACCATTACCTTTGCCAACCCAGGGGCCCAGAGTTCGAGCACGCCACTCAACTTGGTGGCCACGGCGAGCAGTGGGCTCGCGGTGTACTTCACCGTCATCAGCGGCCCGGCGCAAATAGATGCAGTGAACAAGACGCAGCTCAACTTCACCGGCAACGGTCCGGTGACCGTGCGTGCCACCCAAAGTGGCAACCGGGTGTTGGACGCCGCACCGAGCGTGAATCAGACCTTCACGGTGAACCGGGTTGCGCAGACCCTCGCTTTCACGCTGCCCGCTACCCTGTCTTCCACGGCTCAATGGCCGCTGACGGGTGTGGCCAGCAGTGGTCTGGCGGTCACGTACAGCATTTTTAGTGATCCAGGTTCCATTGCCAGCATCAGCGGAGGCATTTTGTCATTCACCGGGATCGGTTCAGTGACGGTGAGGGCCAGTCAAGCGGGCGATGGGCGCTTCAATGCAGCGGTGGATGTGGACTCGGTAGTCAGCGTCTTCAATAACGCGCCGATCTTG
>JAPLUL010000131.1:0-3847 GCA_026397635.1 Verrucomicrobiota bacterium | reverse complement strand
CGACCAGCTCATCGCCGTCAATCAAGGTGGCAAACGCCGTGGCTCCGGCTGCGCCTACCTCGAAGTCTGGCACAACGACATCGAGGACTTCCTCCAGCTCCGTGTGAACACCGGCGACGAGCGCCGCCGCACCCACGACCTCAACACCGCCAACTGGATTCCCGATCTCTTCATGAAGCGCATGGAGGCCCGTGGAACCTGGACCCTCATCCGCGCCAACGAAGTCCCCTACCTCCACAACCTCTACGGCAGCGCCTTTGAAAAACGCTACGTCGAGTACGAGGCCATCGCCAAGACCGGCAAGATCTTCGGCAAGGAAATCGAGGCCGTCGATCTATGGAAAAAGATGCTCAAGTCCATCTTCGAGACCGGTCATCCCTGGATCACCTTCAAAGACCCCTGCAACGTCCGCAGCCCGCAGGACCACATCGGCGTCATCCACAGCTCCAATCTCTGCACCGAGATCACGCTCAACACCTCCGCTGACGAGACCGCCGTCTGCAACCTCGGCTCCGTCCTCATCGCTCAACACCTCCGCTGACGAGACCGCCGTCTGCAACCTCGGCTCCGTCCTCATCGACAACCACCTCGACGACTCCGGTGGCATTGACCACAGCAAGCTGCGCGAGACCATCCGCGTCGCCGTGCGTGCGCTCGACAACGTCATCGACATCAACTTCTACCCCACCGAGGCCGCCAAGACTTCGAACACCCGCCACCGCCCCATCGGCCTCGGCGTCATGGGCCTGCAATACGCCCTCTACTGCAAAGGCATCCCCTTCGCCTCGAAGGAAGCCGTCGAGTTCAATGACGAGTTCATGGAAGCCGTGGCCTACTATGCCTATGAGGCGTCCAGCGACCTCGCCGCCGAGCGCGGGCAGTATTCCAGCTACAAAGGCAGCAAGTGGGACCGCGGCCTCCTGCCGCAGGACACCGTCGATCTCCTCGAAAACGAGCGCGGCGTCCCCATCGAGGTGCCACGCGGCGGCAAGATGGACTGGAGCGCTCTCCGCGCCAAGATCGCCAAGCAGGGCATGCGCAATAGCAACGTCATCGCCATCGCGCCGACGGCCACCATCTCCAACATCATGGGCTCCAGCCCCTGCATTGAGCCCCTGCTCAGCAACATGCTCGTGAAGGCCAATCTCTCCGGCGACTTCATGCTCCTCAATCCCTACCTCATCCGCGACCTCAAAAAGCGCGGCCTGTGGACCGCCGACATCCAGAACAAGCTTAAGTACATGGACGGCGAGATCGAGGCCATCGAGGAAATCCCCGTCGATTTGAAGCGCCGCTACGCCACCGCCTTCAGCATCGACTGGGCCTGGCTGGTGGACGCCGCCGCCCGTCGTCAGAAGTGGATCGATCAGAGCCAGAGCGTGAACCTCTTCTTCGGCAGCACCGAGATGAGCACTCTCAGCCACATGTACCGTGGCGCGTGGAGAAAAGGCCTCAAAACCACCTACTACCTCCGCACCCGCAGCGCCTCCAACATCGAGAAGAGCACCGTCGACTTCCAAAAGGAAATCAGCAGCGCCGTCATCAACGGAGCCGTCGGCGCCAAACGCTACACCGCCGAGGAAGTGCAAGCTTGCTCCATCGAAGCCATGCGCAATGGCGGGACGTGCGAGGCGTGCCAGTAAGGCGCCTTTCCTACCTCGGGCCCGTCGGACGAGTCTGACGGGTCCGACTCGTCAGACGAAACCCCGCCATGCCGCCCGACTTCGACAGTCCCTTGATGCCGCATGGAGGTTATGAGAACCTTCGCAGCTACGCTGTCGCCGAGGCGGTCTATGATGCCACCGTCGTCTTCTGTGATCGCTTCATCGACAAAAGCAGCCGCACCCACGACCAGATGGTGCAGGCCGCGCGCAGTGGCGTGCGGAACATCTCCGAAGGCAGCGGAGCCGCCGCCACCTCCAAGAAAATGGAGATGAAGCTCACCAACGTCGCCCGGGCGAGTTTGAACGACGAACTCGCCAAGGACTACAAGAGCTTCCTCATCCAGCGCGGGCTTCGTGTCTGGCACAAAAGCTCCAAACAGTGCCTCGCCATGCGGGAACGGCTCAAGCACGATGTCTTCCCCAATCTTCCCGCTGCGCCCAAAGGAAAAGTGGTGCTCACCGGGCTTGCCGGACTCGCTGAGTTCGTCGCCAAAGCCGAACCCGAATTCGCGGCCAATGCCATGCTTTGTGCCGCCAATCAGGCGTCCTATCTCCTCAAACGCCAGGTCCAGAGCCAGGGCCGCGATTTCAAAGAACACGGCGGCTTCACCGAGCGCCTCCACGCCACCCGCGTTCAAGCCCGCGCCGAACAAGTCGGCATACCCTTGTGCCCCGTCTGCGCCAAACCCATGCGCCGCCGCACCGCCGGCAAGACCTCCTCCGAGTTCTGGGGCTGCTCCGCCTACCCCAACTGCAAAGGCACAAGAGACATCGAGCCCTGACACTCCCAGCCGAAACGTCTGACCCGTCAGACCAAGCACTCATAACACAGGCCGAAACCTCCGGATGACCTTGTTCAAGCTCAAGGACGGCCCCCACTTCCTGCGCCTCACCGAGTCCAGACTCTTGCTTGAGCGAGAACAAAGTGTCTGTCCCGCTATAGCCAAAAAATAAAGTACCTGAACCGTTCAGGCAACGTCCCAACGGGACGTTCGTCAGGCAGCTCCTGAGTGCCGAGCGCCAGCGAGCGCTCTCCGCGGAACCGCGCCACCCACGCACCCCGCCGGAGCAGGAACCGCCACGCGGTTCCGTCACCCGAACGACCCTGCGGCAGCGCATCGCCCATGACGGGACCGCGTGGCGGTCCGGGAACGTGATGGGGGCGGTGGGACACGCGAATCCCAAGGGAGCGCTCGCCCCAGGCTCGGCACGCTTGGGCTGCAAGTCGGAACCGCGTGGCAGTTCAGCACGACGTGATGAATGAATCGCTGATCGGACGCTGACTTGACGCTCATGGATGAATCCGATCATCAGCGTCTTGTTAGCGTCGCATCAGCGGTAAAAACTCCGACTCAAAGCTGCCCCGGTGGGGGATGACGACCACGGAGTGATTCTTCGCGCCGTATGCTCACCACAATCGGCCGGTTCATGGCGAGCGCAGACACCGTAGCACGCCCAGTGGCCGAGATTCCTGCCAGTTCGCAGCCATTCCAGCGGAAGTGCAGATTCCACCGATCCCGGCGCGGATGAAACAACGGCACGAAGTCTCCGCCGACCGGATCTTCCGCGCTCACCCGCGCCCCTTTGCGCAACGAGCAGGACACACAGGCCAGCGCCAGATTTTCCAGCGCCGTCTGCCCGGCCAGTTTCACCGGGTGGATGTGATCCACATGAAACACCGCCTCCTGCCCCTCCTGCGACAAGCCACAGTACTCGCAGCGGTTTCCCGCCCTCTGGATCACCTGCCAGCGCAAGGAGTCCGGGAGGCTCATGCGGCAGCTTTGGCTTTGAGACCGAGATAGGTCAGCGTGTCTGCCAGATCGACCAAACCCTCCGCCTCGCGCCGCTCCTGGGCCGTGAGTTCCCCCCCGGCGTCCTGCTTGTCCAGCAACGCCGACAGCCGCTCGTTCACTCCCGCCGGCAGTTTGAACCGCGCGAGATCGCCGGGCAGTTCCAGATCAAGATGAATGGCCTGTGACATGAGCGGATTCTATTCTTTGCGCCTCTGCGTTGCAATGCCTCAATTCCCGACGGGATCGCCATCCTGTTGCCTCATAAGTTTTGACACCCTGGGGATAAAAGCTGTGCGGGGATGGAAAGGACGTTGACTCAAAAAGGATGACACCGGCAACCCAAGTCGATGTCCATGAGTCAAAAAGTTCGGGAAGAGATGCTGCCGCGTC
>JAPLUL010000023.1:0-42409 GCA_026397635.1 Verrucomicrobiota bacterium | reverse complement strand
CGGTGTCATCACTTCTGAGGCAACGATCCCTTCCTCCCGCGCCCTCCCCGGTGTCATTTACTTTTGAGGCAACAAGCCATGATGCCCAGGAGCGCCAGCGAGCGCTCTCCGCGGAACCGTGCCACACACGCACCCCGCCGGAGCACTAACCGCCACGCGGTTCCGCCGCCCGAGCTTCCCTGCGGCAGCGATTTCGAGCCATCACCGGCCCTTGCGACATGCGCCGTGATTGTTACGGTGTCCTATGTCTGCTGCCGTTCTCCGCGAAGCATTCCTGCAACTGCCTGCCTTGGAACAGGCCACCCTGCTCGATGATCTGATCATCAGCTCCTGTGATGCCATGTGGGAGGCCCGGATCGCCCATGAGATGGAGGAACGCGTGGAAGCCGTGAACCGTGGCGACATGGCCCTGCACAGCGCCGACAGCGTTTTTGCCGAAATGCGCGACCGCTTCCGCGCATGAACGTCCAGTTCACCGCCGCTGCACATGCCGAGGCGTTGAAGGCCTTTGATTACTATTTTGAGCGCTCGGAACAAGCCGCCCGCCGTTTCCTGGAAAGCCTCGAAGCCGCCACTCATTGATTGTCTGAGCACCCTGCCACCGGCAAGCCGCTCTCGCCCCGCACCCGGCGCTACTTGATGAAAACCTTTCCTTATCTGGTGGTCTATCGCATCGAGCAAGACGCCCTCTGGATCATCGGTGTCGTCCACGAAAAGCGCGATCCCACGAACTGGCGGCATCTGCTGTGACTGGAATCTGCGGACTCGGATCCGACTGAACATGGATCGCCGGATGAATCTAACCGCGGATCGAACGCTGACCTGACGCTCACGCGCGAATCTCTGTGCTAGTCTCTGCCTCTGTGGTGAATCCTCAGGGACTACCACCGAGGGTGCTGAGAATTTGGCAAGCGGCTCTATCTTCGATGCAAGGAATCTGGGAGGCTCATGCGGCAGCGTCAGACATCCTGAGGCGTTTCTGTATGGTCGAAGCTCTCGGGAAATGAGGTAAGCCAGAGGGACAGCAGAATGAGGACAGCAGAATAAGAACCCATTCTGTTGTCCCCCATTCTGCTGTCAATTTCTGGATCATAGGCCCGCTTCCGAGGTCAGGATGTCTGAGCCTTGGCTTTGAGACCGAGATAGGCCAGCGTGTCTGCCAGATCGACCAACCCGAAGAAATCGTCTCCCAGGCCGGTGCGCTGCTCCTCATACCAATCCACCGCCTCATCAACCTCCGCCTGAACACGCCGGTGATAGCTCAGCTTCATCGACGATCTCGATTGATCTTGAGTCCGGCCATGAACGCCTCGTGCGACAGTTCCACACTCGGATCAGCATCCATTTCCTCCGAACGCCTGGTCGCTTCCTCCAGCCAAGCCTGATCGACGGTCTTCTGCCAGTCCTCGGGCACGCTCGCATAAAGCCTGTCCGCCAGCGCCACGCGCTCGGCGACAGGCAACGAAAACAAGCTCTGGGTCAAGGCTGCCGTGCTCATGGTCCTGATCATCCTCAATTCCTCCACAAAATCCACTCTCAATTCCTGCATGCCTCAGCCTCATCCACGAAAGCGTGACTTTGACCCACTCTTTACAAACACGAGCCGTGTCCAGCCCCAAGGATCACCGATTGCATTCCGTGATCTGAATCACGACAATCGCCCACCTCACATGAAACTCACGCTTGCTCTGCTCCTGCTCTCCCTCGCTTCCGCCTGCTTGCTGAACGCGGCGGATGACGCGCCCACCAAACCCAAGGAGCCGAAGACGCTGCGTAGCTACCCAGACTTCCTGGCCGTGATCCCAAAGGACATGGAGCCCGAGAACGCACGGAACTGGACGGACGCGCAGAAGGAAGTGGCGAACGGCCTGCTCAAAAAGAAACTCGTGGACACGCAGCGCCCCGCGAAGATGCGCTTCAAGGTGCGCGGCGTGGATTTCTGGGAACGCTTCGTCGTTTGGTCCTACCTGCCGAATGATGAAGGCTATTACGTCCGCGTCTTCGCCAGCCAGTGGAAGGAGACCGAGATGCTGCCAAAGCTCGCCACGCTGCGCGAGGGAGATCTCATCGAGATGAGCGGCGTGTGTGACCTCGCCAAGTTTGAAAATCTTTGGAACACGAAATCGCTCACACTCGGCATCGGCGACGCTTCCTTCATCAAGCTCCTGCCCAACGGCAAACCCGCACCAAGGCCGAAGCGCATTCCGGTGAAACTCATCTCCGCCGTGTATGGTTCCGGCACCGCGTTCACCGATGTCACCGACCGCGTGAAAGCCCTGCTCGACGAGCCTGGCGCGATCTTCTACGCCAACCCAAACTGGCTTGGAGCCGATCCCACGCCCGGCTGGAACAAAGCGCTCATCATCGTCCACGAGAGCGATGATAAACCCCGCATCTTCACCGCCGGTGAAAACGGCGAGGTAAGCGCGGCGCTGATCGTCAAATAGAGGGCAGGGGAATCACACGAACGCATGCCCGTGACCGAACGCCCCCGAGACTATTGTCAGAAGCGGTAGGTGATGCCGGCGCTGAGGTAATGGAAGAGCGCGGAGGTGTAGGTGGTGTCGCTGTCCACACCGCCTTCGAGAATGCGGTAGCCCAAACGCAGGGCGATGTTCTCCGTGGCATGGTACTGCACGGCGGCCAGCACATCCTCGGCACGGCCATTGGGGCCCACGAGCGCGTCGCCCTCCAGCAGCAGGCTGAAGCGTGGCGCGAAACGCCAGTCGAGGCGGAAATTGATCAGCGGCACGAAGCCGAGATTAGCATCCCGGGCGGAAAGGCCACCCTGATCCACCTGGATGGAGGCGTCGCGGATTTTCCCCGTCAGACCCATGCCGAAGGTGAGGGTGTCGGTGGTGATGAAATTGTAGCGGTAGGTGAGCCGGTAGGAGTCGAAGCGGTAACGCGCCGTGGTGGGCGTGTTCGCGGCGAAGGTTGTGCCAGCAAAATTGACCGGAGTGGCGAAGGCACCCTCAGACTCCGTGCGCAGCGGGGCGGCGAGCACGGAGAAGTCGTGGCGTGTGCCCATGTGCCAAGTGGCGCGGCCACGGAAGAAGACCGCCGGTTCTGCATTCAAATCGCTGGCCAGGGAGAACAAGGTGCCTGTGTCTGCCGGGATGCGGATATCGTTGGTGCCGGTCCAGACCGCGCCGGATTCAAAGTCCAAGCTCATCTCCGCTCGTGAGGTGGAGGCAAACAGGCAAGGCAAGAGGACGGCAAGCAGAAGTGGTTTCATCATATAATTTTAAAAACGAGGTTTCATTAGAGCATTTTACAAACGTCTGGGTTCCTTCCCCGGACTACTCCATTCCGAAAAAAGGCGAGATTCAGAGGCACTGGATACGGAATGCCGTCATTTCGTCGGAATCTTTCCTCCTGGCAGGTGCTCCAGGCCATGATCCGTGTGTGAGCCAAGGCCTACAGCAAGCACTCCGCGATCTGCACCGCGTTGAGCGCGGCTCCCTTGAGGAGCTGGTCACCGACGACCCAAAAGGCGAGGCCGTTGTCCAGGGCGCAGTCCATGCGGAGGCGGCCGACGGCGCAGTTGTCACGGCCTGCGATGTCGAGGGCGAGCGGATAGACCTTGTTCGCGGGATCGTCGAGAATGTCCAGACCGGGGGCCTTGCTGAGCACCTCGCGGGCGGCTTCGACCGTGACAGGCTTTTCAAACTCGGCGCTGATGGCGATGCTGTGGGCGCGGAAGACCGGGATGCGCACGCAGGTCACGGAAGCGCGGAACTTGTCGAGATGCATGATCTTGCGGCCTTCGTTTTCCATCTTCATCTCTTCCTTCGTGTAGCCGCTGTCGAGGAACGAATCGACCTGCGGGATGGCGTTGAAGGCGATCTGATGCGGATAGACGTGCGGCTTGCTGTCGAGCTTCGCCGCGTCCCAGGCACGATTTTGAGATGCCCATTCGCGGGACTGGTTCGCCAGCTCCTCAATGGCCTGCGCTCCGGTGCCGGACACCGCCTGGTAGCTGCTGGCAAAGATGCGCTTCACACCAAAGGCCTGGTGCAGCGGATACAGCGCCATCAGCGAGATCGCCGTAGTGCAGTTCGGGTTGGCGATGATGCCTTGGTGATTTTTAACGTCGGCAGCGTTGATTTCCGGCACGACGAGCGGCGTGTTCGGGTCCTGGCGGAAGTAGGAGGAGTTATCCACGACCACCGCGCCCGCTTTGACCGCATGCGGGGCGAAATCGCGTGAGATGCCGCCACCAGCGCTGAACAGCGCGATGTCGATACCCTGGAACGAATCCGGCGTGAGTTCCTGAATGGTGATGTCTTCACCCTTGAACTTCAGCTTCTTCCCGGCGCTGCGTGCGGAGGCGAGGAGGGTAAGCTGGCCGACGGGGAACTGGCGCTGTTCGAGGCAACGGATCATCTCCGCGCCCACAGCGCCCGTGGCTCCGACGATGGCGACGTTTTTCAGGGTGCTCATGGTATCAGGTTTGGGGTGGTTGAAAAAGGGCCGCGATACTACGGGCAAGCCGCCGGGATGCAAGGACGGGAAAGCCGGAGGAGGGAGGCTTGCGGATGATCGTCCTCGTCCTCCTGCTCGAACTCGATTCAACCGCCTCGCTGCTCCCACGTGCCAAGCCCGCCATGAAACTTCGCAGCAGGTCTCGACCCATGTTCCCTGCCCAGGTTTTCCATGTCTGTCGGAGAGTTTGGGGTTACATCATTGACTTCGTGTTTATTATACACTTTAATATTGAATGCCCCATACTTATGAATACCCTCGCGCGGCACTCACAGTCGATTGTGTCGTCTTTGGCTTCGATGGCGGTGAATTGCAGGTCCTGCTCATCCGCCGCGGCCAGGAGCCTTTCCGCTACCGCTGGGCGCTGCCCGGCGGCTTCGTCCGCGTCGAGGAAACGCTCGATGACGCCGCCCGCCGCGAGCTCGAGGAGGAAACCGGCCTGCGTGACGTCTTTCTCGAGCAGCTCTACACCTTCGGCACCGTGAAGCGCGATCCACGCGAGCGCGTCGTCAGCGTCGCCTACTTCGCCCTCGTGAAACCGGGTGCCGTCACCGCCGCCACGGATGCCGCTGAGGCGAAATGGTTCTCAGTCAGCGATCTCCCGTCGCTCGCCTTCGACCACATCGACATCCTCGCCACCGCGCTCACCCGCCTCCGCGGCAAGCTCACCTACCAGCCCATCGGCTTCGAGCTCCTCCCGCCGAAATTCACCCTCACCCAGCTCCAGCGCCTCTACGAAGCCGTCCTCGGCGAGCTCCTCGACAAACGCAACTTCCGCAAAAAAGCCCTCTCCTACGACCTCCTCATCCCCCTCAAAGAAAAGCACCAGGAAGGCCCGCATCGCCCCGCGCAGCTCTTCCGCTTCGACCCCGTGAAGTATGAGAGGCTGAAGAAGAAGGGCTTCCTCTTCGAAATCTGATCCCAAACACAAATGGCAAAAAGATGGACGGCAAAAACATGAAATTCATCTGAGCCATTTTTTGCCACACATCTTTTTGCCATTCAAAACACTCCACCCATGACTCGCGATTCTCTCATTGCAGCCATTCAATCTGGCCTCGTCCCCAAGTGGGCCTTCTTTTGGGGCCACACGCCTGCCAAAGATGGTTCCGTGACCAAGTCTTGCTTCAGCCAATGGTGGGATGGTCATCCTTTTGAAATCAAAAGCATCCGCTACGCCACAGCCGAACACTTCATGATGGCGGAGAAGGCGACACCAACTGCGCGATTGTGGGGGGGCATTGTAGCATTGTTCGTCGGCAGAGAAGGCAATCCACGACCTTGGCTTCAGTCACGGGAAATTCTGAACCTCCAGCCGTCCAAGTCATGAACCCTCCAAGTTCATCGAATCATGCTCTCGGTTGCCTGCTCGGCACCGCCGTTGGCGATGCTCTTGGATTGCCGACAGAGGGATTGACGTGCAGGCGAGCAACTCGATTCTGCCGAGGTGGTTTGCGACATCGGCTGGTGTTTGGGCGTGGTATGTTCAGCGATGATACCGAGCACACGTTGATGGTGGCGACAGCGCTGGTGAGACATGGAAATGATTCGATGGCGTTTCAGCGGTCGCTAGGGTGGTCGCTGCGCTGGTGGCTGCTGGCATTGCCAGCGGGCGTTGGATTGAGCACGGCGAAGGCGATTGTGCGATTATGGCTGGGTTTCCCGGCGGCGAGGGCTGGTGTGCGTTCAGCGGGCAATGGGGCAGCGATGCGGAGTGCGATCATCGGTGTCGTGTTTCGCGAGGATGCCGCGAAACGACACGAGTTCACTCTTGCAGCCTGTCGTCTGACACATACGGATGCCCGTGCGGAAGAATCTGCACTGCTGGTGGCTGAAGCGGCAGCTTGGGCATCGGGGAAGGTAGAGACGAAGGCGGTGATCGAAGCATTACGGTCGTTCGTGCAGAGCGAGGAGATGATCTCGCGCTTTGCGAAGCTGGAGCTGGCTTTGAGTCGTGGCAGCAGCGTGTCGGAATATGCAGCGGAGATCGGATGTGAGCGTGGTGTTAGCGGTTTCGCACCGAACACAGTTGCGGTGGCTCTTTTCGCGTGGCTGCGGCATCGCTGGCAGTTCGATCATGTGCTTTCAGAGGTGATCACTTGTGGTGGCGACACGGACACGGTGGCTGCCATTGCAGGTGGTATCTGCGGTGCGGAAGTCGGTGAAGATGGTATGCCGAAAGAGTGGATCGACGGCATCTTCGACTGGCCCAGGTCGGTGGGTTACATTCGACGAGTTGCGTCTGCTTTGGGCAATGGAAAGACGGGAGAAAAAGCCATCTGGTCAGGATTGCCATGCCTGGCGATTCCAGTGAGAAATCTGCTTTTTCTACTCGTGGTTCTGCTCCACGGATTCCGACGTTTGCTACCTCCATACTGAAAAACCATGACCACCCTGGAGGCCATCTGCGCGGACATCACCACGCTCGACGTGGATGCCATCGTCAACGATGCCAACACCACGCTGCTTGGTGGGGGTGGTGTCGATGGCGCGATCCATCGCGCAGCGGGGCCGGAACTGTTAGCGGAATGCCGCAAGTTGAATGGTTGCCGCACCGGTGAAGCGAAGATCACCAAGGGGCACCGCCTCAAGGCACGCCACGTCATCCACACGGTCGGACCCATCTGGAAAGATGGCGGCAAGCGCGAGGCGAAGCTGTTGCGGTCGTGCTACCAGCACTCATTGGAACTTGCCGCGAAGCACGAGTTGCAAAGCATCGCCTTTCCGTGCATCTCGACCGGCGTGTACCGCTATCCGGCGGATGACGCGGCGGCCATTGCCGTGAGGACTGTGTCTCAGTTCATGGAAAATCCTTCCTCCATCCAACGTGTGATCTTCTGCTGCTTCTCGGACCCGGACCGGCGGTGTTACGAGACCCTGATCGGAGGCAGCACGACTCAGCCATGACTCACACGCCTCCACCGCCTCGCCGTCACGGATTCCGTGTGTCTCTCTGGGATGTCTTGATCCTGCTGCTGAGCCTCGGCCTCACGTTCTGGCTCAGGGCACAGGATTTTCCGTTGTGGTGGATCGTTCCGATGGTCGTGGGGCATTTCTTCCTCTTTTGCCATGTGTTCCGGGTGTGGTGGCGGCTGGAGCTGTCCTGGGCGGTGGCTTTTGTGATGCTGGTCGGAATTCATCTGGCTGCGGGCTACATAGGCTGGCTGTCGCCCCTGATCATGCAGACGCCCGTGACGCTGTTCGTGGTGTGGCTGCAAATGCGCTCGCCCTGGTATCATGGCATCTTGGCCCGGCGGGTGAATCCACGATTGAATGAGCATTTGGACGGCGCACCCTGAATTTCCCACGCCTCTCGCTCGAAGCGCTGGAGCTTTCGTTGCTGCAGGGA
The DNA here is from genome assembly GCA_026397635.1 of Verrucomicrobiota bacterium. Lineage (GTDB taxonomy): Bacteria > Verrucomicrobiota > Verrucomicrobiia > Verrucomicrobiales > Verrucomicrobiaceae > Prosthecobacter. The sequence goes on along the minus strand of JAPLUL010000023.1, from coordinate 34,572 downwards.
GCTGAACACGGAGATCGCCTTGGAGAAAAACGAAACGCTCGGTTCACGAGACGCGGATGGTTGCCTCAGCGTGGCAGAAAACGTTGCAGCACTTCGAAATGGCCGGTGGCGGCGCTGATGTCCGCGTTCAGATCCTCCATACGGATCTTGTAAGGTGAATCGACAGGCGTGATGAACGGCACACGGCAGACGCGGGCAAAAATCATGCCGTGATAACGGCCCGTGATGACGAACCGCGAACGTGCGATGGCTGCAAAGGCCTCCTGCGGCCCTGGCCGGGCGATGATCTGCGACTGGGGAAACTGTGCGGCGACCTCAAGGAGCAGCTTGTCATCGTCCACCGGTGCTCCCATGCCCAGCCAGCGAGTGGGTGCATCGCTGGCGGCAAACTGCCGCATGTAATGATTGATCAGCACGTTCCGTGCATTGACGAGGCCGGCGGGAACCAGTGTGACGACTCGCGGCACCTCCTCGGTCGATTCGACCTTCGGTTGATACAGATAGGCCGCATCTGGAAAAAACTGCACGTCATTCCGCCCACTGAGTTCCTGTGCGATGCGCACGCAGTTGGGTGAGCGCAGCGTGATGAAGGCCGCTTGCTTCAAATAGGGCACCCATGGTTTCAGCCCGGCGGCGTACTCGGCCTCGCGGTTGACCTGAAATTGAAGACCGCAGGACAAGATGCCCCACGGAATGCCACGCGCGATGGCGGCATCCATGTAGAACTTCATCGCACGGAAATGTGGCGATTCCGCGTCCGCATGGCCGTCCTTCGGGTTGTTGTAGAGAATGCCACCACCACCGAGCACCAGCAGCGTGAGATCTTCCGGGAGGGCGGCAGGCAGGTCGGAATTGTAGATCACCAACTCGTGCTCCGGCCATTGCTGCGCGAAGACGAGCGGATAGGTGTCGTCACCGACGTTGCCGTAACCGGATGCGCCGACAAAGGCGATTTTCATGGCCACAAGCAAGCGCAGGGTTCGGCATGCCGCCAGTCTTCAAGAGGCTCAAGTGCTGAGAAAACGATCATGCGGCTGTCCAAAGTGCTTTTGACCTCTCGCCTCAGGAAATCGTGCTCCAGCGTGAGATGCGGAGAGTTGAATGTGGCTCGGTGCCATCTGCAAAGCCTCCTAGCCCGTGACGCAAGCCTGATGGAGCAGGCTTAGACGTGCTTTGGCTACACACTAGGATGCTCCAAAACAAAACCCCATCCCAACCGATGTCGGCTGAGGTGGGGTTCAGTGGGGGGGCAGATCACTTCTTCAAATCGAAGCGATCCAAATTCATGACCTTGGTCCAGGCGGCGACGAAGTCGGTGACGAACTTCCCTTTGGCATCCTCGCTGGCATAGACCTCGGCGGTGGCGCGGAGCTGGGAGTTCGAGCCGAACACGAGATCGACGGAGGTGGCCATCCACTTCATCGCGCCGGTTTCGCGTTCGGTGCCTTCGTAGAAGTGCTCGCAGCGGGGCGAGACCTTCCATTCGTTATCCATGCTGAGCAGGTTCACGAAGAAGTCATTGGTGAGAGCTCCGCGATTTTTCGTGAGCACGCCAAGATCGGGGTGACCGGTGTTCGTGCCGAGCGCTCTCATGCCGCCGATGAGCACGGTCATCTCGGGAACGGAAAGCGTGAGGAGTTGGGCGCGGTCCACGAGATTCTCGGGCGCAGGGCGGTCAAGCTCATGGCCGAGGTAGTTGCGGAAGCCATCGTGCTTTGGTTCGAGCACGGCGAAGGATTCGACATCGGTCTGCTCCTGCGTGGCATCCACGCGACCGGGGCTGAAGGGCACCGTCACCTCATGGCCAGCTTTCTTTGCGGCGGCTTCGACCGCGGCGCTGCCGCCGAGCACGATGAGATCCGCGAGCGAGACCTTCTTCTTGCCGACATTGAACTCGGTTTGGATCTTCTCCAGAGTGGCGAGCACTTTGGCGAGCTGCGTTGGGTTGTTCACTTCCCAGTCTTTCTGCGGAGCGAGACGGATGCGAGCACCATTGGCACCGCCGCGCTTGTCACTGCCTCGGAAGGTGGAGGCGGAAGCCCAAGCGGTGGAGACGAGTTCGGCGGTGGTGAGACCAGAGTCGAGGATCTTTACCTTGAGTTGGGCGATGTCCTGCTCGTTGACGAGTTCATGATCCAGGTCTGGCAGCGGGTCCTGCCAGATGAGTTTTTTCTTGGGCACTTCAGGGCCGAGATAGCGAGCGAGCGGCCCCATGTCGCGATGCGTGAGCTTGAACCAAGCTTTGGCGAAGGCGTCAGCGAACTCGCCGGGATTCTCCAGGAAGCGCTTCGAGATCTTGTGGTAGATCGGGTCTTCACGCAGCGCGATGTCTGTCGTAAACATTATCGGTGCATGTGATTTGCCTGTGACGTGCGCATCCGGCACGGTGCCTTTGCCAGCACCGCCTTTGGGTGTCCACTGTTGGGCTCCGGCGGGGCTTTTCGTCACTTCCCATTCATAGGCGAATAGGTTGGTGAAGTAACCGTGCGACCAGGCTCGTGGCGTGGTCGTCCATGCGCCTTCCAGGCCGCTGGTGATGGTGTCTTCCGCGTTGCCTTTGCCGAATTTGTTTTTCCAACCGAGGCCCTGTTCTTCCAGTGGTGCGGCTTCGGGCTCGGGGCCGACATTGTCCTCTGGCGGAGCGGCTCCATGCGCCTTGCCAAAGGTGTGACCACCGGCGATGAGCGCGACGGTTTCCTCGTCATTCATCGCCATGCGGGCAAAGGTATCACGGATGTCCTTGGCAGCAGCCAGCGGGTCGGCTTTGCCATTCGGTCCTTCGGGATTCACATAGATGAGGCCCATTTGCACGGCGGCGAGCGGCTTCTCCAGCATGCGCTCGTCCTTGTAGCGCTTGTCACCCAGCCAGGTGCTTTCTGGCCCCCAGTAGATGTCCTCCTGCGGCTCCCAAACATCGGCACGACCACCGGCAAAGCCGAAGGTTTTGAAGCCCATGGATTCGAGCGCGACATTGCCCGTGAGGATCATCAAATCGGCCCACGAGATCTGGTTGCCATATTTCTGTTTGATGGGCCAAAGCAGGCGGCGCGCCTTGTCCAGGTTGCCATTGTCCGGCCAGCTATTCAGCGGGGCAAAGCGCTGTGTGCCATAGCCCGCTCCGCCGCGGCCATCGCTCACGCGGTAAGTGCCGGCGCTGTGCCAGGCCATGCGGATCATGAAGGGGCCGTAGTGGCCCCAATCAGCCGGCCACCACTTTTGCGAGGTGGTCATGAGTTCACTGAGATCCTTCTTCAAAGCCGCGAGATCGAGCTTCTTGAACTCCTCAGCATAGTCGAAGCCCTCGCCCATCGGGTTTCCCTTCGGCGAGTTTTGATGAAGGATCTTGAGGTTCAGCTGGTTCGGCCACCAGTCGCTGTTCGTCATAGCTCCGGCGGCCGTGTGGCGGCTAGGAACTGCGGGTGCGCCCATCACCGGACACTTGCTGATGTCATTCATGGGTTTGTCGGTTGGGGGCTGCGCGGGCTTGTCCTGAGCTGATGCAAAGACTGCCGGAGTCAGCATCAGGGAGGCAAGCAAGGCCTTGTGTTTGGAGGGTTTCATGGCGTCAGGTCGGTGGTGTGTTGGGGGTGCGGACCAGGTTTGGAGGTCAACGTGCGGAATGGTTGATGGATGATGTTGAATGCATCCAATGCATTGTCTGAATGCTTGCCATGCACGCGGTGCATCGCTATGGAGTAGCATGCGGAACGAACTGAATTTCCACCTGCTCGAACAATTCGTGGCTCTGGCACGGACCAAAAACTTCACCCGTGCCGCTGAGGAGCTGAATCTTTCCCAATCCGCGCTGAGCCGCGCCATTCAGAAACTCGAAGAGCAGCTCGGGCAGCCTCTGTTTGAGCGCAAGCCGCGCGAGGTCGTGCTCACAGATCATGGTGAACTGCTGCTGGAGCGCTCCCAGTACATTTTGAAGCTCATGGAGGACACCTTCGCCGAGCTGTCCGAGGCTGGCCGTCGTGGCCGTATCCGGCTTGGTGCCATTCCGACCATCGCGCCTTACTTCCTGCCCGGCCTGCTGAGCCGTTTCGCCAAAGCGCACCCAGACATCGCGGTCATCGTACAGGAGGACACGACCGAAAACCTCATCAAACGATGCAGCCATGGCGAGATCGACCTCGCCATCCTCGCCCTGCCTGTCATTGCGAAGTATCTGGAGGTCGAGTCGCTCTTTGATGAAGAATTGCTGCTCGTTTTGCCGGTCGGGCATCCGCTCGCCGCCTCGAAGGCGGTCGCCATTGATGCTGTGGATGGCTACCCTTTCGTCATGCTGAGTGAGGCGCACTGCTTGTCGGACAACATCGCCACATTCTGCCGCCGAAAATCCGTACAGCCCGTCACCATCGAGCGCACCAGCCAGCTCACCACCGTGCAGGAGCTGGTGACACTGAACCACGGCGTCTCCATCGTCCCCGAAATGGCACGGAAGACCGATGCCAGCGACCGCCGCATCTACCGCTCCTTCAGTGGCGAAAAGCCGACGCGCACCGTGGCCATGATGTGGAACTCGTATCGTTTTCAAAGCAAGGCGGTCAAGACACTGATGGAGCACCTGCGGGTGAAACCAAAGCCATCCAGAGGCCAGTCCAGGCGGAGTCAATGAACACATCATTGGGGCTGCGCATCTTCGCGTTGATCCTTGGCTGCCCCAAGGTAACAGAGACACATGATCCTAACGCTACCCAAGTGGTTCGACCTCCACACACACTTCCGCCAAGGCTCCGCGGTGCCTGCTTATGTCAAGGCGCATCTCGACATGGGCTGCGCAGGCGCTTTGGCCATGCCAAACACCCAGCCGCCGGTGTCTCGGGTCTCCGGTGCGGCTCAAAGCGATGGCTGGAGCATCGAGAGCTACTCGGCGCAGCTTCGCGCTGCAGGGGCGGAGGTTTTTGAGCAGCTCATCGTGCCGCTCTATCTCACCCGACAGACCACGGCGGAAATGATTCGCGAAGGCGCGGCATCGGGTCTGCTGCGCGCCTGCAAATACTACCCGCCGCATGGCACCACGAACTCAGAACATGGCATGCCGATGGATGATCTCATCGGCAGTGAGGTCTTTCGTGCAATGGAAGATTGCGGCATCGTGCTCTGCATCCATGGCGAGCAGCACGCCTTGAGCGGGCCGGATTACATCGACGCGCAGCAGAATGCGGAGACGCGGTTTTACACCGAGCGCATGCCGCGACTCCTCGCCGCTCATCCAAAGCTGCGCATCGTGTGCGAGCACATCACCACGCGTACGGCGGCGGAGTTTGTGGCGAGCGCTCCTGAGCATGTCGGAGCGACGATCACGCCGCAGCACCTGCTCTACACGCTGGGGCATCTGATTCAGGGGCTGAAGTATCACCTCTACTGCCTGCCCATCGTGAAATTCCAGGACGATCGCACGGCACTGCGTCATGCGGTGACGACCACTGGCCAAACCAAGTTCTTCGCCGGAACCGACAGCGCACCGCACACGACCAAAGCCACCGCTTGCGGCTGTGCTGCGGGCTGCTTCACCGGCGGCTGCGCTCCGCAACTTTACGCGATGGCCTTTGAAGAAGCAGGCGTCGATCTCGGCTCAAGCGAAGGCCTGGCCCTCTTTGAGCGCTTCCTCAGCCTCAATGGCCCCGCGTTCTACGGCTTCCCGGCATCGCCGCAGCATTTTCAGATGGAGAAAGCCGCTTCACAGACGCCCATTCTTGAAACACTCGCCGGTCCCATCACTCCACTTCCGCTGGGCATGGGTTTGGAACTGACGTGGCGGCTGGTGGGTTGAGAACAACCCGTTTTCCATTCCCATGTCATCCCTGAACGTCATCGCCAAACTGCGCACCTGTTACACGGATAAATTCGGCGTGCCGCGTCAGTCAGGCCTCGTTCCTGCCGCCTGGGGCGTCATCGAGTTTGAGCCGGCTTATCGCCGCCCTGAAGCGGTGCGGGGCATTGAGGAGTTCAGTCATCTGTGGCTGATCACGCAGTTTCATCTGGTGAATGACGAACCGACCTCACTCACGGTGCGCCCGCCGAAGCTGGGTGGGAATGAGCGGCGCGGGGTTTTTGCCACACGCTCGCCATTTCGCCCGAACCGGCTGACCTTGAGCGTCGTGAAGCTGGATCGCGTGGAGCTCGATGGGGACAAAGCACCGCGTTTGTTCGTCTCCGGCGTCGATCTCGTCGATGGCACGCCGGTTTTCGACATCAAGCCCTACATTCGTTATGCCGATTCGATTCCTGACGCGCGCAGCAGCTTTGCCACCACTCCGCCGCCGCCTGTGCCAGTGCTCTGGGAATGCCAAAGCAGCGTGCCAGAGGAGGTGCGGGTCATCATCGACCAATCCCTGGCCCAGCAGCCGCAGCCTGCTTACCATGACGACAGTGATCGAGCCTACGCCACAGAGATCGGCGGCTGGCGCGTGAAGTGGGCGTCAAAGCCAGAGTGCGCTAGGGTGATGAGCTGTGAAAAGGTGGAGTGAAACGAGAAAGCCCGCTCCAACACCTCGCCTGATGGGTTACAGCCGGATTTCCATCGCCGCCGCCGCACGGTGCGCTTTCGCCCGGGCTTCATGGATGTTCTCAGCGCGGGCGAGCGTCACCGCCATGCGGCGCTGGCCGCTGACGCTGGGTTTGCCAAACAGGCGCACCTGCGTGTCTGGTTCGGCGAGTACTTGATCGAGGCTGCCAAACTGCACTTGGGACGATTCGCCTTCCACCAGCACCGCGCAGCTCGCGCTGGGGCCGTGCGGATGAATGTTCGGAATCGGCAGGCCCAAGATCGCCCGCACATGCAGTGCGAACTCGCTCAAGTCCTGCGAGATCAGCGTGACCAGGCCGGTGTCATGCGGACGGGGCGAAACCTCGCTGAAGATCACGTCATCGCCCTTGATGAACATCTCGACGCCGAAGAGTCCTCGCCCACCAAGCGCCTCGGTGATGGCTCCGGCCATGTGCTCGGCCGAGTCGAGCGCTTTTTTCGACATGGGATGCGGCTGCCAAGACTCGCGGTAGTCCCCCTTGATCTGCGTGTGGCCCACCGGTGCGCAAAACGAGGTGCCGCCGACATGCCGCACGGTCAGCATCGTGATTTCATAGTCAAAATCGACGAAGCCTTCGACGATCACCTTGCCCTTGCCCGCGCGTCCGCCCTCCTGGGCATACTGCCACGAGTGTTTGATGTCAGAGGCGGTTTTCACCACGCTCTGGCCCTTGCCGGAGCTGCTCATGATTGGCTTCACCACGCAGGGCATGCCGATTGTTTCAATCGCGGCCCGGAACTCCTCCTCGGTGGCGGCAAACACATACGGCGATGTCTTGAGACCCAGCTCCTCGGCGGCGAGGCGGCGGATGCCTTCGCGGTTCATCGTGAGCTTGGCCGCCCTGGCGGTGGGAACGACGCGGAAGCCTTCTTTTTCGAGATCCAGCAGCGTGTCCGTGGCGATCGCCTCGATCTCCGGCACGATGCAGTCCGGCTTCTCTACTTCGACCAAGCGGCTCAGCGCCTCGCCATCGAGCATGGAGATGATGTGGCTGCGATGCGCCACCTGCATGGCCGGCGCGTTTGCGTAGCTGTCCACCGCGATGACCTCACAGCCGAGGCGTTGTAGTTCGATGACGACCTCCTTGCCCAGCTCGCCGGAGCCGAGGAGCATGACTTTGGTAGCGGAGGAGGAAAGGGGAGTGCCGATGCGTGCCATGTAGTCACTTAGGACGGCAGTCGGCGGGTTTCAAACCGCGATTCATGCGGATTCATGCGCTCCGATTTGTGAATCCCGCACTATTTCCCCATCACCAGCTTCAAACCCGCCATGAGATCAAGGCGGCGGAAGGCTTGGCCGCTGGCCTTGTCCACGACCTTCACGCCGGTGGTTTGCAGGATCTTCATCATCGCGCCGGCCATGTCGGAGCCGTGTTGTTTCCAATCGTAGCCGTTTTTATCAGCCATCATCTGAATTCACCCGACTCCCTGAGCAGTGCTTCAATCGCATGGAGTTTCAGCCGGTAGCTGCCTCGTTCATCAAGCAGGTTGAGGGTGTCTTTGAGCGAGGGAATCAAGCCTTGCAGTTTCGCTTCGAGAAGAATCGCGGGCAGCGCCAGACATGACAGGCCGCGAGATTCCGCCTCGCGTTTGCCTTTGCGGTCGTCGAGAAGGATCACATCTGCCTTCAATTCCAGGGCGAGACAGATGGCCTCGGCTTCGCCTGCGTCAATGGTCAGCGAGACGACTGGAAGCAGAGGATGTTCATCCACTTTTCGGACCTCGCACCAAGTGGGAATGCTGGTGTGAAACTGACGCAGTTCGTGGGCGACCATTTCTGGTATGACGACCGTGCCGAACAGGCTCTTGAGCACCGACTCCAGGCCGACTTTCATCAGCGTTGTGAGAGCGGTGGTGTCACTGACGACGATCACGGCTCAGGCGGTCAGCGCTGGTTGTTTGGGAAACAGCCGGCGCAGGGTCTTCAGGTCGCTTTCGAGATCCGCTTCGTCATAAGGCATCGGAATACCGCGCTGGCCGAGAAGCTGCATGAACTCCGGCTTGGAAAGTCCGAGCGCGCTCCCAGCCTGTCCCAGCGTCAGCCTGCCATCCATAAACAAACCGACGGCGAGGCCGAAGAGCAGCTCCTGCGAGCTGCACCCGGACTGCACGGCGAGTGAATCTGGAATCTGAAGTGTCATGTGGATAGACTACACGGATCGATTGGCTGGAGCAAGTTGCTCGGCGACTACCTTGTGCGTTGACCTGCCATCAAAAACGCCAGCAGATCACGCAGCTCGGCATCGGTGAGCGACATGACGAGTCCAGGCGGCATAAGGGACATTTTGATTTCGGTGCGGCTGATGACGTCGGCTTCGGGGAAGGAGCGTTCTTTGCCGGTGAGATCGCGGAAGACTTCGCTACTGGAGGAGCGCAGGAGGATGCCGGTGAACTCGGTGCCGTCTTTGAGCTTCACGAGCGAAGGGTAGAACTGCGGCGCGACTTCGCGATGCGGCTCCAGGATGGAGCGCAGGATGGCGGTGCGGTCACCTTGCTGGGCGATGAGAGTGAGGTCAGGGCCGACCACGTTGCCACGACCGCTTTGACGGTGGCAGGAGGCGCAGAGGGCGACTTTGGGATGGAAGAAGAGGCGGCGGCCTGCCTCGACATCGGCAGTGCCAGGAACTGCCTCCAGCATCTTCAACCACGCGGCGGTGTCGTCGAAGGCGGGACGAGCGGTGCTCATGGTGAAGGACTTGTCGTGCTCGGTGAAGCGCAGGCCACGACGGGCCTCATCGCGGATGGTGGCGTCGTCACTCTTGGCGAGCTTTTGCAGCAAGGCGGTGTCTTCAACACCGAGAATGGCCTCTGCGCGGAGCTGCGGGCTGCGTTTTTCATCGGCGGCGACTTCTGCCGAGGCTTTGCGGGCGGCGAGGGTGCGCACGACTTCGAGCGTGAGCACGTCATCGCCTGTGGCGAGGAGTTCGTTCAGCAACGGCACGGTGAGCGCCTTGTGCGTGGCGGGAACCAGGCGCAGCGCGTAGCCTTTGAGTCGTGCGGGCGTTTTCGGATTGGTGATGCGTTCGACCAGCACTTCGGGATTGGTCACGCCCGCGCCGGGTTCGCCGCGCAGGGTGTTCCAGGTGGCGAGAACAGCTTCGAAGAGGCGGAAATCGAGGGTGGGATCGGAAAGCATTGCCTCGACTTCGGGCATGAACTTGGTCAAAACGGCATCGGCAATCCAGCGCAGGCACTCGAAACGCATTTCAGGATCGGTTTCGGCCACAAAGGCCCGCACCCACTGTTCGTCGTTCAAATCGGCGCGGCGCAGCGCGACGAAGGCCCAGACGCGATCCGTTGCCGGGAGCTTCTTGAGTTCAGCGATGGTCCATGGCAGGCGGGCGAGAGCCGTCAAAGCCGCGTCGGAGAGATAAGAGTCACCACCACGGGCGAGTTCGAGCAGCTTTGGCGCCGGAAGCTTTGCTTTGCCTTCGCGCAGTGCTTGGGCGAGGCGCGCGTCATCGTTCAGCGGGTCAGGCGTGGTTTTGAGCCAGTTTGCTTTTGATTTGTCGATCTCCACCTTCCACAGGCGGCCACGACCGTGGATCGGATACGAGCTGAACACCCAGTCGTTCATGTAGAACGCACCGTCGGGACCGAGGGCCATGCAGGTGGGGCGGAAGAAGTCGCTGCCGCGCACGAGCGGGATGCGCTCGGAGGTGTAGCCCGCGCCTTTTCGCCTGAGCGGGAAGTAGTCGATGCTGTGATCGCTCCAACTCGGGATCATCACGCCGCCGCCGAGTTCGACGACCGCGCAGGGGCCTTCACCGCTCGGATGAACCATGCCCAGTGTGCCCCGCAGCTCGCCATTCCACGCGACAAACGGATGCACCGGCGCGCTGCCATAGACCCACTGGAAGCCGTAGTCGGCTCCTTCCACGACATTGAGCAAACGGCACGGCGGACGGCTGCCGGGATCGTTTTCAGCGGCGAAGATCTCGCCATCTTTGCGCACGAGCAGTCCGAAGGGATTCCAGAAGCCACGCGCGATGCGGCGCAGGCCTTTGCCATCGGCAGTGCAACGAAACACGCCGCCTTCACCGCGTCCGCTCACTTTCGTGCCGTCGGTGCCAGTGATGGTCCAGTCTTTGCCGAAGTTCTCGCCGAGCGAGAAGACGAGGCCGCCATCAGGATGCCAGGCCATGCCGCTGAGACCGTTGTGCGGATAATCCGCGAGCGTGTTCATTGTGGCGAGGTTCTCCTCCAAGTCGCCGACGCCATCGCCATTCGTGTCCTTCACCCGCAGGATGCGATCCCGCTCCGCGAGGTAGATCCAGCCATCGGGACCGCACTCGACATGCATTGTGGCGTCGGTCTTGTCATAAAACACACGACGGTTTTTGCCGTTGGCATCAAAGACCACAATCTCATCGTGCTCTGGTCCCACATAGCCCTGCGGACGAAAATGTGTGTGGCAGGAAGCCAGCCAGATGTTGCCCTTTTCATCGACATCAATGCCCGTCGGCGTGACGAGATCGGGATGTTCGGCCAGCAGCGTGAGTTTGACGCCGGGTTGCAACGTTTCGATCTGCGGTGGCAGATCCTTCGGGACATCGGGCGCTTTGGGCGGCGGCCCGGATTGAGCGAAGGCAGCGAGGGGGAGGAGAAAAAGAAGACGTTTCATGAAATTACTGGGCTTTGGCGCGTTCGAGAGCGGCGGCGATTTCTTGTTCGATCACGGACAATGGATTGAGAAGCGTGAGCGGGTTTTCGACGGGCGTGACCTCATTGCTATGCGGGTCCCAGTTCACCGGGCCAAAGCGGCAGGGCGCGGGATTGCCGGTGAGGATGTGCATCCCGGCGTCGTCCTTGTCGAAGTGCCAGAACTCGAAGGGGAAATGGATGAAACCGTGCTTCTCCATCATCGCGCAGATTTCCAGCCGTGTGGCCACATGCTCCGGAGCAACAAAGGGCGAGCGCATCGGTGTGCATTCGCTCATTTCGAGATACGGGTAACCACGCCAGACTTCGGTGCCGTCGTCGCGTCGGAAGACCGAGATGTCGATGGCGGAGCCGGACATGTGCGCGCCGATCTTCGGCAGGTTCGCCGTGAGCACAATGGCGCGGCGGAACATCATCTCAGGCGTCGGAATCTGGCCGCCGAGCTCCCACATGGTCTTTTTGAGCACGGTGTCGAAGACAGAAGGCTTGCGCACGAGCTGGCGCTGCATGTCGAGCGAGCGGAAGCCGTCTTCGATCTTCAAGATCCAGCCACGCTCGTTCATCTCGCGACCAATGGTGATGACATCGCGCACGAGGCTCTCGCGCAGGTAGTAAACGCGATCCAGATCGCCCGCGATCTTGCTGGTGGAGAATTGCATCTCCACATTCGCTGCGGAGGCAGCGTCAGGAATGGAGGCGAAGCGCTCGCCGCATTCGTTCACCGGGAATTCAATGAGCTTCTGCACGATGGCATAGCCTTGTTCCATTTGTTCGGTCCAGTAGGCTCGGCGGGCGGCTTCGTCGTTATTCATGGAAGTCATTCAGCAGGTTTGCGCACGGCGACGGCCTCGACCTCGTATTTGAGCGAGGGCGGCAGGCAGTTCGTGATGGTGGTGCGCGCCGGTGACGGCTGCGGGAAGTATTCGCGGTAGAGCTGGTTGTAGAGCGCCACGTCCTCGGCATCGCGGACGTAGTTCCGCGTCTGCACGACATGCGCGAGGTCGCTGCCTGCGGCTTCGAGCACCTTACGCACGTTTTCGATGCTGCGGCGGAACTCGCCTTCAAAGGTGTCGCTGACGATGTTGCCTTTCTGATCCACCGAGGCCTGGCCGGAGACGAAAATCAGGTCACCCACGACAACGCAGGGGCTGAAGGGCAGATGTGAGGTGGGTGTGTCGGGTAGCTGGGGATAAGAGACGAGCGGGTGGGTCATGGGGATGAAAAAATCAAGGTTTGTCCGTTGGGACGGGCTGAAGCCGAGCTTTTTCCTCGGTTTCTCGCTTCTGCATGTCCTTCGGGTGCTTCGAGAAGCTCTCGAAGACATCGCCCACAACGCGGTCGGCGAGCGAGCCGAGTTCCTTCAGGATGACGGCCTCAGCTTCGGGCTTGAGGATGGAACGGTTCGGCTCGTAGCCGCCGACGGTGTGAGCCTCCGCCGTGGCGATGTAGCCGATGTTACCGTTCGCATAACCAATGATTATGGGCGTGGCACGATCCGCGATGGCCTTTTCGAGTTTGAAGCCGTATTCGACCATCGGCTCGCCAGGCATCGTAAGCAGCAGGAAGGGACCGATCTTCATCGCCATGAGTTCAGCGCGCACGGGACCGTCTTTGCCGGGAAGCTCAACGGTCTCGCTGGCGACGCGAATGGGGTAGAAAGTTTCGCGTTTGCGCAATTGCTCTCGCGTCAGGCTGAAGGCCGCCGCACGCGCAACGGCACCGCCGAGATCGCGGCCCGCCCACTGGATGTCGGCTTCATCGGCGCAGCGATACGGATAACCCGGCAGATTGGGCCGGATGTCGCCCGCACAGCCTTGCATGAACAGGGCGCTCGTCTTGTTCGCGTAACACATCTCGACAAAGGTCTGCGCCTCGCCCGGAAAATCGGCGCTCATCTTCGGATAGCCCTTCGGATAAGGCTGCGAGCCTTTGTCCCCCCAGGTGAAGAAACACGGATGGCAGACGGCGTGCATGATCACGGCCAGCGGCGTGAGTGTGGAGCCATCGTCGAAGCGCAGGACCTTTACGCGCGGATCATTCGGCCCGTCAGGGTTCAAACTGACCACCGCACGGCCGTCGTAGGTTTTGCGGCGGTTGATGCCGAAGCTGATGCGCTCTTCGCAGTAACCTATGCTCACTGGTTTCATGCTGTCGGCGGCTTGTTTGGCCGCAGCGCCAAGTTTTTTGATCAAATCGGCCGCCCAGCGCATGTTTTCGACGTAACCGGGGCCAGAATGGTTGTGCGAGGCCGCGACGAGGATGTTGGCGGCAGGCACGCCGGTCTCGGCCTCGATTTTCGCCCGCACATCACGCACCATGTCCTCCCACGCGCCGATGGTGTCCAGCGTGACGATGGCGGCCTTCGTTGCGCCATCGTCGAGCATCAAAACACCCGCCCGCAGCGCATCGCGCACGCCAGAGACCTGCCGAACATGCCCCACGATCTTGATTGCGGCGGCATCAGGCGGTGTGATGTCGATTTTCGCGACACCAGCTTTCAGATTCGAGGTCACGGCAAACTGGCCGTCTTTGATCTCCTCCGCGATAGCGGAATGAAGGACGAATGAAGCACAAAGAAGAAGAGCCGGGCGGAGTTGCATCGCTCTTCTACGCGCTCAAACGTCGCAACTCATCATGCGATCAACTCAGGAATCGCACGCCCATTCTCCACAATGTGCACTGGGCGGCCGTTGAGGTCGTTGAGGGTGACCTTCGAGTAGTCGATGCCGAGATGGTGATAAATCGTCGCGAGGAAGTCGCTGGCGTTGCAGGGGCGCTCGACCACGTCTTCGCCGCGTTTATCACTGGCCCCGATGACGCCGCCAGTCTGGATGCCGCCACCAGCCCAGATGTTGGTGAAGGCGCGTGGCCAATGGTCGCGGCCGGGTTGCAGAGTGCCGGTGGGGCCGCTGGCATCGCCAGCGCCGGTGCTGCGGTCGAAACTGATCTTCGGGGTGCGACCAAACTCGCCGGTGACGACGACAAGCACCTTCTTGTCGAGTCCACGCGCGTAAATGTCCTCAATGAGCGCAGACACGCAGCGGTCATAGGTTGGCATGCGGAAGCGCAGCGCTTCAAATTGGTGCTGATTCACCGCGTGGTCGTCCCAGTTGTTCACGCGACCGCAGAGCGGGCCGCTGAGGCTGCTGGTGATGATTTCGACCCCCGATTCCACGAGACGCCGCGCGAGGAGTAACTGCTGGCCCCAGCGATTCCGGCCGTAGCGATCACGCGTCGCCGGATCTTCCTTGCTGAGGTCAAAGGCATCACGTGTCTGTGGATTCGTGAGCAGCGTGGCGGCCTGGGATTCAAACTCATCCAGTGCGCCGAGCTCGCCCTCGCGGTCAAAGGCACGCTCCATCTTGTCGAGGCTCTTGCGAAGGACGATGCGGTCGCTGAGACGTCGATTTTCCGACTCGTCGGCCAAACCAATGTTTGGCACCTGGAAGTTCGGACGATTTGGATCATCGCTCACCGCAAATGGCGCATAGGCATCACCGAGATAGGCAGGGCTGGAGTATTCACCCGATGCCGCAGGCACTCCAATGTAGTTTGGAAGCGGGTTGGTGCGTCCGCCCTCTTTGGCACGCAGGTAGTGCGCGACGGACATCCAATCTGGGAGTCGCGGCTTGGGCTTATCACGTGTGTCTTTGTCACCGGAAAACATCTGCATCGTGCCTGCCGGATGGCCGCCTGCGGTTTGATTCATGGAGCGCAGCACCGTGAACTTGTCCGCGATCTTGGCGCTCATCGGCAGCAACTCGGTGAAATGCGTGCCTGGAATCTTCGTGCTGATCGTCTTGAACGGCCCGCGATACTCGCTGCTGGCGTCCGGCTTCGGATCGTAGGTGTCGATGTGCGATTGCCCGCCCGGCAGCCAGACCATGATGATGGATTTACGCTCGCTCTTCGGCAGCGCCGCGTTTGCCGCGCGCAATTTGAGCAGGCTCGGCCAGCTCAGCGTCGCCATGCCGCTCAGGCCGAACTGCATGAAGCTGCGGCGTGACAAAGGACCGGCGCAACGAACGAGTGATGGGGGCTGAATGATGGAGGACATGTGTGAAGACCTACGGTCTGAGATGCGCTGCTTTATCTCTGAGAACGCTTACTTCGCGCCAAACGCCACGAGTTCCTTGCCTGCGCCATCCCACACGCGCAGCAGGCTGTCCTCACCACCGGCGATGATGGCGCTGCCGTTGGGGACGCTGACGGCGGCTTGCATGTATTCAGGAAGATTGGCGATGGAGCGAATTTCACCGCCGTCGTCGGTAACGATGCGGACGCGGTTGTCTCCAGCGCTCGTCACGATCTGATTTGTCGCTCCGATGAATTGCAATGAGGTGACCTCCTTTGTCCAGCCTTCAATCTTCTTCTTCCGCTCGCCGATGATCATGTCCCAGGTCGAAACGACACCGTCCGCGCCAGCGGTGGCGAGCACGCGGCCATCGCTGCGGAAGGCGACGCCCATGACGTGATGGGTGTGGCCTTCAAACAGGTTCGTTTGCTTGCCGGAGGCGATGTCGGTGACGCGAGCGATCTTATCGGCAGCACCAGAGGCGAGGCGTTTGCCATCAGGTGAGAAATCGAGGCACAGGACCGTGTCGGTGTGCTTTTCCTTCCACGTCTGCGTCGCTTTGCCGGTCGCCACGTCGAAGATGATGATGTCGCCGGAGCGCGAAAGCTCGCCGCCGCCAGTGGCGAGCGTTTTACCATCGGGGCTGAAGCGCACGGCGTTGACGCGGTCGGCGAAGAGGCCCTTCGGATCGATCTTGCGTTCCAACGTCCAGCGCGGTGTGCTGCCCACGGTTTGTGTGACGGCTTTCGTCGCCACGAACGAACCATCCGGAGCGGCTGTGATGGTCGTGCTTGCTGCGACGTTGCCGGCACTTTCTTCGATCGGCGTGCCGCTGGCGGCGGCCCACACCCGCAGCGTGCCATCTTCAAACATCGACGCCACCCGCTGGGCATCGGCGGAGAAGGACACGGCGATGGGCTTCGCAGTCGTTTTGGTCAAAGTCAGCTTCAAGGCCGCCAGGTCAGCCGTGGCCTTGTCTTGCGTGGTTTTGGCAGCAGCGATGGCCGTATTCGCGGCAGCGACAACTTTTGCATTCGCAGCCTTCGAGTCGGTGATCCGCTTCACGTCATCCTCGGCGTCCTTCACATTGCTCTCAGCAGCGGAAACGGCGGCGAGCGCGGACACTTCGGTCATCTTGGCGGTGATCAGCTTGTCCTGCGCGGTTTTGAGTTCTCTCTCCACTGACGCGTCTTTGGCAGCGGCAAGTTTGCCCGCCAGCTCATCCACGGCCTTCTGTGCAGCGGTTTTAGCTTCGGTGGTCGGCGGCACGAGCTTTTGTTTTTCCGGCAGCACCTTGCCCATGGTGACGATGGCCTCCTTGGCCTTGCCCAGCAGCACGTCGAGCGCTTTGTCCTGCGCGTCGATACGGGCGATCTCGCTCTTTTGGAAAGCCGTCTCCAACGTCTGTGCCGCGATGATCCAATCGAGTTCCGTCGTCTTCTTCGTCGCCGCCACACTGCCGCGCAACTCGATGACTTGTTTTGCAGTCGTTGTATCCCAAACGCGCACGGAACCATCCGCACAGCCGGTGACGACCTGCTTGCCATCGGCGGACACGGCGCTGCTCAAAACGGCCACTTTGCCTGCGGTGGTGATCTTTTGGATCAAGTCGGCCCTCGCAGGTGTTGAAACGAGCTTCGCGGCACTCGCATCTGCTTTGCCCATCTCCAGCTTCCAAATCTTCACCTCACGGAAGCTGCCGCTCACCAGTTTCGTGCCGTCAGGACTGAAGGAAAGCGACTGCACCAGCGCCCGATGCGCCGCGCCGTTCTTTTCTGCCGGGTCACTGATCTGCGCCACGAACTGCCGCGTCGCCAGATCATAGAGGTAAATCTGGTTCGAGCGTCCGCAGGCCGCGTAACGGCCATCCTTCGTCATCGCCACGCTGTAGATCGGGTCCACGCTGGCCGAGAAGGCCTTCAACACGACGGCACGCTCTTGCTGCACAGACGCCTTCGCACCCTGGTCAATCCATTGCTTTAAAATCGCGATTTCTGCCGGCGTGAGGTTCACCGCGCCAGATTTATTGTTCGGCGGAGGCATCTCCAGATCCTGGGTGTGGAGAGACGCTGCCACGACGAGGCTTTCCGCGCTTTTCCCCGGCACCAGAGCCGTTCCAGCCTCGCCACCTTTGATCATCAGTTCCGGCGTCTCCATGTTCAGATCCGCTTTCGTCGTGGTTTTGTTGTGACACGAGATGCAGTTCGTCTTCAGGAAGGGATAGACGTCTTTGTAGAAGTCGAGGTCGGCAGCAGATAGCGGGGAGACGGCCAAGGCCAAAAGTGAAAAAATGCGGGGTGTCATATTCTAAGGTGTACCAAATACGGGTCGCCGCCACGAAACCAATCAAACACCTGATTGGACCACAGAGACACGAAGAGCACAGAGATTCAGATTTTTTGCACTTCTCGCCTCTGTGTTCTTCCTGTCTCCGTGGTTAAAAAAATAGCGCTTATGCCACGACACGTTTGATGCCGCCACTCATGCGCGTGGAGTTAAAGTTGAGGATCAGTCCCTGATTCCAGCCTCCCTGCCTCAGGCGCGACAGAACCGTGGCTGTGTGCAGGGGACCAAGACTTTCCGCCATGACAGGATAAACGGGTGTGGTTCCCGCGACGAGAAGCGGAATCTCAGCGCTCACGGATAGTGGCGCACCATTCAATGTCACAGGCACCTGCTTCTTCACCTCAAACGGTACTGCTCTCAGTGACAATTCGTAGCAGAGGCAGGTGAGGTAAGAGCTGCGAAGCAATCCTGGGCCCAAATGCCTGTGAACTTCGATGGCTGCGTCCACCACCACTTGTGAGGTGGCATCGAACCGGAGGTCCTGGTTCAAGTCGCTCGCTGGTCGGTCTGGCGGCGTCCAAACCCGGTCCTCGGCCATTCGCATGATGCCGTCCTTGAGCACCGAAACATGGAAGTTCATGAGAAGAGCGAGCGGATAGCGCCCGATCTTTTGATATGTCAGCGTTTGAGCCTCATGAAGCAAAAGAACCTCAACCACAGCCTTGAGTTCGATTGGCAGGATGTGTTCCACGAGAATGTCGAGTCTGTAACCACAATCGAGACGCACGCCCTTGTAAGTCAGCGGCAGGGGTACTTGGCGCTGGTTGGCGATATGTAATCGCGACAGCTCTTCAGAAAGCGCCTCCTCATAAGCGATTTCGGTCAGCCCTGGACCAAGCTGACGGTGAACCGTGATAGCGGCCCCTATGACCGCGCCAGTGAGTTGATTGTTGTCGTCGATAGCCATGAAATCACTATGACCACAGAGACACGAAGAGCACAGAAGTCAGAAATTTTCTTTTCTTAATCTCTGTGCTCTTCGTGTCTCTGTGGTCAAATACATCGCTTACTTAGCGGCGGTCGTCACGGCGGCAGCCTTCACGCTCACGCGGATCGGCTGGGAGATGAGAATTTCGACTGTGTCGGTCGGATTTGCGGCAGTTGTCACGGACTTCATGCGGGTCGATGCAGCGGTCATGGCGGCTTCGGCCTGCTTTTGCTTTTCGGCGGCTTTCTTTGCGGCCTCAGCATCGGTAGCAGCGAGTTTTTTGGCCTCAGCAGCCGCTGCGGTTAGCAGTTGCTCGGCTTTCTTTTGCTCGGCCTCGGCAAGCGGCACGGCGGCGGGATTGTAGCGGTATTTGCAGATGCCGAGGCTCTGGAGCGCGAAGCTGTAATCACCCGGAGCAATCTTCAATTCGGTGAGGTTGAGCGCGAGTTCGTGCGTTGCAGCTTTGAGCGGGATGTCGAACTCCTTGATGGCGCTGAAGCCTTCACCGTAGGCCTTCACTTTGATCGAAGTGCCGTTGAATTCGTTCCGCCAGGTGAGCTTGAGCGGGATTTTCAGTGTCTCGCCTGCTTTGGCTTCGAAGACTTTGTCTTCAGCCAACGCGATGGTCAGCGGTGCTTGCTCGGAATCCGTGACGGAAACAGGAATGTCGGCCATGAGGCGCGCTGCGGGGATCTCTCCCTTCGCGTCCTTCACAGACCACTCCATGCTCGCCACACGCACTGGCCGCATTACCTCTTTGCCACCGATGACAGCCTTGCCGGTGATTTTGGCGAGTCCGAAGCCACGTGGAGCATTATCGGCGGCGGTAAGGATAAGGTGTCCGTAGGTTTTGCCTTTGCCGATCTTCAAACCGGCGGCGCTGACGCCTTGCGGCAGGTTTTCCATGCTGATCTCGATCTCGCCATCGAAGCCATCGCGACGTTGCACGGCGACCTCAAATGCGCGCGCATCGCCCTGGCGGAGTGCCATCGGCTTGGATAGTGAGGCGCGGTCGCCATTGCGCAGCGTCATGTGAACTGCCCACGCGGCGAGCGCAAAATCTGGCGCGGCCTGACGAACGATGAGTCGATAAATGTTGTTCGCATCGGTGCGGGTGCCGCCGAAGAGATCGCGCACTTGCAGACGATAGGTGCCGTCTTCTTTGACCTCAAACTTGCCCATCACATCCGGCGAACCTGCGTCGTAAGGCGGGCCGTCGTAGCTATAGCCATTGCTGGTGACCTTCATCGGTGGTGCGATGTCGTAAAGTTCGGCGACATCGGTGAATTTGCCGTCTTTGACCTGTTGCACGAGCACGAAAGGATCGGTGTTGAGTCCGAGACGCTCGCTGGCGACCTCCACCCACCATATCTCACCTTTTTTGGCCGTGAACTCGAAGGTATCGACATCGGCGGCGGGATAAAAGGCACCCCCGATGTCGCAGGGCAGCGTGATCTTCTGCGCGTCCTTGTTGTTCGGCTCGGTTTCCTTCGTGGCAGCGTTGGTGGCGAAATCCGCAGGTGGCCACGACATGGCGCTGACCGTTTGTGTCTGCGGTTGAGGCTGCGCTGGGCTGTTTTGCAATGCGAGGCGGTAGAAGTGACGCTCGCCTCCCTGGTAGGTGAGATCGCTTACTTTGATGATGTAGGTCCCGTCGGCAGGTGGTGTGAAGTCGATGATGCCGCCCGTGCGGTTCACTTTGAGGTCCGCGCCCTTGCTGTCGGCAAGAATGAGCACCGGCGTGAGACGTGAGTCGATGCCGACCGCCGCGCAATCAATGGCGACGGGCTGGCCCTTCAGAACCTGGAAGGAATAGAAGTCCACCGCCCGCTTGGTCATCGTGGCATTGCAAATCGTGCCTACCGGCAGCGCCATCGCCGTCTCCACGGTGTTGTTGGCCTTCGTGCGCACGACTTCCGGCAGCTTGTTCACCGAAAACGCCCGCGCCGATGACACGCCGAGCCGCGACATCACCCTTGCATCATAAACACCCACCGCTGCGTCTGCGGCGATGTTGACGGTGAATTTGTTCGGCGCACCTGCAACCGGCTTGGCCGTGATCTTCGGTGTGGAGAAGGTCAATTCGGTCACGTCCTCAATGTTTTCGCCCGTGATCGTGACTTCGACATTTTGCCCCGCCTGACCGCCCATCGGCATGACGGTGAGAATGCGTGGCAGCGGAAGCGTGACCTGCTGGGCAATGGCGGACGCGGCAAACAGAACGCTGGCTGCGAAGGTGAGGGTGGATTTCGAGAGCATGGTGTTAGTGGTTAAAAAGAAACTCCTTGGTGTTCATGAGCGCCCACAGCAGGTCTTCGTAGCCGTTGCGTTTGGCGCGTTGGGAATCCAGCGGCTTGCCTGCGGCATCATTGCGGGGTTTCATCAGATGCGTCTCGGCAATTTTCACCTCATCTGCCGTGGGTTCGCGGGAGTAGGTGGCGAGGTAGAGTTCGCGGATGCGTTTGGGCTCGGGCATTTCGGCTTTGGTGAGCTGCTCGGCGCGGCCATTGGCGGCAGTGAGTTTGGCCTTCACGTCGGGGGCGTTCATGAGGTGCAGGCTTTGCGCGAGGCTGGCGGAGGAGACGCGTTCGCATTCGCAGACGCTGGTGTTGTCGGGACGACCGAAGACCTTTAGAAACGGAGAGGCACGGGTGTAGCTGTTGTCGGGCAGCGAGATGGCGCGGGTGCCAGCGGGCAGGTCGGCGAAGTCGGTCTTCGATGCGGTCACCATGTCAATGCTGTCGAGCAGGACCTCGGCGGTCATGCGTTTCGGGTAGTAGTGCGAGTAGGCCTGACGATCGACCGCGTTGTGCTCGTTTGGCATGGCGCTGAGCTGGTAAGCGTGGCTTTGCGCGATGACGCGGACGAGGGATTTGAGATCAAAGTTGCTGTCAGTGAAGTGTTTTGCCAAGGCTTCGATCAACTCGGGATTGGTCGGCGGATTGGTGTCACGCAGGTCGTCCTCAGGCTCAATGAGGCCACGCTTGAAGAAGTGCTTCCAGTAGCGATTCACAAGAGCTTTGGCGAAGAAGGGGTTGTCTTTCTTGCTTATCCAATCGGCGAGCGCGAGACGCGGATCGTCGTCGGGTGCGATGTCTAGCGGAGCCGCGCCGAGGCCGGCGGGCTTGAGCATGGCGCGTGTTTTGCGATGCTCGGTCTGTGCGGTGCCGCGCTTGTGGAAGATGAGGTCCTCACCGGCGATGGCGGTGGGTTTGCGGCCGATCTGGCTGAAGAAGGCGGCCATGTGATAATACTCGGCCTGCGTCCAGCGCTCGAAGGGATGGTGATGGCACTGCGCACACTGCATGCGCACGCCCAGGAAGAGCTGCGCGACGTCCTCGACCTGCGTGGTGGGTTCTTTGACGCGTTTATACCAAGCAACGGGTGGATTCGAAACGATGGTCCCGGTGCTGGCGAGGATCTGGCGGACGAGTTGGTCGTAAGGCGTATTCGCGAGCAGATTGTCACGCATCCACGCGTGGAAGGCGAAGTTCGCGGTGATGTCGGCGGCCTCGGTGCGCTGGTTCTTGAGCAATGCAGTCCACTTGTTGGCGAAGAAGTCGGCGTAATCGGGCGAGTTGATGAGTGCTTCGACGGCTCGGTCGCGTTTGTCGGGCGCTTTGTCGGCGATGAAGGCTTTGGTTTCCTCCAGCGTGGGCAAACGACCACCGATATCGAGCGACACACGACGGAGGAACGTGCTGTCATCGCAAATCGGCGAAGGCGGGATACCGATCTGCTTCAAATTCGCAAACACATGCTGGTCGATGAAGTTCTTCACCGGAGGCACCACATCCACTGGCACTCCCAGAGGCACGGAGACGCTACAAACGCTGACTTTGCCGCCGAATCGCACCATGACGGCCACGTAGCCGGGCAGATCCTGTGTCTGCACGAGGCCGCCATTGGTCGCGGAGGCCATGGCGGTGTCATTGGCCTCAAACAACGCGAGTTTCGTGACATCGCGGCTGCTGCCGTCGGAGTAGCGGGCGGTGACTTTGAGTTGCTGCGCGGTTTTCGGCTTCAAGGTGATGCGCGCAGGCTCGACGGCGATTTCGGTGAGCTTGGGCTCATTCTTTTGCTCATACGGCATGCCCTCGGCGATCCAGCGCACCAGCGTCTGGTAATGCTCGGAACCGGGTTCGATCTTTTTCCCGCCGGTATGCGGCACGATGGCGGCCCCTTTCGTGATGAGCAGGCTTTCCTCCGGCGCAGGTGGGAAGACGCGGCGGCCTTTCCCTTGCTTCACGATGGCCTCGTAATCCTCCTCCGGCTCGAAACCGAGCACGCTGAGACGAAAGCCGCGCTGGCCAGTGATGGCCTTGGCATGGCAAGCGCCTGCGTTGCAGCCGGTCTTTGTCAAAATGGGCTGGATGTCCCGCACAAAGCTCAAAGGCTCCGCGGCGAGACTGGCCGTGGCGATGCAGATAAAGAGGAGGGCTTTCCGAAGCATGATGCTAACCTACGCGGCGAGAGGGCGGTTTTTGGCAGGGGAATGCGTCGAAATGCCGTCCGATGTGAGAAGTCAGAGGTCAGATGTGAGAAGTGCTGCCTACATTCGTGCCACTTCTGACTTTTTAACTTTTCACATCTCACCACGTTTTTCGGCAGACACGCTGAAGCGTGAACAACGTACTCCAACCCAGCCGCTCATGCATTCCTTGGCGGCCTTTCATCTTCTTTACCTTATCATGAAATCACCTCTTCTCGCCCTGCTGCTCGCGGTTTGCTGTCCGAATCTTCTTTTCGGCTGGGGGCAGCCGCATCATGCGATCACGCGGGCGGCGTTGGAGACTTTGCCGGGATGGCAGAAGGAGTTGTTGGGAACTGAATTGAAGGCGCTGGGGGATGCGCATTGCATGATCCCGGACAACGTTTACTCCGACAAGGCGAACGCGAAGTATGCGGTCATGGATTCGCGGCCGGGGGAGGTGTATTTGCAGCTGCTGCATCTGCCGACGGTGCAGACGGAGTATCTGGAGGTGATGAGTTACTTCATGGAGCGGGCGGTGACGGCGCTGCGCGAGGGCCGCACGGGCGATGCGGCGCGGTTCATGGGGACGATGTGCCATCAAATCGAGGACTACGGCAGCCCTTCGCACACGATGCCCGGAGATAATCAGTTCACGCTGTTGCAACAGTTTTTACCGCCGAGCGACGGCATGAAGGACAAGCTCATGCACGGCCCGATCGAGAATGGCGACTTCACGGTAAGCCTCGCGGGCTATCAGCCGCGTCTGCTGGGCACGAGTGTGAATGAAGCGGCCTGGCGGCTGATGCATCGCGTGCATGAAGGCATCCTCAATGCCCGCTCGACGACGATCCCGATCATGCAGGCGCTATCTGCGGACGATGCAGAGGCCGTGACGAAGCATCAGATGCGTGCGGCAGTGGTCGATGCGCAGATCGTGGCGGATGCGATGCACACGATCCTATGCCTCGGCGCTCAAAAAGTGCCTGAAATACCCGCATCCGTGGCCATCGACTCGTTTTGGCCGCTGGAGGCGGAAAAGCTGCACTACCCGCAGACGCAGTTTTTCAGCTCGCCGTATTGGGGGCATCCGCGAGTCGCCTCGATGCTCGCGGGAGGCACGGAAGCGGTGCCGCTGAAACTCAAACTGGATTCGAGTGAGAAGGAGTTCACGAGCGGCATCAGCGCGGGCATGGGCAAGTCGCTAACCTTTGTGCTGCCAAAGGGCGTGTTTCGTCGCTTTACGGTGCTCGCGGGTTTGCACCCGGAGCTCGGCGCCAAAGGCCGCGTCGAATTCACGATCAACGGCGATGGCCAGGTGCTGAAGACGATCACCCTGAATGGCAGCGATGCCGCGCAGAGGCTGGAGTGCGAGGTGATTGGAGTTTCGAAGCTCCAACTCACGCTTGCCGGCCGTGGGCTCGACTCGAAGAGCAACTACGCGATCTGGGCGGAGCCGGAGCTGGTGAAGTGATGATCAGCCTTTCCGCAATGCCTCGAAGACCTGAGTCATCGCGTCCTTCAGCAGGCTGCTGTCATTGGAGTGGCAGATGAAGCGTGCACCTTGCTTGATGGCGCGGATTTGCTGCTCGGTTTTGCCAAACCATGAGCCAGCGGGGATGTGGCGTTTGTCGGCAGCGTCGATGACCTTTTGGACCGCCGCGATGAAGTCGGGATGATCATATTCATTCGGGATGCCCATATTCGTGGTCATGTCGTTCGGGCCGATGAACAGGGCGCTCACGCCGGGGATGGCGCAGATGGCATCGAGATTTTGCACGGCGAGCACGGATTCGATCATTGGCACGAAGAGCGTATCAGCACACTTCTGCTCAATGTAGTCGCGCGTCTTGTCGCTGGGCCATTTGCCTTCTTTGATTGCGCGTTCGAGCGCGACACCTTTGAGCGGGCGATACACGGCTGCAGCGGCGAGGCGTTTGATCAGCTCCACATCTTCCGCATACGGAATGACGACGCCATCAAACGAATCACACACCTTCGCCACGTCATCGGCATCGCGGCTGTGCGTGCGAGCGAGGCAAGCGATGCCCTTGGCAGCCAGCGCATAGCGCAGCGGCATGAAGTCGGCGATATCGAGCGCGTTGTGCTCTGCGGTGACGATCACGAAGTCGATGCTGCCATCTGGAATGAAATCAACGATGGCTGGCACCACGGCATGCTGGATCAGTGTGCCAAAGACCGTGTGGCCCTTCATCATCTTCTCTTTGAGGATCCGTGCGGGCTTCGATGCGGTGGGGCTGTAGGGCTGGGTACTCATGCTGATGACTGATACGGCAGCGGATGGCCTGGTTATCCAGCGAAAGTGCTGCGCGCCTTGGCCCGTAGTTCATGATCGCATGTTCACCTTCCCGAAAAGTTCCACCAACCATCACCGCCGCAGTTTTCTGAAGGCGGGGGCGCTGGGTGTTGGATCGCTGACGCTGTCGGATCTGCTGCGCGCGGAATCGGCGGCGGGCGTGCGATCTTCGACGAAGGCGGTGATCAACATTCATCTCGATGGTGGCCCGCCGCAGATGGATCTCATCGATCCGAAGCCGGACGCGCCGAGCGAGATTCGCGGCGAGTTCAAATCGCTGCCGACGAAGATTCCGGGGCTGCATTTGACCGAGCTGCTGCCGCGACTGGCGGCGAATGCGGACAAGTATGTCTTCCTGCGCTCGCTCAGCGGCGCGATGGGCAATCACGATGCGTTTCAGTGCCAGTCAGGCTTTGGTGACAAAGAACTGGCTTTCATCGGCGGACGTCCGGCGATGGGTTGTGTGGTGAGCAAGCTGCTGAGCACTTCCAAGGACTCCGCGCCTGCCTTTGTCGATCTCATGCAAGGCCGCCCGCTCGTGCGCAACAGTGCGCGGCCCGGTTTCCTCGGCACCGCATCTTCAGCGTTTCGTCCGGACATCTCGCATCTGTTTGAGCGGCAGTTGGAAAACGGCATGAAGGCCGAATTGGCGCGTCGCGGCTCGGGTCACAGTCAAAGTCTGGCGCTGACGAAAGGTCTCACGGTCGGCCGACTCGAAGATCGAGTGTCGCTGCTGCGTGATCTCGACACGATCCGCCGTGACATCGACTCCAGCGGCTCGATGCACGCGCTGGATGAATTCAATCAACTCTCGCTCGGCATTTTGACCTCCGGTCGATTCGCAGCCGCGATGGATCTGAGCAAAGAAGACCCCCAAGTGCTCGAACGCTACACGCCGCGCATCATTCGCCCGGCGGATGCCTTTGGCTCGATGGAAAGCCCGAAGTGTGCGCAGAAGTTTCTGCTCGCACGGCGCTTGATCGAGGCCGGTGTGCGCTGCGTGAGCATCTCCATCAGCGATTTCGACACGCACTCGCAGAATTTCTCCGCCATGCGCTATCTCGGTCCGCTGATCGACCACGCGCTGCACACGCTGGTCACCGATCTCGACGAGCGCGGTATGTTGCAGGACGTGATGATCGTCGTCTGGGGCGAGTTTGGCCGCACGCCGAAGATTAATGACAAAGCCGGGCGTGATCACTGGCCCAAAGTGGCCATGGGCATCATGGCGGGTGGTCATCTCAAAACCGGCCAGGTCATCGGTGCCACGGACAAACACGCCGCCGAGGCCACCGAGCGTCCGGTGCATTATCAGGACGTGATCGCCACGCTTTACCATCACCTCGGCATCGACGCACGAGGCACGACGCTGACCGACACCACTGGCAGGCCACAGTATCTCGTCGATCTCGGTCAGCCGATTGCGGAGCTCATTTAAAGTGGTCCGCTTCGCCGCAAACCTTGCGTGGCGTGCCGTGTGCCGTCTGGAGCTCACTTCGCCGCCGTCTTCGCTGCACGCTCCACTTTGCGATAGAGGAACGCATCGCTGGTGAGCAGCGAAGTGATGAGGGCTTTCATGCTGCCGCCATTGTCGCGGTAGGCGGCGTGGGCGGCTTGGAGGATGGGGGCGTCGTTGAGGGTTTCGTTGCGGCCCATCCAGAAGCGGAAGGCGTGGCGCACGAAGACTTGCTCGACGCGTTGGCTGTTGGCGAGTTTGGTGATCATCTCGAGCGCGTTGGCGACGGGGCCATCGAGAGTGGGGTCACCACTGGCGATGATCTCGCCGGTGGTGTTCACGGGCTTGCCCAGCTCGGTGGTGCGGAAGAGGCCGGCGTGGTTATACATCTCGAAGGGCAGTCCGAGCGGGTCCATCTTCTGGTGGCAGGTCCAGCAGTATTCCGCCTTCGTCACACGCATGCGCTCGCGGAGGGTGTTCTCGGGCTCGGCCGGGAGTTGGGCATCGACGGTGATCGGCACATCGGGAATGCCGCCGCCGAGCAGGCGCTCGCGGATCCAGATGCCGCGATGGATGGCGTGGTTGTCCATGGCATCGGATTGGGAAACGAGCCAAGCGGGATGGGTCAAAATGCCGAGGCGCTGGCCTTCAGGAGCGGTGGCGAGGATGCGCTCGGGCTTCAATGACCCGCTGCCAAAGGAGGGGCGGCTGACGCGGGCTAGGGTGGCGGTGCCTTCGAGTGGGGCCTGGGCGACGTCCATGTTTTCGCCGCCTTGCTTGCGTGTCCGCTTCGTGATGTCGATCGTCTTCTCGGCTGCGGCCAGCAGCCTTCTTTGGCGGACGAGGGAACGCTGGGGCGTCGGGTCTCCAGGGTTATTCTTTAACTGGGCTTCCAAGGCGGCGATCTCGGTCTTGAGCGCCTTGATCGCCTGGAGCTTCGCCTCCTGCTCCTTTGCTTGCTCCATCGCTTGCCGGGCGTCGGCGGCCTGCTTGGTCGCCTTGGCAGCGGCCTGCTCTTCCTTGGTGCGTTGCTTGCCGAAGTAGGTGGCGTCTGCTCGGGTCGCGACCACGCGCTGCGTGGTCAGCAGCTCCTTGAGGACGTCTTTGTCATCTTGCAGGATCAGCTCGATGAGGCGGTCCGTGCTGGCTGCGGCGTCAAACATGGCGGTGTAGTGGCTGGTGCCGCGATTGGACACGCCGGTCGCGGCCAGCGCTTTGGCATCTTTGCAGATGTAGCCCGCCAAATCGTAATCGAAGTAGTCGCGGAAGAACTGCAGGATGCGTGGCTTGCGGATGCTGTCGTCGGCGAGCATGCGGGTGACCTCGCGCTGCACATCGTCACGCGTCTTCATGCGGCCTTCGATGATCGCCCGGCGCAGAGGTTCCTCGGGCTTGAGGTAGCGCAGCGCGTGGTTCACGGCCAAACCCAGCTCCCAATCCTGCAGCATCACGCGACCGTGCTCGTCAGGCTTGCCATTCTCCACCAACTCCGGGCGGAACAAGGCATCGCGGTCGAGAAAGATGGACGAGAGGCCCATGAAGACGCCGTCTTCCTTGCCGACCTTGGCAATGCTGTCTTTGACGACTTGGAGGTAGCTGTCGGACTCCGCTTTGTTCGGCGGGCGGAAGGTGAGGGCTTCAAAAAGGTAGTCCACCGCGGCACGCAGGCTCTCGTCGGTGACATCATGCGCCTTCATCAAATCGTAAACGGGAGTCAGCGGGCGGAGGACTTTCGTGCTGTAAACAATGGCGGTTGGCAGCCCGCGCAAATCACCCGGAGGTTTGACCTTGTCGTAGGTTTTGGGGTCGTCGGTGATTTGTTCCTTCATGCCGACGAGACTGAGCGGGCCGTAGGCCATGTATTGGAGGATGTCTTCGGCCTTGCCGAGGATCTGCGTGGCCTCTGCGCTGTTGACCGTGTAAAAATCGGGGTAGTTCTTGAGACCGGTCTTGCGGGCCGAAGAGAGCACCACAGGCACGCTCTTCACCGCCGTGGCGTAGGCCACAGTGCCGCCTTCCCAGCGAAGGATGTTGTCGGTGCCAAAATAGAGCTTCAATTCGCCGCCGTGATTCGTGGGCACGGCGTCGCCGTGGGTGCGGAGACCGGGGTTTGCGGGATCGTATTTGGGTTCGGTGTTGATCAGCTCATTGAGCCGCGTGATGTGCTCCTGCGGCGTCACTCGCCAGATGCGTGCGGGTGAGGAGGTCGGCGTGAGTTGGATGCCATCGGGCAGTTTGCCAAAGAGCAGATCGTGATCAACGAAGTTGGCCTTTTTCGGGTCCTTGTGCGCCTGAAAGCCGCCCTTGTCCTTCATGGCGGCCTGCAACTCACCGATGATCCAATCCGAGACGTGCAAGCGGTCGATGACCGGAGGCTGAGTCTTCTTCTTGGGCGGCATTTCCTCCAGCGTGATCTGTGCCCACACGGACTTCCAAGTCGCGGCGTTGGTCTCATCCACCGCGGTGAGTTCGCTGAGGTTCAGATCGCCCTTTTGCGTGTCGTTGTCGTGGCAGTCGAAGCAGTGTTGTTCGAGAAAAGGCAGCGCGAGGTCTTTGAACGACGCCTGAACGGGCTGGCCCGGCGTGTAGGTTTCCGCAGCCAGAGCAGGCAGCACGATTCCGGCGCAGATCATCATCACGATGAGAGGAACTCGGTTGGTCGTTAGAGAACTTGTGGTTCGGGTGATCATGGGGTGCTAGAGCAAAATGGAAAGGTTTTTATACTTCCCGCAGATTCAGGGAGGCCCGCAGATTATTTTGAATTTCAATCTGCTGGCCTCCCTGAATCTGTGGGAGATCAAAATGCAGTAGCTTATAAGAAGTGGATGTCAGTTTGGTTACGCGGCTCTGCTGGGTTGAGGCAGTCATTTGGTTCCAATGCAGAGGACCTCTTTCATCGTGTGCATCCAGAGGCGGCCATTGGCGTAACTGAACGATGCGAGCGTCCAGGTCTCGCCTGCGGGTCCGAGGTCATTGATCGCGACGAGGGCTTTTTCATCGAGCGTTTCGGCAAAGGCATCGATGACATAAACCGTGCCGTTCATGATGGGGAAGAACAGGTGGCGATTGACCAGAATCGGGCTCGCGGCGGAGACATGGCCCCAACCGGTGCCCTTCGCGCGTTTGTCGGTCGCGATGTCGATGCCGCGTGAGTTCTTCGTGTCATTCGGAAGGGCGTCGCGCTTCTCCCAAATTCTCTTTGGCTCAGGCCCGGCGACAAACTGGGCGGGAACGCGCAGGTATTCCGTCTTGCCGGTTTCAAGATGCACGCGGCCAATGGCGGTGATGTCGTGGGCGAGGAAGTAGTGCCAGTCACCAGCGACGATGTTGGTCTGATTGGTGAGTGGCATCCGCTTGCCGACTTTCAGAGCAATGCCCGACTCACGCTTGCCAGTTTCCGCGTCGGTGAGATCCACGTTGGCCGTCACATCTTGAGTCCGCATCACTTCGCCAGTGGTGCTGTCGAGCACGAGATGGTTGGAGCCTTGAAACCAAAACACCTGCTTGGCATTCCAAAGCGAGTTGAAGGAACTCTCTCCGTTGATTTCGCGACTCCAGAGTGTCTTGCCGGAGTCGAGCAGGGTCAGGCTCACGCCGTAGGGTTTCTCCAATGGATCATGGCCGCCGCCGCGACCATGCACCACCGCCCAGCGTCCATCGGCTAACTGCCCGGCCATGGGCGTGTTGTGGACGCAGGTGCCCGCTTCTTCGATCCACACCGTCTTGCCGGTCTTCTTATCGATCGCGTGCAGGTAGGTCCACACATCGCGCGGATCGATCCCCGCCGGCACGGGTTTGTGGCGTTCGATTTTCTTCGCTGCCTCTTGGTTGCGGACCTCGACCGTGATGATCTTATCGCCCACGAGGATGGGTTCGCACTCGCGATTCGTGTGGCGCGTGAGCGGGCGGAACTCGCGGAGCCACACGGGCTTCCCATTGAAATCAAAGCAGCCCATCGAGCCGCAGCGGTTGAAGAACCAAACGTGCTCGCCATCGGCGATGGGCGCAAAGACGGTGCCGTCGCTGAAAATGCCTGCCGTCTGCACCGGGTCCGTGCCTGGAAGATCGACGGTCCAGAGAATCCTGCCCGTGTTCGCCTCCAGGCAGTAGCCGACGATGTTCGGCTCCAGTCGGTCGCTGGTTTCGTTCATCGGACGATGCGTCGTGACGAAGGCGCGATCACCCCAGATCGTCACCGCGCTTTGTCCACCCTCTGGCAGCGTCGTGCGCCAGAGGATGTTTTTGCTGCCCACAACCGACCACGCGAGCGGCGGCTCAGCCCCTTCGATTTTCCAGTTGAGGTTCGGCCCGGACGCCTGCGGCCAGTTTTGGGCACGGATCGGGGCAGCCAGAGCCAAAGGACAGAGAGCGGCACCCGCAGCCGCAGTCAGGACAAAACGGCGGAAACTCACGCGAGGAAATGGGTTCGATTCAGGGCAGTGCTCATGGGGAAGTTTGGATCGCTTGGCGGAACGCCCCCAAACGAGCAAACCTTCACCTTCTTTGGCAGGAACCTGAGCCTAAACAGGCGCGTGATGGCGGACTGCGAGTCCTTACCTCCGCCCGTTCAGGATCATCTCATTCACCTTCTGCCGCAGGGCCTCCATGTCGGGATCGGCAAAGCCTGTGTCGAGCGTGCTCACGCCGGTGGTCGCCCCGTTAGCCACTTACTCGCCCGCCAATTTCAATGCCTCGGCGCGAAGGACATCGCTGATGCGGAAGTGATTGGCATCCAGAGCGTCGAGCAGCGGACGCACGGTGGCGATCACACCTTCCTGTTTCGCTTTGATCAGCAGCCCCACCGTGCCAGTGACGGGAACCCCGAGGCGCTGGGCCACTTCGCGTGCCTTGCGGTCATCCAGGATGATGCGCAGCCCCTTTTCATAGGCCAAAACGATGGCTTCCGACTCTCCGGGATCGACCAGCAGTCGCAACGCAGCCACCATGCCCACATCGCTAGGCCGTTCCACCGTCATCCAGGCCGGCTGCGAACCGAACTCACGATTGACCGCTGGCGGTGCAAAGATGGGATCAAGCAGCGCAGTCAGCAAATCCAGACGCCCGATGCGCTCCAGCCCGATCAAGCAGGCGCTATCCACGACAGCGGCGATCTTCACCATACGAATTCGTTGGCAAGCTCACTGGCCGGATAATCTGCTACCGGGATGCCATACTGGCCCAGCACGTCGATAAAGGCCCGCTTCGAGTAGCCCGCCACCTCCGCCGCCTGCCCGAGCGACAAGCGCCCCAGCTCAAAGAACTTCAACGCCATCATCAAGCGCCCCTCCACCGCACTCACGAAGGGCGGCAGAGTGGTCATGTCGAGTTGGGGTGCGGCTGTCATGGGTGGAGAATACCTTCACGCTTCATGGAAGGCAAGTTGGCTTGTCGAAGGGCAGCCTGACCGGGTGACGTGAGCTTTTGCCCGTTGACGGGAGATAGATTCGTCCGCCGGGATCATAAATTTGCGAGAGCGCTGTTCACAGCTGGCAAACTTGAACTTGTTGGAATCTCAACATGATCAGAGAAGACAAAGAGTTCTGCGCCCTTGTATGCCCTAAGGTGCTCGACGGGTGCGAGTTTAGTTGTGGCCATACATTGTGAGATTGGAATGCGAATATCACCGAGGCAACCGGGGAGATTAGGAGTTTGGCAATTGGAACAACGTCATTGTCCGCGCCATGACGTCCTGCACGAAGCTGAGCGGCACTTTGCAGATGGGTTGCCATTGACGCTCTTTCCAGTCTTGGGAACGGATGTGATCACAGAGAACGACACCACCGACAGGCTGGCCAGCCGGGACGGCGAGTTCGAAAGGGTAGCCTTTGATCTTGCTGGTGATGGGGCAGAAGACGGCGAGGCCGGTCTTCTCGTTGTAGCGGGTGTGGCTGAGAACAATGGCAGGGCGACGCCCCGCTTGCTCGCGACCTGCCTGAGGATCGAACACGAGCCAGCCGATGGTGCCCAGCTCGGGCACGGGAGGGGTTTTGGTCTTCATGCAGGCAGGATCTCTCTTCCAACGTCTGCGCCCCATTCCGTCGCGGGATGGAGGTTTTCAGGGGTCACCTGGCTGAGCAGGTCGTCGAGGCTGATCTTCTTCGGAGCGGCCTTCACCGTGAGTCCGGTCGCACCGACTTTGAGCGTCACAGGGTCACCCTCTTTGACGTGAATCTGCTTCGCGACGGCGAGAGGGATGCGCAGTGCCAGGCTGTTGCCCCATTTTTGAATCGTGGCTGTC
Source organism: Verrucomicrobiota bacterium (assembly GCA_026397635.1). Lineage (GTDB taxonomy): Bacteria > Verrucomicrobiota > Verrucomicrobiia > Verrucomicrobiales > Verrucomicrobiaceae > Prosthecobacter. Next base: position 1,547 of record JAPLUL010000023.1, on the reverse strand, counting down.
ATGTTTCTACAATGAGGCTACCTGAAAGGGTTGTCAATTTCGCGAACGGCTTTCTGGGACGCTGTCACTGGAGGACGGAAGCAGCGTAGGCTTCGTGTTTTTCATTCGAGAGCATGAGTCATCGTTCTATTTGCGAACGGAACCTGTGATCGCTCACCAGCGAGGTAAATCGCTTTGGCAGCTTAGACGGTCATGCAGCGTGCGGGCGACGTTCAGATCACTCTCCAACTCGTCCTCACTCGTCTGCAAGGCGGAGACGCCCCAGCGACCGAGTTCATAGAGAAAATGCACGCGAGGCATGTCAGCGAGATCGGCGGCTTGGCCGGAACTGAGTCTGCCTGTGTCAAAGAGCTTCACCGCCATCGCCATGCGTGCTTCGCGCTCGAACTCGCCTTAGGAAACGTGTGGGGAACCGAGAAGCGATTCGGGGTATGGGATGCTCAAAGTCTTCTTGGTTGGAGTGTATGGCACCAGAAAGACGGAGGCAAGGTGGAGATTGGCACCTTTCATCTGTGGTGGGTCGTCCGGCGTCGCCCATGGTAAGATGAAGGACGCAAGTGCCGATGGATTCCCGGCTGATGCCACGCTCACGAGCCACGGCTGACGTTGCTCAAACCCATCGCTTCCAGGAGTTCCTGCAAGTGCCTCTGCCGTCGCTGGTCTGATGTATTCATGGGCCCTCCCAGAAAGTGAGGCAAAACTTTGTGACAGCGATACAGAAGCGCTTTAACCATCGGCACCGACCATGACCGAAGAACTGCAAGTGCTGTGCGACATCGCCACCCGCCTGGAGGGGGCGGGGATCGACTACATGCTCACGGGATCAGTCGCGCTGAACAGTTATGCGCAGCCACGGATGACGCGCGACATTGATCTGGTGGTGGCCTTCTATCTGAAGGATGTGAGCCGCATCACGGACGTGCTGGGGCCAGAGTATTATGTGTCTAAGGCGGCAGCGCGGGAGGCGGTGCTGCATCAGTCGAGCTTCAATGCCATCCACGAGCGCACACTGATCAAGGTGGACTTCATGGTGCGCAAGCGGGAGGACTATCGGCTGCATGAGTTCACCCGGCGCGTGCGACTAAAGGTGGCGGGTTTTGATCTATGGGTGGTGAGCAAGGAAGATCTCATTCTGTCCAAACTGCACTGGGCGAAGGAGTCCCTCTCTGAGCGACAACTGGCGGATGTGGAGAACTTGATTGCGACGGGATGCGATACGGAGTATCTGCGATCATGGTCAGCCAAATTGAACCTGACAGATATGCTGACACGGGTTTTGCCGTGAAGGACACGCCGCCGGAGATCAACGCGCGGCTCTTCGCAGCGATGATGCGCAAGACTCCTGAAGAGCGTCTGCTCATGGGCCTGGATATGATGGCGACGGCACGTGAGCTGGTGAGCCATGGTCTCCGACAAGACGCGGCGACTCAATCGCCGGAGGCTCTCGCACGCCTGACATTTCAGCGGCTTCACGGTGTGCCGCTGCCTTGGTGATCCTAGCGTGGAAACTACTCAAGGCGATGCGGTGAGCCGGAGAACAGGCTAGC
>JAPLUL010000170.1:0-17482 GCA_026397635.1 Verrucomicrobiota bacterium | reverse complement strand
CGCCAAAGGGTGTCACCGGCTTGTCAGAGTATTCAATCGGAAGGTTCACCATCACGGTGATTCTTACACACGCGTCAATCCCCTGGTCTGACAAGCGCTCCGGCACCTTGAACGTCTTCTATTGCATGATCCGGGTTCAAGTGGGTGGATACAGCGGAGAATGGTGCGCTGGTGTTTGCGGAGCCGGTCGCAGCACCTGCTCCGATGCGGCGCAGCAAGCCGGATGACATGAGGGCGTCGAGCGCCGCCGCCGCATTTTTCGGCGTGGCGGCACGTCCGGCGCTGGGTTTGACGAGCCTGAGGATCTGCGCGGCTTTCAGCGGCGCTGCCGCGCCTTTGACTGCATCCAAAATGGCGTTTTCCAGTGTCAGCGTTGCTGGGTTTTGATCTGCCGGTCGAGCCATTTCGTGACGTCGTTGACCACCTCCGCGTGTTGCACGTCATGCAGCAGTAGATGATACGAACGCGTGTACCAGAGCAGTTTTTTGCTTCGGCTTCGCACTTCGGCAAACAGCGCCTGAATTTGATCCGCCGAGGATAACACGTCATTCGGCGAGGCCACGAAGAGCACCGGCATTTTCAGCTCGTGAGCCGCGTCGGTGTTTGCATCCAGCATGCGGCCGATGGTCGTCAGCAGCCGCAGTGAAAAGGCGTTGATGTGGTGCGGCGTCACGGCCATCTGGCTGCCGTGCGTGGAGGCGGAAGTGACTTGGATTTTATTTTCGTCCACCCCGGCCAGTTCGCCGAGAGAGTAGCGTGTGCGTGGTGAGAGCTTGGCGGCCGTTTCGAGCACGAAGCGCTGAAAACCGCCGACCGTCATGCGTAGCCCTGCCACAGGTGAGGCAAGGATGATGCCCTGCGGGTCCGAACGATTTCCCAGCAAGTCCGCCGCCGTGTGCAGCGAGATGAGGCTGCCCAGGCTTTCTCCATACCAGAACACCGGGGTTTTCGGCTGCTTGCGCTTCACCAGGCCGTGAAACGTGGCCAGATCGCGCTTCCAGGCCTGTTCGCCGGAGATGTCGCCGCGCTCAGCTGCCACCGGATCATTGCCCTGGCCGCGCAAGTCGTAGGCATAGACCGTGTAGCCACGCTTGGGCAGCTCTTGCCCGAGATACCAAAAATCCGACTTCGCGCCGCTCAGGCCATGCACGGCGATGACCACGCCACGCGGCGTCATTCCCGCTGGCACCGGCCACACCTGGCAGGGCATCGTTTTGCCGTCGTGACTCACCCAGTTTTCCGCGTTGAGCACCGGGCGCACGCCGGATGGCTTGAACGTTGCGCAACCGGCCAGGGCGAGCAGAAAAACAACAACGAGCAGCCTCATGACGCGGGAAGAACCTCCAGGCATGCTTCAATGAACCGCACCTGGGCACTCACACGTTGGTCGAGGTCAAATTCCGAGGGCGTTTCAAACGTGAGCGTCAAGGGGCAGCCGCGCTGATGCAGCTCGATGGCCTCTGGCATGCCCGGCAGATGCGCGGGCAGCGTGCGGCGTCGAATCACGCCTCCCTTGGCGCGTTGACCATCAATCTTTGTGCGCAGGTCTGGCGCGAGCACTCTGGCGCAGCGCTCGATGATGTCATACCCCGCCGTCTTCCGTGCGTGATTCAACTCATAGAGGTAAATGCCCTGTGCGTCGTAGTCTTCATGCAGGCAGAGGCCGAAGCGCATCGCGCGGCCAGTGATCCAGCGCTGCCAGGGGCCGCAGATCGCGTCCTCAGTCTCATGAAAGCGGCGGTTGAGGTCAAAGCCGCGATGATCCAGGCGTGTGTTTAGCATTAAGCCGATGGGATTGAGGCAAGGAGCGATCAAAAAGGCCTCACGCTGCAACTCACGCACATGCTTTTCCGCCCAGGCGAGCAGTCCCCAGGCCGCTCCGGCCTCATCCCCATGCACGCCGGAGGAAAGATAGGCCGCGGGCACACCTTGCTGTGCCGCTGCGGATTCAATCGCGATCACGGGCAGTTCATTCACTTGGCAGAGCGTCCGCACCTGACACCCGGCCTCACGCGCAAGCATGCGCCATCTCCGTATGAGGTGCCGCGCGTCATGCGCGCGATGGTTGGGGAGCAGCTTCACGCGCTGAGTGTGGCCGGGCTTCCGCATTCGTCATTCGGATTTCATCATCGAGCGGTGGGAATCTTCCCCGGCATCAATCTCAGCGTTCCCCACTGCCGCAGGTTGGTGCGCTTGTTCTTTTCGCCCGCGAACCACTCCTCGTGATGAAAATGGCCGAAGTTCCCCGCACCCTTGATCTTCTCATCCAGATCACCCACGGCGATGTTTAGGCCCATTTTTAATTCCTGGCCACCGGGTTTGAAGAAAACACCCGGCGCCATCTCCAGACACGGATCAAAGCTCACCGCCCACTCGATGATGTAGCCTTTTCGTCCTGGCAAAACTTTCGCCACAGCCTCCATCGCGCCTGTTTGGATCCAGCGCTGATACGTTTCCCAGGCCTTCGCATCAGATCGTGGCTCGCCTTCCAGCAAACCGCCTTTTCCCACACCGCCGAGCCGCGACTTCGTCAGATGGCATACCATCTGCCAGGAGGAACCGTCACCCGCCGCGTTCTCGTCGCCTTTCCAGCGGTTCGAGGCGTTGATGAGCAGCTCCATCTCATCGCCAAACCACGGCCAGCCCTCAGGGGTGCGCTCATGGGCCTTGGCATTCTTCTCTGGCAGCCAGCGGTCGGTGTCGATGCCGTAAAGCACGTCATCCGTCACCCGAAACGCGAAGTAGAGCCGCTTCTCATCAAACTTCACCCAGCCGGTGAGCGACAGGTCCTTCGGGTTCGTCGTCGGTGAAAACTGCGGCGTCCAGCCCTGCACGCCCTCAAACTTCACCGCGTCCTCCCACTCTCCCTGTTCGATCACCCCATCCATCTTCGGCGTTGTGCCACGATACGCCTGCAACTCACGCGGCCACTCGCCTGCCCAAGTTGCTCCGGTCCATACCAGCCAGATCATCACTCCTAGCTTCATCACGCATCACTCTCCTTGTTCTTTTTTCCCTTCCCTTTCTTCTCCTGCGGCGGCTTCGTGCGCCCTTCATTCCTGGCCACCTCCTCCGGCTCCGGCATGCGGCCCTGGTCATTGGTTTGCTCGATCCAGTTCGTCAAAACCTCGCGCAGTCGTTCCAAAGCCCTCCGGTGCTCGGTTTGATTCGACTTGGCGAGGTTCTTGATCTGATGCGGATCGCTTGCCAAATCGTACAGCTCCTCCGCCGGCATCGTCGGCGCGGCCAGCAGGGCTTGTTCCGGCGTCAGCTTGTCCTGCGTGGCCAGTTCCTTGATCAGATTCCACACGGGATACTGCTTCTCCTTGTAGGCGTTGAATTGCAGGAAAGGCCGGTCTGGCGTGAAGTTCCGAATGTAGCGATACCGCGCATCCCGCACCGTGCGCAGGCGGAAGACCGTCATGTCGCAGCGATCTCGTGCGCCGAAGACGTATTCCCGCGCTGGTTCCGCATGTTCGCCGATGAATACTTGGCCCTGCATGCTCTGCGGCTTCGCAATGCCCGCCCATGCCAAGGAGGTGGCGGTCAGATCGATCGACATCAGCAGGCGATCACTCGCTTTTCCGGCTTCGAATCCCTTCGGTGCCGCGAATCCCGAAGGCCAACTCAGGATGAACGGCACATTCAGCCCTTCCTCATAGCAGAACTGCTTCGCCCGCACATGCGCCGCGCCATTGTCCCCCACAAAGCAGATCACCGTGCTCTCCAGCAGGCCGTCACGCTTCAGCAGCTCCAGGATCTTGCCGATCTTTCGGTCCAGCTCCGTCGCCGCGTCCAGATACTGCGCCCAGTCTTTCCGCGTCACCTCATGCTCCGGATAATACGGTGGGATCTCCACCTTCGCTGGGTCGGCGTGCGGCGCCCCGTGGAAGGTGCGGTGCGTCTCCTGGAAGTTCACCTGCGCGTAGAACGGCTGGTGCGTCTTCAGATCATTCCAGTTTGTGGAATGAAACGGCTTCATCGGCGGTGCGAAATTCCAGTCCGTCTTGCCTGAGCCCTTGAATCCCGCTTCCGGCGGCAACTCCTTCACATTCGCCGTGAAATACCCCGCCTCGCGCATCCGCTCGCTGATCAGCCGCACTCCTGCGGGCAAGGTGTAGCCATCATCCCGGTGCGAGCGATGATGATGCGCCCCGATCGTCGTTTGATACATTCCCGTGTTGAAGGCCGAGCGGCTGGCCGAGCACACCGGTGCCGTGGTGTAATACCGCGTGAAGCGCATCCCCTGCGCCGCCAGTCCGTCCAGCACCGGCGTCGAGACCTCCTTCGTCCTATAGCACCCCAGGTGCGGCCCGAAGTCCTCCGCGATGAGCCACAGAATGTTCGGGCGCTTTTCCCCGGCATGCAGGGCGATGGCAAAAAAGAGGCAACAGAACGTCAGAAAGGGAGTCATTAAGACAGCATGCGCGGAAGGATGGGTTTGAGGCAAGCTCAGAATGGGCGGCGTTGGTTTGAAGCGATGTAAAACGCGAAATGACAACGGAACGACCTGCGAACGACCGCTGACTCGGATCATTTCCGTGACCCGACGGCGAAGGAGCGATCGCAGGCCTCTTCATGACCGATTCAGTCGTTTGGGCTGGCAAAAAGATGGGCGGCAAAAAATGGATCATTCTCCTGCCAATGATCCCTCCGTTCCGTCCTGCCAACCTCCTAAACCGGACTGACGTCAGCGGCTACTTTCAACGACCGCCAACGGCCTTCTCTCCCACTCACCCCGCAGTCAACTGCCCGTTCTTCAGCTGCGGCAGCAGCCAGTCCCGGAGTTCACTGCCCCGTGAAATCAGGCATCTGGTTCTCGACAACCGCCTGCCAGTTCTTATTCTTGGTGCATGACTGTCGCTTTGCCTCCTGCACTCACCCAGCTTGTCGAAAGACTCCTGCACACAGGCCGCTATGCCGATGAAGGAGACGTGGTGCGCGAGGCGCTCAGAGTCCTTGAACACCAGGAGTTCGATGAATCCCCCGCCTTGGAAGCGGTCATCCTGGAGGGCGTGCGTTCCTTCCACGTTCCTTATGATGCCTCCGTGCTGGACCGCATCCGGCAAAATGCCCGCCTCCAGGCATGAGCCTTGAAATCTCCATCGCCAGTAGGGCGGAGCAGGACATGACCCTGCAATACCGCTGGTATCTGGAGAATGCCGACTTCGATGTCGCCGAGCGCTACCTGCTGGCCGTGCATGAAACGATCCAGAGCATCGCCGGGCAGCCAGACCTCGGCATCCGCCGCCATTTCGCCGCACCAGAACTTGCCCGCATCCGCAGCATCCAGGTTCGAAGGCCCTTTGACCGCCATCTGCTCTTTTACTGGGATGGCGACACTCTGCGCATTGAGCGCGTCATGCATGGGGCCAGAGATTTGCCGCGCAGGCTCCTGGAAGAGCCGGAAGGCTGATCATGATTCGTGATTCCCCGTCTTTTGCAGACGCGGTGGAGGATGCGGTGAACACGCTGCCTGCCGGTGAGCAGGCCACGGCGTGCATAATGCCAGGCATCTTTTCTCCCTCTTGAGATTCCAAGGCAGGATAGGCAGGGGGCGCACGGAGCGCGGACGCCCTCGTCCGCATCCCTCTTCATGACCGACTCAGTCGTTTGGGCTGGCAAAAAGATGGGCGGCAAAAAAATAGGATCCGAACTCTCGCGCCTGCCTAAGCTCTGGCTGTGCACAATGCCGGTATCTTTTCTTCATCCAGCCGCCGCAGCCCTGCTTTCAACGAAAGCAGTAGGCCAGAAAGCGGATGCAACATCACATCCAGCCGCAGCAGCCGTGCCTTCAGCCGTTGCGGCATGCTCTCCAGGCGTTTCATCGGGCTCAAAACCGTTGCAGTGAACCCCCAAGATGCTACCACAATCGTAACACCCGCTTCACACTGCGGCATCGCCTCTAAGTTCGTTGTTCAAGCTTCAGCGTGTCCCGGCTCTTCCCCATCACGCTGAAGCGTGAACAACGTACTGCCCGACCACGGAGAAATCACCGTCAGAATTCTCTGCCGTGTTCCAATATCTCCGGGTGCGACCCCGGAATGATCTGCCAGCCACGCGCACGCGACACGTCGCCCTGACTCGTTTCTTCGCCGCATCCACTGCCTTGCCGCGAAGCGGGACCCTCCAAACGAAGCCATGCCGCAGAGCTGACGCAGCAGGATCAACCCTGCGGGCGTGCACCGCGCCTCGCCGGTGGAGGCGACTGATTCCAACTCATCCTGGCTCAGGGGGGTGGTGGAATGCTCAAGCCGCCGCTGGTTCACAACATGCCGTGCTCTTTGAAGCTGAAGTAGGGCAGGGGACGTGATTCGGACGGCGTGCCGATGATGACGTGGTCTTGCAGGAGGAGACCGGTGGCGTCGGCGGCTTCACGGAGACGGCGGGTGATGCGCCGGTCGGCGTCGCTGGGGGTGGGATCGCCGCTGGGGTGGTTGTGGATGAGGATGAAGGCGTGGGCGTTGTGAATGAGCGCCTTCCGCAGCAGGTCGCGGGGCGCGGCGGTGCATTCGTTCAAGCTGCCGCGAAAGACTTCTTCTGTGCGAGCCACGGCAAGGCGGGTGTTGAGCAAAATGACGCGAACGGATTCATAGCCGAGAGCCTGCATCTCCGGGCCGATGTAGGTGTAGATGCGCTCAGGACGGTCGAGGATGATCTCCGTGTGCGAGGGTTCCTGGGCGGCGCGGCGGCCGAGTTCGAAGGCGGCGGCGAGTTTGGCGGTCTTGGCGGGGCCGAGGGCTTTGATCTTGCTCAAGATGGCAGGCTCAAGGCGGGAGAGTTCGCGGAGGGATTTGTGATCCCGCAAGATACGCTGGCCGATTTGCAGGGCGTTTTCTCCCTTGGTGCCGGTGTTGATGAAGAGGGCGAGGAGTTCGGCATCCGACAGCGCCTGAGGGCCAAGGCGGAGCAGGCGCTCACGCGGGCGGTCGTTTTCAGGGATGTCGTGGATGCGGGACATGGCTCGGTTCGCTGTTCTCGGTTTTCCGTTCGCAGTTCACACGATTTGATGCCGCCATCAATGAATGGCTCGGCACTGGTCGAGCAGGCTGTGGAGGTAGCCGACGATGTCATTGAGTGCCTGCTTGTGCGGCGTGGCGGCGAGGCCGATCAAATCCTCACGGGCGGAGGCGAGGAGATCCTGAGCGAACTTGACGGCACGTTCGACGGCACCTTCGTAGTCGGCGATGCTGGCGAGGATGGTGGTGTCCATCGGCTCGCCTTTGAGGAGCATGCGGCTGAGCTTCTGCTTCTGCGCTTCGGTGGCATCCTCCAGGAGGTAAAGGATGGGGAGCGTGAGCTTGCCACGGGCGAGATCGGTGCGGAGCGTTTTGCCGACGGTTTTTTCGTCGCCCACGATGTCGAGGCAGTCGTCGTAGATCTGGTAGGCGGTGCCGAGCTTCAGACCGTAGTCGCGCAAAGCGGTCTGGATGGCCTCGGGCTGTTGATTGAGACGGGCACCGAGTTCGGCGGCCGCGGCGAAGAGCGCGGCGGTCTTCATCTCGATCATCTTCAGATAATCGGCGACGGAGAGATTGAAGTCGAACCGGCGCTGAGTTTGCAGGATTTCGCCGGTGCAGACATCCCGCGAGGCTTTGGCGATGGTGCGGCAGACGTAGGTGTCGTCAAATTCAGTGGCGAGCTCCAGCGCATAAGCGAAGAGGCTGTCTCCGAGCAGCACACTGAGGCTGCTGCCCCATTTGGCGACGGCGGTGGGCTGGGCGCGGCGGATGTCGGCTCCGTCCATGATGTCGTCATGCACGAGGGAGGCGATGTGGACGAGCTCTAAGATGACGGAAAGCCGCGTGTGGCCCTCATGCGTACCACCAGTGGCCCCCCCGGCGAGGACGGCGAGCGCGGGGCGGATGCGTTTACCGGAGGTGGTGCAAACGTAGCTGACGTAGCCTTCGACACCCGGATCAAAAGCGCGGGCTTGTTCCAGGATGGCGTGCTCCACGTGCTCCAAATCTGTCCGCACCAAGTGAAAGGGGAAGACGGGGTTGCTGGCGGTGATGACAGGTGAGGGCATGCTAACAATGGAATACGATTCCTTCACTCAGTCGGATTCATTCGTCAACTGCTGTGCCAATGGCTCTGTGAGGCGGACTTTCAAAAGAAATGAAAGCCGGCTCGGACCTATCCCATCCCTGCTGCTCAGAGCCTCCAATTCGCTTTGAGTGGCGCTCACTAGCGGCCAACGAGCTCTCATGAAGCCGGCGCTCTTGCCTTGATGCACACGGCTCTCACCTGGCTCGTACGGCGAGGATGCCGCTCACAATGGCATCAGCGAGCTTCTGGCGGTGCGTGGGCGTGGCGCAGCGGGCGGCTTCGCGCTTGTTGCTGAGGTAGCCACACTCGACGAGCACGGCGGGCATCCGGGTGTCTCGCAGCACCTTGTAGTTCCCGTGAAAGATGCCACGAGCGCCGCCTGTGACACGATTTTGGATGCTGCGGCTGATGGCGGAGGCAAGTGTCCGGCCGCGAGAACTGCGGTAATACACCTCGCCGCCGGAGATGATGGTTTTGCGGCTGCCGTTGAAGTGAATGCTCACGAAGATGGAAGACGGGACGCGATTGGCGAGCCGTGCCCTTTGGGAGAGTTCCACAAACGTGTCCGTGCGGCGGGTCATGACGGTTTTGAGGCCACGAGCCTTTAAACCGGCCTCGACACGCTTGGCGACGTCTAAGCAGAGTTTTTTTTCGATCAGTCCGTTCCAAACGGAGCCGCCGTCTTTGCCGCCATGGCCTGCATCGAGGACGACAGTGGAAAAACTCAGTGTTTGGGATGCCGCAGTGGTCGTCCAAGCACCCAGCATCAACGCTAGGAAGGCCGCAGCGATGCGTGGTAGGCCCGGACTCACGCTTTACTTGGGAATCTTGAGCGTTTTACCCGCGCGGATCATGTCGCCAGACAAACCGTTGGCCGCCTTGAGCTTGGCCACGGTGGTGCCGTTCTTGCGGGCGATGGTGGAGAGCGTGTCGCCGTTTTTGATGGCGTAGCTGCCGCTTTTCCCAGAGGATTTGGACTTGGATTTGGAGCTGGAGGTTTTCTTTTTGGAGGAACTGCTGCCGCGAGAGGAAGAGCCGCCGTGGGAGGTGCGCCAGCTGGAGTAGTCGGTGCCTGCTGACTGACCGCCTTCAGCGGCCCAGGCGGTGTTGTAGTCGCCATCCGGCTCGAAGGGATAGTCGCTGTGCGCCATGCCGTGGGCCGGCGTGCTGGTGGAGCCGTGCAGATTGATGGCCGGTAGGTTTTTTGGCAGTCCCCGGATGTGTGACGAGGTCTGGCAGGAGGCCAGCACTAAGGCGAGAAGGACAACGGGGCAGCTTTTCTGCAAATGCGTGGCTAAATGACTCATGCGGTTAATGGGCGGCACTCTCGCGCAGTTCGCGGTTGAATCAATCCGGCGTGTGAAAACGGCTGATACGCTGCTTCACACGAGGGACGCCGTTTTTGTCCGGTGCCATGATGATGGTGCGCTCATGGTAGTATTGCGTGCCGCTGGAAGGCAGGCTGTAGCGCCATTGAGTGTCCTCAGGCACGTTGCGTTCCATGGGAACTTTGAGCATGTTGAAAACCGCGTTGCCGTCCATGCCGGGACGAACCATCTTAAATTTCCGTTCGGTGAAGCCCTGGCCGTAGCGTGTACTGGTGACGCCAAAATGGCGTACCGCCTTCATGGCTTCAGGGATCTCGTAGCCGTAGTTCACCATGCAGAAGGCGATCATCAGAGTGGGCACAAGCACGAGGGCGGCAGGGGTCAGCAGATACCAGTTCTTTTTGAGGAAGGCGATGTTCATGAGCCTTCATGCTGGAAGAAACTGTGGCGGCAGGCAAGATAAAACCGGTCGCTTGCGTGGATCAGTCGGCGTCTAGTGCTCACATGCGCTGCTTGCCGGGCATCCGGGCGGCCGCTTTTTGCGTGCAGCTCAAGGTATTTGGCCGCGCCCTGGATGTTCTCCGCGCTGAGGCCTGGCACAACAAAGACACGGCCTTTGAGAGATTGCCGCACGACTGGAATCTGGGAGTGTTATTTTTATATCAACACCTCTTGAGTGGCCGTTGAAAATGAGGGGATGGATCTTCGAAGACGCGCTTTGGGTCAAAGGTCAAAAGCACGGGGTTGCTTGCGGCTGTCGCTCGATTCTCGGAGCGGCTTCGGTCACTCCACGACGCTGAACCAAGCCAGAAACTCCCGATTGCCATCGGTGCCCTGAAGCGAGGACTCAACCAGCCCCTGCCAGATGAGATATGGCTGTGAGCGCACGAAATTTTCAATGCGGGCGCAGGCTTTGGCGTGCAGTTCTGGCTCGCGAACGATGCCTCCGGCGCCGACTTCCTCGCGGGAAAGCTCGAATTGCGGTTTGACGAGCACCACCGCGCTCCCGCCGGGCCGCAGCACTCGAAGGACGGCAGGCAGAACCAGCGTGAGGGAAATGAAGGAAAGGTCTGCCACCAGGAAATCCACGTCCTGGCCCACATCCTCCCGCTGCATGTGCCGGAGGTTGAATTGCTCCCGCGAGATCACGCGTGGGTCGCTGCGCAGCTTCTAGGCGAGCTGGTTGGTGCCCACATCGTAGGCGAAGACCTTCGCGGCCCCGCGTTGCAGCAGACAATCAGTGAAGCCGCCAGTGGATGCGCCAGCGTCGAGCACGGTCAGGCCGCTCACGTCGATGCCGAAGTGATTTAGCGCCCCTTCCATCTTCAAACCTCCGCGGCTGACGAATTTCGCTGGCTGGCGCACGACGACCTGCTCGTGCTCCTTCACCCAGGTGCCTGGCTGGGTCGTGCGCCTGCCCATCACACTGACCTCCCCGGCCATGATGAGACGCTTGGCCTGCTCCCGCGAGGGCGCAAGGCCAAGCTTGACCACCACCAGATCGAGTCGTTCGCGGGGCATGAGCTTCGGTGCTTGGCGTGTTATTTGCGCACCGGCAGGATCAGCTCGTCTCCGGCCTCGATCCTGACCCCTGGCAGGGCGGCGGAGTTGTCCACGTCCACCACGGATTCGGCCGCGTCGATGGACTCTCCGACGATCACGCGGCCGACGAGTCCGTCTCCGCGACGCACATCAAACTTCATGCCTTTTTCGAGATGCTTGTCTTTGCCAGCATTGATGACGGCGAAGCCCTGCTCGTTGTGAATCTCCAGGATCTTGGCCACCGCAGGCATGCCGATGAGCTGTTTCTGCAAGGCGGTCATAGGTGCGGGGGCGGAGACAGGTGAAGGGGGCGGCGGCATTAGGCCGCTACCTGACATTGGCGGGAGTGCGGTGGCGGGCACGCCTTCAGGAACTGCTGGAATGGCGGCGACGATTGATGGGGGCTGAGGTCTGGAGGACTCCTGGGCGGCTTGTTGTCTGCGCACGAGTTCCAGCTCCCGCCGCGCTCCTTGGGCCTCGCCTTGGGCCTCCCAGGCCAGATAGCCGGTGATGGCGAGCAGGATGATCGTAAGGGCCAGGGCAAAGTGGGATAGACGCATGGCGGCCATGCTAGATGCAAGCCTCGCGCGGATCAACCCCGCTTCCGCCTCAGCGCAGCAGTCCCAGCAGCTCACGCATGCGGAGCTCGACGTTCAGCAGGCTGGCCTGAACGCCAGCGAGCCACGGCATGTCTGTTCCACCAGGATTCTGCTGCACCAACTTGTCCGTGGCGTTCAGGGCGGCGGCGAACAGCGGCAGGCTCTGCTCCAGGTCCACCACGAGAAAATTCCAGTGCTTATTGTCCGCCTCCGCACACTGCCGCAGCACATTCACGAGGTAGGCGGCTAGGTCCGAGACGGTGGAAAGCAGCCGCAGGACTGCCGGGCGCGTGCGCGCGTCCTCGCTGAACACCAGAAGTCCCTGGAAACGCCGCAGCTCCTTCGCAAGGGCAGCCGAGCGTGTCACGGGGTCTTTTTCCGCTGGATTCTGCGTCCGGGTGCTTTTTTTCTGAGGCGGTCGCAGTTCGGGGGGCTCGCTCTTAGCCGGGCCGAAGGGGTCGCAACCCGGTTTGGTCGGCTGGAACGGATCGTCATAGCCGGGGCTGTGCAGCGCATTGGCAGAGCGGGAGTTGGGGCTTTTGCCCAGGAGAAAATGCTTCCGTCGTGCGCGGTTCTGGCGCAGCAGGGCAGCCTCCTCATCCTTCGTGAGCTGCCAGCGTGGGGCCGAGACCCGCAGGTGCAGGTGCCACGATTGGATGAGCACTCGCTGCTGGTCCTGGTTGAACCATTCAAAGAATAGCAGATTTTTCAGCCCAGGTGGCGTTGGCAGTGAGCTGGATCCTTCACCCAAAGAACGGCGCCTTGGCAGCTTCGCCACGCGGTAGGACGCCGTCATAAGTCCGCTGTAACCGTGCTGGATCGCGGAGATGGCACCGGCCTGCTTTTCATTCAGTTCCGGCAGCGGATTGTGGAAGTCCACCCGGCAGCCTGCGATGTCGCGCAGAAAATTGCCCACTAGCTCGATACACACTGGCTGCGTCTGAGCAGCCAGATGCAGCACTCCGGTGACCAAACCTGGCACTTCGTTGGAGAGGTACCCACCGAGGAGGGACGATTCGAGGCAAATAATCATTACTTGTCATATAAACTAGAGGGCCGTGACAGGCGCCGCAAGCACCGCCCCAGCTTTTTTGAGATTCGGGGCACCGGCGGCATGTGACACGTCCTTTGCCAAAGTTCCGTGGAACTGTGGCAGGAATACTGCTGTTTTCACAAATAACGCGCTGTCCAAGTTCCAATCCCCCGAAACCTGAATCCCCCTACACCCCAAGAACACAGCCCCATGAAAGACCTCGTTTACCTCAGCCGCTCCTTCGTCGAATTCGGTCCCTTTGCCAAAAAGGAAATCCTCGACTTTCAGAAGCGCGGATTGCTCACCGATTCCGACTACCTGCGTGATGACGGCAGCGAAACCTGGCTGCACTACCAAGAGTGGCTGACCATCGTCCCGATGCCCGCTCCAAAGCTGGTCAAGAAGCCCGCTGCTCGCAAAGCCGCCCCCGCCAAGGCTCCTGCGGCCAAGAAGTCGAAGAAAGCCGCGTGAGTCCGTGTTTGCAAAGCCGCTGGGCATGACTCCGTGGCTCCCTGCTGGACTCTGCGCCCCGCGCATGCGATGAAGCCCGCGTGACTGACGCGACCTCCCGCACCCTGCGCAATGAGCTTTGGCGCTCATTGCCCACGGGTGTCATCGACACGCTGACGGCCACTTTTGGCATGCTCATCGCCGTTCGTGTGTTTCACATGGGTGATGCAGCAAAGTCCCTCTTCCTCAGCGCTACCAGCGGCGGCATGGTGGCGAGTTTATTCGTCGTGCCACTGCTCCTGAGGGCCAAGAGCACCCTGCCGCGCACCGCCGCGAAAGTACAGATCCTTGGTGGGGCTTGCATGGCTGTCTCAGCCGCTTTTCCGCAGGATTCGCGGCTCTACATCGCTGGTTTGAGCCTCGGGCTTTTCTGCCTAGCGATGCAGATACCGCTGCTGACGCAAATCTACCGCATCAACTACCCCGCCGCTGCGCGTGGCAAGCTCTACGCCGTCACCGGTGTCACCCGTGCCGCTGCCGCCATGTGCTTTGGCTTTGCGGGTGGCAAACTGCTTGATTGGGACATGGGGAATTACGTTTGGCTGCTCTGGGCCTTTGCTGCCAGCGGCTTCATCTCAGGTTTCTGGACTTACGGACTGCCAGCCACGCCCTGGGAAGCCCCCGAGAACTCCAGCACCCATCTCGGCAGTGCCTGGCGCTGGGTGCGTGAGGATCATGACTTCCGCATGCTGCTCATTTCCTGGATGATCATGGGCATCGGCAACCTCGCCGCCGCCTGCCTTTTCGTCGAATACCTCGCCAATCCGCTTCACGGCATCAATTTACCCGCTTTCGAGGTCGCCTGGATCACCGGCGTCGTCCCGGTGCTCGCTCGTCTGCTTTTCTCTTACCCGTGGGGGTTGGTGTACGACCGCTTTCATCTCTTCACTGTCCGCACGGTGTTGAATCTCTTCTTTGCTGCTGGCATCCTGTGCTTTTACCTCGGCCATGGGATCGGTTGGTGGACCTTCGGCATGGCGCTGTGGGGCATGGCCAACGCGGGTGGGAACGTCACCTGGGCGCTGTGGGTCACCAAACTCGCCCCCAAGCACGCTGTGGCCGAGTACATGAGCGTCCACACCTTCCTCACCGGCATGCGCGGCCTCGTCGCCCCCGCCCTCGGCTTCGGCATGGTCAAAGTCATGTCCTTCGACACCTTCGCCATCCTCTGCGGCCTCACCATCCTCTCCGCCAGCGGCTTCATCACCGTCCGCCGCCGCTGGAGTGATTCCAGCTCCGACCGCCTCAAACCCGGCGCCAAACCCGAACGCTTATGAACACACACCTCGTCCAGATTGATTCCGTCTGGGAAGATCGCGCTGCGAATCACTCCAAGGCTCGTGAACTCATCGCTAGCGCTGATCCGCAGCCCGGGTCTCTCATCATCTTGCCGGAGATGTTCTCCACTGGCTTCAGCATGAACCTTCCCGTCACCGCCGAGGAAGAAGGCGGTGCTACGGAGCAGTTTTTGCGGGAAATCGCCGCCGAATACCAAAGCTGCGTCATCGGCGGCCTCGTCACCCCAGCCGCCGGTGGTCGAGGCATGAATCAAGCCCTCGCCATCGCTCCGGACGGCGGGATACTCGCTCGTTATACGAAAAACCATCCCTTCAGCATGGGGGGAGAGGAGAAAGTCCATGTCGCAGGCACCAGCGTTAGTCTTTTTGAGTGGCAGGGGCTGAAAATCGCCCCGCTCATCTGTTACGACCTGCGCTTCCCCGAACTCGCGCGTGAAGCAGTGCGCGCCGGGGCTGAAGTGCTCATCTACATCGCCGCGTGGCCGGTGAAACGCATCCAGCATTGGATCACGCTGCTCCAGGCTCGTGCCATCGAAAATCTCTGTTACGTCATCGGTGTCAACCGTTGCGGCACTGATCCCCAGTTCACTTACTCCGGGCGCAGCCTCGTCGTCGATCCGCATGGCATCATCATCACCGACGCCGCCGAGCAGGAGCGCGTCGTGAGCGCTCAACTCGATCCCAAGGTGGCTCGCGACTGGCGCTCTCAGTTTCCCGCGCTCAAAGATGCAGGTCTGACCTGATGGGGGGCGAAAAACTGGAAAAAGGTCAAAAAGATCCACCTCTGAATTTTTCTCCTCTTTCCTCTCTTTCGGCTAATCCCTCAAACTCGTTCGCATGCGACCCGCTTCGAGGATCGCATCAAACCGCCGCGCGTCGTCCTCACGCGCCCCGCTCACCAGCACATAGCCATACCTGCGCCAGTGCTCCATCTCCGCCGCCGCATTCTGCATGCGCAGTTCAAACGCTGCCGCGTCCTCTGTGGCGCGGCCTGAGAGGCGTTGGCGCAGTTCATCCAGGCTCGGTGGCATCACGAAGATCTCCAGCAGGCAGCGCTTCACCAGCTCGTCCTCACAGGCACGCACCTGGGCCGCGCCTTGCACGTCAATGTCCATGATCACATCCACGCCGCGTTCCAAATTTTCAAACACTAGCGTTTCAGCGTGCCGTAGAGCCGACCGTGCACGCGGGCATGCTCAAACAGCTCGCCACGCTCCACCTGGGCCAGAAAATCTTCCTCGGTGAGAAAGAAGTAGTCCTTCCCGTCCACCTCGCCCGGTCGTGGAGCCCGGGTCGTGCAGGAGACGGAAAATACGGCCTCACCGCGATCACACACCTTTCGCGCCAGCGTCGTTTTGCCGGTGCCCGAAGGACCGGAAACGACGATTAACTGCCCCAGGCGCTGTTTTGAAAAATCCATGCCTGTCGGATACCCACGCCAACTGCGAGTGCAAGAGACTTGGCAAACTGCCAGTAATGCTCCACCCTCAAATCCCACCCAATTCAACCCATGCAACACGCATCCTCACGCCGTCAGTTCGTCAAAGTCGCCGCCGCCTCGGTGGCCGCCCCGTTCATCCTCCCCTCCCGCGTCTGGAGCGCCGAAACCGCCCCCAGCGAGCGGCTCACGCTCGGCTTCATCGGCAATGGCAAGATGAATAGTGGTCATCTCAACAACTTCCTCGGTCGCAAGGAAGTCCAAGTCGTTGCCGTCTGCGATGTGGACACCAACCGCCGCGAAAATGCGAAGAAGACCGTCGAAGAACGCTACAGCAAAGACAAGGACACCACCTTCAAAGGCTGTGAAGCCTATGCTGACTTCCGCAAGTTGCTTGAGCGCAAGGACATCGACGCCGTCGTCATCGCCACACCGGACCACTGGCATGCCATCATCGCCATCGCCGCGCTTAACGCTGGCAAGGACGTGTATTGCGAGAAGCCGCTCACGCACAACATTCACGAGGCGCTCACGCTCATCAACGCCACCCGCAGCAACAACAAAATCCTCCAGACCGGCTCCCAGCAGCGCTCCAGCAAGGAATTCCGCGTCGCTTGCGAACTCGTGCGCAACGGCGTCGTCGGCAAGATCCAGCGCGTGGAAACCCAGTTTGGCTCTCCTGCCAAGCCGAACGCCAACAAGGAAGAACCCATGGAACCCGGCCTCGATTGGGACATGTGGTGCGGTCCGGCTCCGCTCGCACCTTACAGCAGCGTGCTCAGCCCGCGTGGCGTCCACAATCACTTCCCCGCTTGGCGCAACACGCGCGAATACGGCGGCGGCATGGTCACCGACTGGGGCGCGCATCACATCGACATCGCCCAATGGGGCCTTGGCGAAGATGAAAAAGGCCCGGTCGAAATCATCGCCCCTGAGAAGCATGATGAAGCCAAGGAGGGCGCAAAGCTCGTCTATGCCAGCGGCATTCCGCTCACGCATGTGAATGGTGGCTTCGGCGTCTCCTTCTATGGCGAATCCGGCGAGGTCCACGTCAACCGCGGCAAGTTCAAGCTCGTCATGGGCGGCAAGGTCGTGCATGAATTCCTCGGCAAAGACACCAAAGGAACCTCGCTTGATCGTGAGGTCATCATGGCCGAGCGCACCTTCCTCGCTGACGCCAAGGTGAAGCTCTACAACTCTCCCAACCATCATCAGGACTGGCTGGACTGCATCAAGAGCCGAAACAAGCCCATCTGCGACGTCGCCATCGGTGCCAGCACGGTCATTTCCTGCCACCTCATGAACCAGGCCTACTACCACGGCGGCACCATGAAGTGGAACCCCGAGAAGCACGAGTACACCAGCGGCGGCGACGCCCAATGGCTCACCCGTGATTATCGCGGCGAGTGGAAAGTCTAAAGTACCTACGAACTTCAGTTCGTTCTTCCCGGCGGCCTCGCAAGAGGCCGCCTTTTTCGTGGTGCGCCCGGCAGGGCGCACTCACTTGGTGCTTCAAGTCCGCCGCAAACTCTGCAAGGGGAAGTGCTAGAGCATTTTAAATAATATTGTGGAACATTTTGACAGACGGTGTATAGCTAAGCATGGCCGCACTTTCCCTTGATCTACGTCAACGCATCATCAACACCTGCGACCGGGGTGAAGGCACCCAGGAACAGATCGCCCAA
>JAPLUL010000130.1:0-7180 GCA_026397635.1 Verrucomicrobiota bacterium | reverse complement strand
CCCAGATCGTGACACCTGGCGAGCGTGCGGCGCGTGAGCGCATGAAGCACTTCATCGACAGCGGCATTTTAAAAGGCTACACCGCGAGTCGCAATATCCCGGCGGGGCAGACGACCTCCCTGCTCAGCCAGGATCTGCGCTACGGGCTGATCGGCATCCGCGAATTGTATGCGCAATGCGCAGCGGTCGAGGCAGCGAGCACTTACATCAAGGAACTCGCGTGGCGGGAGTTTTACTTCGCCATTTTGTGGTTCTACCCCGAGGTCTTTGAGCATGAGTTCGCTCCCGACTGGCGCGGTCTGCCTTGGCCGGGCACCGAAGCCGACTTTCAGCGCTGGACCACCGGCACCACGGGTTTCCCCATCGTCGATGCTGGCATGCGGCAGCTTTTGCAGACCGGCCTCATGCACAACCGCCTGCGCATGATCACCGCCATGTTCCTCACCAAGGATCTGCACTGCGACTGGCGCATGGGTGAGGCCTTCTTCATGCAGCAGCTCGTGGATGGCGAAAACGCCAGCAACAATGGCGGCTGGCAGTGGTCCGCCGGCACCGGTGCCGACGCCGCGCCCTACTTCCGCATCCAGAATCCCTGGCTACAGAGCGCCCGGTTTGACCCGCAGGGCGAATACATTAAAAAATGGGTGCCCGAGTTAAAGGATGTCCCAACCCCGCTTCTCCACGAGCCGCCCAAGCCCGGCCTCCCACTCGCGAAAGGCTACCCGCTCCCGATGGTTGATCACCACACGGAACGAGATCGCTGCCTGGCGATCTTTGCAAAGCATAAGGCTGAGCGAGGCTGAAGTGATCACAGATCGCCATTACATTGCCTTTTAGAGGGTAGCCATGAACCCAATGATCGTGTGCTAGCCAACCAAGGATTCGTGTGGAAAATGAGGAGCTTGATTCTTTGACGCACCGCCCCCACCACGATGCGCGACACTTCTTTTTTCACTCATGCCATGCTGATCTCCGAGATTTTTTACTCCGTTCAGGGAGAAGGGACGCTGGTGGGCGTGCCATCGGTGTTTGTGCGGACTTCGGGCTGCAATCTGCGCTGCGGGTGGTGTGACACACCGTATGCTTCTTGGAAGCCGGAAGGCACGGAGATGAGCGTGGAAGCCATTTTGGAGGCCGTGGAGGCGTGTCCGACGCGTTTTGTCGTCGTGACGGGCGGGGAGCCGATGGTGGCGAAAGAGATGCCGCTGCTGCTGGCGAAGCTGCGTGAGGCGGGAAAGCACATCACGATTGAAACAGCCGGAACCATCGCACCAGAAGGCGTGGCTTGTGATCTTGCCTCGATCAGCCCGAAACTAGCGCATTCGACACCGGATGAGGCGCTGGCGGGCAAGGTGTGGGTGGAGAAGCATGAGCGTCTGCGACTGCAGCCAGAGGTTTTGCGGGCGTGGTGCTCGGCGTATGATTTTCAGCTCAAGTTCGTCGTCGCGAACGAAGCCGATGTCGATGAGGTGCGCAGGGTGGTGAAGTCGATTGGTGCGCCGGTGCCGCCAGAGAAAATTTTGCTGATGCCGGAGGGCATCAAGCCCGAAGTGCTGCGCTTGCGGCAGGCTTGGTTGGTGGAAGTCTGCAAGCAGACCGGCTGGCGCTACACGCCGCGGCTACACATCGACCTGTTTGGCAACCAACGCGGAACATGAAACGGAGGCACTCGAACCTATCCAGAAACCTCTGGGCGCTGGTTTGGGTGCTCGTGATTGCGCTCCAGTTGTGGGATCACTTTCGCGGCAAAACGACCGCGCCAAGGCCAGAGACTGACGGGCGCTTCGTGACACTCGCGAACGCCCGCTTTGTGGAGGATGCCAACAACGATGGTGACAGCTTTATGATTCTCCATGACGGCGGAGAGCAGGTATTGCGGCTGTATTTCGTCGATTGCCCGGAGAAGCGGCAGTACAAGCTGGTAGAAGGCCGTTTGAAGGATCAAGCAGGCTATTTCGGCGGCCTGAGCATCCCACAAACGCTAAGTGTGGGCCAGGAGGCCAAGGTCTTCACCGAAACGCGGCTGCGCGAGCAACGCTTTACCGTGCAGACGCGCTGGGAGCGTGTGTATGACAGCGAACGTGTCTATGCGATGGTCTTGTTCGAGGATGGCGAAGACTTGGCGGCAAAACTAGTGAAAGCGGGTCTGTGCCGCATCCACACCAAAGGCACGATGATGCCGGACGGACAACGCGAGTTCGATTTTGAGGCACGGCTGCGTGCCTTGGAAAAAGAAGCCCAAGCCGCGCAGCGTGGTGCCTGGGGCAAGCCGAAGCGCGGACCCGCTAAGCCAAAAACGTGAGCAGCGGCACATCTGCCGGAGCGAGCGGATAACCCGCCAACTGCGGACGTTCCACCCAGACCAGGCCGGTGTGCTCATGCGGATGCGGCTCCGGGCTAGCGGCGGTGAGTTCGCAGACAAACGGGACCATTTCGACGGTACACCAGGGATATTCATGCGTCACCGCAGGCAGTGTTTGAAGAATGCGCACCTCGCAGCCCAGTTCTTCAAGCAGCTCACGATGCAGCGCTGCCTCGGCGCTCTCGCCACGCTCGACTTTGCCGCCCGGAAACTCCCACAGCCCGCCGAGTTTTTTGTCCGGCGGACGTTGAGCGAGAAGCACCCGATCACTACGCACAATGATGGCGCAAACGACGGAGACGGGCGGCTGAATGTGCATGGGCTCAGGATTTGGCGATGGCGAGCGCCGCACGGGCGGTGCGCAGCGCGGCATCTGGCACGCTAAGTTTGGCCATGCTGATGCGCATGCGGCGGCCCACCGCGGCGTTGTGGGTGAGGATGCTCTCCACGGCGGCGGCGGTCTCCTGCGGTGTGCGGGTGAGGACACCACCGTCGATCTTCGTGAGCAGTTCGGCATTCCCTTCCTCCTGGCCGGGCACGACATAGTCAATGACGGCGGGGATTTTGGCCGCCAGCACCTCGTGCAGGATGGCCCCACCGGCCTTGCAAATGACGACATCGTGCGTGCGAAGGAATTCAGGGATGCGCTTCGTCCAACCGATGACTTCCATCGTCTCAGGCGGCAGCGAGTCGATGAACCGACGCAGGATGTGATGTAGGCGTGAGGCGTGCTTGCCCACGGGCAAAGTGAGCCTAGTCCCAGCCAGCAGTTGCGGCCTAAGCGCCTCCAACGTGGCCCGCACATGCCGCCCGGTGGTGGAGGGCAGATAAAGGATGCGCGGCGCTCTCTGCGACGTCTGCTCTGGTAACGGCTCGGTGAAGGCTAGGCTGACGGGAAAGCCAGTGACGCGGATTTTCGAATCTGACACGCCAAAATCGGTGACGACCTTCTTCGTCTCTTCATCGGCCACACAAAACAAATCGCTGCCGGACATGACCCAGATGCGATTCACGCTGATGGAGTCGGTGATCACGGTGCAGAGCGGCGGCACGGCCTGCTTTTGGGCCAGCGACTCCAGCAGCACGGAGTAAAGCGGGTAGGTACTGACGATGAGACGCGGCCGCTTTTCGTTCAGGCGCTTTTTGAGATGGTTCAGCAGCCCGGTCTGCCACACGGAATCCGGCCCGGTGACACTGCGCTTGCCCATCAGTTCATAGGTGACACGCCAGGCGGCGGGAAAATGCGTGATGGCCTGCTGGTAGAGTGCCTTCGTCACGGCAGCGGTGCGTGGCATGGCCTCGTCGAGCATGTCCGTCATCTCAATGACCTCGCCGGGGCACAGGCGCGTCAGCGCCTCTGCCACGGAACGCGCCGCAGTGTTGTGTCCATCGCCATAGCCGGCGGTCAAAATCAAAATCACGCGGCTCACCGCTGGCGGGAAAAAGGCCCAAAACAAGCAAAAAGGCGAATGCAGAGACTTTGTTGACAATATTTCACATAAGTTAAATAATGCCGCCATTCATGAAACGGCAGCGCACCATCACGAGAAGCCAACTTCTCGCCGCCGCAGTCACCTCCGCGACGGTGCTGATCATGCTCACCCCGCTGCGCCGCGGACCGGACGCCATGTCCTCGCGGCTGGCTGGATGGATGCCGCTGCTCAATCTCGGCGGCATGGCCGATACGAGCGCTTTTCATCGGCTGGAGGTTTCGGCTTCGCGGCATCACGCCAGTGAAGTGCCGTTGATCCGCCACCCTGCTGTTTCGCCATGAGTGCTCGGTTCAAGCCTCCCGGCCAGTGCCCGGCCTGCGGCGAATGGGTGAGACGCGGAGCCGCCGCCTGCGATGACTGCGGGGCCTGTGAAAGATCCGGCTGGAGCGGAAATACCGACGCGAACGGCCTGGATCTGCCGGATGACGAATTCGATTACGAGGACTTCGTCGCCCGCGAGTTCGGCGGCAAGAGTTCCAAACAAGCGCTCACTTCGAACGTGTGGTGGTGGGTGGCCTTGGTGCTGCTGATTGTGTTGGTGATCGGCGCACTGCTGCCAGTCTTCGGCTAAAGCGCGATCCGTTTGGCGATCTCGGCGATGAAACAGCCGTTGGGCGCGGTTTGGAGAACCAGAAACACACCAAACACCGCCATGACCGGTCTTTGCAGCTAGGACCAGCGCCGCAACGGCGGCTCAACGCCCAGACAGCACTTGTTCCGGATGATGATGCAGCAGGAAAAACCACTCCCCTACCCTGATCCACACGCCCCGGCCTGCAAGAGCAGCCACGCGCATCTGCCAAGTCCGGCAGATGAAAAAATTACCCCTCACTCAAACCGCAGGATGTACTCGCCTTCCTTTTGCAGGTGCAGGCGGTCACGGGCGGCCATTTCGAGGTAGTCGTTGTCGTTTTTGATCCACTCCATGCGGCGCAGGAGCTTGTCTCGGTCGCTTTTCAGCACGTCACGCTCACCCTGGAGTTGTTCGAGCTTGCCGCGCATGGCGGCCTGCTTGTCCATGGGATTGTCACACAAAACATAGACCACAGGAATGGTCAGCAGCAGCAGAATGAACCGCGCCACCTTGAGAACGGCGCGCATCCAAGTCTCCCAGGTGCCCTGGGGGTCAGATGCGCGCAGTTCACGGTAGTTCATCGGCGTTTAGACTTTCATGCGGCCACCAAAGATGGCGTTTTCACCGAGTTCCTGCTCGATGCGCAGGAGCTGGTTGTACTTCGCGATACGGTCGCTACGGCTCATGGAGCCGGTCTTGATCTGGCCGCAGTTCGTGGCGACGGCGAGGTCGGCGATGGTGTAATCTTCGGTTTCACCGGAGCGATGGCTCATGACGGCGGTGTAAGCATGACGATGGGCGAGTTCGACAGCGTCGAGAGTCTCGGTGAGGGAGCCGATCTGGTTCACCTTCACGAGGATGGAGTTCGCCACGCCCAGGTCGATGCCCTTCTGGAGGAATTCGACGTTGGTGACGAAAAGGTCGTCGCCGACGAGCTGAGTGGTCGCACCCAGTTCCTTGGTGATGATGTCCCAGCCTGCCCAGTCGCCTTCGGCACAGCCGTCTTCGATGGAGATGATCGGGAACTTCTTCTTCAGCTCGGCGTAGTAGGCCACGAGTTCAGCGGCGGTGCGCTCGGACTTGTCAGACTTCTTGAAGACGTACTTGTTCTTCGCCTTGTCGAAGAACTCGGAAGAGGCCACGTCGAGGGCGATGAAGATGTCCTCACCGAGCTTGTAGCCGGCCTTGTCCACGGCTTGGGCGATGACTTCGAGGGCGTGGTCGGCGCTCTTCAGCGTCGGGGCAAAGCCGCCTTCGTCACCGACGGCGGTGCTGAGGCCGAGATCGTGCAGGATTTTCTTCAGCGAGTGGAAAATCTCCGCGCCATAGCGAAGTGCTTCGGAGAAAGTCGGAGCGCCTTTCGGCATGATCATGAACTCCTGGAAGTCGATCGGGGCATCGGAATGCGCACCGCCATTGATGATGTTCATCATCGGCACCGGCAGCACTTTAGCATTCGGGCCACCGATGTATTTGTAAAACGGCACTCCGAGAGTGGCCGCTGCGGCCTTGGCAACGGCCAGGGAAACGCCGAGGATGGCGTTCGCACCGCACTTGGACTTGGTCTTCGTGCCATCGACTTCCAGCATGGCCTTGTCGATACCGACCTGGTCTGCGGCGTCAGCGCCGATGAGGGCGTCTGCGAGTTCGTTGTTCACGGCATCGACGGCCTTGAGCACTCCTTTGCCAAGGAAGCGCTTCTTGTCACCGTCGCGGAGTTCGAGACCGGGGGCTGGCTCCATACACGGATGCGGCTGGCGCTCAAACGGTAGTTTTGGCACAGGAGCAGGACGCGAACCAAGTTCCTTTGCCAAAATGGGCAGGCCGCTCTGGTTACCCGATGATTTTCTTGATCGGATGCTGGCTCTCCACGCCGGTCAGCCGCGCATCAAGCCCGGCAAACTTATACGTCAGCCGCTCGTGGTCGATGCCGCACTGGTTCAGAATGGTGGCGTTGATGTCGTTGAGGTGCGCGGGGTCGGTGGCGATGTTGTAGCTGAAGTCGTCGCTCTCGCCGTAGCTGGTGCCGCCTTTGATGCCGCCGCCGGCCATCCACATGCAGAAGTTTCGCGGATGGTGGTCGCGACCGTAATTTGTCTGCGAGAGACCGCCCTGCGAATAGACCGTGCGGCCAAATTCACCGCCCCAGATGACGAGCGTGCTGTCGAGCAGGCCGCGCTGTTTGAGATCGGTCAAAAGAGCGCCGATGGGCTGATCGGTGTCGCGGCATTGCAGGCGGATGTCGGCAGGCAAATTGCCGTGCTGGTCCCAGCCGCGATGCAGCACCTGCACCACGCGTGTGCCGCGCTCAATGAGGCGACGCGCCAGGATGGCGCTGGCGGCAAAGCTGCCCGGCTTGAGCACCTCGGGGCCATACAGGTCGAGCGTGGCCTGGCTTTCATGTTTCAGATCGACCAGCTCCGGCACGCTCGTCTGCATGCGGAAAGCCATCTCATACTGCGAGATACGCGTCTGGATTTCGGGATCGCCGAACTTCTCAAAGCTGTGCGCATTCATCTCCGCCAGCGTGTCTAGCATCGCGCGGCGGTTCGTGGGCGAGACGCCATCCGGGTTCTTCATGTAGAGCACGGGATCACCCACGGCACGCAGCGCCACGCCGCTGAATTTGCTCGGCAAAAAGCCGCTGTTCCACATGCGGGTGAAAAGCGCCTGCGCCATCGCCTTCGCACTCCACGTCGGCGTCAGCACCACAAAGGCCGGCAGATCATTGCTCTCGCTGCCGAGACCGTA
>JAPLUL010000092.1:0-80104 GCA_026397635.1 Verrucomicrobiota bacterium | reverse complement strand
GATCCTCACGCGGCTGAATGTGGATCAAGGCATCACAGTGCTGATGGTCACGCATGACGAAAATGTGGCCGCGTGTGCGAAACGACGCGTGGTGATCAAAGACGGCCTCGTCGAATCCGATTCCACCTCGCCATGATCTGGAATGCCTTTGCCATCGCCGTGCGGGAGATCGGCCGCAACCTCACACGGGCCTTTTTGACCGTGCTAGGCATCTTCATCGGCGTGGCGTCGATCATCACGATGGTCACACTGGGCGAAGGAGCGACGTTGGCGGTGAAGGCGCAGATTTCCAGCCTGGGGAGCAATCTTCTCACGCTACGGCCAGCGAGCATGATCACCGGCACCACGCCAATCTATTTCCAAATCAACAAGTGGAGTCTCGCGGAAGGGCGCTTGTTCACCGAGGCGGATTTGCGCTCTGGCAGCGCGGTATGCGTGATCGGCAACACGGTGCGGGTGGAGCTATTTGGCACCGAAAACCCCATCGGGGCCAGCATTCGCATCGGGCGTGCCTCGTGCGAGGTCATCGGGCTGCTGGCGACGAAAGGTCAGGCGGGCATGGGCGATCAGGATGACACCATCATCATGCCGCTTTCCTCGCTGCAACGTCGGTTGATCGGCAGGACTTCGTCGCATGAAATCAATCAGATATCCATCTCAGCCGTGGAGGGCACGAACAGCCTGGAACTGATCGCCGAGATCACGCAGATCATGCGCCAGCGGCGCAATTTGCAAAGCAACCAGGACAACGATTTCAACATCTTCGACACGCGGCAAATCGCCGAGACGCTGGGCTCCACCACGCAGCTCATGACCATGCTGCTCGCGGCGGTGGCCGGTGTGTCGCTGCTGGTCGGCGGCATTGGCATCATGAACATCATGCTCGTCTCTGTGACCGAGCGAACGCACGAGATCGGCATCCGCCTCGCCATCGGCGCCACGGCGAGCGAGGTGCTGCTGCAGTTCCTCGTCGAGGCCGTCACGCTGTCCTGCATCGGCGGCATCGTGGGCATTCTCATCGCCTTGGGTCTTTGTTACAGCCTTGCTCAAGTCATTAAGGTGCCGTTCAACTTCAACACGCAGATCAACGTGATCGCCTTTGTGTTTTCGGCTGCTGTGGGTGTATTATTTGGTTATACACCTGCACGTAAAGCGGCTCGATTGAATCCCATTGATGCGCTACGGCATGAATGAGGCATTGCTGGGGTAAAGACCTCATTAAGGCACGCATTTGCAGAAGCCAGTCTCGCTACAGACTCACTCGTACACTTATGAAACAGGATACCGTTTTCTGCATCGCGCACTCCCGCATTCAAGCCGAATACCAGCCGAAACTCTGCCCGCAGCCGATGCAAACACGGGGCACGCTAAATTTCACCTGAGTCGAGATTATACGGTCTGTGACTGGTGGGTGAAGGCCCCATGGCACGCAGCGTTTCACCCGCCATGCTCATGTCATGAACATTTACTCACAACCACAACCACTCACACTCGGGGACTTTGTGACACTCGTTTACGACAAATATGAAGCGCGGCGCGCGGCAGTGATCGTGTGGCTTGCCATGCAGACACAGCAGGTCGTGTTGCAAGAGCAAGGTATGCAGGTCTCCATGAACTCGTTCAAAAAGTGCACTCGGATCTAATCCCTCATCGAAATGCCGCCTCAGGCAACGCCACTTCTGACATCTGACCTTTGTCGTCTTACCCGATCCTTCATGGGTATTTCAACAAGCCACCAAGTCGGCATCTAAAACCGGGGTGATCACCCCATGGCGCTCACCAGCGCTCCTGACTTAGAGTTTCGCCCTTAACACCATGAATATTCTCATCATCCTGCTCATTCTTCTTCTCCTCGGCGGAGGCGGTTACGGCTTCCGCTCTGGCAACCACTACCTCGGCGGCGGTGCCACCATCATCGTCATCATCCTGGTCATCCTACTCCTCACTGGCAGGGTTTAGCCCCTCATTTCAAGCCTGCACGGCATCACGTCGCATGCGCCCCCTCAACCCACTCCAAAACATCCATCCCATGAAACTCAGCCAATCCTTGTTTGTCCTTCCGCTGCTTCTTGTGGCGCCCCTTAGCTCCTGTGTCGATACCGGCTATTACAGCGGTCCGCGCCCCTCGCACGGCAGCGCATCAGTCGTCGCCAGCCGTGGCTATTACACCACGCTGCCCAGCAACTACGTCGGCAGCGCTTACTTCTACAACGGGCGCTACTACGACGGCGGAAACTATCAAACCGGGGTCTATTCCTACCAGGGCCGCACCTACAACAACCGGTACTATCAAAACGGCCAGTATCTTTACGGCGGGGTGCATCAGCATCATGGTTCCCAGCAGCAAAACCGTCCGGACGATTGGAACAGCCGCAGCTACTCTCCCAGGACTGACAGTCGCTATGTCCATCCAACCCGGACTCGGTTCTGATGAAAGCGCTGAAGGCCCTCTTTCTGAACGAGTTGGCGACTCGTTTTGACTCGGAGTTGCAGCAGGTAGGCAGAATGGCGGGTATCGCCATCGCCACCACCTGCCCACACTTGCGGCAGCTATTCCACGCCCATCATGTCGAGACTGTCGGCCACGTCGAAAAGCTGGGACTAGTCTTCAACGCAATCGGCGAGGAAGCACGTGGCACCGTTTGCGAGATCACAGCCAAGCTGTTGCACGCCTGCGAGCAAACGGCCACCGAGCAGCACAACTCCCCCGGGCTGAATGCCGCGCTCATCGCCTGTGCGCAGAAAATCGAGCACCTGGAGATCGCCTCCTACGGCTGCCTGCGCGACTGGGCGGTGCTACTGGGCAACACCGAGGCCAGCAGCTTGCTAGAGGCATTGCTGGACCAGGAAAAAGCCGCTAGCTTAGCACTCAGCGAATTGGCTCGGTCCCGCTGCAACCAAGAAGCGATGGCTAAAATCGAGCGCTCCTTCACCACCAGCGACCGTTTTGGCCACGAGATCGTGAAATACGCCGCGTAGCTCGGTTCCTGCGTAAGACATGCCACTGACGGAGGGAGAACCTCTCACTTGCCACGTCAGTGCGGCGCTCAGCAGGGCTTTAACGAGTCAGCATGTCTGATTCCAGTTGCCCTTCCGTCATCTCCAACGAAAAGAGGGCGCTGTTTTCCAGGCATATTGCCGCAGACCACGCGCCCCTTATGATCCTCGACGCCACATGCCAGCTTGATTACCACACCACCCAAGATGTGCCTGCCATCTTCATGCTGCGACCACGCAGCGGCTGGGCGCAGTGGGTCATGCGCGAGGAGTTCCTACTACAGCCCAAGGTGCCAGTGGTCGAGTTCACGGATCTTTACGGGAATCTCTGCCAGAGAATCGTGATGCCCGCAGGCGGGTTTCGTCTCGCCGTGCAGTTCCAGGTGGAGGTTTCTGAGGATGTGGACGCGAATCCGGCGGCTCCGATGACCCCAGTGCAGCAGTTGCCCACCGAACTGCTGCACTACCTGCTGCCCAGTCGCTACTGCCAGTCTGACGAGCTAGTCGCGATGGCGGCTTCCATCGTCGGCGACTTGCCGCCTGGCTACCAACAGGTCGAATGGATACGCGCGTGGGTTCACCAGAACATCCGTTACGAGTCCGGCGCGAGTAACAGCTTCACCACCGCGCTGGAAACCCTCAACACCCGGCGCGGCGTGTGCCGAGACTTGGCGCACCTGAGCATTGCCCTCTGCCGGGCCATCAATGTGCCAGCGCGTATGGTGACGGGATTTTTGCACCAACTCCAGCCGATGGATCTGCACGCTTGGTTTGAGGCCTTCATCGAAGGTCGGTGGTACACCTTTGACGCCACGGAGAGCCTGACGCGCGGCAGCCGCATTGTCGTGGCGTATGGCCGTGACGCGGCCGATGTGGCACTAGCCACGATCTTCGGCCATTTCACCATGCAGCGCATGTGGGTCTCCGTCAGCGAGCACCAACCCTGGACTGGGGCATGAAAAAACGCCGCCGCCGGACTGTAAGGACTGGCAGCGGCGCTGTTGAACTGTGAGATGGATGATCAGCGCGCGGCGCGCTCGATATGGGTGCCGACGTGTCCGACATCTCTGCCCAAGCCCTGGAAGGTGCGGCAACTGGTGACGGTGACGACGCCGAGAATGGAGACAAGAAGAAGCAAAAGACGTTGTGGTGATGTTTTCATGGGGTGGTGTGTTGGTGATAAAAGTTCATGATTGCCGACTTAGGAGGCCAAGGCGGCACGGTATTCATTGATGGCGTTTTCCACGGCCTCGCGGCTTTCTCCAGTGCGTTTCTGGATGCGTCCGAGCAGCTCTTCCTGCTTGCCTTCGATGAACTGAAGGTCGTCGTCGGTGAGCTTGGCCCACTTCTGCTTGAGGTTACCTTTGATGATGTTCCAGTCGCCTTTGATTTCGAGTTTTGTCATAGGGGTTACTCTAGGCCCGCCAGGCATACCGCCGCCATGGGGTGTAATCCTACCGCATGACTTTCAGCGAAAAAAATCGGTCAAGCTTTCGCCTGACCGATTTCATTTAACGTCAGCGGACTCGTAAGTCCGAGTAGTGAGCGCGTCGCTGAGCAGCAGTGCCCCGAGGAATGTGCGAAGGATGTTTTTTATGGCCAGGATGTTAAGCGCATTCCAAAAGCATCACCATGTAGCGTAACCCTACAGCGTGACTCGCCGTACCCGCCAGAAGCGACCAGGTTTGCACCAAGCCGCTGTGGCTGTGCTGGCACTTCGTGGAAAAGATCGTTTCACTGAAACAAGCCCTTCACTTTGCGAGTGATCGTGTCGAACGAGCGGTCAAGATGAATGTCTCCAAGGCTGCTCATGCCACGACCAACCGCTTGTGCTCCGTCTTCGCCAAGACTGGAAAGTCGGTGCTGAATGTCTTCAAGCAGGCGCAAAGCGCGGCTGCGAGGCGGTGGGGTGAAAGCACGGGCCAAAAACACGGCAGCGATGCCGAGGCCTGCGGCCACGAGCAGGGTGCCGACGGGATGCTGGCGCATGCATTGCTCTGCTTGGGCGACGGGTTTAGCGCAGGCGTTCAAAACGGGTTGGATGGCGGCTTGGGCATCAGCGGCGATGTCTGGAAATGTGGGGGTATTCATGGCTGGATTTGTGGAGGGGATTTTTGGCAGCAAAGTTCCATCGCCTTGGTGACGCCAAGGGAAAGAAGCACAGGACGCACAAGCGCGGCACCCACGATGGCCACCGTGCCGGTGACCATTCGCGAAGGCAGCAGGTTGATGAGCAGTCCCACACCGATGGCGGCGGCGACTGCCTGGGCTGGCTCACGGCGGGCGAATTCTTTGAGATCGTCAAGAGTACGCCTGACGGAAAAATCAAGGGGCGGCGAGGGAGAAACTTCATTCATAGGCTTCCAACGTGTGCGGTTCACTGGACCTCCGCCATGGGGTGTATCCCCACCCCTTAACCCAATCAAGAACATCCCACTGCTCACAGCAAAAGCCTGATCCAAGTCGAGTTTCAACCCACGGCCACGGCTTGAAGAACCAACAATGGGTGGCTTTGCGAACGAAGATCCAAACAGCCAACCCTCATGAAAAACACCACCCTTCTACTCTTCATTCTCTGGCCAGCACAGCTCCCCCAGCATGCCCAGGGCAGGCACGCCGAGTGTGCCATTCCGAACGCAGCGTGCTAAGCGCCCATGGCAACGGTGAGAGCTTCCCCATGTATCCCCAGGGGGATGAGGCTGAGATGCAAATGGATCACCGTGTGTTGGTGGTGCGAACCAATTAAAACGACTGGGGGCGCTGCCGCCGTTGATTCCACAGTCCCGTGCCCGTAAGAGCATGGGACTATTTGTCATCAAACGAGGCGGCTGAACTTCTTCAAGCACCCAAAGTTGGGGAAAACACCCCATGGAGTCAAAGAAGCATCTGAGGCTAGCTCACCTCCATGAAAACACTCATTCTCGGAACACTTCTCGCATCACTTTCATTGGTCTCTTGCTCAAACAGCCCCGACGCACGCACCGGCACCGTCATCGGTGCTCTGGGGGGCGCGGGTGTGGGCGGCATTATCGGCAGCCAGAGCGGGCGTGGCCTCGAAGGCGCAGCTATCGGAGCTGGCCTTGGCGCGCTAGGCGGAAACCTTATCGGCGGCTCACGCGACGATCGCAACGACTACCGCTACGACCATCGCAACAACCGCCGTCGCTATTAACTCACCAAGTTATCTCCACGAAACCTGCAGCACAGGGAGCGCTCAAAAAACACGGCAATGTCTAAACCGGATCAAAATCATGAGTTACCAGGCCAGCATCCACCATCTCATCACAGGACGTTTCCTGCTGCAATGCTCCGTTGAAGGTCATGACCTGCATGACGCAGAGAACGCTGCCATCACCAGAGCAGCGTTCAAGTCGAGAGCACATCCGCGTGACATGGACGTGCGACACCTGCATCAATGCGCAGAGCGCCGGGCTCAGAGCGGCACCGATGACCTGCGCTTCACCATTTAGCAGCCTGTTGAACAGCCATGAAAGAACCAGCAAGCTGTTAAATGTCAGATGTCACGAGTGGTGCTGATGACCGTGAGCCCAGCGTTGGCCCGATCCTAGCGTTTTCGAGTGTCTTGGCGTCGAATCTGAAGTCCGCCTGGATGACGATCTCGCTCAGGTAGGGCTTTGTGGCAAAGTCCTCGTCATGCTCATCTAGCGCGATGATGTCCGGCGTGAAGCGATCCCACCAAAAGAGCACTAACGCAGCCAAGACAATACTGAACCGTAGATCGATTTCGAATGTCACGCAGGCAGGAGTCACTCAACTGGCGGTGACCACATCTTCAACCGCTCGATGTGAACCCAGTTGTAGGGCATAGACCCGAGTGAAGGCTGCGCCGAAGAACAGGATCTGAGCGGAGTAGAACACCCAGACCAGGATGATGATGAGAGAACCCGCCGCGCCGTAGCTAGACGCCAGCGCACTGCGCCCGAAGTAAAAGCCCAGCACGAACTTCCCTAGCACAAACAGTCCAGCAGAGATCGCGGCACCGAGCCAGACATCTCCCCAGGCGATGCGGGTGTCTGGAATCAGGCGGAAGATCATCGCAAACAGCAGCGCGATCACCAGCAGAGAGATCACCGCATTGCCCCACTCCCAAGGGCCATCCAAGCCGGGAAGTCGTCCATGCAAGTAGTTTCCAGCCGCAGCAACGGCAGCAGAAAACATGAACGAGACGAGCATGAGAAAGCCCATGACGAACACCATCGCAAAGGAGAAGACGCGCTCCTTCACCAGAATGAAAACCGGGTGGCGCTTCGAGGATACGTTCCAGATCTGATTCAGCGAGTCCTGCAGCTCTCCAAACACACCCGAGGCACCAATCAGCAGCACCAAAAAGCCGAGCACCGACCCGAGGATGCCATGCTGCTCCGCACCAGTTTTCGTGAGGATCATCTCCATCACCTCCGCCCCCTCCTTGCCAACAAAATTTCGAAACTGCCCCACGATCTCCGCGCGTGCCGCACTACGCTCCACCGCAAGACTGAGCAGCGACAGGACGAGAATCGCCAGCGGCGCCAACGAAAAGACGGTGTAGAAGGACAGCGCCGCCCCCATCTTGGGCACGCGGTGGGCATCCCACTGGCGGAACGTCTCTTTCAAAAGTGGAATACTGGCTTTGAACATGGAAGTCAGTCCACAAAAGCATGCAGAGTCACGGCCAGAAAAACCAACAGCAGCAGCGACCACAGCACGTAAACGGCATAAGCAGCCAGCAACACAGCGGCCCTCTGGATGAATGTGACCCAAGGAAGGTGCAGTTCCACGCGCTGTGGCAACGAAACTTCATCCACCGCCAGTTTGGTCGGCAGATGGAGCGTGGGGACTGTTGCTGGGGTGGAATCGCTCGTCGGCATAATCACGCTCACTCCACTGCGCTAAAAGACCAAACTTGATCTGCCATGGGGTGAAACCCGACTCCCCGAAGATGACATTGCCACCAGAGGTCACTCTTAGAGTGGATCGCCAACATGAGCATCATCTTCGTCTCACGATTCGATTTCTTCGACCGCCGCCAACTCGCACATTCCAGAACCAGCCAATCACATCCTGCTAACAGCGGGGGCTTGGTCTAAAACGATCCTAATGGCATTAAGGTGGGTGAGTCTATGGCTAGGCATGCTCCCAAGGCATACGGCCAAAAAAACGATGACAGCAGGCTGAAATCAGCCTCACTGTCACAGTCAAGCCGAGGGTTTAGTCGGCTTTGTTGGTTTTTTTGGAAATGAAGTGGGTTGCGCGGCGGCCGTCTCCCGATCAGCCATCCACGCAACCGCGCTTCCTGTCAGGTTACTTGGAAGCGAGTTCCTTGGCCTGTTCGAGATGGGTTTTGAGCGCAGGAACCATTTTCTCCGCCCACATTTTCAGATCGCTGTCTTTGGAGTCCTTGGCAGCTTCTTCAAAGTTGCTCACGCACTTCTTGTGGCCGCTGGTCACTTCGGCCAGGAATTCCTTGTCGAAGTCCGCGCTCTCCGTCTTTTCCAGCTTCTGGAAGGTTTCAGCATACTTGGGGTCGATGACGGCAGAGAGATCCACGCCCTTGGCAGCTGCGAGCTTGGTCAACTCCTCGTTGGCCTTGGTGTGGTCGGTCACGAGCATCTCGGCGAAGGCCTTGACGTCCGTGCGAACGGCTTTCTGTGCGCCAAGTCCGGCCAGTTTGACGACAGCCATTCCCGCGGCGGCTTCGTTTTTGACAAATTTAACGTCAGCCGCGTTCAGGGTGTCTTTGTCTGCCGACATGCCATTCGAGGCAAAGATCAGCGCCACGCAAAAGGCGAGCGTTGTGGAGGGGAAACGTATGATAGAGGTGTTTTTCATGGGTGGTTTGGTTTGAGTTTGATGACCAGATTTCTTGTCAACGGAGCTAAGCTAGGGAGCGCCCATGTCATCTTCCATGGGGTAAAACCCGAATCCTCACACATCCGTTTACCAGCGCACGATCCGCACGTCGGCGGAGTGACTGATTGACATGAACCGCGCTGACCTGCCACGCTCGCGATTCGCAGGCCGGATCAATGGAGTGTTCACCCCATTGTTGTTGAGGTACGAACCGTCATGCTGGCTTCAATATGACGAATAACCGCCTCTGTGGCACAATCGGATGGGCTTTGGGTACAATGCTACTGGCGTGTGTTTTCAATGGCTGCGCATCTTCAGAACAACGGCAGCTGAAGCGTTCGCGTGAGCATGCCTTCATTGCCTACTGGCCACCTCCAGCGGGCAGTACCGGCTGGCGGCTGGCGGTGAAAGACAACATCGACATGAAAGGGAGGGTCACCTCGGCGGGATCTGAATGTATCTCGAAGAACCATGCTCCAGCGGCGCGGGACGCGCCGCTTCTCGCGCTGGCAAGGGAACGGAATGTGCGAATCGTAGGAAAGACCAATCTCACGGAGTTCGCGATCACGGTTTCCGGCAAGAATAGTTTCTTTGGCACGCCGAAAAGTCGTCTGGATGGCCGAAACGAAGTGATCCCAGGGGGGTCATCAAGTGGTTCGGCAATGGCAGTCGCAACGGACATGGCGGATGTCTCCTTCGGCACGGACACAGGCGGCTCCATTCGCGTGCCGGCCGCTTGCTGCGGAGTTTATGGCCTGAAGACCACCTTTGGTCTGGTTTCTACCAAGGGCGTCTTTCCGATCTCGCCGAAGCATCTGGACACCGTCGGGCCGATGGCTCGAAACATCAGCGATCTGGCTCAAGGCATGAGCTTGTTGCAGCGAGGCTTTGCGACCCGATACAAAAACGCCGTCGCAGACAAGCCGCTGGCACGAGACATCACCATCGGGCGGCTGTATCTGGATGGCACGAACCCTGAGATCGACCAAGCCATTGATGCGAAACTGGCAGCGCAACACTTCAAGATCATCAAGCTGCACAAGGGCTTTCAGGCCCAATGGAAGCAGGCCGAGGAGGATGGCAAGGTGGTAGCTCTGGGCGACACCTGGTGGAACGATCAAAAGTATGCCAACCAGATGGGCGTCAGCCTTTTGACGAAACTCGTGATCATGTCAGGAGAGCTCAACTATAAAGGCGACTACAAGGCAGCGCTGAAGCGAAAAGCCGCATGGCAGCGCAACCTCCGCCAGATCTTCAGGCAGGTGGATTTCATCGCCGTGCCAACGCTGCAAGGCCTACCACCCAAGATGCCTTTCTGGGGATCGGACGCGGTTTTTGAATGGCGCGTGTTCGACATGCAAAACACCGTGGCGGTGAATTTTGCGGGTAATCCTGCCCTCACACTGCCGATCAAGATGCCTGCCAAAGGTAAGACCGAGCCAGTGACCAGCTTGCAGCTTGTGGGGCCGCGCCTGAGCGAAGCCGAACTCCTGAACGCAGGCCGCTTGATCGAAACCAAATCCTAACCTCATGCGCTCTCGATTCATCATCGCTGCCTGGCTGCTCGCCTGGCTACCATGCCAAGCTCAATCCGCAAATGACCTCGTGATCCTGGGCGATGGCTTTGACCGCACCTTCCAGGCTGCCAAGGCGTTGCAACACTACCTCCCAGCCGAAAAACTCGACCCGCAAAACGTGCCGCTGCTTCTACGCATCGCACGGCAGTATCGCCACCTCATGACCGATGCCACACCGGACACGGAGAAGCTGCGCCTCGGCGCTATCGCCCTCAGCTATGGATTACGAGCTGCCGCACTCGCACCGAATGATTCCGAAGCTCAACTCTCCCCCGCCATCACCTACGGCAAGATGTTGCCACTCCAGGGCAGCCAAGAGCAGGTGGACGCCTCGCCGCGCATCAAAGCAGGTGCCGATAAAGCCATTCACCTCGATCCACGCAACGACGTCGCTTGGCATGTGCTCGGGCGCTGGCATCAAGCACTCGCCAATGTCAGTGGTCTCAAGCGTGCTCTCGGCGGACTCATCTACGGCAAGCTCCCCACCACGACCAACGAAGCTGCTGTGGCCTGCTTTGACAAAGCCATCGCCATCAATCCCAGCCGCCTCCGCAATTACATCGAACTCGGACGGACCTACGCTCAAATGGGCAAAAAAGCCGAAGCTCGCCTCTTCATCGCAAAAGGACTGGCCATGCCAAACACCGAGCACGACGACCCCGAACTCAAGCAGCGTGGCCGTGATGCATTAGCAAAGCTCCCGTGAATAGTGGTCTGCACAGTCCTCTGTGCCGCGCCCCGCAAGATCCCGAAACTGTCCGTGTGCGACGCGGCTACCACGCGTTAAACGAATCAGGAGCCATCCATACGCCACATAGAGGACTGTGCGGACCACTTTGGCAAATCCGCCAGCGATCCCTCAATGAACGTGTGATGCCAAAGCTGCGTCGCCACGACCGCCGCGAGTCCCATCTCCACCGAAAGACGCGGCAGCGAACCGCTACGCAGCTCACGAAACGCTTTCCGCCAATGCCGCACCTGAGCGACATCGAAGTAACCGGTGCGCCGCAGCGATTCTTCGCTGAGCAATTCGCCAACGAATTTTGGCTCGGGATCGATGTGGAAGCTGTCCAGCGGCGCACGAAAGATGACCTTGTGTCGTCTTGCGATCACCTTAGGCAGCCAACGCTCGGCAACCAACCGCAGCAGATGCTTGTCACGAAAACCGTTCAGCTTCCATCGCGGGTGCAGTTTCGCGGTAAAATCGAAGACATCTTCATCGAGAAACGGATAACGCACTTCGACGGACGAGTGCATCGCCACGCGATCTCCCTTCGCTTGCAGCAGATGCCCAGCCAACGTAACTCGCGCACCGACCCACAGACTGCGATTCAGCGGACTCCAACGATTGGCACGTTCTAAATCGATGCCGAGCCCTTCCCAAGGCTGCGCTTCAGCCAACACCTCGCGCATCGGTTCGCCATAGAAACGCAGTTTGGACAGCGCCAGCACGCCGTAGCTGTCGATCCATGCATTCGGACCGCCGACAGCGTCCTCCCACATCTTCCGGCTTGTCGCAGGATAGTGCGGCACATTGTTCAGCCGCAGAAACGCACGCCGCGCCCTATCGCTTAATCGCAGGCCGGGAATGACATCCATGGCATTGAAGATCTTCGCGATCTTATACCAAGGATACCCCGCCAGCCATTCGTCTGCCCCTTCGCCCGTGAGCACCACTTTTTGACCATTCGCATGAACCCGCCGCGCCAGCATGAGCAACGCAGCGCACGAGGTATCGATCACCGGTGCCTCGGCGGCTTGGATGAGCTGCGGGTACATGTCCAGCGCATCGCTGGCACGGAATTCCTGCACGATGGGGACCTTCGTGCCGATGTGCTTGGCCGTGTTATTCGCCGCGCTGAGTTCATCGAGCTTGGGATCGTCCACGCGAATCGTGTAGGTGTTGATGGCGGTGCCTTTGAGCTTGCAGGCCATCGCCACGATCATGCTGGAGTCCAGTCCGCCAGACAGATAAGCCCCCACTGGGACATCCGCACGCAGTCGCTTGTCCACGGCCTTCAGCAGCACCTCCTCAAACTCATCCACCAACTTGGTCGGATCAGTTTGTGCGTCTTCATCGCCCTCATTCGGGAAATCCATCGTCCAGTAGGCACATTCTTGGATCGGCTCCGCATTCCCTGGAGTGATCTGCAAATAATGCCCCGCAGGCAGCAGCCGCACACCTTCAAAACACGTCACCGGCCCTGGCATGGCACCAAAGGTGAAGATGTGATCAATCCCACGCAAATCTGCTTTTGCTCTGACCAAGCCCGACGCCAGCAACCCTTTGATTTCTGAGGCAAACAGCAACCAGTCGCCCTGCCGCGTCCAATATAGGGGCGAGATGCCAAAACGATCCCGTCCCAGCGTGAGCTGATGCCGACGCACATCATACAGCGCTACCGCAAACTGACCACGCATCCGCTCAAACATGCCTTCATGACTCTCTTCCCACAGATGCGGGATGATCTCCGTGTCGCAGTGGGTATGCAGTTGGTGTCCGCGTGCGATGAGTTCCGATCTCTTCTCGGGAAAATCGAAGAACTCGCCATTGAAGACCGTGAATGCGCTCTGGTCTTCATTACACATCGGCTGCTGCCCATCGGCCAAACCAACAATGCTCAATCGCCGCGAAGCCAATGCCACTCCGGGCCGATGCAGAAAACCCTCCTCATCCGGCCCGCGATGAACCAGCGCCCGTGCCATCCGTTCGACCACACCTGCGGACACCGTTCGCCTACCGGCCAGGTCCATCACGCCAGCAATGCCACACATGCGGCTGCTATCGTTCAGCTTGAGTGCAACAAGCAATCATAATCGACTCAGGTAGGGTTTCACCCCATGGCAGATGAACAGCAGAACGACTAGTTAGGGAGTGCACACCTAACTCGGATCGAACGGTGGTGGCGGCTTCATGCAGCGGGGCCGTGAACTCTTTCCTTCATTGAACATGCCCACACTCGCACATCCAGCTTCGCCGCCCTTGCCTGCAACTCCAAACAAGGAGGGCATTGCGATCATAGGCATCGGCTGCCGTTTCCCTGGTGGGGTGAATGATGCGGAGTCGTTCTGGAAACTGCTGCAAGAAGGCCGTGAGGCGGTGGGCGATGTGCCAATGGACCGCTGGAATGTCGCGCGCTTCTACGATGCGGAGCCAGGCATCGTCGGGAAGTCCATCGCCAAACGCGGCGGCTTCATTGACGGCATTGACCAGTTTGATCCGCAGTTCTTTGGCATCTCGCCGCGTGAGGCACCTTACATCGATCCGCAGCAGCGCTTGTTGCTCGAAACCGCTTATGAAGCCATCGAGGATGCGGGCGTGGTGCTCGATCTCGACAAAGGCACGGACATCGGCGTCTTCGTTGGCATCTCGCACAATGATTACCAGGGCCTGCAACACACGGCCACAGATCGTGCGGGCATCAGTGCCCACACACCCACCGGCAGTGCGCACAGCATCGCGGCAAATCGCATCTCATATTGTTTGAATCTCACCGGGCCAAGCATCGCGATGGACACGGCATGCTCCTCTGCACTCACCGCCGTGCATGTGGCCTGTGAGCACATCCTGGCCGGACATTGCAAAACAGCGACGGCGGGCGGTGTGACCGTTATGATCACGCCAGATGGCTTCATCGGCTTCTCACAAGCCGGGATGCTTTCCCCCGAAGGCAAATGCAAAGCCTTCGATGCCTCAGCCAACGGCTTCGTGCGCGGCGAAGGCGCGGGCATGGTGCTCTTAAAAAAGCTTTCGGAGGCCATCGCGGATGGCGATCCCATTCATGCGGTGATCGTCGGCTCAGCGGTGAACTCGGATGGCCACACGAATGGCATCTCCTTGCCAAGCCCAGAAGCGCAAGCTCGACTCGTGCGTGATGCATGTGAGATCGCTGGCGTCAACCCATCGCAAATCGGCTACGTCGAAGCGCACGGCACCGGCACCGCCGTGGGCGATCCCATTGAAGCCCACGCACTCGCCGAAGCGTTGTGCGCCGACCGCACCGATGTCAATCCGCTCGTCATTGGCTCGGTGAAAACGAATCTGGGACACCTCGAAACAGCTTCCGGCATCGCAGGACTGGTCAAAGCAGCACTGGTGCTCAAACACGGTCAGATCCCAGCCAGCCTGCATTTTGAAATACCCAATCCACACATCGACTTCACCGCACTGAAACTGCGCATGCCAGTGGCGAATGAAACCTTTCCCGGTAACGGTTCCACGCGACTTGCTGGCATCAATTCGTTCGGCTTCGGCGGTTCGAACGCGCATGTGATTCTCTCTGAAGCACCGAAGCTGGCACCAAGGGCTCACGTGACACCTGATACAAGCAGAGCTTGGCCTTTGACGTTGTCCGCTCGTTCCGAAGAGGCACTGCGGGCCTCCGCGTGGCAGTTAAGCGTTTGGCTGGATGATCATTCGAAGCTGAATGGCAGCTCGCCGTTGCTCCCGGACCTCACTTACATGCTCGGCACACGGCGGAATCATCACTCGCATCGCCTCGCACTCACGGCTCGTTCGATTGGCGAGATGGTGCAGGAACTCAGCGCCTTCTCGACCGGACAGCCCGGTCCGCGCCTGCGCACGGCCTTCACCCCGCGCCCCGAAAAGGCGGCACGTGTCGTTTTCGTCATGAGCGGTCAAGGTCCGCAGTGGCAGGGCATGGGCCGCGAAATCATGCAGCATGAGCCGGCCTTCAAACGCATGATCGAGGCCTGCGACAAGGCGATGCGACCATGGGCCGAGTTCTCACTGATGGACGAACTCTATCGCCCAGAAGCTGAGACAAAAATGCAACGCACCGAGATCTCTCAGCCTGCGATCTTTGCCATGCAGATGGCGCTCGCAGCGCTTTGGCAGTCTTGGGGCATTCAAACTGCGGCTGTCGTCGGGCACAGTGTCGGTGAAATCGCCGCAGCTTGTATCGCAGGCATCCTCACGCTGGATCAAGCCGCAAAAATCATCGTGCTGCGTGGTCGTTTCATGGATGAGTGCGCCGCAGCTGGCGGCACCATGCTCGCAGTTGGCATGAGTCCCGATGAAGCTCGTGCTGTGATCGCCAAACATGATCGTAGAGTGAGCATCGCTGCGTTCAACGCCCCGCGCTCACTGACGCTGTCTGGCTTGAAGACATCGCTGGAAGTCATCGCTGCCGAGTTGGAATCGAAAGGCGTCTTTGCCCGCTTCTTGCAAATGAGTCATCCTTTCCATCACGCGATGATGCAGCCTGCTGCCGATGCCTTGAAAGCCGCACTCCTCGATCTCACACCGAAAGCGGAGATGATTCCGTTCTTCAGCACCGTCACCGGCCAGCGTCTTGATGGCGCATCATGTGATGCGGGCCACTGGTCACGCGGAGTTCGGCAACCTGTCGAGTTCGCTTCAGCGATTGGTGCCTTGGCAGATTTCGGAGTCGATGCCTGGCTCGAAATCGGCGCACATCCTGCGCTGGTGCGTTCCATCCAGGAATGCCTCGTTGATAGCGGCGGCAAAGATTCCGTGCTGGCCTCAGCACGTCGTGAACGCGAACACGAATCGCTGC
Source organism: Verrucomicrobiota bacterium (assembly GCA_026397635.1). Lineage (GTDB taxonomy): Bacteria > Verrucomicrobiota > Verrucomicrobiia > Verrucomicrobiales > Verrucomicrobiaceae > Prosthecobacter. Next base: position 64,140 of record JAPLUL010000092.1, on the reverse strand, counting down.
TCGAAACTGCGATGGATCTGCATCTGACCGGTGTCGTGCTCGATTTTAAGGCGCTCACGCCATCGCGCCGCCTCCTCACGCTGCCGACTTACTCATGGGACAAAGCACGCTGGTGGAATGAATCCGCCGACATGCGCGAAGGCCGTCTAGCCCCTGGTGGTCGTGGCTTGCTCGATGTCCGTCTCGCACGCGCGATGCCGACATGGATCACGCGGCTCGACAACCGCCACATGGCCTTCCTGAAGGATCATCGTGTCGAAAACCTCATCATCTTCCCCGCCGCAGGTTTTGTCGAAATGGTACTCGAAGCCGGTGTGCAGTTGTTTGAAGGCAAAGCCTTCGTCATCGAAGACTTCGAAATCCGCAAGCCTCTCATCCTGCCTGATCCACCCTCCGGCCTGCTGTTGGAGCTGTCGTATGATCTCACGGAGCGCGCCTTCTCGATTCAGAGCAAATTTGAAGCCGGAGCGTCATGGTCAACGCATGTCGTCGGCTCCATGCGCGGCGACCGCACCGAATCATCTTTCGCCACAACGACTTGGGAAACCTCCACTTTGCCAAACGTGAGCCTCGATAGCTTCTACGGCCACATGGCCGACCTGGGTCTGCGCTACGGCGAGGAATTCCGTCCCATTCGCGAACTGTCCGCAGGCGCTGGCAAGTCTTCAGGCCGAGTCTCGTTGGGCTTGGCGATTGCGCAACGTGCGGCCGAGTATCCGCTGCATCCCGTGCTCTTTGACGGTGCGCTGCAAGTCTTCTCCGCCGGTGCCGCAACGATTGAAGGCCGCACCGCTGGGCTTCGACTCCCAGTGCGTTTTGCCCGCATCCTATTCCTGCGCTCGCCCGGAGCATCCTGCCTCGTGCGTGCTGGTGTGAAGCAGGCCAACGACGAGTTTGTCGAAGGCGGCATCGAACTCTTCGACGAATCCGGCAAGCCTTGCGTGCGCATCGAAGGCTTTCGCGCGATCAGCGTGGAAGGAGCCAAACGCAGCGGCAAAACCGGCAAAGGTCGCGATGTGACTTACCATGTGGCCTGGGAAAAGCGTCCCACAAGTCCACGCGCCGCTTCTCCAGCTCCCGTGGCACTGAGTCGGCTGTATGAAGCAGCTCAGCATGCGCTGGATGAAGTGTTCGACATGCGTGGCCGTGGCAATCTGGATGCCGCGAGTGCCGCAGGCGACAAACTCACCGCCGCGCAAGTCGCGAACGGTCTGAGAGACATGGGCGCGGGCTGTGCCGAGGATGAAATCTTCACTGCCGATTCACTCAGCGTGGCGGTATCCATGCGTCGCTCATTCGAGCAACTTGCAGACAACCTAGTGTCATTGAATCTGCTCACCAAGGAGCAAGGCGGCTATCAAACCACGCCTGAGTTCACGGAAGCAGCTGACAGCGCGTCTGAACTGCTTAGCGAGAGCCTCGGCAAGTATCCAGGTCATTTGCCGGAGGCCTTGCTCTGCGGTGCCACCTGCGCGGACCTCGGTCCCATCATGCGTGGTGAAAAAGAGGCCGTGCAGGTCTTGTTCACCAGCGGCGGCGCTGAATTGCTCGATCAATTTTATGGCGACGGACTCGTCACGAGTCCCTGGCTTGCCGCCATCGGCAGCGCGGTGGCAGAAGCGGCGCGGCAGCTTCCTGAAGGACGCGGCCTGCGCATTCTTGAGATCGGCGCAGGCACCGGTGGCCTTGCCTCACAAGTGCTGCCGCTCATTGAGCGTGACGTGCATTCGTATGTCTTTAGCGATGTCTCCGCCGCCTTCTTCCCGGCGGCGCGTCAAAAGCTGGCTGCTTATCCCGAAGTCGAGTTCCAAACCTTCGATCTCGAAAAACCCGGCAACGAACAAGAGTTCGATCTCGGCTACTTCGACATCATTCTCGGCACCAACGTCATCCATGCCGTCAGCGATGTGCGTGTCGCTCTGAAGCACATCCATGATCTTCTCACTCCTGGCGGCAGCTTACTGTTTGTCGAGGTCGCCACGCCGCATTTGTGGCTAAACGCCGTCTTCGGCCTCACCAGCGGCTGGTGGCGCTTCACAGATCGCGATCTGCGTCCGCATCATCCGCTGCTAGAACGCGAGCAATGGCAGAGAGTACTCAGTGAGACCGGATTCAGCGAAACCGCGTCACTCTCCGGCCTGATCCGCTCCCAAGGCGGTGAAAGCCTCATCGGCCTCATGGCCCGCAAACCATGGAGCGAGCCAATCACGACTGCACCAGCGATTGTCGAAGCGCCTGCCGAGAAATCTTGGCTCGTCTTTGCGGATACATCCGGTCTTGGCGAAAAACTCGTCACAAAACTCCGCCTCAGTGGTGTGCGCTGTCGAATCGCGCATCGCGGCACTGCCTTTGAATCCGAAGGAGCAGATGCATTCACCCTGCGAGCCGAAAAACCGGAAGATTGGAAACAACTGCTGCACGACTGCACCGATGAAGCCCCTGAGCGCTTTGTCTTCCTATGGAGTCTCGATGAGTCCAATCCAGGCGACGCCATGCTCGCCACCGATGCCTTGTTTCATCTGACACAGGCCATCGAAATCATCAGGCCTGCGGCCAAGCTGCACTTGGATGTCATTACGCGCGCGGCTCAAGCCGTCGGACACGACAATGTCATCGCCCTCGCGCAAAGCCCCACCATCGGCCTGCTGCGCGTGATCGCCAATGAGCATAACAACTTCACCTGCCGCAGCATTGATCTGCCTTCCTTGGACTGCGGCAGCCTGCTGCCGCTTTTCCCAAGCCAGCCTGCTGGCGTTAGCACCGATAGGCACTCAAACGCAGCTGCGGCAGAGCGTGAGCAGGCTAAAATCACGCTCGACGGCAGCGGGCTACCTACCGCAACACGGCAGCAGGCTGCCGTAGTCCAAAGGGCTGCACACCCTCATAGCAACTCGTTCACCCTGCTCTGGAACGAACTGCTGCAACAGGACACCGAACGCGAAATCGCCTTCCGTGGCGAGGCACGCTATGTCCGTCGCATCACTCGTGGTTTGGAGCCGAGAGAGCAGATTTTGGATCAAGGTGTGCCGCTGAGACTCGAATCCCGTGAGCGTGGCTTGCTCGATGCGCTGCGTCTCGTGCCTTTCGCGCTGCCGCCGTGTGGCGCAGGCGAGGTGGTGATCGACGTGAAGGCCGCTGGCATGAATTTCCGCGATGTGCTCAAGGCGCTGGCGCTTTATCCCGCCGAGACAGCCGATGCGCGCATCTTTGGCGATGAAGTGGCCGGCGTGGTGAAAACCGTCGGCGCTGGCGTCACGCATGTGAAGGCTGGCGACCGCGTGTTTGGCCTCGCCGTGTTCGGGCTCGCTACAGACTCCATGGCGCGTGCTGGTGATGTGCGCCTCATTCCTGAAGGCCTGTCGTTTGAAGAAGCGGCGACGCTGCCCGTGGTCTTCATGACCTCCTGGCATGCGCTGAAAACCGTGGCGCAGTTGCAGCCGTGCGAGCGTGTGCTCGTTCATGCAGGCGCGGGTGGCGTGGGCATGGCGGCGATCCAAATCGCGCATCATCTCGGCGCGGAAGTCATCGCCAGTGCCGGGAGCGCTGCCAAACGCTCGCTGCTCACCGTCCTCGGCGTGAAACACGTCATCGATTCGCGTCGTGCTGACTTTGCAGAAGCTGTGATGGAACTCACCGATGGCAAAGGCGTGGATGTGGTGCTGAACGCGCTCGCCGCTGAAGCCATTCCGATGGGCCTCTCGTGCCTCGCGCAGTTCGGTCGCTTCATCGAGATCGGCAAACGCGACATCTATCAAAACAGCCGCATCCCGCTCTGGCCCTTGCGGAAGAACGCTTCGTTCCATGTCGTCGCGATGGACGCGATCTTCAGCGGCGATGAAAAGCGCACTCGCCAGATCCTGGCAACCATCGCCGAGTTGGTCGAACAAAAAGCACTGCAACCGCTGCCGTTCCGCTCATTCCCAGCCTGCCGCATCGACTCCGCCTTCCGCCTGATGGCGCAGGGTAAACACACCGGCAAAGTCATTGTCTCCTTCCCCGAGCCATTCGTCGCGAGACGTGGCGAACCGCTGATTCCTGCTTTTGAAGTAAACCCAGACTGCGCCTACCTGATCACTGGAGCCTTTGGTGGCTTCGGCAAAGTGATGGCCGAATGGCTGGCAGACTGTGGCGCGAAACATCTCGTGCTCACCAGTCGCAGCGGTGCTGCCACACCTGCGGCGGAAGCTTTCGTGACCAAATTGTGTGCTCGCGGTGTCAGTGCGCAGGTTATCAAGGCCGATGCTGGATCAGCAGAAGACGTGAAGCGCGTGATCGCTGGCATTTCAGCGGCAGGTCATCCTCTGAAAGGCGTGTTTCATCTCGCGATGGTCATTGATGATGCCCCCATGGCAACGCTCACTCGTGATCGCATGATCAAGGTGATCGCACCCAAAGCTCATGGTGCCTGGCTTTTGCATGAAGGCACGCTGGGCATGGAATTGGACTGCTTCGTGATGTTCTCCTCCCTGGCGAGCGTCTTTGGCAACTCCGCGCAGGCCAACTACGCCGCCGCGAATGCCTTCCTCGATGCACTCGCACATCATCGTCAAGCACTCGGCCTGCCAGCACTTGCGATCAACTGGGGCGCACTCGGCGGCGAAGGCTATGTGGCCCGCAACGAACGCGTGGCCGAATATCTGGCCCTGCACGGCACCACGCCACTATCACCCGTCGAAGTCGTCACATTGGTCGAGTCCTTCTTGAATGCCGGAGCCACGCAGGCGCTGGCGATGCGTGTGGACTGGTCGAAGTGGCGTCAATCCTACCGTGGCGGCCAGGAAAGCCCGCTGCTGGAGCGCATCTACGCCGCCGGTGTCGATGCACCGGAAACAAGCGGTGCCAAAAGCGACTGGCGGCTCAAGATCGAGTCCGCCGCGCCTGCGGATCGCACCGAAGTCATCGGCCAGGCCGTGCGCGATGTTGTGGGTTCTGTCCTGCGCGTGAAACCCGAAGGTCTGCGCTTTGATCAACCCCTCACCGACCTCGGCCTCGACTCGCTCATGGCCGTCGAGATCGAAAACTCCATTGAAAGCTCCATCGGTGTCGCCTTACCACCTGCGAGCCTGATGAAGGCCCGCACCATCGGCCAGATCGCCACCTTGATCGCCGAACACATGGGTGCTGCCCCCTCGAAAACAGTCAAGATCATCGCCGAATCAGCCGCCGCTGAAGACGTGGACTTGGATTCGATTTCTGATGATGATTTGGATCAGTTGCTTGGCTCCACGACCACGGAGCGACCCATCCGCATGGAGGCAGAAGTGCTGGAGGTGCACGTCTGAGCAAGATGGCCACTGAGGACAAGCGCACGCGACTGAAGCGCTGGCTGGACAGCGGCAAGGCTTCACTGCATCCGCTGACTTTTCCGCAGCGGGAACTGTGGGAGGCATCCCCGGTGCCAGTGGCGGATCAGACCAACACGATTTGCTGCCTCATCGAGATCAAAGGTGCGATCACCGCGCAGGACTGCATCGCTGCGATGCAGCGGGTGGTGAACCGGCATGAAGTGCTGAGGCTGTCATTCCTGCCGAGCAAAAGTCAGGCGGTGCAGATGATCCAGACGCAGAGCGAGCCGGTGATGCGGTTTCGTGATCTGGCATCGTCATCCTCGTGTTCTGAGGCTGTGGATGTGGCTGCGCGTGAAACTTTCGACGCTCCTTTCGATCTGGTGCAGGGGCCTCTGTATCGCGTAGAGGTGTTGCGGCGCTCGCCGACGGATCATGTGCTCGTCGTGGCGATTCATCATGCGATTGCGGATGGCTGGTCACTCGGCGTGCTGGTGCAGGATTTGTATTTGGCTTATGCGCAGGTGCTGTTAGGCGCGAGCAGCGAGTTGCCTCCTTTGGCGCTTTCTTACACGGCTTGGGGGGCTGCAGAGCGTGCGTTGTGGGAGCCTGCGTTGCTGGAGCAGCGTGCGACGTTTTGGAAAACGTGTCTCGCGGGTTCCACGAGGCTTTGGGATGATCGCGCGCATGCGCTGGATGAGTCGGATCGGTTGCAGCGGCGCATTGCCGGTGTGTCTGCCGAGCTGGGCCTCGCGGTGCGTGAATTGGCACGGCGCACCAGCGCCACGCTGTTCAGCACTTTGCTCGCGGTGTTTCAGATCACGCTGTCGCGATGGACCGGCGTCGTAGACATCGTGGTGGGCACGCCGGTGGCGAATCGCGCACGTCAGGAAGTGCGCGAGACGATGGGGTACTTCTCCAGCATCGTGCCGCTGCGTGGCCAGGTGGATGACAGCCGCACTTTCTCCGACAGCCTCCGCGCCGTGCATCAATCGACGATGGATTGCTTTGCCAATGCCATGCCCTTTGCGGAACTCGTGAGCGCCCTTGATCCACCGCGACTGCCGGGACGCAATCCGATCTATGAAGTGCGCTTCGCGCTGCAAAATCAGCCGGTGCCGGATCTCGCGGTGGCTGGATTCTCGGTTCAGCTCAAAATCCGCTCCACAGGCACGCCGCGCTTCGATCTCGCCTGTGAAATCACCGAGGAAGGCGATGGACTGGAGGTCGTCTGGTTGTTCCGCTGGACTCGTTTTTCGCAATCAGAGATCGAGGAGCTGCATCGCCTCTTTCTCACTGTCCTCACTGCGGTCTGCACTTCGCCGGACAGTCGGCTGTCGATCTGAACCACGATGAACACACCTGAACCGCATTGGCTGAGCCGCTCAGCCTTCCAAATCCTGGTCTTTCTCGTTCTCTTCACCGAGATCGCACTCGGCGTGGCCTTGTCTTGTGAGGCATCACTTTGGATCGTGGTGCCGCTGCTGCTGTTGGCGAGTCATTTCATGCATGGCGCGGCGGTGGGCTTGCATGAGGCGACGCATGGGCTGCTGAGGAAGAACAGGCGGTTCAATGAGTTTGATGGCGTGTTGCTGGGCGTCTTCAGCTTCGTGAGTTTCAGCCTCTACCGGGCGGCGCATCAGTCGCATCACGCCTACTTTGCCACAGAGCGCGATGAAGAGCTGTGGCCCTTTGTTTTCACCAGCAAGCCACGCTGGGCGCGAGTGCTGGCCGCCGTGCTGGAACTGACGATGGGGCTGTTTTACACGCCCTGTTTGTTTCTGCGCTCCTTCCTGCGCAATGGCTCACCGATTCGCAGCAAAAAAGTGCGTCGGCGCATCTGGATAGAGCTAACGCTGATGGTGGTGGTGTGGAGCGGCATCCTGGCAGCCGTTTCTTATGCGGGCGTGTGGCGCTATTTTCTGTGGATGTACCTGGCCCCGGCTTTTGTGGCCGCGAACCTACAAACATGGCGCAAATACATAGAGCATGTCGGTTTGACCGGCGGCACGGTGAATAGCGCAACGCGGAACATCATCGCGGATGGCTGGTGGGGACGACTGGTGGCCTTCACGCTACTTCACGAGCCCTTTCACGGCGTGCATCATCTGCATCTCAGTCTGCCGCATGCGGAACTGCCGCTGCATGTCGATGAGCTTCAGCCGATGACCGCAGACGAGCACGCGCCCTTTCCCAGCTATCGCCATGCATTCATCCACCTGCTTTGTTGCCTGACAAATCCTCGAGTCGGGGCGCAGTGGAATGCCCTGAAGCCATCCTAACGCGATGAAGAACTCAAACACCTGCGTCTATGAAGCCGTGGCGCTGAAAAAGAACTACGATGACGGTCAGGTGCAGGCCCTGCGCGGCGTGGATTTTCGCATCGAGCAGGGCGAGTTCGTGGCCATCATTGGTTCCAGCGGTTGTGGCAAAACGACCTTGCTACAAATGCTCGGCGCACTCGACAAACCAAGCACAGGGAGCCTGCATTATCGCGGCGATTCACTGCCAGATCTGGCTGATCCATCGGTCTATCGAGCACGTGAGATTGGCTTCATTTTTCAATCGTTCCATTTGCTGCCGACCTTCACCGCGCTGGAGAACATTCAGATCCCGATGCTCGAAAGCGATCTGCCTGCCTCCGAGCGCCGAGGACGCGCACTCACCCTTTTGAAGTCCGTGGGATTGGAGCATCGGGCACAGCATTTTCCCTCCAAGCTCTCCGGTGGCGAGCGGCAGCGTGTCGCCATCGCCCGCAGTCTGGCCAACGGGCCATCCGTGCTGCTGGCGGACGAACCCACGGGCAATCTAGACAGTGAAAACGCACGAATCATTCTCGATCTCCTGGTGCGGCTGCATGAGGAGCAAAAGATGACCCTCGTGCTGGTCACGCATGACATGATGATTGCCCGCAAAGCCGCTCGCCATTTGCAGATGATGGACGGGCGCATCGTCTTTGATGGCGCGCCCACTCAAGGCCCATGACTTTCTTTTCCATCATCGTCCGCGGTCTTACGCGACGCCCTGTACGCACCGGGCTTACCTTGGTGGGCATTTCCATCGGTATCGCGGCTGTGGTGGCTCTCGTCGGCATCTCGCGTGGCTTTGAAAAAAGCTGGGAGACGGGCTTAAAGGCACGCGGCACTGACATCGTCATCAGCAAGATGGGCAGCTCGCTGGCACCGAAGCCGTTTAGCGATGCGGTTGCCGATTTGATCGTGAAGCTTCCGCATGTGGCGGCCATCAGCTCGCAGTTTGTCGAACTGCTGAGCATCGAAAGCTCGCAGATGATGCTGCTATCTGGTCGGCAGTGGGAGGGCTATGCGTGGAAGAACCTCAAGCTGATCTCGGGACGCATGCCGCTCGATGCCAAAGAGCAGGCAGTGGTTCTCGGCCAGACGGCTGCGGAAGTGCTCAAGAAGAAAATCGGCGACCCACTACAAATCGAGGCCGCTGAGTTGACCGTCGTCGGCATCGTCGATGGTGGTGCGGTGGTGGAGAACGGCTCGGCCATTCTCGCGCTGCCTTTGCTTCAAGAAATCATGGGTGAAGAGAGCCGGATCAACGTCATCGACGTTCGCGTCACCCCTGGCACCAGCGAGGCCGAGATGAAGCAGCTCTGCACTGAAATCGTCCGCGTGGCCCCGGATGTGACCGCCATGGTGGCGGGCGAGCATTTGAGCAACAGCCAGAGCTTTCGCATGGTCAAGGCCATGAGCTGTGGCACCTCGCTGCTGGCCGTGCTCGTCGGCGTGCTCGGCGTCATGAACACGATGCTCATGACCGTCTTCGAGCGCAAACAAGAGATCAGCGTGCTGCTGGCGCTGGGCTGGAAACCCAGCCGCATCGTGCGCATGGTCTTGTGGGAATCGGCGCTGCTTGGTTTCCTCGGTGGCATCGCAGGCGTTTTGATCGGCATCGCTGGCATCAAACTGCTGCAAGAAACCGAAGCCATGCGTGGATTGCTCGAACCTGACCTCGGCATCGGCCTGTTGCTCACCTCCATCGTCATCGCCGTCGTGGTTGGCGTGATGAGCGGCCTCTACCCCGCCTGGCGCAACTCCCGCATCACTCCGGCGCTAGCGCTGCAAGGCTGAACTTTAATCGTATGAAAAACGTCCACGCACTTCTCACCTTCGCGCTGCTCGCCTTATCCGCGAAGGCTGCAGACACTGCATCCGAACTCGCGGCCAAACTGAGCGCCTCGCAGCAGGACGGCTCGTCCTTGGTGCGGCTGAAAATGGAGGCGCGAGGCGTCACGCTGCAACTCCAGATCAAACAACGCCGCAGCGCCAGCGCGACTGAAGTCGTCTATCAAATCCTCTGGCCCAAGGAGCGACTCGGTGAATCCGTTCTGCTGAAAAAAATCGGCCATCAAGCCGCCACTGGCATCCTTTTCGTGCCCCCAGCCACCGTGCGTCAGCTCGACATGAAGGGCGCGCTGTTTGGCAGTGATGTGTCTTATGCCGATGTGCTTGAAAACTTCTTCGCCTGGCCCAACCAGACCCTCGTCGGCATCGAAGTCGTGAATGGAGTGAGCTGCCAGATCCTCGAATCCAAACCCAACAAGGGCCAGCGCTCCAACTACGCCGCAGTCCGCACCTGGGTGGACCCGAATCACAACGTACCTCTGCGCATCGAAAAATACAACGCCGCAGGCCAGGTGATACGCCGCATCGACTCCGGTCGCATCGTCACCGACGACATCGGCCGACACGTCCCCACCGGTCTCACCGTGACCGACCCAGCCAAAGGTTCATCGACTCAACTAGACGGCTCCAAGCTCAAACATGATGTGAACTTTACCGCTGAAGAATTTACTCCCGAAGGTCTCCAGCCAAGAAGCGAAAGTCGATAGCACCCGTTGTGCCTCAGCCGCTCACTTCTTGCCCTCAGCGTTCACCATTTGATGCGCCCCTGGTGGATTTGTTCCTGCAAGCTCAGCTTCGACCACAGAAATTCCTCGGTGGCATCGATCGCCATCTCGTCGAGAAAGCGGTGCAACGTGGTGGCCACGAACAGCCGTGCGGCCATGCGAAAATCAGCATGCAGATCTTCAAAGTGACGCAGGTGGTAGATGAGGATGGCGCGCAGGTGCATAAGCTCACGCAGCACCTCGGAGAGCTCGTAGCCCTGCCGCTGTCGTGTGGAGCCGTGCTCCTCGGCGTTTTTGGTGGTCTGCTCGGCCACGGTCGCACTGCCGTAGCGACGCAGCGTGCCAACCAGGTCATCAAAGATTTCAGGCAGATGGTTGGTAATGGCGGCCGTGTTCAGAGACCGGGTCGCCAGAATTTTCTTGTCGGCACGCACGCGCTCCCGCCACTCGCTGAGGATCGCTTCTTTTTGAGTGCCTAGATAGTCGGCAAGACCGCCGTTGATGCTGTTCGGATCTGCTTCGAGTTCGGTTGTCATAATGCTGGGTGGATGTTGTGGGTTGTGTGCTCATGCCGCCCGCGTGGCTGCCACACTCGCGGACGGATGGGTGATGATCTGGGACGCCGTGCGTCATCTGGATAGATCAAACACGGACCACCTGAGGCGCCATGGGGTGTAACCCGGCTTTTTTCGCTCCGGCGCTCACGATTCAATGCGCACAGACGTGCCCACCGGTTCCAATTCGAAAAAACGCTCTGTCATGACGGGCGGCATGCGGATGCAACCGAGACACCGCTCGGCGCACCGCTGAAGGCCTACGCTGAATGGTGGGTGGCGGTGCTCAAGCCGGCGTGAGCGCTATGCTGTCTCGAAGCAAGGGGGGGTGAGGTTACCCGACAACACACCCACAGTAGGGTTTCACCCCATGGAGAGACTGCGGCGGATGGTGAAGGCTGCGGGAACAAATCATCGGCGGAGACTTGCGCAGCGCATTCTCACGCCGCCATGAGGATGAAAAAAAACCAACAGAGCCAACTAGAGCTGAAACGCACCCAAGCTGCGTGCGCGAAGAGTGCGCGACGGCATCACCAAGCTCTAGGCGAGTCACTGGAACTGCAAAAGCATCTGCGGGAGTTGACTCACCGAGTGCTAGCCTCTCAGGAGGCAGAGCGCGCCAAGATCAGCCATGAGCTGCAGGATGAAGTGGCCCAAACGCTGCTCGGCATCAACGTGCATCTGCTGGCACTCAAAAAAGAAGCGCGCAGCGGAGCCGTGGGCCTGAAAAATGAAATCACCCGCACCCAGCAGTTGGTGCTGCGTTCCGCGCAGTCGGTGCGCAAGTTCGCGCGTGAGCTGGAACTTCAGCAGCCCACTTAACGCGCCCCCAAACATGCCACCGAACCCGAAACCATCCGCCCGCAAGACGTCCGCCACCGCGTCTGCGAGGGTGGCGTTTCCCGTAGTCGCCATGGCGGCCTCGGTCGGCGGTTTGAAGGCGCTTTCGGCTATTCTGAGTGTGTTGCCGGCAGATTTTCCGGCGGCCATCGCCATCGTGATGCACCTCTCGCCGGACCATGACAGCGTGCTGGCCGAGATCCTGGACCGCCGCACGCTATTGGTCGTCAAAAAAGCGCACACCGGCGATGTGCTCTGCCAGTCCTTTGTGTTTGTGGCTCCGCCGAACCACCATCTATTCGTGGCGGACAGCGGTCGGCTGGAGCTGTCATCATCGTCAGCGGAAAAAGCGCATTACGCGCGGCCTTCTGCCGAGCCGTTGTTTGCCTCGGTGGCGGCGGTGTACCGGAAGAATGCCATCGCGGTGGTGCTAACTGGCGGCGATGGCGATGGCTCCTTCGGCGTACAAATCATCAAAAACCAGGGCGGAAGGGTCATCGCGCAGGACCGTCCCACGTCGGAGGATTTTTCCATGCCAAAGACTGCCATCGAGACAGGTGATGTGGATTTCATCCTACCGCTGGATAAAATCGGCCCCAAACTGATCGAGCTAGTCGGTGCGCTCGTGCAAATGAGCCGAAGCAATACTGTTCAATGACTGCAAAACAGGCCATGCTCAAGCACAGGACTTAAGCGCATGAAAAAATCACTCCCGCCACCCCGCCGTCGTAAACCTGCCGCTAAGGTGGCTTCTAAGGCCAGCGCCGCGTTTCCCATCGTCGGCATCGGCGCATCCGCAGGCGGGCTTGAGGCGCTGGAGCAGTTCCTGGCGCGGGTGCCGCCGGGCAGCGGCATGGCGTTTGTCATCGTCCAGCACCTCGACCCCACGCGCAAAGGCATCATGCCGGAGCTGCTGCAACGCGCCACGGGCATGAAAGTCATCCAGGTAAAGAACCGCACCCCCGTGCGGGAAGACTGCGTGTATGTGATCCCGCCAAACAAGGACATGTCCATCCTGCATGGCGTGCTGCACCTGCTGGCACCGGCTTCCCCACGCGGGCTGCGGCTGCCGATTGATGTTTTCCTCCGCTCCCTGGCGCTGGACCAGCAGGAGCGCAGCGTCGGCGTCATTCTCTCCGGCATGGGCTCCGACGGCACGCTGGGGCTGAGAGCCATCAAGGAAAAGGCCGGTGTGGTGCTGGTGCAAGAGCCTGCGACGGCGAAGTTCGACTCCATTCCGCGCAGCGCCATCGACGCCGGGCTGGCAGACATCGTGGCTCCTGCGGACGAGCTGCCGGGCAAGATTCTCGCCTACTTGCAGCGCAAGCCGCTCATCGCACGGACGGAGTTGGTGATGGAGGATAAGACACAGAGCGCCCTTGAAAAAGTGATCGTCCTGCTCCGCGACCATACGGGGAACGACTTCTCGCTCTACAAGCGGAACACCCTCTATCGCCGCATCGAGCGGCGCATGGGCATTCACCAGATCACCAAGATGGCGGGCTACGTCCGCTACTTGCAGGAGAACTCCCAGGAACTCGATTTGCTGTTCAAAGAGCTGCTCATCGGCGTGACGAACTTTTTCCGCGATTCTGCGGTTTGGGAGGAGCTGCGCACCCAAGTCATCCCCGCACTGCTCGCCAGCCGTTCACCTGGCCATGCGCTGCGGGCCTGGGTGCCCGGCTGCTCCACCGGTGAGGAAGCTTACACGCTCGCCATGGTGTTTCGGGAGGCGGTGGAGGCGCTGAAGCCCAAGGCCAGCTTCGTCCTGCAAATCTTTGCCACCGACTTGGATCGCGACGCCATCGACAAAGCCCGCCACGGCGTGTTTCCGCCCAACATCACCGCTGATGTCTCACCCGAGCGGCTGAAGCGCTTCTTCACCAAGGAAGACCACGGCTACCGGGTACGGCGGGAGATTCGCGAGATGGTGATCTTTGCGCCGCAAAACATCATCATGGACCCGCCCTTCACCAAGCTGGATCTGCTGAGCTGCCGCAACCTGCTCATTTACCTCACCGCCGAGGTGCAGAAGAAGCTCATGCCGCTGTTTCACTACAGCCTCACGCCCGGCGGCCTGCTACTGCTCGGCAGCGCCGAGACCGTGGGCAGCAGCACCGATTTGTTTGCATCAGTCAGCGCCAAGGCGCGGATTTTCAAACGCACCGAAACCGTACAGCGACCGGTGCAGGTCGAGTTTCCCGCTTCCTTCAAGGTCGGCAAGCCCTTCGGGCCTGAGTCGGCGCAACCCGCCAAGCCCTCGGTCAGTTTGCAGTCCCTGGCGGACCAATTGATCCTGCGCAGCTACGCGCCGCCGACGGTCCTGACCAATGACAAGGGCGACATCTTCTACATCAGCGGCCGCACCGGCAAATACCTGGAACCTGCGGCCGGCAAGGCCAACTGGAACCTCTTTGCCATGGCGCGTGAGGGACTGCGTTACGAGCTGGCCACTGCCTTTCCCAAGGCGCTCAAGCAGAAGGAAAGCGTGCTGCTGCACGCGCTTAAGGTCGGCACCGACGGCGGCACACAGTGCGTGGATGTCAGCGTCCAGCGGCTGGACGAGCCAGGCCCGCTGCACGGGCTGGTGATCATCCTCTTCACCGATGTGGCCATGGCGGCGGACACGCACACGTCGAAAACACCCGCCCAAAACGCACGGCTGACCGCCTCCGAGCGCGAGCTGCAGCGGGTGCGGGCCGAGGCGCGGATCACGCATGAGGAGATGCAGACCTCGCAGGAGGAGATCCGCTCTGCCAACGAGGAATTGCAGTCCACGAATGAAGAACTCCAATCCACCAACGAAGAGCTGACCACCTCCAAGGAGGAGATGCAGTCTCTCAACGAGGAGCTGCAAACCGTGAACGCCGAGTTGCAAGCCAAGTTGCAGGAGCTCTCAAGCAGCAGCAATGACATGAAGAACCTGCTCGATAGCACGGACATCGCCATGCTGTTCCTCGATCGGCATCTCAACGTACGGCGCTTCACCCATCAGGCCACCAAGATCATCAAGCTCATCCCCAGCGATGTGGGCCGCCCGATCACCGACCTTGTCTCCAATCTCGACGACCCCGCCCTGGATGCCGACGCACGCGAGGTGCTGCGCTCGCTGGTGCCGAAGGAAAAGCCCGTGTCCACGCCGGACGGCCGCTGGTTCAGCGTCCGCATCATGCCCTACCGCACACTCGATGACCGCATCGACGGCGTCGTCATCACTTTTGCGGACATTACCGTCGCCAAAACGTTGGAAGCCGAACTCCGCGAGAAACAGGCCGCGCTGGAGCAGCGCGTCGTCACCCAAACCAAGCGCAAACCATGAAAGGCAAAATCGACGCCCTGCGTGACCGTGCCGAAACGCGGCTGCGGAAAAAACGACCTGCCAAACCGGCGGATGAGCCGCAGCGGGTGTTGCATGAACTGCAAGTGCATCAGGTCGAGCTGGAAATGCAGAATGCCGAGCTGCTGGAGACGCGTGACCGCTTGGAGGTGCTACTGGAGCAATACACGGACCTCTATGACTTCGCCCCGGTCGGCTATTTCACCCTCACCACCGAGGGCGTCATCAATCGGGTCAATCTCACGGGTGCGCGGCTAGTCGGCATTGAGCGCGCCCGGCTGACGGGCAGCGCCTTTGCCCCCCTGCTGGCCACCGGGATGCGCCCCAAATTCAAAGCTTTCCTCCAGCAGGTCTTTGCCAGCCAGCCGAAGCAATCCGGCGAGTTAACACTGCTGCATCGTATCGTGAGCATCGAGGCACAGCGCTCTCCCGACGGCCGCGAATGCCGCGCCATGATCAAGGACATCACCAACCGCAAGCAGGCGGAGGATGCCGTGCGCGCCTCGGAAATCCGCTACCGCCGCCTCTTTGAGGCCGCTCATGACGGCGTGCTCATCCTTGACCCCGTCACGCGCAAAATCACCGACGCCAATCCTTTCATGACGCGGCTGCTGGACTACCCGCATGACCAATTGGTGGGCAAAGAGCTGTTTGAGATCGGCCTGCTAGAGGACGAGGCCGCCAGTCAGGAGATGTTCCGCAAGCTCAAGCGCCAGCACGAGGTGCGCTACGAGGACCTGCCGCTCGAAAGCAAGACCGGGCGGCATCAGGAGGTCGAGGTGGTGGCCAATCTCTACCAGGAAAACGGGCACGCGGTCATCCAGTGCAACATTCGTGACATCACAGAACGCAAGCTGGCGGAGCAGAATCTGCGGCTTACCAGCACCGCCATGGAGGCTGCTGCGAACGGCATTTTTATCACGAACCGCGAAGGCATCATGCAATACATCAACCCGGCATTCACCGCGATGAGCGGTTACGCGGCGACTGAAGCCATCGGACAAAAAGCCAGCCTCGTGAAGTCGGATGCGCATGACGACGCGTTTTATCAAAACCTCTGGCAGACGATTCTCTCCGGCTGTGTCTGGAGCGGCCAGATCACCAACCGTAATAAATCAGGCCTGTTGTATGTCTGTGAGCAAACCATTTCCCCCGTAAGGAATGCCAGCGGCATCATAAGCCACTTCGTCAGCGTGCAGCGTGACATCACGGATCGCATGCGGGCAGAGGAGGTCGAGCATCGCAGCCAGGCGCTGTTCTCCGCCCTCATCGCCCAGGCACCGGTCGGCGTTTATGTGCTGGACTCGGAGTTCCGGCTGCAGCAGATCAACGCCACCGCGCTGCCACAGTTCTGCGGCATCAGCCCGCTGCTTGGGCGTGATTTTGCCGAGATTACCCACATTCTCTGGCCCCGGCGCGTCGCGGCCAAGACGGTGAAACTTTTCCGCCACACGCTGAAAACGGGTGAGGCTTACAAGTCCCCAGAGTTTAACGAGCGCCGTCGTGACAGTGGCGCGCAGCAGATTTTCGACTGGCAGATCCAGCGGGTGACGCTGCCGGCTGGCGAGTTCGGGCTGGTGTGTTTTTTCAACGACATCACCGAGCGCAAAAAGGCCGAGTGGGTGCGGCGGCGGCTGGACGTGCTGACCGCCTCCAACCGCAAGCTGGAGGAGGAAATCGTCCGCCGGCAGGCGGTGGAGAAGGCGCTGCGCCAGAGCGAGAAGCAGCAGGGCGAGCTGCTGACGCAGTCCCGCGCCATGCAGGAGCAGTTGCGGCAGTTGTCCCGCCAAGTGCTGCAAGCGCAAGAGGGGGAGCGCAAGCGCATCAGCCGTGAGCTGCATGATGTCATCGCGCAAACACTGACGGGGATCAACATCCGCCTCGGCACGCTCAAACAGTCCGCCGGGCTCAATGTGAAGGACTTTGGCCGCAAGATCACCCGCACCCAGCGGCTGGTGGAGAAATCCGTCCACCTCGTACATCGCTTCGCCCGTGAACTGCGCCCGGCGGTGCTCGACGATCTCGGCCTCATCCCCGCCATGCACGCGTATCTGAAAGGCTTCATGGCCGACACTGGCATCCGCGTCAGCCTCCAGGCCTTTGCCGGCATCGAGCGGGCGGACTCAACACTGCGAACCGTGCTCTTCCGCGTGGCCCAGGAGGCGCTGACCAATGTGGAGCGCCATGCGCATGCCAGCCGCGTGACGGTAAGCATCGCGCAACTGCCGCAGGGCCTCTGCATGAAAATCACCGATGACGGGCGCTCCTTTGATGTGGAGCGCGCCTTGCAGGGCGGCAAGCGCCTGGGCCTGCTCGGCATGCGCGAGCGCCTGGAGATGGTCGGCGGCAGTTTCAGCCTCACCTCCACCCCCGGCAAAGGCACCACCATCGAAGCGCGGCTACCGCTGCCCAAAGTCCGCATCAAAAAAACCCCATCCACACTCCAATGAATCCCATCACCGTGCTCCTGGCCGAAGATCACACGATCGTGCGCGAAGGCCTGCGCAAAATGCTCGAACTCGAGGGCGGTTTCGAAATCATCGGCGAGGCGCAAGACGGACGGCAGGCGGTCGCCCAAGCGCAGAAGCTGCAGCCCGATGTGGTGCTCATGGACATCGCCATGCCGCTGCTCAACGGCTTGGAGGCGCTGCGGCAGATCATCCACGTGCGCCCCACTGCCAAGGTGCTCATGCTCTCCGCGCACAGCGACGACGCCTATGTGAAAAACGCGGTGGAATCAGGTGCCTCCGGCTTCCTGCTCAAGCAAACCTCCTCCCACGACGTCTGCCGGGCCATTCGTGAGATTCATGCCGGGAAAACCTGCTTCACCGCCGCCGTGGCCAAGCGTCTCAATCATCACCGCCTCAAATCCCGCAGCCGTGGGGAACTGCACTCGAAAAAAGACGCCGACATTCTCAGCTCGCGGGAAATGGAGGTGCTCCAGCTCATCGCCGAGGGCAAAGCGAACAAGGAAAGCGCCGAGGTGCTGCACATCAGCGTCAAAACCGTGGAAAAACACCGCCAGAACCTCATGGACAAGCTCAACATCCACGACACAGCCGGCCTGACCCGCTACGCCATCGCCACCGGCATCATCGAAAGCAGCGTGCAGGTCACGATTGTTTAAGCCCACAGCCGAGCATCCCGATCTCATCGCCAGGATGAAAACCATGTCCTGCCACTGCTTGGGATGAAAGCCGCGATTGCGGAAACACTTCGCTGGCAGGGTTCATCATTGATGCGCTTTCGGCTCCACCTCTCACCTCAGGAGGAATTTCAACCGCCTCAGCGTGGCCGCACCTGAAGCTGGTTGCTCACGTTTTCAGGCCGTCCGGCCTTCATGGCGATCTCGCCGATCCGGCGCTTGCCTTCAATCGTGTTCACATGGCCGCGCAGCGTGGTCTGAGCGTTGAGCGTCACGACCTCCACATTCTTCGCCTGCGCGGAGAGCGAGCGGTCAGCCTGAATGGCCTGCAGAATGAGGCGCGTCTTCTGCTCGTCGCGGAAGTTCACGCCCTGCTCCATCGCGGCGACATGGCTGGCATTGCCCTTCTGCACGTTCTGCTTGGAATTGCGGCTTTGGTTGGTCTGTACCTCGCGGTTCACATAGGCCTCCTGCTGGAAGGAGGTCTGGTTATCGCCGAGCCACTTGAAGCGCGGCTCACCTGCCTGCTCCACCTTGGTGTTGTCCAGCACGAAGCCGTTGTGCCGCGCATTGTATTTCAGCGCTCGGGGTTGGATCACCCGGTTGCGCACACCGCTCATCGCGTCTGTTCCCACCACGACATGGACGATCTGGCCTTTCGGCAGATCGGTCATCAGGGTGCCCACCCGACCGATGTAACTGCCCTGTGTGCTTTGACCGAAAGCCCGAGGATGCTGGCAAGTGTACGCACATGCCCCATGCGCAGAATTTCGGCGTTTTTCACGACCTGCTGGCCGTCGAGAAAGAACCAGGGCACCTCGCCGAAGTAGCGGTTCACCTCGGCCACCCGTGCCTCCTGCGTGGCAGCCTTCATGTGCGACGAATTGAAGCGGGGGGCCGCGTCAAAACGAGCCTTGCTCACATTCAGACGCATCACTTGCGCGGACGGGTCCATGCTGAGTGCCCTCGGCGGTACGGCGGTCAGGCTGGCCCCCAAGCCAAAAAAACCACCCCCAGAGGTGATGACCACCTCGACCAAACGCGCGTTCTCCACATCGGCGGTGATGAACTTGACCCTGCCGAGCCGATCGTTTTGCATATTCCAGACTTCGAGGCCGACGAGTTCCGTGAAGCCCTCCGCCGCACGATACTGCGCCACATTGCGACCGGGTGTGGTTTGACCGGGCACGGTCTGTGCCTGGATGACTGACGCCACAAGGGCACTGGCGATGAAAAAGACGGTGAGTTTCATGAATGGGTTGTGGCGGAGCTCCTGGAGGAATTTTCCCGCGCCGCAGCCTAGGTGTGAAGACAACGCTAGCGCCATGGGGTGTTAACCCCGTTCATGGCAGAGTGATCAACGGCCCGAGACCGCTGGATGAAACCGGTAATGACCGGTGAGCGGAAACTCGAAGAGGCGGTTCTCGCCTTTCGGCCCCTGGCCAATGTTGTGGACGATCCAGGGCGTGGTACCGCCATTCGGTCCCGGAAGCACGATGGCGATGTGTGGCAGCCTCCCAGCGACGGTGCAGGTGATGAGATCACCGGGTAGATAGTCGGCAGCGTTCTGTGTGATGGGCAAGGAGGCACCACGCCGCTTGAAAAACGTCTGCAAATTCGGCACGCGGCGGTGGCCGATGCAGGCAAGGAAAAGGCAGAAACAGCGGATCATGTCAGTCACGCGACACTTCGACCGCGGAGATGAAGGTGCGTTGCACATCGAGACGACGGTTGAGGATGAGAACATCGGCCTGCTTGCCCTTTTCCAGGCTGCCGCAGGTTTTGGCGATGCCGGTGCGCTCGGCGGGCGTGAGGCTGGCCATGCGCACGGCATCCGGCAGCGTGGCGCTGGTGCTTTTCTTCATGTGGCGCACCATGTGGTCGAGTCCCACGACGGAACTGGCCAGTCCTTGACCGGGAACGAAGCCGACCTTGCCATCGCTCTCGAAAAAGGAACCATCGTCGTCCGAACCGAAGCGGTAACGGCCCGGCGGCATGTCGAGAGCGCGGTTAGCATCCGTGACAAGGCACAAACGCTTCGATCCTTTCATGCGGAAGGCGAAGTCGAGCAACTCGGGGGCGAGGTGCATGCCGTCGGCGATGACTTCGGTGCTCATCTCGGCGGTGGCGAGCACGAACTGCTCCATCGAGGCCTGCATGGGCGTGCCAAGACGGGTGCGCAGCGAGGCGACGGAACTCATGGCGCACCAGAAGTGATCCACATGACGCATGCCGGCCTTGAAAGCGCGTTCCATCTCCGTCCAGCTCGCATTTGAGTGGCCGCAGGTGATGAGGCAGCGGTGTTGACGGGCGGTTTGGTAGAATGCTTCTGCTCCAGGCAACTCGGCGGCACAAGTGGCGATGCGGATGAGGTCATCCCGAAACCACATGGCGTATTCGATGGCATCCGGCGCACGACGACCGGTGCGGGAATGGCAGCCGACCTTGTCTGCGGCAAAATAAGGCCCGTAAAGATGGACTCCAGCGATGCGGGAGCCATGCGCGGCCTCCCAGGTGCGTTTGGCCTCACGGCAGGCTGCCAGCATGGCCATGATCTGCACTGGCGCACCCGTGGTCGTGGTGGGAAAGATCGTCGTGGTGCCGTGCAGCGCATGCGCTTTCAAGGCGGTGCGCACGGCAGGCACGGTGGCATCCATGAAATCCGCCCCTGCCCCGCCGTGAACGTGGATGTCGATGAAGCCAGGGCTGATGTAACCGCCCTTGGCATCAATCACGATGGCGTTTTTGGGTTCCGTGATGTCTTTGCCCACAGCGGTGATCTTGCCGCGTTCACACAGCACCGCGCCTCCTTCGATCAACTGGTCCGGCAGGATGAGCGTGCCGTTTTGAATGAGGAGTGGCGATGCAGCAGGCTTTTTCATAGAAGGGTGAGCGGATTCTGGCGGGTCTGAAGCGGGAAGGTGATGCGCTGGCTGTTCAGTCGATGCGATTCGAACACGGCGCTGATCATTTCGGTGATTTCTCGGCCATGGGCGGCATCACAAAGCGGTGCGCGGTTGTTTTGAATGGCGTCGATGAGATCGAGGCCGGGAATTTCGTGGCTGGAGACTTGTTTCGCGATGTCCTTGTCCGCCAGCACCGGTTGGCGTGCATCGGAGCCGGTTTGAATCCACGCGAAGGGTTCCTGATCCATGCGGAAGTCGATCACGCCCGCATTGCCAAAGACCTGGAGGCCAAACGAGGCGGGATCGTCGTAAGCGGGCTTTTTCAGCCGCGCGTCCTTGATGCTGTCGAAGAAAAACGGTACGCCGTTGGCCATCTCGAAGCGCGCATGGACTTCATCTCCCGCAAGCAGGCCGATGCCTTCGTCACCTTCTTTGACATCGGCCTTGGTGAGTGGTTTTCCACCTTGGAAAACACCTGCCGTGCAGGCACGCGGTGTGCCGCCGAGCGCGAGGGCCACACCCATGACGTGAGAGCCGAGCACCCACATGTCGAGGCTGCCGCCACGCGGGTCTTCTTTGCCACGTCCGCGCATTTCCAGCACACGACCGATGGCACCGTCGGCGATGAGCTTGGCTGCCATCGCCAAGGCCGGGTGATAGCGGTTGCGGTGGGCGATGGCGATTTTCACGCCCGTTTCCTGGGCGGCGGCGATGACTTCGTCGGCCTCGGCAGGGCTGCGGACGAAGGGTTTTTCGATGTAGATGCCCTTTGCGCCGAACTTGATCGCTGTGAGCAGCATGTCGCGATGCTGGTCCACATGACGCGGACCGATGGCGACGATGTCGGGTTTGACCTCGGAGAGCATCTGCCGGTAATCCGCAAAGCCCTGGGTGACACCGAGCTTTTTCAGGGCACCCGCGAGTCCAGCGGCGTCCGCATCGGCCACGGCGACGATTTCGACCGCCGGGATCTTGAGCCACATCGTATCGAGGCCATGACCGTAGTGACCACGGCCGGTGTGGCCGATGACGGCGACGCGGAGTTTCTTGCCAGACGAGGCAGCGAGGCTGTTGGCGGCAAAGACGGCAGGGAGAGAGGCGAGGATGCGGCGGCGGTTCATGACAGGGATGAATGAACGTCTTCAGCAGGCCCAAACACGCACGCAGTTCAGGCGATGGGCGCTCCAGACGCGTCTGCAGCCGCAATTTGATGCGCTGGCGGAAGCTTTTGAGTTTGTTTGCCACAAAATGTGTCTATTCATCTCCACCCGTCCACACCTCCAGCCACCAGGACGCCCCACCCAACCCGATGCCAGAAACTCACGAGCATGCCGCAGGCGACTCCGTGCCGGAGTTGAAGCAGCGCATTCAGGAACTCGAGGACTTGCTGCAAGCCTGCCGTCTGCGCCGGCCGAATGCCTCTGAAGAGGCGGTGCGTGAGCTGGCCGAGAGCGAAGAACGAATCGCCCTGGCCGTGCGCGGGACGAATGACGGCATCTGGGACTGGGATCTCAAAACCGACGTGGTGTACTACGCGCCACGCTTCAAACAGCTCCTCGGCTACACCGATGACGAGATGAAAAACTTGTTTTCAGAGTTCGAATCCCGTCTCCATGAGGAGGATCGCGAGCGCATCCTGGCGGCCCTCAAGGCGCATGTGGACCAGCAGGCACCGTATGACGCGGAATACCGCCTGAAGTGCAAAGATGGTGTTTACCGCTGGTTCCGGGCGCGTGGCAGCGCCCTGCGGGACGCCACCGGACACCCTTACCGCATGGCCGGATCGATCACGGACATCACCGAACAAAAGGCATCCATCCGCGCCCTGGCGGCGAGTGAAGAACGCTTCGCCCTAGCCGTACGCGGGACCAATGACGGCATCTGGGACTGGGACATCCGCAGTGGCGCGGTCTTCTTCTCCCCACGCTGGAAGAGCATGGTCGGCTACGAAGAAGAGGAGATAGACAACAACTTCTCCACCTTCGAAAAGCGCCTGCACCCGGATGATCACGACCGTGTGATGGCGACGCTGAACGAGTATCTGAACAATCAGAGCCCCCACTATTCCGTGGAGTTCCGCTTTCAGCATAAGGACGGCAGCTGGCGCTGGATTCTGGCCCGCGGCCGGGCTTTGCGGGATGCCGACGGCAAGCCCTACCGCATGGCCGGCTCTCACACGGACGTGACCGAGCGAAAGCACGATGAAGAAGAACTGCGCCAGGCACGCCACGCGGCGGAGGCGGCCAACAGCGCCAAGAGCGTCTTCCTGGCGAACATGAGCCATGAGATCCGCACGCCGATGAACGGCATCATCGGCATGAGCGAGCTGCTGCTGGGGACGAGCCTGGACAGCTCCCAGCGCGAGTATTTGGAGATGCTCAAGCAGTCCGCCGACTCGCTGCTGGAACTGCTCAACGACATCCTGGACTTCTCCAAAATCGAAGCGGGCAAGGTGGAGCTGGATTCCCACGAATTCGATCTCAACGCCATCGTCACCGAGACGGTGCAGGCGATGGGCGTCCGCGCCTTCCAGAAACGGCTGGTCCTGCTGCACCACATCAGCCCAGAGATCCCGGCACGCCTGATCGGCGACGACGGACGGCTGCGGCAGATTTTGATCAATCTCGTCGGCAACGCGATCAAGTTCACCCACAAGGGCGGCGTGACCATCGAAGTGAATGTGGAGTCCGAGACGGCGGACCTCATCATGTTGCATTTCAAGATCAACGATACCGGCATCGGCATCGCCGGGAACATGCATGAGCGCATTTTCGAGGCATTCACCCAGGCCGAGGCGTCCACCACGCGGCGGTACGGCGGCACCGGGCTGGGCCTAGCCATCTGCCGTGACCTCGTGGATCTGATGCATGGGCGCATCTGGGTGGAGAGCCAGCCAGACGTGGGCAGCACCTTTCACTTCACCACCGCCTTTGGCCGCACCAGTGGCATCTCCATCAAGCCCATGTCGCCACGCCCTGAGCCGAGCGTCACTGTGCCGGCCGCCATGAAGGTGCTGGTGGTGGAGGACGGCCATGTAAATCAGCTCGTCAGCTCCCGCATGCTGCAAAAACGTGGTCATCTGGTCACGCTGGCCTCCAATGGCCAAGAGGCGCTCGATTTCTTCAAGAGCGAGCCTTTCGACATCATCCTCATGGATGTGCAGATGCCCGGCATGAACGGCCTGGAGGCCACCGCCGCCATCCGTGTGATCGAGCAGGACACTGGCCGCCATGTGCCCATCGTCGCCATGACCGCCAACGCGATGAAAGGCGACCGCGAACTCTGTCTGGCCGCCGGAATGGACGACTACCTCGCCAAACCGCTGCGCTCGGCCGAGGTATTCCAGACCATCGAGAAATTCTCCCACAGTCCGCAGCACTCGGAAGGCGCCCAGCTCTCCCCCACCCTGCTAGAGTCAGTTCCGCCGCCGCAACCTCCTGCAGGCGTGGCTTTCGATGCCACAGCCTTCCGTGAGTCGGCAGGGGATGACAAACTGATGCGCAAGCTCATCGCCATTTTCCCAGAGGACACGCAAAAATACCTGCGCAAGGCGGAAAAAGCCCTCGCCGCAGACAAAGCGCGACCGCTCTACGAAGCAGCGCACTCGCTCAAAGGCATGCTCGGGATCTATGCCGCGCCGAAGGCCCTCCGCTTGGCCTCTGAGCTCTGCGAATACGCGCACGCTGGAGACCTGAAGGGCGCACAGTTCATGTTTGAGCAATTGAAGAAGGAATGTACCCTCGTGGGCGAGGCGCTCACCAGCTACGACCCGGTGATCTGAGGTCAGAGATACTCAGACATGCCGTCATACCCATGCACCACCTCGATCGGGTGGCCGATCTCCCGCAAAATCTGCCGCGTGAGGTTCAGCTTCGAGTGCAGCGCCGGATCATCATGATCAGGGTCATGATGCACCACGATCCACCTTTTGACGCCGGTGAGCTTCGTCATGGCGCAGGCCGTGGCCAAGTTGGAATGCCCCCAGCCGATGCGCTTCGGATAGTCCGTGGGAAGATACTGCGCCTCGTGAACCAGCAGGTCCACTCCGTCGAGGAATTTCAAAATCGGCTCGTAAGGCACCACGAGGTCGGTGTCACGGGTGAGCACGGCTGGGGAGCCGGTGTAGCCCTGGAGAAACTCATTGTCCGGCATGAAGACCACGCTGCGGCCCGCGTGCTGCACTTTGAAGCCCACCGTCGCTCCCGGGTGCTGGGTGAACTCGCGCGTCACCGTCACGTCGCCGATTTTTACCGGCTCGTCGTCCAAAAATACGAAATTGATCTTGGCTCGGAGATCTTCACGCTGGATCGGGAAATAATCCCGGTCCATTTGGCCGCAGAGTAGGGATTCGATGTTCTTCCCGAAGCCACGCTCGCCATAGACCGTGATCTCAAAGCCCGGCACATAGATCGGACTGAAAAACGGGAAGCCCTGGATGTGATCCCAATGCGTGTGCGAGACGAACAGGTGGACATGGCAGGGCCCGCCCGCCAGAAATGACAGCCCAGCCTCCCGCAAGCCGGAACCCGCGTCAAATATGAGGCGCTCCTTGCCTGAGTTGTACTCAAAGCACGTCGTGTTCCCCCCGTGCTGGGCGTAGCGCGCCCCGCAGACCGGGATCGATCCCCGCGTGCCCCAGAGCCGCACATGCGGGCGCTTGGTATCCAGCACCGGCGCATACTGCTCCATCCCCACCGGCTGCTGGGGGCGATGCGTCATCCCACGAGTCGTGGCCGCCTCTTGAAAATACTGCTCCAGTTTCCCAAGCAGCAGCTCAGGGTCGAAAGGCTTGATCAATACGTCCACCGGGCCGGTTTGCTGGATGTGTTGAAGCTCCGTGGAGTAATCCTTTGCCGTGGTAACGATCACCGGCAGATGCTGGGTGGCCTGCTGCGCCCGCAGGTGCCGCAGCACCTCCAGTCCGTTCATTTTCGGCATGATGAGGTCCAGCACCAGCAGGTCCGGCTTGAACTCCTCGATCTGCTCCAGGCATTCCTCCCCGTCCTCCGCCACTTTCACGAGGTAGCCGTGTGTTTCGAGCGCGTGAGACACCCGCAAGGAAATGGCGCGCACGTCCTCCGCGAGCAGGATTTTTTTAGGTGGGGTGGGTGTCGCCATGTCTTGCCTCTGTACTAATACGCTCAAAGGCTTGGGTCGGGCTGGCGGGATTCGAACCCACGACCTCTTCGTCCCGAACGAAGCGCTCTACTAGGCTGAGCCAAAGCCCGCTGGGGTCATCGCTGACTGGTGCGGAAAACCCACGGGCGAATGGGTAGCCTCTCGCGGAAAAGGCGCAAGCTGGAAGATGAGGGCTACCCGTCCGCATTAACGAAGGAGACTCAAATGAGGCATCAGCCCCCTCACCTAACCTCTCCCCGCGCCCTGTTGCAGATCATGGGAGCACCCATCGCGGGGAGAGGGACTGCAAAAGACAGCGGTTTCGCTGCAAGAGCCTCCCTAACAGGGCTGCCTAGCCGGAAGGCCCGCTTTCAGTTCCCTCTCCCCGCGCACCACCTGCGTGGTGGTCTGTTTTGTCTCTGCGGGGAGAGGTTAGGTGAGGGGAACTGTCACCATCTCATGTATCGCGAACGCACTCACTTCCCGGATGAACCGAATCTGCGGGAAATCATCTGCCCACTGTCTTGAGACCGTTGGTGGATTTTGGGTGCGTAAGCCCTGACGTTGCTCATAGCAGCAATAGTTCGTTGGAAAATCCTGTATCTGCCGCATCCTCCCTAGCAGACGCTTTTGGGCGGATCGCTTGAGACCTGACATGAAGTCCAACACATCAGCGTCGATCAAAAGCCGGTAGTCCCCCTTCACTGCCACATCAGTCCTGCTCAGAATCCAGACCGAGCCTTTTTTCGGCTTCTTCGATGGTGTACCAGTTGCGACCAGGGTCATCGAGCTTGGACGTGAGCTGGCTCCCAGGCTCACCCGCTTTTTCGCAGTCCAGGTCAAACAGGTAGGCGCGCAGCTTCCGGATCTGTTCCTCCGGCCAGGGGGCGACTTCTTGCTGGATGGCTTCGAATGAGATGCAGGAAAATAGGTGAGGCCGTTTTGAATTCAATCCTCAAAAAATATCCGGCTCCGGCACCGCCGGGCCGTGCTGGAGGAAGTCGAAGTCCGCGCCTTCATCGGCCTGCGTGACGTGCTCGACGAAGAGCTTCGCGTAGCCGCGGTGATAGCGCGTCGGAGCGGGTTTCCAGTCGGCGCGGCGTTTTGCCAGCTCCTCATCGCTCACATGCAGGTGCAGTTTGCGGTTCGGCACGTCGAGTTCGATGAGATCCCCCGTTTTCACGAGGGCCAGCGGACCACCGACCGCACTTTCCGGGGCGATGTGAAGGACGCAGGCACCGTAACTCGTGCCGCTCATGCGGCTGTCGCTCAGGCGCACCATGTCGCGGATGCCTTGCAGGATGAGCTTCTTCGGAATCGGGAGCTGGCCCCACTCCGGCATGCCGGGAGCACCGACCGGGCCCGCGTTGCGCAGGACGAGCACAGTGTCTTTGGTGACATCGAGATTCACGTCTTCGATGGCGGCTTTCATCTCAGGATAGCTATCAAAGACGAGCGCAGGGCCGGTGTGCGTGCAGAGTTCCTTCGTGGCGGCAGCGTGTTTGATCACCGCGCCGTTCGGGCAAAGATTGCCACGCAGGATGGCGGTGCCGCCATCGGGCTGGAGCGGGTTTTTCGGCGTGCGGATGACGTCTTCGTTGTGAATGATCGCCTCGGCGATGTCTTCACCGAGCGTCTTGCCAGTGATCGTCGGCACATCCGTGTGCAACAGCTCGCGCATGCCGTTCAGCAGTGCCTGGAGGCCGCCAGCCAAATAAAACTCCTCCATCAAGTATTTGCCCGCAGGACGCATGTTGGCCAGCAGCGGCACTTTGCGGCTGATCTCGTCAAATTTCTCCAGCGGGAGCGGAATGCCCAGGCGTCCGGCCATGGCGATGAGATGCACGATGGCATTCGTGCTGCCCCCGAGTGCCATATCGACCGTAATGGCGTTTTCAAACGAGCGCTCGGTGACGATGCCGGACGGTTTGCGATCCAACCACACGTTTTCGATGATCTGACGCCCCGCCGCCGCCGCGATGCGTGTGTGAGCGCTGTCCACGGCGGGAATCGATGATGCACCGGGCATGGTCAGGCCCAGCGTCTCCGCCAGCGCAGTGAGCGTGCTCGCGGTGCCCATCGTCATGCAATGGCCAGGGCTGCGGGCGATGCCGTCCTCGATCTCGCACCATTGCTCCCAGCTCAAATTGCCCGCCCGCTTCTCGTCCCAATATTTCCACACGTCGCTGCCGCTGCCGAGCGTCTCGCCGCGCCAGTTGCCCTTCATCATCGGGCCGCAAGGCATGTAAATGACCGGGATGTCCATGCTGAAGGCCCCCATGAGCAGCCCTGGCGTGGATTTATCGCAGCCACCGAGCAAGACCGCACCGTCGATGGGATTCGCGCGCAGCATTTCCTCGGTCTCCATCGCCAAAAAGTTGCGGTGAAACATCGCCGTCGGCTTTGTGAGCATCTCGCCGACCGACATGACCGGGATTTCCATCGGATGACCGCCCGCCTGGAGCACGCCGCGCTTCACCGCATCGGCCGTCAGCCTCAAATGCATGTGGCAGGAATTCAGATCGCTCCAAGTGTTCAAGATGCCGATCACTGGCTTGCCCACGATGTCCTCGCTGCCCCAGCCGTTCTGCTTCGCCCGCGAACGATGGCCAAAGGAGCGCAGTTCATCGCGGCCATACCAGCGCCAGGAGCGGAGTTGTTCAGGAGTTTTGGGAGTGGGTGTGTTTGAGGAGGCCATTGCGACAGGATTAAAAGGAGAGATGGCCTCCGGTCAAATCGTCCTCTCTCCCACTCGAACTCGTTCTCGATCCATACACTCCGCAGCTCGCAAACCGTCCAATTCCACCCAAACCGCGTCCGACATCGTTCTTGCCGTCGTGCCGTAGTCCCTGCTAAACCTGCCCAACCATGCGCCTTTTCGTTTTCCTCTCCTGCTGTCTCCTTACCGCCGACCTACTTGCCGCAGGCAAAGAAATCGAAGGCGAACGCGCTGCCGCCACCACGGCCTGCCCCACGCCGGAGGAAGCGCGGAAGAAAATGACCGTACCGGAGGGTTACGAGGTCCGCTGCTTCGCGCATGAGCCGATGGTGCAAAATCCCGTCGCCATGACTTGGGATCATCGCGGCCGTTTGTGGGTCGTGGAGGCTTATGAGTATCCAAACGGCTCCGAGCACCCCGCACCCTTCGGTGGCGAGGCGAAGGACGACCAATACCACCCGCTGCCGAAAACCGGCGACAAAATCCCCCGCGACCGCGTGGTCATCCTCGAAGACACCGACAACAACGGCGAGGCCGACAAGCGCACCGTCTTCGTCCAAGGCCTCAATCTCGCCTCCGCCATCCTCTGCGGCGATGACGGCATCTACATCGGCCAGCAGCCACATTTGCTCCACTTCCGCGATGCCGACGGCGACGACAAACCGGACGCGTGGCGTGTCGTGCTCACCGGTTTCGGTCGCGAAGACACGCACGAGCTCGTGAACAGTTTCACCTGGGGCCCCGACGGCTGGCTGTACATGACCCACGGCGTCTTCACCAACAGCAAAGTCCGCCGCCCCGGCCAACCGGAGAGCGCAGGCTTCAAGTTTGATGCGGGGATTGGCCGCGCACGCCCGATCGTGAAACAGGCTGCCAGCCTGTCCGATCCAACAGGCAAGCTGCCTGTTTCACCCTGGGAATTCGAAGTTTTCGCCGACGGCACCAGCAATCCCTGGGGCTGCGACTACGACGCTGCGGGCAACTTCTTCGTCAGTGCCTGCGTCATCGACCACTTCTTCCACATGGCCCCCGGCGGCATTTATGTGCGCCAGGGCGGTGCACCGGAGAATCCGTATGCCTACGAGCAACTGCCGAGCATCGTCAAACATAAGCACTTCCGCGCCGCCTATGCCGGCGTGCAGATTTATCAAGGCGGCCGCTATCCCGCTGACACCCACGGCCACGCCTTCATCGGCAACATCCACGACAACGCCATCCACGAGGAAATCCTCACGCCCGTCGGTGCCACCTTCAAATGCGAGCCACGCCGCGACTTCCTCCGCGCCAACGACGGCTGGTTCCGCCCCGTCAGCACCCAGACCGGCCCCGACGGCTTCCTCTGGATCATGGACTGGTGCGACAAGTATCCCTGCTACCAAAACGCCAAGGCGAATCCCGAAGGCGTGGATCGCGAGCGTGACGGCTTCCTCTGGATCATGGACTGGTGCGACAAGTATCCCTGCTACCAAAACGCCAAGGCGAATCCCGAAGGCGTGGACCGCGAACGCGGGCGGATCTGGCGCGTCGTTCACACAGGAGCGCGGACGCCCTCGTCCGCCAAAACCAACGACCCCAAAGCGGACGAGGGCGTCCGCACTCCGCCAAACCTCGACCTCAAAAAACTCTCCACCGCCGACCTCGTGAAGACCCTGGAGCATCCCAACAACTGGATGCGAAGAATGGCGAGGAGGATGCTGGTGGAGAAATGGGATTTTGAAGCCACGAAGCTTCTCGAATCCATGCTCTCGAATACCAGTGTGAACGAAGTTACCGCATTCGAAGCTCTATGGACGGGAGTGCAGCTTGCGGGCAACTACCAGTTCAAAAACGAGTCTGGTGCGGACTCTTACGTTGGATGGAGCCTCCCCACTCGAACGATGGATGGATCGATCCTTCAACGAATGGCGAAACCGCTGTGGGATTTTGGGAACTTTTTCCTTCCTTTCTCAAAAACCATTCCAGAAGAAATTTTTGAAAATGACATTTGGAAAAAGGCCACCGCAAACTTTTCACCCATAGCATCTGATTCGATTTACAATGATTACCAACTTTTGAGTTGGCTCGCAGATTCCGTTGATCCGGCAGTTCTGCATCGTCTGGCGGTTACTGTTCGTAAGGGTGCTCAACAAGCACTGACCACCTCGACGTCACTATCGAAAGGTTCGGTCAATTATGCAGATGCCTGCTTGAGTGTTTCCTTGCCGCGACTGCTTCGATCATCGGCAAAACTCAACGACCACACGCTGCAATTTGCCATCTGGCAGGCCATTGAACCCAGACTCGCAATGAATCCGGCAAAGTGGTTGCCGCGAATGGCAGAGGTTTTGAATAATGAGACTGACCAATCCCGCGTCCTCTCCCACAAAGCCATGCGCCGACTCTGCGACACGCGGAAGGCGGAGAACCTTGATCTCGCGGTCGAGTTTTGCGACAAGATCGCTGCGCACGACATCCTGCTTGCCCATGCTCTCGACGGACTCGTCAAAGGCCAGGAAGGCGGTGTCATGAAGCCGACCAAAGATGTATCAGCCAACCTCGCGAAGTGGCGTGCGTCATCGAAAGCGGACGTGCGGAAGCATGCGCAGACGCTCGCGGTGCTGTGGGGCGATGAGGTGGCGGTGAAGGAGATGATCGTGGCGCTGCACGATGCCTCGAAGCCGGAGAAGGACCGCATCGCGGTGCTGCAATCGCTGCAAAAGGTGCGGACGGACGCGGTGAAGGAAGGGCTGAAGCCGTTGCTGGCTCCAGGCACACCCATCACGCTCGGCGTGGCGGCGCTTCGGGCGGCGGCGGACCTCGGGGGCGATGAATTCATTGCACCACTGCTCATGCAGGCCGCTTCGAAGGATTTTAATCTGCGCATCGCGGCCATCGAGGCACTCTCCAGTCGCGAGACGTGGACCAAGGCCCTGCTGGATGCCATCGCGGAGCAAAAAGTGCCCGCCAGCGGTTTCCCGGCTCCGGTGCGGCGTGCGCTGGCCACAAGCAAGGACAAGCCGATTCGTGATCGCGCTTATGAAGTACTCGGCGCGTGGCAGGACTCGTCGGAAGATGTGAAATCACTCATCGCAGCGAAGAAGCAGGCCTGCCTCACGGGCGAGCCGGACCTCGCGAACGGCAAACTGATGTTCACGGCGACCTGCATGGTCTGCCACGAATTCCACGGCGGCGGCCAGAAGGTGGGACCAGATTTGATCGGCAGTGGCCGCAGCAATCTGGATGCGTTGCTCGCGAACGTGATCGATCCGAACCAGATCATCGGCAACGGCTACGAGAACTTCACCGTGAGCACGAAAGACGGTCGCACGCTCGCCGGACGCGTCGTGGAGGACACGCCGGGCCATGTGAAGCTGCTCGGCGCTGGCGGTGCGGCGCAGGTGGTGCCGCGCGATCAAATCGCCACGCTCACGAACACGAAACAGAGCCTGATGCCGATGGGATTCGGCAACCTACCCGATGCGGCCTTCCGCGACCTCATTTGGTATGTTTTGGCTCCGCCGGAAGAAGGGCCGCTCACACCGGAAAAGAAGAAACTGCTCATCCAAGGCGTCGAAGTGCCTGAAACGGCCTCACAGCCCAAAAAGACCAACTGGCGCGCCATCGACTGGGAGAGCGTCAGCCTGTGGAATCCCGACTGGAAGGTCTCTGCGCCCGATTTCGAGCGCACGCCGGTCAAACTGGCCGAATACCACGGCAAAACGAACGTGCTGCTCATGCATCCGTTCCCGGACAAGAAAACGCCCGCGAGCTTTGAGCGGAAGATGAAGATCGAGAAGACAAAGCTGACCTTCAACGTGGCGGCCGATGATCGCGGCGATTGGGTGGTCAAGGTTCTAGTCAACGGTCAAGAGGTCAAGACGATGACCGTGGACCATGACAGGCCGCGCTGGAAGACCGTGGAGGTCGATTTGGCGAAATTCAAAGGCCAGGAGGTCACGCTTCGACTCGAAGCTCATCCCAATGGGTGGAGCATGGAGTTCTCGTATTGGAACGAGATCACGCTGGAGTGACAAGAGTGGTCCGCACAGAGGATTGCCTTCGGCGCGCTTCACGAGGTGCGGACCACTTTGCCTGCAAGACTGAATTTCCCCTGTCCCATCGCGCTGATTCATGCACTGTGGCACCATGCGTTGCGCCCCCGCACTCCTTTTCTCTCTGGCCGCCAGCGTGTGTTTGCACGCGGCCCCGACGACCCCGGTTCCTGCTCCGACAGCAAGCCCCGCGCCCAAGCCTGCGACAGCGCCAGCCGAAGACAAACCCGCCACCACAGCAAAGCCGAAGGACGAACCGATAGCCGCGCCCCCCGTGAAACCGCCGCCGGAGGATGCTTACAGACAGATGGAGATGCTGACGCGGGCGATGGAGATGGTGCGGCAGAATTACGTGGATGAGTCGAAGATCACCTATGAGGAACTGGTGGAAGGGGCGCTGGAAGGCATGCTGCGCCGTCTGGACCCGCACTGCGAGTACATGGGCAAGTCGCTATTTGAAGACATGCAGCGTGAGCAGAGCGACACTTCGGAAGGCATCGGCATCACCATCGCATTGCGGCAAAACCAGCTCACGATCATCACCGTGCGGGAGGACGGACCGGCGGCGGCGGCAGGCGTGCTGGCGGGTGATCAACTCGTGCGGATCAACGACGTATTGACGGATTCCGTGGGTGTGGTGGAGGCGATGCAGCTTCTCAACGGCAAAGCAGGCGAGGAAGTGCGGCTCACGGTGCGCCGTCCGGGCACGAAGCAGTTCCTCGATTTCAAAGTGAAGCACGAGACCCTGGCGGAGTCGTCCGTGCATGATCGGATGCTGCTTTCCCCAAAAATGGCAGGCGAGTATAAGATCGGCTACACGCGGGTCTCACAGTTCAATGCGCCGACGGCGGCTGAACTGAGCGACGCTTTGGACGAACTGGAAAAACAGGGCATGCAGGCCTTCGTGCTCGACCTGCGCAACAACCCGGGCGGCCTGGTGGACAGCGCGGTGGCGATCTGCGGCGAGTTTTTGCCGGAAAACACCGTGGTGGTCACGACTGAGGGCCGTGTGGCCTCGCAGAATCCGCCGCCCTATCGCACCCCCTCACGCGGCGGGAAAGAGCCGAGGAAGTATCCCATCGCGGTGCTGATCAATCACGGTAGCGCGAGCGCCTCCGAACTCACCGCAGGCGCGTTGCAGGATTTAAAGCGGGCGATTGTCGTGGGCACGACAAGTTTCGGCAAAGGCAGCGTGCAGACGATTTTACCGATGAAAAACGGCGCGGCGATGCGGCTGACGACGGCGAAGTATTACACGCCGAGCCACCGCACGATCCATGAAAACGGCGTGGAGCCAAACATCGTCGCCGCGCTGACCTCGGAGGAGGAAAGCCGCGTCGCAAAATGGCGGATGGCGCATGGAACGGGCGAGGCGGCGGCCTTGGAGCTGGCGAATCTCGGCGACAGGCAACTCGAACGCGCCGTGGACGCACTCAAGGGGGTGCTGGTGTTTGACGCCTTTGTGGCACCCGCCCTGGCTCCGGCAGCGAAGCCGCTGAAATAGGAGGGGGGATCATCCTGATCCCTCACTCACTCAAACCGGGGCCAGGCTGGCCCCGTGCCTGTCACTCCAGCAGACCGCGGGCGATGATGGCATCGACGGGGTTGTAGTCATCCGTGAAGACGACCTCGGAGCGCGGCACGATGCCGACGGGGAGATGGGTGCGGATCAGGCGCTCCTGCCATGAACCGGCGGCGGTGTAGCGGTCCGCAATGAGCGGGCGCAAATTTTCACGAGAGCAGAAAAGGACAATGTTCTGCGGCTCGTCGCGCCGACCACCGACGGCGAAGACCTCCACCGAGGGAAACACCTGCCGCAGCGTGGCGATCATGCCGCCCGTGAGATCGGATTTACGTCCGTTGACCGCAGAGATGATGTTCATGACGTAAACGCCACGCGGCTCCAGATGATCGGCCACCATTTGAAAAAACTCGCGCGTGGCGAGGTGGGAGGGGATGGCGTGGCGGCCGTTGTAGGCGTCTCCGAAGATCATGTCCCATTTTTTCTCCCCAGAGAGGTGCAGAAAGCGGCGGGCGTCTGCGGCATGCGCGGTGACACGGGGATGCTCATCGAGCTTGAAGAATTTCCGGCCCACATCAATGACCTCGGGGTCGATCTCGACGACATCGACTGCGGCCTTCGGAAAATCCCGCGAGACATTCTCCGGCATGCCAAAAGCGCCCGCGCCGATGAATAGTGCACTGGTGATCTCCGCCGGCTCACGCAGCAAAGCGAGCTTCCAGTATTCCTGGTAGGGCAGGATCAGCTCCCCGGTCTCCGGGTTCATGCCGCCTTCTTGCGTGGAGTCGAGTGAGAGCAAGCGGCGTTTGTGCGGGCTGGCACCTTCCTCGGCGACGCTGATGCGGTGGTAGGCAGACTCACGCTCGTGAATGATCCCGAGGTAAGGCGGCTGCTCCGTGCTCCAGCCCACGGCGGCGGCGATCAATCCGGCCGCGATGACCTGCCCCTTGGCGCTGCTTTTGGCCATGACGAGGGAGATCACCGCCAGCAGCAGCAAGGCCACACCACAGCCGATGAAAATAGCGCTCACCTTGAAGGTGGAGAGCAGGAAAAAACCGGAGACAAAGGTGCCCACGAAACTACCGAGAGAGCCGAGCATGCTGATCGTGCCCGCCGCCGCGCCGACATGCGTGTCCTTCTGGGTGAGGCTGTAAAACCGCACCGAAGCCGGGGAAACTGCACCCAGCAGCACGCCCGGCAGGGCAAAGAGCAAGAGCGAGATGATGAGCGGACCGCTGATGATGCCAAAGCCACGCAGGGAGAGGCTGAAGGCCATGTTCAGCGCCGGAATGAAGAGTGTGAGCACCGCCGCGCCCGCCAACAGCCAGCCGATCAGGTCCAGCGCTGGCCGCCGGTCCGCCAGCCGACCGCCCAGATAACCTCCGACGCTAAATGCGACGAGCACAACACCAATGAGCGCGGTGGAGGTGTAGATCGTGTTGCCAAAATAAGGCGCGAGCAGTCGAAACGCGCTGATCTCGACGACCATGATGGCAGCACCGGCGAAGAAGCACACCATGCCGAGGAATATCCGGGTTTTGCGCGCCGACGAATCTTCGGAGACGATGGACGGCGGTGAGGATTTGGAGGTGTGGCGGGACATGCTTTGAGTTCTCGGTTCGCAGGCAGTGCTGGTCAGTCGTTGTAAAAAACGAGGCTCATGATCTTCCAGCCGACGGGAGTTTTGATGAGCGTGAAGCAATCGGTGCCCGTGGTGATCTCAGCGCCCTTCGTGAGTTTCCAGCGCACGCTGGCCTGGGCGGTGCGGTCATCTCTCAGGATTTTCATGTCCGTGGGCACCTCAGTCATCGGCGAGGAGGCATTGGCGTGGCTGAGATTCTGGCCATGGAGGAAATCCGTGAGCCCCTGACTCTGCGGCAGGCCTTGCTGCACAAAGGTGATGCGCGCCTGCTCGTGGAAGCAGGAGCCGTAGCCGTCCATGTCTTTCGCAGACCAAGTGGAGAAATAGCGCGTGAGGAAGGAGCTGACATCACTGTCGTCCACAGTGCTAGCGGGGCTGCAACTGGCGATGAATGACGAAACCAGAATGAAAAATGACGAAAGAATGACGAACTGTTTCATCACGAGTTGCAGTGAAGCTGTTTCGTCATTCTTCATGCGGAATTCGTCATGGCCGGCGCAGCCGCGGTTATTCTTCCGTGAAAGCCTCTTCCTCGACGCCAAGCAACGCCAGGATGCGGTTCAGGTCTTCCGCGCCGTAGTAGTCGATCTCGATGCGGCCTTTTTTCTCGGCGTGCTGGATGCTGACGTTGGTGGTGAGGTGCTGGATGAGCTTTTGCTCCACGGACTCAATGGCACGGGCGAACTCGGTTTCCGTGGGCTTGGGTTTCGGCGGCAGCGGCGGATGCAGGATGGCATCGATCACCTTCTCCGCAGCGCGGACGGTGAGTCCCTTGGTGATGATCTGGAGGGCCACACGCTCCTGCTCCTCCTGCTTTTTGAGCATGAGTAGCACCTTGGCGTGGCCGGTGGTAAGTTTTGAGCTGACGAGCAGGTCACGCACGTTTTGCGGCAAGTCGAGCAAGCGCATGGTGTTCGCCACAGTCGCACGATTTTTGCCGACACGCTGCGCGATGTCCTCCTGGCGCATGCTGAAGTCCTTTGCCAACCGGGAGTAGGCCAGCGCCTCCTCAATCGGGTTCAACCCCTCGCGCTGAAGATTTTCGATCAGTGCCATCTCCAGCACATCCTTGTCGGACGCCTCGCGGACGATGACAGGGACTTCCTTGAGACCCAGCTCGCGCGAGGCACGGAAACGCCTTTCCCCGGCGATGAGTTCGAGCTTGCCGTTCACCCGGCGCACGATCAGAGGCTGAATGATGCCGTGCTCGCGGATGGACTCCATCAGCTCGGTGAGCTGCTCTGTCTGGAATTCCGTGCGCGGCTGAAGTGGGCTGGGGACGATTTGGTCCAGCGTGACGCGGTTCACCACGTCTCCCGGAGCGGGCTGGGCGAGCGGGGGCAGGCGCGAGATTCCAGACACCGCAGTGGGTGCCGAAATGAGGGCGCCGAGTCCTTTTCCGAGTGCTGCTTTTGCCATGGGGGCGCGAGACTAGGGAGCACGCGGGGGGATGCAAATCGGAATCTCGGTGAATGTGCGGCCCGCTCATCCCAGACTTTACCACGACCGAATTTCGCTCCAATGGGAGGGATATGAAAAGCATGACAGGATTCGGGCGGGGCGAGGCGCAGCGGGAAGGCGTGACCTGGAGCGTGGAATGCGGCTCCGTGAACCGCAAGCAGCTCGAAGTGGCGGTGAATCTGCCACGTGAGCTGGCCGAGCTGGAAAATGCGGTTCGCACCGAAGTCGCAACGGCCGTTTCACGCGGCCGCATCAACGTCGCTGTGCGCCGGGAGGCTGCGGGCGCTCCGGCAGACGCCGTGCGCATCGATCACGCGCTGGCCGCGCACTATTTTCATGCCATGCACACGCTGGCGCTGAAGCTCGACATCCCGCCGGAAATTTCGCTGACAGACATCACCCGCATGCCCGGCGTGGTGACCCAGGCGCAGACGGAAATCGCCACGGAGGACGCATGGCCGCCCGTGCAAGAGGCGCGTCAAAGCCGCCACCGTGCCAGAACATCAGCGCAAGCTGCTGCGCCAGCGTCTGGAGGACGCCGGACTGCCACTCCCACTCGATGATGAGCGCCTGATCAAAGAAATCGCCCTTTTTGCCGACCGCACCGACATCTCCGAGGAGCTCACACGTGCCGCCAGCCATGTGAAGCAGTTCCGCGCCTACCTTGATGCCGACGCGCCCGCTGGACGCAGCCTCGATTTTCTGCTGCAGGAGTTTTTCCGTGAGTTCAACACCATGGGATCAAAGTGCAACAACGCCGAGATCGCTCACCACGTCGTCACCGCCAAAACCGAGCTGGAAAAAATCCGCGAGCAGGTGCAGAACGCGGAGTGAGTCACGACCCGCCCGGCTGCGGCAGTCATCTCCTACACCGCGCTCAAGATTGTCCGCAGTGCCGTCATGTTCTCCAACTCATCAAAGATCGCCCGCACGGGAATCTCAAAGCCCGGCACAACATCACTGCTCAGCACACCATCGCTCTGTGCCGGCACCGCAGGATAGATGTTACCAGCCAGCCGGTGCACTTCCACGGTCTCCGCCACGGGTTCGATGATCCAATACTCCGCTACGCCATGCAGGGCATAGTCTTTGAACTTGATGCCGCGATCACGCTTCAAAGTGGACGGCGACAGCACCTCAACGATCAGATCCGGGATGGGAAATTTGAGCGTGTCAGGGTCGATGATCGCGGCTTTGGCCGGACCGAAAAAAATCACGTCCGGCTCGTAGTCGTTGCGTGGAAAGCTGGTCATGGCCTTCTCATGCCGCACGAGGCCGAGCTGATGCACGCGTGCATACGCGCTGAGCAAATCGTAAGTCCGCTGGCTGGCTGTGAGATGCCGGTTCAGCGCGGGCGAATGCATGATAACCTCGCCCTGGATGAACTCCCATTTATGCTCCGGCGTGATGTCCGCGTAAAACTTCTGCCGCAGCTTTTGCTCACGGGCAAAGGCGCGCTGGGCCAGCTCGATCAATTCGGGCAGTTCAGGAGCATCCAGCAGTGCATCCAGCAGGGGCGAGTTCATGCCCAAGATCATGTCTCCACCCCCCTGAAAAGTAAAGTCTGTGAAAATCCCTCACCGCCACGCCATGAAGTGTTCACCGCTTACGACCCGCCCGGCTGCGGCAGTCCCTTGGGCACGGATTTGGGCGGCTCAGGTTTGGCTTGGCCGTCCTCGGGCAGCCAAGCTGTAGGGGCACCGGCTTTGACCATGACTTCACGCAGGGTGATGGACTTACCATCGCGGCGTTTGCTCTCTTCAGCAGCTTCCATAAAGGCGTAGATTTCAAGCGTCTGCTTCGGTGAGACCGGCACCTGCTTGGTCTGGAAAAACTTGATGATCTCCCGCAGCATCGGGGTGTAGTCCCCCTCGGACTTCTGCTCGAAGACCTGCGCGTCGCCGAAGCGCACGAGCTTGTAGGCTTTCGCTCCTTCGTGAATGGCATGCAGCGTGCCAGTGCGGCTGCCGGACCACAAGCCGGTGACGACCGAGGCCGACGGCGTGGTGGTGCGCGTCACAGAAAGGCATCCGCCTCCCATGACGGTGAACAGCGCCTCGGTGGGATGGATGCCGTAGAAATACAAATCGGGATGATGCGGCAGAACATGCGCAGGGCCGTAGCAGATGGCACCACGGGCCGGAGTTTTCTCCGCGTTGGCGACTTCGAGCACGCCGGGATACCAGCGCACGGCGGAGGCGCTGAAAACCGGCACCTGTGCGGTGGCGGCGAGTTGGTAAATTTCCACGGCGTCTTTAAGCGAGGCTGCGACCGGCTTATCCATGAACACCGGCTTGCCGGCGGTGAGGATTTGTTTCATCTGCTCCAGCCGAGGGCGGCCATCCAGACTGAGGAGCAGGATCGCATCCACGTCCTTGCAGGCTTCCGCCACGCTGCTGACGATCCGCACGCCAAACTTATCCCGCACCGTGGCGGTAAAGCCGTCCACTCGTGACTTGCTTTCCTCAATGTCTGGACTGCCGCCGGGAAAGGCCACGACGACGCGTGCGCCGGGAATGTGGTTGGGGTTCGCGGGATCGTTCAGCCGCAGAGTGAACTGCTCCGAGTGCGAGGTGTCGAGGCCGATGATGCCGATGCGGAGGTCTTGCGACATAAGCGGGAGTGTGGACAGCGCCGAAAGCCATCCTGTGGCAAGGATGATCCAGATTCGGAGGCTGTCCGGCGGTCGCATGCGCAAAAGTGTCCCTTGAGAGCGTTGGCGCAACTGTTGAGTCGCTTGACCGCTTTGTTTGCCCCGCTAGGCTCGCGCCATGGAAACCGTCAGACTTGGAATCGTTGGGCTTGGCAACATGGGTAAGGCACACCTCGCGAACATCCGCGCAGGCAAGGTGCCAGGACTGCGCGTCACCGCGCTGTGCGAGAGCGTCGGCACCTTGCCGAACCTGGTTGAGGGCGAGAAGGCCTTTACCGATGTGAACTTGATGATCCGCAGCGGTCACCTCGACGCGATCCTCATCTGCACGCCACATTTCAGCCACACGACCATCGGCATTGAGGCCCTTAAAGCCGGACTCCATGTGCTGGTGGAGAAGCCTATCTCCGTCCACAAAGCCGATTGCGAGCGCTTGATCGCCGCGCACACGGACAAAACCAAAATCTTCGCCGCCATGTTCAACATGCGGACGAATGCCTGCTTCAAGAAGGTGAAGGAGCTCATTGAAAGCGGCGAACTCGGCGCCGTGCG
Source organism: Verrucomicrobiota bacterium (assembly GCA_026397635.1). Taxonomy (GTDB): domain Bacteria; phylum Verrucomicrobiota; class Verrucomicrobiia; order Verrucomicrobiales; family Verrucomicrobiaceae; genus Prosthecobacter. The sequence goes on along the minus strand of JAPLUL010000092.1, from coordinate 23,499 downwards.
TCGCGTTCACTGGGAGGTCACCAATTGGTTCCGCACGAACTATTATTACGCCACTGGCGGCTGGCGCGGCACCTGGAAGGGCGAAGGCGGCGGCGTACTCATGAACCAGTGCCCGCACAATCTGGACCTCTTCCAATGGCTCTTCGGCATGCCGCAAAAAGTGCGCGGCTTCTGCCAGTTTGGCCGCTTCCATGAGATCGAAGTCGAGGACGATGTGACTGCCGTCATGCAGTATGACAACGGCACCACGGCCACCTTCGTCACCAGCACGGGCGAAGCACCGGGCATCAACAAACTCGAAATTTCCGCCGAGCAAGGCCGCCTGACCGTCACCGACGGCACTCGCATCCACTTCCAGCGCAACCGCCAGCCGATGAGCAAGTTCTGCATGGAGGCGGAGGCCGCCTTTGCCATGCCGGAAAGCTGGCACATGGACATCCCGGTCGATCAAACCGGTGGCCAGCACGTTGAGATCCTGCAAAACTTCACCAACGCGATCCTGAAGGACGAAAAGCTCCTTTCTCCCGCTTCCGAAGGGATTTGCAGCGTCGAACTCGCCAACGCCATCCTCCTTTCAACTTGGCAAGACGCCACGATCACCCTGCCGATGTCCTCCGCCGACTACGAGCGCATTTTGATCGAAAAAGGCGAGGCTTCGACCTTCCAAAAGACGAAGGTCGTCGCCAAGGCGACTTCCGACGACTTCGCGAAGAGCTTCCGGTGATTCGGACCGGGGTAGAAAGACTATTCAGCAGCCTGCTTCAGCGCCTTCAGGAAAGGTGCTACACCTTGCAGCTTGGCCAGTTCCGCCGTTACGATCTCCGCACGTCTGGCCGCCTCCCTGCGGTCCTTCGATTTCGACTGCAACGCTGAGTTCAGGGCACCGCGCAGCTTTTCAGCCAGGGCCGGATTTTGCCCGGCTCCGCTGGCGGCCCAATCTTCTGAGAACGAGTTCAAAAGACGCGTCAGCTCAGGGTCAGATTTCTCCAGCGTCGAAATGACCTGTTGGATCTCTTCTGGCGTGGCCTCCGCAACTTCAGAAGCCATGGCGGCAGTCTTTCGTGCTGAGGGCCAGAAAATCAGTGCGAGCAACACTACCACCACCAGTCCCACAATGCCCAGCGTCAGTCCCAGTTGCTGCTGTTGAGTCCTAAGCGGTGCCTTTGGCTTCGAGGACGGCCTTGGGGGCTTGGGGTCGTCCGCATCAGGCAGCGCGACGCCGGCTTCCTGTTTCATCGCCACATTGATGTGGGCACGAAATTCTCCTGCGTCCTGGTAGCGCCTCTCGGGATCGGGATGAATGGCCCGCGCGATGATCTCATCCCAGCGCGACGAAACTTTGGCAAACAACGTGACGGGACGCCGTGGCTTCTCCGGCACGCGGCCCGCCAGCATCTCGTAAAGCACCACTCCGACCGCGAAAATGTCCACTCGGTGGTCGATCACGCTGCCGCCACGTATCTCAGGTGCGGCGTAGTCTGGAGTGCCCATCGGATTGTCCTCCTCCGCCTCATCCGAAACCGGTCGCGCCAGCCCGAAGTCAGCCACCTTCACATGATCCGCGTCGTTGACCATGATGTTGCCCGGCTTGATGTCGCGGTGGATGATGCCGTGCTCGTGCGCAAAGCTCAAGGCCTCGCAGAGCTGCATGGCTAAGTTCGTTGCCTTGCGCAGCGTCAGGTTGGTCTTGTGGATCAGATCGTGGAGCGAGCGTCCCTCGATCCACTCCATCACCAGAAACAGATGGCCGGCAGGTGTGATGCCAAAGTCGTACACGCCCACGATGTTCGTGTGATTGAGCTTCGCCATCGCCCGTGCCTCGGTTTTGAAACGGTCGGCGAATCCCTGCTCCGCACCGAACTTCGGCGGCAGGATTTTCACGGCCACCCAGCGGGCCAAGCTTTCCTGCCAAGCTTTGTACACTGCGCCCATGCCACCGCAGGCCGCCAGCTTTTCAAACTTGAACTGCGGCAGGTAAGCAGACATTTCATCAATGCTAGGCACATCAAACGAAGGAATCTCATCAGGAGTAGGATCTTCAGCCATGAGCGCATTATGCCCGCCGCCCATCCTGCGGCGAGCATAAATCGGCAAAAACTCTTCAACGCCGCCGATCAGCGGCCTTTCGCCCTCTGCCAGATCAAGGCTTCACGCTCTTACCTGCGGCCTCAACGTAATAGGCCATGGCGTTCAGGTTTTTGACGAACTCTCCGCTTTCAATCTGGCCGTCCTTGAGCCAGCGGCCTTCGCTATCGAGAGCGCTGAGGGCTTTCTGCACTTTGGCGATGACACCGTTGGCGCGGCTTTTCCACTCTTTGGGGGTGGCGGGCCCCTGGAGCTTGCGCTGCAAGTCTGCACGGCTTTGCGCGAGCTTCTTTTTGAAATCGTCGATGTTGTCCTGCTCCTCGTCGGCAAAGGAGTAATGCGTGGGCATGTTGCTGCCATCGTAAGTCAGCTCGTAGGTGTCTTTGACGAAGAAGAGTGGCTTGTTCGTCTTCAGTTCGTAAAAGCGGGCATGTTTGCCATCTGGCAGCTTCGAGCGCTCAAACCAGGCAAGCGCGGGCTGGATGGGTGCTAGGTATTTCTCATCGCCGGTGAGCACCCAGAGCTGGTGCAGCGTCTCCATGGCTCCGATGCTTTCGTAGCCGGTAACGGATGGCGGCTCAAACTTGCGCGCCCAGGCTGGATGCATTTCGCGATCATACTGCTGCGCCCAAACGGGCTGCGGCTCGGGCATTTGCGCGAGGATGAAGAAGTCGCCGAGTTTTTTCAGCGCCGCTAGATAGCGCTCGTCTTTTTCCAACTCGTAGGCGCGGAACAACACCTTGGCGATCTGCTGCAGGTTGTCGTCGTTGAGCGTATAGAAGCCGGTGTATTTCACGGCGGGAAAGGTGCGGCTCCACGTCTCGGGATAGCTCGCTTTTAAAACGGGAGCGCTGGCATCAGCGGGGCCGCTGAACTGCTGCGGCCAAGCACCGATGGGTGCTTGCGCGGCGAGCAAGGCATCGAAGGCAAACTTGCTGCAGCGTTTTAGCTCCGCGTCGTCCTTGCAGGCGCGTTCGTGGGTCATTTCGAGCAGAAAGAGCAGCGCGGACTGCGTCTTGTTGTCATCGAGCGTCGTGGAGTGGTTGCGCTTGCCGGGTTCTTTGTCGCCAGCTTCGAGATCGCTGCGGAGGTAGTATTGTTTGGCCTTCTCAGGATCAAAATCGAAGTCGCTGGCCCAGCCACCCGAGGCGAGCTGACATTTGAGCAGCGCTTTGGCCGCATCTTTGGCCGCAGTGAGGAACACCTCGTCGCCGGTGGCCTGATAAGCCTTCAACATCGCCAGCCCCATCGTCGTGGTGCCGTGCGGCTGAATGGAAATGATCGTGCGCGACTTACCATGCTCAACCTCGCCGATCTTGCCCTCTTTGTCATACGAGGACGCATAACCGCCTTCACGAGCGAGCTGCGTATGGGCGTAAACGACCGCCTTTTTCATGGCAGCGGTGATGGCAGCCGGATCAGGCAGATCAGCCGCAACAATGAGCGAGGAAGAGAGCAGAAGAGCGAAAACAAGGCGCATGCTTTTTTGAACGGAAGATTTAACTCCACTCCTTCAATCGTTCCGGGAACGGGCAGTTCGCGCAGGCGGAGTCGTCTTCGAGGCAGAAGTCCTCATAAATTTGCAGCAGGCCCTGCTGGTGGTGCAGCTTCTTGGTGAAGTCTTTGCCGCGTGGGTCATCGCCAAAGAGACGCTGCACGGCGCGGCGGACTTTTTGATTGTCGAGCAGGGCGGGAAGTTCGAGGTATTCGGCCCACAGGCGCGTCCGCTCAGGCACGAGCAGCGGGTAGGCGACATTGGCGAGCATCTCCTGCACGCGTGTTTCGCCGATGAGTGAGATCGGTTTGGCAGCAGGATCTGCCAGCAGGGTGTAATGCGTGCTCCAGAAATCATGCGTGAGCGCCAGCAGCGTGTCGCGCCACGCAGCCTGGCTCCAACGCGTGGCATCGGCCAGCGGTGCGACGACTTGCGGCCACGCATGGAGCAGAGCGCCCAGCGCACCGAGACGGCGCTGCGGATGATTGCCGGGACGGATGGTTTTGAGCTTCCAACGCGGGAGCTGGCGCTCCTCCAGCCAGCGGAGGCAGTCGTTGCGGACTTTCCACCACTGGGACCAGAGCTGACGCAAGTAGGCGCGTGTTTCTGGCTCCGTGTCATCCGCACGCATGACTTCGAGGAAGCCGGAGACGCCAAAGAGCAGCGCTTCACGAGCCGTCGCCACGGATTTAAGCAGACGCTTCAAGGGCAGTCGCTGACTGAGCAGGACGAAGGGCTGCTGGTTGCTGCTGTAGCCGAGGGCGCGTGCCAGCGCCTGATAAATGGCTTCTTCACGGCCCTGTGCGGCCACGCAGCGGTGCAGGCGCTTTGATTTCAGCTCCAGCCGGTATTGTGCGGCGGATTCGATGATGGACTGCACCCGCGCAGCATCCATCTCATGGAGGGGCGTAGCGCAGCGGCCCAAGCGTGCGGCGGCGAGGCCGCGATTCGGCCTAGCATCGCCGGCGAGCATCGCCGGAGTCAACACAAGCTGCGTGACCTCGCGATGCTGACTCGTGCGCGTGTAAAAACGCTCCTGCGGCGCGTCGAAGAAGAGATGCAGCACGACGCGGTCGTAGTCCACATTCGCGCCGTGCTGGTGGCGCTCCCAGTCACGCGCATCGGGATCGAGCTCGATATCACCATGGTGCGTTTGATCATCCACGCGGATCGCGCAGCCGGTGAAATCCGGGCCTGGGCCGGAGTTCCAGGTGCCGAAGTCGATGATGCGCACCACTTGGCCATCCACGCTGGTGAATTCACTACCGAAGGCTCCGGCGAACCACAGGCTTTGCAGATCAAGCTCGGTCAGAGGCACCTCAAAGCCTGGCAACCGCGTCTCCTCAATGCCGCTGAACACTGCATCGCGAAAGCGTGCATAGTGGTCGGCGAGTGGCAGCGGTGTCATGGGATCACTCCGCTTTCAAAGGTGTAAGAAGGTAAGACTGGCCATCCGTGCTGAGCTGGTGGGCGCTGAGGTCGGCTGCGTAAGCCAACACATGTGGCAGCGGTATGTCACGCAGGTCGAGGGTGATTTTGACATCCGCCCCGCCGGGTTTGACGACAATGTTCACACCTCCTTGCTTGGCAGGATCGAGGTCACGCGACTTGACGCGGAAGTACTCGGCGGCTTCGGCCAGGGTGGCATCACGGAACTGAACCGTCGGAAAGATGATTTGATCGGCATTCCCCAGCACAGGAGGCGGCGTGGCCGCCGGAGGCGCGGGCTTTTCCTCAAACTTAACGGCTAGCACCACCGCATGCTTTTCCACGCGGTATTGCAACCCCACGCGCTCTGCGCAGTAACGCACAACTTCGATCAGCGGAGCATCTCTGAGGTCCAGGCTGATGGTGTCCGTCAAAGCGCCATCGTGGAGAACGATGGAGACGCCCGTCGTTGCCGGCGGCTGGGTAATCGTGTCCAGATCACGGCTTTTGACGCGAATGTATTCAACTGCCTGCTCAATGGTGGCGTCTTTGAATTGGACGACGGGAAAAATGATCTTCTGGACCTTCTCTTCCAGCAGGACAGCCCCGTCAACGGCCTGGGCGGAAGCAGTGCCGTGAATCCAAAGCACCAATAACGCTGATTTAATGAGGGTAGAAGTACTCATATGGGATCGAGGCTACATGACCACCGCAGAGAAAGCCAGCCTCCATTTCGCGGCGTGTTTGTTTCCTTGCCTCGGCGATTTAAAACCGGAAGAATCGCCGCTGAAGTTCTTCGAGGCTTATGAGATCAAGGACGCGCCCGGTGGGTCACGTCGCAGGCTAGAAAAACTTCGATCTGTCCCATGAGCCTCACCACAGCTGCCAGGCCACGAGTTCTTTATCGCTGCGGGCAAAAAGCCGGTTTCCTGCAAAGCCGGGATGCGCCCAGGTTTTGCCAATGATCTGCCAGCGGGCCAGCTCTTCGCGTTTTTCGGGCTTCAGTGTCACATAAACGAGTTCACCGCTCGCATTGAGCAGAGCGGCGAGATTTTTTGCCTCGTCCAGCCAAACAAGGCTCATCTGCGGGTTGCGATCCTTCGGAGTCAGCGTGTTGTCATCGCTCCAGAGGATTTTGCCAGTCTTCAACTCGAAGGCTTGCAGGCCGCGGTTTTTGTCGAGCATGTAAACGATGTCATCTTTCAGCAAAGGGGCCGACATGAGGCCGCAGATCTCGGTTTCGTTCTCCCAGAGCAGTTCAACGCCTGTCCCGAGCCGAAACGCCTTCGCGCCATGCCAATAGCCGGAGACGAGCAGCACACCGTCATGATACAACGGCTGCGCGATGCTGACGCCGTAGGTGATCTTGTATGGATAAGTCCAGTTCACCACTCCGCTCTCAGGATTGAGGCTCTGCACATGCTCCGGCCCCCAGGCGATGAGCTGACGTTTGCCGTCCTGCGTGATGATCTCCGGCGTGCAGTAACCCGCGCGATCCGGCCCACCACGCCACACTTCCTTGCCGCTGTTTTTGTCCAAAGCGATGACCGAGCCGTTGTTGGCACCGACGTGCAGCAACACACGTTCGCCATCGATCACTGGCGATCCCGCAAGGCCCCAGGTCGGAATTTTCGCGCCGCAGATTTGGACCATGTTCACCTGCCAGAGCACCTTGCCAGTCTTCGCCTCAAGACACGATGCCACACCCGTCGCTCCCAACGCATAGGCCTTGCCATCCAGGATATTCACCGAGGCACGCGGCCCCGTGCCATAATCCATGCCGCCGTAGCTGACCTCCCAGCTCTGCTGCCAGACTTCTTGACCGGTTTCGGCATGGAAGCAACGCACCCGCTCCACCTCCTGCGGAGTTTGCTGTCGATCCATCACATAGACAAGACCATCACTGACCGTCACTCCGCCGAATCCTGCTCCAATCTCCGCTTTCCAAAGTCGTTCTGGCTCTTTCTTGGAGAGATCAGCAGGGATACCCTCTGGATTCCACCGACCGTCAGCCTTCTCGCCACGCCAGCGGGGCCAGTCTTGACCGTGGGCGACGCCATTGAGTAGCAGGATGAAGAGACAGATATGCTTCATGCGCATAGATCGCGATTCAACACATCCGGCTTTCCAAGACCGTGAACATCAGGATTGTTGGGAACGGGCGCGAGCTTCCTCGATCACGCGAGTGGACAAACGAAAGCCTACAGCTTGCAGACGTTGGAGGGCATCCTCGAAATCCACGAGATCTCGTCGGGCTGCGTCCGCAACGATCGCCATCGCACCGATGATCGAAAGCCCGAGGGCCTTAGCCACAGCTCGAGCGCGCCTCTCATCAAGGATCAGCACTGACTGATGCCGCTGAGTCCAGGCCAGCGTGATGGCAGAAGCTTCGCCGGGACCAAGGGAGCTTGTTTCCAGGAGCAATGGCACCGGATCGGCAACGACTTCAAGCCACTCGGGTTCCTGGGCAATCCATTGGCGCATGGCATCAGGCGCGCCGGGATGCTGGCATTCTTGATAAACCGAATCGGTGATGCTCACGCGACGAAACATCTGTGGGAGCAAATGCAGCAAGCTGGTTTCAGCCAAGGCGGACAGTGTCGATGTGTCGCAGATGATCAGCATCAGTCATGAGCGCTGAGTCTATCCAGTGTCGCCAGGTCGGAGCGCAAAGATTCAGCATTCGTCCCCGGCCAGACGCCCAGACGCGTGAGCAGCGATTGCGCCTCCCAGCGTGATTTGAGATCCAATAAACTGCGAACCTGCTCAAGTGACAGACAGTCCTGCTCATAGGCCTTCGCCGCCAGCGCCTCAAGCGCAGCACGGCCAAGATTGCCGAGCTTGGCAGTGAGTTCGCCCGACAATTCTTCCGGGATGTTTAAGGTGACAGTCATGCCGCGCCTTACCACACGAGGCACCGATCCGCAACTTACCTCACCAGCTCCATGCACTGTCAAGCCACGCCTCCGACAAAAAGTTTTTCACATGTGAAGCTCATCAGTTGCCCGATCTGATGCTCTCGCTAACTCCACCACTCCCAACCGGGTTTCATGGCAACCAGCTTGAGACCTTGCACCTGAAACTTCGAACTTTCCCCAACCATGTCTGCTTCCAACGAACTCAACATCAATGTCGCTCACGTCGAGCGTGTCGCCAAGGAACTCGGCCTGCGGGCCATTCAAGTCGGCGCGACGGCCAAATTGTTTGCCGACGGCGCCACGGTGCCGTTCATCGCCCGTTATCGAAAGGAGGCGACAGGGTCGATGGATGAAGTGCAGATCTTGAACGTGAAGGAGCGCATGGAGCAGCTCGTGGCGCTGGATGACCGCCGTGGAGCCATCGTAAAATCTCTCGAAGAGCGCAAGCTGATGACGGACATCCTGCGGGTGAAACTCGACAAGGCGGAAACCGTCAACGCGCTGGAGGACATCTTCGCACCGTTCCGGCCGAAACGCCGCACGCGGGCCACCATCGCGAAGGAAAAGGGTCTGGAGCCGCTGGCCGACTTCATCGAGGCCAATTTGATGACGCAGGGCGTCGATCTGAGCGGCGAGGCGGCGAAGTTTGTGAACCCGGGTCACGCAACCGAAGAACTGCGCGTCAAAGACGCCGCCGATGCACTCAGTGGTGCTCGCGACATCATCGCGGAGCGCATGAGCGATCACGCGGAAGCGCGTTCGACGCTGCGAAAATTCTTCGCGGAGCAGTCCACGGTCATTTCCAAGGTCATGTTTGGCAAAGAGACCGACGAAGAGGCACAGAAGTTCCGTGACTACTTCGACTGGAGCGAGCCACTCAAGTCGATCCCCTCTCACCGCATGCTGGCCATCCGGCGCGGTGAAAAAGAAGGCTTTCTGCTTATGCGCATCCAGCCCGCCGAAGACACGGCGGTCAAGATGCTGGAGAACCTCTTCGTCAAAGGCGGCAACGCCTGCTCTGACCAGATGAAACTGGCCTGCGCGGATAGCTACAAGCGTTTGCTCAGCTCCAGCATGGAAACGGAAGCACGTCTTGAATCGAAGAAAAAAGCGGACACCGAAGCCGTCCGCGTTTTCGCGGACAATCTGCGCGAGCTGCTGCTGGCAGCTCCGCTGGGGCAGAAACGCGTGCTGGGCATTGATCCCGGCTTCCGCACGGGCTGCAAGGTCGTGGTCCTCGATGCGCAGGGCCAGCTTCTCTTCAATGATGTGATTTATCTGCTCGGTGATGGCAACAGCCTCATGCATGCGAAGACGCTGCTGACCAATCTCGTCGAGCGTTTCAAGATCCAAGCCATCGCCATCGGCAATGGCACGGCCAGCCGCGAAACCGAGATGTTCGTGAACAAGATCGGTCTGCCGAAGGCGATTCCGGTGATCATGGTGAATGAAAGCGGCGCGTCGATTTACAGCGCCAGCGAAGTCGCTCGTGAAGAGTTTCCAGATCAAGACGTGACGGTGCGCGGCTCTGTTTCCATCGCTCGTCGCCTCATGGATCCGCTGGCGGAATTGGTGAAGCTCGATCCAAAGTCGATCGGTGTGGGTCAGTATCAGCACGATGTGGATCAGAACCAGCTCAAGACGAGCCTCGATCATGTGGTGATCAGCGCGGTGAACGGCGTCGGAGTGGAACTGAACACGGCCAGCAAGCAGCTACTCAGCTACGTTTCGGGCCTGAACAGCGCGCATGCGGCCAACATCGTGGCCTTCCGCAATGAGAACGGCCCATTCAAGAGCCGCAAGGACTTGCTCAAGGTCCCACGGCTCGGCGACAAGGCCTTCGAGCAAGCCGCAGGCTTCCTGCGCATTCGCGACGCGGCACACCCGCTGGATGCGAGCGCGGTCCACCCGGAGCGCTATCCACTCGTGGAAAAAATGACCGCTGAGATCGGCTGCACGGTCAGCGACCTCATGCAGCGTGCGGATTTGCGCCAGAAGATCGACCTGAAGAAGTATGTGAGCGAGGACGTGGGCCTGCCGACGCTGCAGGACATCATGAACGAACTGGCAAAGCCAGGACGCGATCCGCGCAAGCAGTTCGAGGTCTTCCAGTTCGCCGAAGGTGTCAGCGAGATGAAGCATCTCACCGTCGGCATGAAGCTGCCGGGCATCGTGACGAACGTGACCGCTTTCGGTGCCTTTGTGGACATCGGCGTGCATCAAGACGGCCTCGTGCATGTGAGCCAACTCAGTGACACCTTCGTGCGTGACGCAGCTGAAGTGGTGAAAGTGGCCCAGCGAGTGCAGGTGACGGTCACGGAGGTGGATATTCCGAGGAAACGCATCGCGTTGAGCATGAAATCGAAGCCTGACTTTGAGAAGAAAGCTGGCGGCGGCGGTCCACGTCCTGCTGGCGGTCCAGGTGCCGGCCAGCGCAGCTTTGCTAGCAGCAGCGGAGGAGGAGGCAATCGCAACTCCGGCGGCGGCATGGGCAACCCATTTGGCGGCGGAGGCGGCGGCGACTGGTTCACTGCGGCGGCGCAGAAGGGTAAAAAGTAACCCTGTCTGCTCACACCATCCGGTCCTTCAGCGCCCATGCCACAGCCGCCGCTCGGCGGTGGACGACTTCTCCGTCTTCCGCATCCCGCCGGAGAGGACGGTGCAGACGCTGCAGATGTTCCTCGATGCCGCAGAGCAGACGAGCGCACCCCATCGTGGTGCACGATTGATGCGGAGCGCTGGTGGGCCGAGACAAAGCCCGGCTACGATCCGGCGAACCGAGAGAACATCGAGTGAACTGGCTGGTCGCCAGAGGTAGCTCTTGCGGCAGTTTCGCCAATATAGGCGAGGCTTCTAGAGTGGACATTTGGCATGAAATCCGCGTGTGTGAGACGCGCTAACCGTGCGTTACGACAATGACCAAAATTTCCTCCTCAAAACCCCTCAGCAAAAACATTCACCTTCAGCGCTGGGTCACCAAAATGGCCACCCTCTGCAAACCAGACAAAATTCACTGGGTGGATGGCTCCAAGGCCGAGTACGACCGCCTGTGCATTGAAATGGTCGATGCAGGCACCTTCATCCGCCTGAATCAAAAGCAGTGGCCCGGCTGCTTCTACGCCAAGTCTGATCCAAGCGATGTGGCGCGTGTAGAAGAGCGCACTTTCATTTGCAGCAACTCGAAGGAAGGCGCGGGGCCGACGAATAACTGGATGAACCCCTTCGAAATGAAGGAAAAGCTGCGCAAGCTCTTCAACGGCTGCATGAAGGGCCGCACGATGTATGTGCTGGCCTTCAGCATGGGGCCGGTGGACTCGCCGATGTCACAGATCGGCGTGCAGCTCACCGACTCGCCCTACGTCGTGGTGAACATGCGCATCATGGCGCGTATAGGGAAAAAAGTGTTCGAGAAGATCGACCAGTCGAAAAAGCGTGTGGTGCCGTGCATACACACCGTCGGTGCGCCTCTGAAAAAAGGCCAGAAGGACGTGGCCTGGCCCTGCAACAAGGAGAAGTACATCGTTCACTTCCCCGAGCTGCGTGAGATCTGGAGCTACGGTTCGGGCTACGGCGGCAACGCGTTGCTGGGCAAGAAATGCTTCGCGCTGCGCATCGCGTCTGCGATGGCACGTGACGAGGGCTGGCTGGCCGAGCACATGCTCATCCTCGGTGTCGAGGATCCGAAAGGGCAGAAAACCTATGTTGCAGCGGCTTTCCCCAGCGCCTGCGGCAAAACGAACTTCGCCATGCTCATTCCGCCGAAGTACTTCGCCGATAAGGGCTGGAAGATCTGGACCGTGGGCGACGACATCGCGTGGATCAAACCCGGCGCGGATGGACGGCTTCACGCGATCAATCCTGAGGCCGGATTCTTCGGTGTGGCACCTGGAACGAGCGACAAGACCAATCCCAACGCCATGGCCTCGCTGCGGAAGAACACCATCTTCACCAACGTGGCTCTCACGCCTGACGGCGGCGTTTGGTGGGAAGGCATGACTGATGAACCGCCTGCGAAATGCACCGACTGGCAAGGCAATCAATGGACGCCCGAGATCGCCAAAGAAAAAGGTGTGAAGGCCGCGCATCCGAACTCACGCTTCACCGCGCCAGCCTCGCAGTGCCCCACGATTGATCCCGATTGGGAAAAACCCGAGGGCGTGCCCATCAGCGCGATCATCTTCGGCGGCCGCCGTGCCACGACGATGCCGCTCGTCTATCAAGCCTTCAATTGGAGCGGTGGCGTGTACACTGGAGCCACCATGGGTAGCGAGATGACTGCCGCCGCCGCCGGCACCATCGGCAAGGTGCGCCGCGACCCGATGGCCATGCTGCCCTTCTGCGGCTACAATATGGGCGACTACTTCCGCCACTGGATCAGCATGCAGCGGAACCTGAGCGAAACACCGCGGGTCTTTAACGTGAACTGGTTCCGCAAAGACGCCGAGGGCAAATTCCTCTGGCCCGGCTTCAGCGAAAACATGCGTGTACTCAAATGGATCGTCGATCGCTCCAACGGCCACGGCAAATCCAAGGAAACGCCCATCGGCTGGGTGCCGCACTATTCGGACATCGACTGGAAGGGACTCGATTTCTCGGAGGAAAAATTCGAAGAGCTGCAGCACTTCGACCGCGCCGCCTGGCGTCAGGAAATTCTCTCACATGAGGAGCTGTTCCTTGATTTGAAGACGCATCTTCCCAAGGAGCTGATCTACGAGCGCGAACTGCTCATCTGCCGGATGTAGCACTGTAGCGATTGGCCATCGAAGCCACTTCGACGCCGACCGCGATTCGACCGTGAGGAATGCCAGTTTTCGGCCATTGAGCCGCCGAGTTTCCGGCGTATGAAGACAATCATACCCCCCCAACACCCCGACCATGCTCATTCCGACCTCGTTTCCCACTTCCAACGGCCCTGCTGAATCCACCCCCCTGCTCGCGCAGGAAGGCTGGATGGTGCAGCACCTGTTTTACACCATCGACCACGGCTACTGGGCCGCGCTGACGCCCGAGGAGCGGCAGGAGCGCCGCGAGAACTTCACGCGCACGATTGAAGCGATCCGCAAGCATCCAGGAACGCAGCTGCTGGCCTTCGCGATGGTCTCGCCGAAGTCGGAGCTGGGCTTCATGCTCATCACGCCGGATCTGCACGATTCGCAGCGGTTTGAGAAGCAGATCAGCTTGGCACTCGGCCCGGACGTTCTCACGCCGTGCTACAGCTACCTTTCGATGACCGAGTGGACGGAGTACTCGCAGACAGAGGACGAATTCAAGGCGCAGATCGAGAAGGCGGAGGGGCTTGCACCTGGCTCAGAGGCTTTTGAGAAGCGTCTGGCGGAGTGGAAGAGCCACATGACGAAGTATTTCAACGACCGCCTCTACCCCAATCTGCCTGACTGGCAGTTGTTCTGTTTCTATCCGATGAGCAAGCGCCGCAGCGTTGGCGCGAATTGGTACGCGAACGAATTTGCCAAGCGGCGTGAGCTGATGGGCGGCCATGCCAAGACGGGCCGCAAATACGCCGGCAAAGTGCGCCAGCTCATCTCCGGCTCCACGGGCCTGGACAGCCACGAGTGGGGTGTGACGCTGTTTGCGCACGATCTTTTCCAGATCAAGAGCATCGTCTATGAGATGCGTTTTGATGAAGTCACCACCCAATACGGTGAGTTCGGCGACTTCTACATCGGCATCCAGACGCCCACAGGCGAGCTGCTGCAGCGGGTGATGCTTGCGTGAGACCGGAATTGATTCATTGCTCACGCCCAGTGCAAAACCAGCCCCTCACCATCGCCAACCGTCAGTTCAACTCCCGTCTCATGCTTGGGACGGGCAAATTCGCGAGCGGCGAGCTGATGCGCGAGGCGATCATCGCATCCGAGACGGAAATCGTGACCGTGGCGCTGCGGCGGGCGGATTTGACGGGAAAGGGTGATCCGTTTGCGAACATCCTCGATTTCATCCCGCAGAACGTGCTGCTACTGCCGAACACCAGCGGCGCGATGAACGCGGAGGAGGCGGTTCGTCTCGCCAGACTCGCCGTGGCAGCCGGTCTGCCGAATTGGGTAAAGCTCGAAATCCATCCCGATCCACGCTACCTGCTGCCAGACCCGATTGAGACGCTCAAGGCAGCCGAAATCCTCGTCAAGGAGGGGTTCATCGTGCTCCCCTACATCAATGCCGACCCAGTGCTGGCCCGTCGCTTGCAAGACGTGGGTACGGCCACGGTGATGCCCCTGGGCTCGCCGATTGGTTCGCACCAGGGCATCACGACCCGGCGGCAGATTGAGATCATCATCACCCAGGCCACGGTGCCGGTGGTGGTGGATGCGGGCATCGGCGCTCCCAGCCATGCAGCGGAAGCTTTTGAAATAGGCGCGGATGCGGTGCTGGTGAACACCGCCATCGCCGTGGCGTCTGACCCAGTGCGCATGGCGCAGGCCTTCAAAATGGCCGTGGAGGCCGGGCGAGGCGCGTATGAGATCGGTCTGGGAGTGAGTGCGGAGGAAGCCGCCGCCACGAGTCCGTTGACGACCTTTCTTTATCAGTGAGTCCCGGCTTTTGGATTCATTCAGCCCTTCACCAAGTAGGTGAAAGCGAGAACACCGCAGAACAAGAGGGCTGCCGCGAGGCACATTCCATAAAAGATGATCATAGAGGCCGGGCATTTACCGCGAATTGCCCCTTTCGCCAGCGGAAATTTTGCTTGCCAAATCGGGGTCTCGGGGCAAACTCGGCACCCCTATGGCAAAAACATGCTGGCTCGAGCGCGATAAGCGCAAACGTAAAACCGTCGAAAAGTACGCGAAACTCCGTGCTGAACTGAAGGAGAAGGGCGACTATGTCGGCCTCTCGCTGCTTCCCCGTGATGCAAGTCCGACACGTCTCATCAACCGCTGCCGCGTTTCCGGCCGCCGTCGTGCTTTCATCCGCCGCTTCCAGATGTCTCGTATGACTTTCCGTGAACTCGCCTCCCAGGGCATGATTCCTGGCGTGACGAAGTCGAGCTGGTAGCCTTCCCGTCCGAACTGGCGGCCCGGCAACTGTTGTCGGCCGCCTGGAGAGTAGGGTGTTTCGCTTTCCTGCATGCCTACCTACTCTTACATCGCGGAAGATCCTGAAAAAGGATGCCCTGCTTGCCGCAGGGGCTTTGATTTGCGACGTCCGATCAGCAGACCTGCACTTGAGGCCTGCCCGCTGTGCAAGCAGCCGGTCAAAAAGCTCATCTCCGGTTTCAATACACCGAAGTACACCAAGCCGCTTTCTGTCTCCGACGCCAAGGCCGCCGGTTTCACCATACTGGAAAAGCGCTGTGATGGGAACTACGAGAAGCTCTGATCCACCAATCTGTTCGCTGTGACCGCCACCTTTTTCGCATCTGTACTGCTAGCCATAGGCACAGCGTCGCATGAAGTGCAGCATGAGTGGACGCTCACCGGTTCTGAAGTGGCTTTGTCAGCCGCTCTAGTTCTCTTTTTTGTCCTGCTGAATGCTTTTTTCGTGGCTGCGGAGTTTGCCATCGTCAAGGTGCGCAGCACGCAACTCGACGCCTTGGTGGAGGAAGGCAATGCCACCGCCATCGTGGCCCGCAAGGCGCTTAGAAACCTGGACGGCTACCTTTCCGCGACACAGCTCGGCATCACGCTTGCGAGCATCGCACTCGGCATGGTGGGAGAGCCGTATGTCGCAAGGGTGATCCAGCCTCTCATGTGGAAGCTCGGAATCACCAGTGATACGGTCATCTCCTCAGTTTCCATGGGGGTAGGCTTTGGAGTGGTGACCTTTCTGCATGTTGTGCTGGGAGAACTGCTGCCGAAATCCTTGGCCATCCGCAAGGCGCTGGCCACCACCATGGTCGTGAGCGCTCCGCTGCATTTTTTCTATGTGGTTTTCAAACCAGCCATTTGGGTGCTCAACGGTGCCGCCAACTGGCTGCTCAAAGTTCTTTTCCGCCTGGAGCCGGCTTCTGAAAGCGAACTGGCTCACTCTGAGGAAGAGCTGCGCCACATCGTGGCTGAAAGCCAGAAATCGAAGGAGGTGACGGAAACCGAAAAGGACATCCTCCTTAACGCCTTGGCCCTCAATGACCGCTGTGTGCGTGACGTGATGACACCGCGCAACACCGTCATCTCACTCGATGCCGACGACAGCTTCGAGGCTAGCCTCAAGACTGCCATTGACTCCAAGCATACGCGCTACCCACTTGTCGAGGGCCATTTAGACCACTCGATCGGCATCATTCACATCAAGGATCTACTAGCGCTCATCGGCAAGCCGCAACCCGACCTCCGCAAGATCAAGCGCGAGCTGCACATGGTGCCAGAAATGATGCCCATCGACAAGCTGCTGCGCTTCTTCCTCGACAAACATGTTCACGTCGCCCTGGCAGTCGATGAATTCGGCGGCGCAGTCGGCATCGTCACGCTCGACAACGTGCTGGAGGAGATCGTGGGTGATATCCAGGACGAGTTCGACCACGAGGTCAGCGAGTTCAAACGCATCAACGAGAACGAGTTCACCGTCGAAGGCACATTCAACCTATACGAACTTGCCGATCAAACCGGCATCGAACTCGAAAGCGACGAAGTCACCACCATCGGCGGTTACGTCACACATTTACTCGGCCATCTGCCCAAGGTGGGTGAAAAGGTCATCATCGAAGACTACGAGGTCACCACCACCAAGGCCGATCTGCGCCGAGTCCAGCAGTTGCAGTTCAAGCGTCTTTCCAGCGTCGCGGATGAAGCCGCAGCGGCCGATGGCACGCCCGAAGGAGTGTGACTCACTTCGGACGCACCTCATTCCACACCGGCCACCACGCCTCGAACTCCGACGGGCGTACCCGCACCCGCACGATGCTGCCCTCGGTGAGTGAAAGCAGCCGTTCCTCGACCACCTCAATGAACCTGGCTCGTTCGCTCGCGGTGATGTTTTGCCCGGCCCAGCGGCGCAACAGGGCGGCGGCGTCCAGCTTGCCCAGACGCTTCACCACCACATCACGAATGAAGTCCGCGATCTCGCTGCGGTAACGCAGCAAAATCGGCTCCGGCTCGCCCAACTCATCACGAATGGCCGCGTAACGGGACGCAGACTGCTCATACGCATGCACAAAGACCTCCCGCAGCAGTTCGATGCGGTTCAGCTCGTAAACCCCAAGAATACCCGTCGTGTAGTCTCGCACCGGGACTCCCACAAACGACAGCGGCGACATATTCGCGCGGATGAGCGGAATGTTCGCCGCCAGTCGCGAGGTGCGCTTGTTGCCGTCCTCAAAAGGTTGCAGATACGGCATCTGCACCATGAGGAAAAAGCAGCATTCCAGCGGGTCGCGAATGGCCGCAGCTTTTTGCAGGATCAGGTCAAAGCATTCTTCGATCACAGCGGGATTGCTCGTCGGGTGAAACACACTCCCACCGATGCCCACCGGGCAGGTGCGCAGCGCTCCTTCCGCCTTCCAGTTTTTCAGCAAGCTCTCGGTAAGAACGGAGTGCAGGTTCAGAAAAGTGTAGCGGTTGAAGCCCAGGGCCTCTGGCGAATCCACCAGGAACTCGATGGCCGCCTTGTGGTTGAGGATCATCCGCGCCTCCTTGTGGCGCATGGGATCGTCGCTGCGCCCTTGCTGGAGCAGAAAGTCCGTCTCCAGCAGGGAGTAGGTGCTGCCTTCGAGGCGGCTGGAATTCCAAGTCAGGTCGATGATAAGGCGGTCCAGCACCTGCCGCGCGTAAGTGCCCGGCGGCAGCTCCGCCATCTGCTCAGACTGCCCTTTGGCACGCAAGTGCTCGCAAAGGCTAGCTGGCAAATAGGGCGTCTCGTTCGGCACATACGCGTCGAGAAACTCACGGCGATAGCCCACGGGCTTGCGCAGCGAGTAGTGCTCACGGAACACATCGCGCAATTCGCGCAGGGCAGCATCCTCGTCCGTCGATTCGGCAGCCGGGGCATCCTCGCGCACGATCATGGTTTCGCGCTCCGGCATTTCGTAGCGACTCTCGCGGTGCGGCCAAGAGGTCGGCTTCTTCAAGATGGCACGATACTTCGTCGCCCGCGCCTTGCCGATGCGTTCGACCTCGCCAAGGCTCACCATGGCATCCAGCCGACGCAGCAAGGTGCGGCGGGAGGTTTCCTCGCCGAATTGTTTGAGCAAAGCGTCAATGCCAATGCCGTTGGGAGCATTGGAAATGGCACGATTCAGTTTCTCATTCATGATTGGCTCGATTCTGGCGCGATAACGGCACGATTCAATGACTTTTTGGCGCGATTTTAGGTTTATCGTGCCAAACTTCGGCGTGATTCTGCCTGTAAGTCACCAACTGAGAACGAACTCACACGCGGCATTGAACGGGGCCGCGCTGCCCCTTTGATCAGGGCAGGCTTTGCACTTGGAGGGCCGCCCCCAGACATCGACAGCTTCACAAGCTCCATGATTCGCTTGGCCAAGTTCGCCCTCTGGAGTGGAAGCCCTTGCAGAAGGCTGCTGGAGACGCGGAGTCGCTCTGATTGGAAGTTTCGCCTCCTCACCGTGGCGCTCCTGTAGATTTTTCTAATTCGCGGGAATAGTCGCGCCAACCGCCGCTCCCATGTTGAAATGGCCCGCATGCCCTCATGGAACTCACCCTCAATTTTGGCATTGAACTGCCGGCGTCCCGCCCGATAGCACCCCGCGTGAACGACTCCCCGCCCAGCTTCGAGCAGATCGTGGACGCCCACTACCAGGGACTTCACCGCTTCGCTCTGAGCATGTGCCGGAGCGATGCGACGGCGCAGGATCTTGTGCAGCAGACTTTTCTGCAATGGGCACGAAAGGGCCACACCTTGCGGGATGCCGCAAAAGTGAAGACTTGGCTCTTCACCACAATCTACCGCGAATGGCTCAGCATGGCCCGCCGAGAGAAAAAACACGAGCAGGTCGAGTTTGAGCCAGATCTGCATGGCGCGGCCCAGCCTCAGGATGAAGGCGAAAATCCGCGCGTGGACAGCGCCGCTCTGCAAATCGCCCTAGAGCAGCTCGATCCCAATTACCGCGCCCCGCTGGTGCTATTTTACCTCAAAGAGCTGTCTTACCGCGACATTGCCGAGACTTTGGGCCTGCCGATCGGCACGGTGATGTCACGTCTCTCACGCGCCAAAGACCGCCTGCGCTCCATCCTGCTTCATCTCGAAGAATCCGCCGCCGCCAACATCATCCCTGCCCCATTCACCTCGTGAACCGCGAAGAAGCCAGACTCGAACTCGACGCTACCACGCTCCGCCCCCAGGACGCGTCTTCAGAGGCCCGTGCGCAGGCGGCAAACGATCCCGAACTGGCCGCGTGGCTAGAACAGCGCACCGCTTTCGATGAAAGCGTGGCCGATGCGTTTCAGCGCCTGCCCGTGGCACCTGGATTGCGCGAAAGCATCCTCAAAGCCGCCGATGCCCGTCCCAACAAGAGTCCACGTTGGCTGACGCCCACACTCATCGCCGCCGCTGCTTGTCTGGCCTTTGGCTGGACCCTGTTCTGGCCAGGAAACTCTGCCATGGCAGCCTGGGAGTCCGAATCTCTCGCCGCCGTCGCCAAGGTCGAATATGGCGTGATGAAGCTCGATGAACACGCCGCCACGCTGGAGGCGGTGAAAAAGCTGCTCAACGCCACCGGCTGCCCCTGCCCTGAAACCGTGCCCACCAAACTAGCCGGACTGCCAACTTACGGCTGCAAACGCATCCGGGTGGATGGGCGCGCAGCCACGATCATCTGCTTTGAGTTGGAGTCAGGCAAAGAGGCACACCTCGTGGTCATGAGCAGCCAGAACCTGTGCGATTGCCCTGCGAAGGACACGCCATGCTTCAAATCCGCGAAAAACTGGAGCTATGCCTCCTGGAGTCACGGTGAGCAGGCGTTCATTCTTGCCACAACGGCAGACGAGGCAGCCTTGAAGAAGCTCTTCGGGCTGGTTTGAGGGGAAATCGCCGCATGACAGAATTTGTCATGCGCCAAGCGTCATTTGCGACGCGTTCTGATCCGCGTTTGAAAGCCCGGACAGGCTCGGTATGTATCCGCCCCCTCAAAAACCAACCGACCCATTTATGAACCTGACACGGACAGCCTACGGAACCTGGAGCGGCGGACGCTTCATGCATTATGGAGAGCAGCTCACGGAAGAGCATTACATGCAGTTGATGCGCGATGCTTTTAACAAAGGCGTGCGCACCTTCGTGACGGCAGATGTGTATGGCGTGGGTCGTGCCGATTCACTCCTGGGCGAGGCATTGAAGGGTATCCCGCGTGAAGAATACTGCCTCGCGGGCATCGTGGGCCACGACATTTATGAGGGCATCCGCCAGGGCTCACGTGGCTACCCGCGTTTCACCGATCCCACACTGCGCGGGCCGGAGAAATATTACGATTACCTCAAAATGGCGACGGAGAAGAGCCTGGAGCGCTGCCAGACTTCAAAGTTTGACCTGCTCATGCTGCACAATCCAGACAGCATCTCCTATACGAACGAAAAAGTGTGGGACGCCTTCACTGCGCTGAAAACTGAAGGTCTGACGGACCGTCTCGGCATCGCCCCCGGACCCGCGAACGGCTTCACACTCGACATGATCGAGTGCTTCGAGCGTTTCGGCGACCGCATGGACTGGGCGATGATCATCTTAAATCCCTTCGAGCCTTGGCCTGGACAGCATGTGCTCGGCGCGGCGGAAAAGAACGGCGTCGATATTCTGGCCCGCGTCGTCGATTACGGCGGTTTGTTCCACGATGACGTGAAGCCCGGCCACAAATTCCGCGATGGCGACCACCGCACGCATCGTCCGGGCGACTGGATCGAGCACGGTGTCGAGAAACTCGAAAAAGTGCGACCCTTTGCCGAAAAACACGGCCTGACCATGCTGCAATTGGCCTGCCAGTGGACGCTGGGGAACAAAGGCGTGAAAAGCGTCGTGCCAACGATGATTCAAGAACACGGCGAAGGTGCACGCAGCATCGAAAGCAAGCTCGATGATCTCGCCGCCCTGCCAGAGCAGCGTCTGACCGCCGAGGATGTCGAGGCGATCCGCCAGATCGGCGACAACACCGGCTGCATGGCTCTCAAAGGTGCCAGCCACCGCCACGAAGGCCAGGAACCTCGTGCCGACGAATGGCCGATGCGCCCCGACCTGCTCGACCTCGCGACGCGCTGGAGTTTGGGCACGGCTTGGTGATTTCCTGTCTGAACTGGCATCGGCACACTCTACGTTGCAGGCAGCAGTCGCCGCATGACAAAACCACAAGCCAGGAATAAACTCGCCTCACGATGAAACTGACTCTTGTGCTCGAACCTGACGATGAGGGCGGCTACACCGTGCTTTGCCCGGAGCTGGATGTCGCCAGCCAGGGTGAGACCGAGGACGAGGCCGCCGCGAATCTGCGAGAAGCCGTGGATCTTTTGCTCGAGACCGCACCCCGCTCTGAAATTCAGAGGCGCTACCGCCCTGGGGTAAGCGTTCGCAGCATGGAGGTCGCCTATGCCTAAGCTGGGCGTGTTTTCAGGCCAGGAGGTTTGTTCCATCCTCGCAGCCGCAGGTTTCATCCATGTCCGCACACGCGGCAGTCATGCTGTGATGCAGGGCATGGATGCAAGCGGAGCCAGCTATACCGTGCCCGAGCCTTTGCACAGCGAAGTGCGGAAAGGGACGCTCAAATCCATCATCCGCCAGTCTGGCCTCGACCAGGCGCTGTTCATGAAATGACTACCAAACCACGCCATTCACTCTCAAGCTCATGATCGAATCCGACTTTATCATTATTGGCACTGGGGCGGGCGGCCTCGTCGCCGCTTTGCATGCCTCGGAGCATGGCAGCGTGGTGATGGTCACCAAACGCGGCGCTTTGGACTCGAACTCGAACTGGGCGCAGGGCGGCATCGCCTGTGTCACGGCTGAGACAGATTCCATTGAGAAACATGTGAGCGACACGCTCATCGCTGGAGCCGGTTTGTGCAAAGAGGCTGCAGTGCGTACCATTGTGAGCGAGGGGCCGGAACGCATCGCCGATCTGGTGAAATGGGGAGTGCATTTCGACCAACGCGAGTCAGAAAGCGGCCATCTCGAGTTCGATCTGACCAAGGAAGGCGGCCACACGGCGCGGCGCGTCTTGCATGCTGCTGATGCCACAGGCCGAGAGATCACCGAAAAACTGCTCGCTGCGGTGCGCTCGAAGCCCAACATCAAAATCTACGAGAATCATTACGCCATCGACATCATCACGACGGCCAAACTCGGGCTCGTGTCCGAGGACCGCGTGCTGGGGCTGTATGTGCTCGATGAGACCAGCGGCGAAGTTCACACCTTCCGTTCAGACCGCGTCATCCTCGCCACCGGCGGCTGCGGACGCGTTTATTTGTATACCACGAACCCACGCGTCGCGACGGGAGACGGTGTAGCGATGGCGTGGCGCGCCGGGGCAACGATTTCGAACATGGAGTTCATACAGTTCCACCCGACTTGTCTGTATCACCCTCAAAAGCGCTCCTTCCTCATCACCGAGGCGATGCGTGGCGAAGGCGCGAGGTTAATCGGCAAAGACGGTCAGGAATTCATGCAGCGCTATGACAAGCGCGGTTCCCTAGCGCCGCGTGACATTGTTTCTCGCTCCATCGACCACGAGATCAAGCGGACTGGCGGCCCCTGCGTGTATCTCGACATCAGCCACAAGCCCGCGGACTTCATCGCGAGTCATTTCCCGAACATTCAGAAAGCCTGCCTCGAAGTCGGCATCGACATCACGAAAGAACCGATCCCCGTGGTGCCTGCCGCGCATTATCAATGTGGGGGCGTGGTCACAGACGTGAACGGTGCCACCAACATTCGCGGCCTTTGCGCGGTCGGCGAGGTCGGTTGCACGGGACTGCACGGCGCGAACCGGTTGGCGAGCAATTCGCTCCTCGAATGCTGCGTCACCGCACAACGAGCAGTGGCGCATCTGCTCAAAAAGATTCCGCAGGGCAAACAAGCCGAGCAGAGCTACGAACTGCGTCCCTGGCAGACCAGCGGAGATGTGGAAAATGACGAACTCGTCGTCATTTACCACAACTGGGACGAAATCCGCCGCCTGATGTGGGACTACGTTTCCATCGTGCGCACGAACAAGCGCCTGCAACGTGCCGCCGCCCGCCTGCGCAATCTCAAGCGTGAGGTGCAGGAGTTTTACTGGAGCAATCACGTCACCAGCGAGATCCTGGAGCTACGTAACCTCGTCGAAACCGCCTCCCTCATCGTCGAGTGCGCCATCCGCCGCCATGAAAGCCGCGGACTGCACTACACGCTGGACTTTCCACAGACGGACGACTCACGCGCCCCCTTGGACTGCACGCTGCGTCGTTATTGAGGCTGCCTCCACCTTCCTGGCTCGTTTTGAACACCTCCGCCACGCAGTCTGTCCAGATTTCCGTGTGATTGCTTCACCGATCTGAATCGTTCACACTCTTGTTGCCTCAAAAGTAAATGACACCGGGGAGGGCGCGGGAGGAAGGGATCGTTGCCTCAGAAGTGATGACACCGAGGGTTAGGCGTTCAGTGTTGCTGCTGCGTGCACGCAATGCAAGGAGCCCGTAGGGCGACTGG
>JAPLUL010000052.1:0-14329 GCA_026397635.1 Verrucomicrobiota bacterium | reverse complement strand
TGTATTTTCCACCGCTGAAAGGTCCTGCGGGCACGTGGGAGCCGAGTTTTTCCACTGCGCCATCGGCGTAGCCGTCATCGAGCACTGGACCGTTGTCGGAGCAGAGCACGATGAGCGTGTTTTCAGCCAGTTTCAGCCTGTCGAGCGTCTTCATCATTTCGCCCACACACCAGTCGAATTCCACGATGGAGTCGCCACGGAAGCCGAGCTTCGTTTTGCCCTGAAAACGCTCGTGTGGCATGCGCGGCACGTGGATGTCGTGACTGGCGAAAAAGAGGAAAAACGGCTGCTTTTGATGCGCCTCGATCCAGGCGTTGCTGCGCTTCACCCATTCGTCGCCCAAGTCTTCGTCGCGGAAGCGAGCCGCGTGCCCACCGGTGTAGAAACCGATGCGGCCGATGCCGTTGTGGATCGTCTGATTGTGACCGTGCGTCCAGTCCATGCGCAGCGTGTCACGGTGCGTGATGCCAGTGGGGTGGTTTTCGTCCGGTGCTTTGTCGCCCACCCATAGCGGGTCGTTCGGGTCCAGGTTCAGCACTCGGTGGTCATGCACATAGACCTGCGGCACGCGATCATTCGTCGTCGGCAGCAGGTGGCAGTGGTCAAAGCCGATCTCCAGCGGTCCCGGCTTCAGCTCGCCATTCCAGTCCGGCTTTGGATCACCCAGACCGAGATGCCACTTCCCGATCACCGCCGTGGCATAACCCGCCTTTTTCATGAGCGACGCCATCGTCTCCGTGCCTGGTTTCACAATCGCAGGCCCATTCGGCGGCGCGATGCCGCTGCCTGGGATGCGAAAGGCATACGTGCCGGTCAAAAGCGAAACTCGTGTCGGTGTGCAAGTGGAGGCGCTGCAATAGCCGCTCGTGAAGCGCAGCCCCTCGGCCGCCAGTTTATCAATGTTTGGCGTCTGAACCTGAGTGGCACCGTAGCAGCCTAGATCGCCGTAGCCGAGGTCGTCTGCCATGATGACAATGATGTTGGGTTTCTCCGCAAAGAGCGACGAGCAGAGGGCGAAGAGTAGAGCGGCAGTGAGTCGGGACATGAACTGGAAACGAGTCGCAGATTGGCTGCATTGCGAGGAAGTTTTCATTCCTTCCCGCGTTCAAAGTTCGACCATGCGCCCATTCATTTTTCTCTTCGCTCTTTGCCCTTGGCTTTTCGCCGCACAGCCCAACATCATCGTCATCATGTGTGATGACGTGGGCTACTCCGACATCGGCTGCTATGGTGGTGAGATCGAGACGCCGAATCTCGACGCGCTGGCGAAGGGTGGGCTGCGCTTCACCCAGTTTTACAACACTGCCCGCTGCTGCCCCACGCGGGCGGCGCTGCTCACCGGACTCTACTCCCATCAAGCAGGCATCGGCCACATGATGGAGGATCACCAGGCCAAAGCCGGTGAGAGCTATGCGGGTGATCTCAGCAAAAAAGCCGTCACGATGGCCGAAGTGGTCAAAACAGCTGGTTATTCGACCTACATGACGGGAAAGTGGCACGTCACGAAAGTCACGAAGCCGCTCACCGAGGCCGACAAACACAACTGGCCGCTCCAGCGCGGCTTTGATCGCTTCTACGGCACCATTCATGGCGCAGGCAGTTTTTTTGATCCAAACACGCTCACTCGCGACAACACCTACATCTCGCCTTTCGCGGACGCAGAGTATCAGCCCAAAGAGTACTACTACACCGACGCCATCAACGACCACGCCGCCCGCTTCCTCACGGAGCATGCGAAGAGTAGCCCAGAGAAGCCTTTTTTACTATACATGGCCCATACCGCTGCTCACTGGCCCATGCATGCCAAGGAGGCCGACATCGCCAAATACAAAGGCCGCTATAATGCAGGCTATGACAGCATCCGCGCCGCTCGATTGGAGAAGATGAAGCGCCTCGGCCTGCTCGACGAGCGCTGGAAGGTCACGCCGCAGGCCGGTGACTGGAGCCAGGTGGAAAACAAAGCCTGGGAGGCCCGCTGCATGGAGGTCTTCGCCGCCATGATCGACTGCATGGACCAGGGCATTGGTCGCCTCGTCGAGACTTTGAAAAAGAACGGTCAGTATGACAACACGCTCATCCTTTTCCTCCAGGACAACGGCGGCTGCGCCGAAGGCATGGGCCGCAACGGCCCGCACAGGCCGCGTGCCGAAAAATCCACGCTGCCTGCTCTGGCAAACGACTTTCTCCAGCCTGACATGATCCCCAAACAAACCCGCGACGGCTTCCCCATGCGCCAAGGCAAGGGCGTCATGCCTGGCGGCGCTGACACCTACATCGGCTACGGTCTGAATTGGGCAAATGTGAGCAACACGCCCTTCCGCGAATACAAACACTGGGAACACGAAGGCGGCATCAGCACACCGCTCATCGCGCATTGGCCGAAGGGGATCGCCAAAGAGGCGCACAACAAGCTCAATGCCACGCCGACGCACCTCATCGACCTCATGGCGACGTGCGTGGACCTCGCCGATGCTACTTATCCGAAGGAGCACCATGGAAACGCCATCCAGCCCATGGAAGGCGTCAGCATCGCTCCTGCCTTCACCGGACAGGCCATCGAACGCACTCAGCCGCTCTTCTGGGAACACGAAGGCAATCGCGCCATCCGCAGCGGCGAGTGGAAGCTCGTTTCCAAACATCCCGGCGGATGGGAACTCTACCACATCACCAACGACCGCACCGAGATGAATGATCTGGCAGCGCAGCAACCCGAACGCGTGAAGGAAATGGCCGCGCAATGGGATGCCTGGGCCAAACGCGTCGGCGTTATGCCCTGGCCGCTCGGTGGTGGCGAGGGGAAGAAGGGCAAAAAGAAAGCCAAGTGAAGATGAGTTGGCCGAGATCATCGGCAGCGATAACGAAACTGAGGGAAAGCGCAGTGAGGACGAAAAGAAGGCGATGCATGAGGCTAGGCAGAACGAAGGTGCGTGACTCGATGTGTCAGGTGCCTTCTGGATAGTCGCAGGCGCATCCGTCATGCAATGCAGGCCTGCCTGCCGCGTTTCATGCCACATGCTCAAAACGATTCTTTGCCTCATCGCACTCTGCCCGCTGCTCTCCGCCGCCCAGCCAAACATCGTCATGGTCTTCATCGACGACATGGGCTGGGGCGACTTCTCGTGCTTTGGCAACAAGGACGCGAAGACGCCGAATATTGATCGCATCGCGGCGGAGGGCATTCGCTTCGAGCAGTTTCATGTGAACTCGCCCATCTGTTCGCCATCGCGTTGTGCGCTGACGACGGGGCAGTATCCGCAGCGCTGGCGCATCCACTCCTACCTGAACAACCGCGCCGACAACGAACGCCGTGGTGTGGCGAACTGGCTCGATCCGAAGGCGCCCACGATGGCCCGTGTGCTCCAGCAAAATGGCTATGCCACCGGCCACTTCGGCAAATGGCATCTCGGTGGCCAGCGCGATGTCGATGACGCGCCGCCGATCACCGCTTACGGGTTTGATGAATCGCTCACCAACTTCGAAGGCATGGGCGCGAAGCTGCTGCCGCTCACCCTGAAGCCCGGCGACACGGAACCCGGCAAAATCTGGGCCGATGCCGAGCGACTGGGCAAGCCCGTGACCTGGATGCAACGCAGCAAGATCACCCGCGGCTTCATCGATGCCGCGATTCCCTTCATCGACAAGGCCACCGCCGCGAAGAAGCCCTTCTTCGTCAATCTCTGGCCCGACGACGTGCACGGCCCCTGGTGGCCGCCGACGGACAAATGGGCCGATGGCAAGCGCGGGCTTTATCTCTCCGTCTTGGAAGAAATGGACCGCCAGTTTGGCAAACTCTTCGATCATCTGCGTTCAAACCCCGAGCTGCGTGATAACACCCTCCTGCTCATCTGCTCCGACAACGGCCCCGAACCCGGCGCAGGCAGCGCTGGCCCGTTTCGCGGTAGCAAGACGACGCTTTACGAAGGCGGCACACGCTCGCCGCTCATCGTCTGGGGCCCCGGCTTGATCGAAAATGCCAAGGCAGGCTCCGTGAACACCCAATCCATCTTTGCCGCCTTCGATCTCGCCCCATCGCTGCTTTCCATGGCGAAGATCGAAGCCCAAGACATCGCCTTTGATGGCGAAAACATCGCGCCCGCCCTCCTCGGTCAAAGAGAAGTCTCCCGCGTTGCCCCGATCTTCTGGCGTCGCCCGCCGGACCGCAAAACTGCGTCTCCAGCGCTTCCTGAACGCCTCCCCGATCTCGCCATGCGCGAAGGAAACTGGAAGCTGCTCTGCGAATACGACGGCACGTCGCCTCAGCTCTACGATCTGGCCAAAGATCGTGGCGAGACGACCAACATCGCCGCGGTACACCCCGAGATCATCGCTCGAATGACCCAAGCACTGCTAGGCTGGCATCAGTCCCTGCCGCCAGACAACGGCCCGGCACTCGGAGCCGAGCAACCCAAGTCGAAGGGCAAAGGCAAGAAAAAGGCAAAGTGACAGCCGTGGCTTCGTTCCCACGACCGCCATGCGCCTGATCCTCTTTCTCTTCGCTCTCTGCCCTGCGCTCTTCGCCGCCTCCCAGCCGAACTTCCTCCTCGTCATGGCCGACGACATGGGCTTCTCCGAACTCGGTTGCTACGGCAGTGAGATCGAAACACCCCACCTCGACAAACTCGCCGCGGGCGGCCTGCGCTTCTCCCAGTTCTACAACACCGCCAAGTGCCACAGCAGCCGCGTCAGCCTCCTCAGCGGCCGTTGGAGCCGCCAGGCCGGAGATGAGAGCCTCCAACGCGCCGTCATCCTCCCCGAAGTGCTCGCGCCCGCCGGATACTTCACCGCCATGACCGGCAAATGGCACCTCCGCAAACAGCCCACCGACTTCGGTTTTCAGCGCTACTTTGGCCACCTCTCCGGTGCCACGAACTACTTCACGGGTGACCAAACCTTCCGCCTCAATGGCCAGCCCTTCGCCGTCCCCGAGACCGGTTTTTACACCACCATCGCCAACGTCGATCATGCGCTGAAATTCATCGCCGAAGCCCGCGCCGCGAAGAAGCCGTGGTTTCAATACATCGCCTTCAACGCGCCCCACGCACCGCTGCAGCCGCTGGAGCAGGACTTCAAAAAATACCGGGGCCGCTACGACATCGGCTGGGACGCCATCCGCGCCGCACGCGTCGCCAAACAAAAACAAATCGGCCTCCTACCTGCCGACAGCGCCGAGTCGCCACGCCCCGATCACATTCCCACATGGACCAAACTCAGCGCCGAGCAACGCAGCGACGAATCCCGGCTCATGTCCGCCTACGCAGGCCTCATCGACCGCATCGACCAGGAAATGGGCCGCCTCATCGCCGACCTCGAAAAAGCAGGCGAACTCGACAACACCGTCATCCTCTTCGTCTCCGACAACGGCGCCTGTCCCTTCCATCGCGGCGGCGCCACGCCGAACACCGAGCCCTACCACGCCACCACACGCTGGGGCGACAGCACCGGCTGGGCCTGGGCGCGGAACTCGCCCTTCCGCTTTTATAAGCAGAACCAGTTCGAAGGCGGCATCTCCACGCCCGCCATCCTGCACTGGCCCGCCGGATTGAAGCAAAAGCCCGGCAGCGTCGTCAGCAGCCCCGCGCACCTTGTCGATGTCCTGCCCACCTTTGCCGAACTTGCCGGAGCCAAGGTTCCCACCAGCTACCCCGACCGCCAGCCCAGCCCGCTGGCCGGCGTCTCCCTCGCCCCCATCATCGCCGGAGGCCAAATGGAAGCACGTCCGCCCATTCATCTGCTCTTTTCCACCGATCGCGGCCTGCGGGATGGTGAATGGAAACTCGTCAGCTTTCAAAGTGGCCCCTGGGAGCTCTACCACATGCCCACCGACCGCGCCGAGCTGCACGACGTCGCCGCGCAGCACCCCGATATCGTCCAGCGCATGGCCAAGCAGTGGCACGACATGACCGCGAACGTCCTCACCACCCAAGGCAAAGAAGCCCAGTTCGTCGCCACCGCAGCCACCCCGAAACTCAACCCCGGCTGGTCCCACTACGACGACACCGTCCCCACCCAAACCAAGAGCAAAGCCAACGGCAAAAAGAAGCCCGCCCAAGCCGCCGCCACAATTCCCCGAGCCCGCAAAGACACCCAACTCACCGTCTCCGGCCCCCAGCTCATCCTCCACAGCACCGGCACCGACCCCGGCCTCGCCTTCGAGCGCCTCGCCATCACACAACCCGGCCCCTACACACTTGAATTCCGCCTCCAAAGCAAGTCCAGCGGCCCGGGCGAACTCTTCTGGACCACCGACCCCGAAACGATTCTGCCCAAAGGCAAGCACCTCGACTTCGAAGTAAAACACGACGGCGAATGGCATGAGATGAAGCTCCGCATGGATGAAGCGAAGACGCTGCACGCCTTGCGCCTCGATCCCTGCGCCGGAGAAGGCGAGGTGAAGATCGAATGCCTCACGCTCAAAGCACCTGATGGCAAGGTGCTGGCGAAGTGGCCCTGACTTAGAGTCGCTTACCGCTCAACCAAACTAGGCAAGCAAGCGCAGATCCAGCCCTTGAGCTTTCCTGTGTGATACCCAACCCCATCATGTTTGGTGAATTCGTCTGAATCCATTGGCAGCAGAATGAAGGCAGCAGAATAAAAAAGCTGAGCGTGCAGCTTTCGACAAGCTGCTTGCTGCTTTTGAGCCCTTCTGGCGGAGGATCTATTCCAAACATCATTGATCTCACCACAGCTAGCGGTGCAGCTTTGCGGATGGTTTGCGGCTATTTGTTTGGTGCCGGTAGACGGGTAGGCAGGAACTAGCTGACCAGCTGAATCGCGAAGCCTCCAGACAGCCGTCACGGCATGACGCTGAATGATGGCCCTTCGCCCGGCTCAGCACCGGCGAAGGGTCGGAAGAAGAAGGCGAAGTGAAACGACGCTGCCGATCAGCGTGCTCAGGCGGGTTTCCAGCCGGGACGATACGAGGGGCGGCTGATGAACTGGTTGGGAGCCTCGGCGTTGGTGACTTTCATGGCGTCTTTGTCCCACTGCATGGTCTGCTGGGCGCGGATGGCGAGGTTGCCGAGGAGGACGAACTCGGTGAGCGGGCAGGAGTAGTCGAAGTTCGAGCTGGGGAGGCCGCCGTTGACGATGTGGTGCGCCCATTCGCCTTGCGGATTGTCGGGCATGGCGCTGCGGGTCTCGGTCTTCTTGATTTTGCCAGCCTGCATGTCGAGGCGGAGCTGGGTGAATTTTTCGAGCGGATAAATGACCGGGCTCTTGCAGTAGGCATCTCCTTCGAAGATGACGCCGTCGGTGCCGATGAACATCATGCCGCTGCTGGCTTTTTTGAAGGTGTCCTCGGGGATGTCAGGATGGCGCTCGGGCTTGTTGGGCAGGCCGTCGATCTCGCCGTCATGCCAGGAGACCTTGAGGGCGGGGTGTTTGCCGGCAGGCATGTGATAAACGAGCCTGCTCCAGGCGGGGGCGTTGAGGTCGGTGATGGAGCCGCTTTCGGCGTCGATTTTTTCAGGGATGAGCTGGCCGAGGATGCTGAAGGTGGCGTCCATGATGTGGCAGCCCATGTCGCCAAGCGCGCCGGAGCCGAACTGCCACCAGCCGCGCCAGTTGAAGTTGTGCGGGCCGGGGCTGCGCTTGTTTTTCTTGGCGGTGGCCTCGTCGAGGTCGAACTCGAAGTAAGGCTCACTGGGTTCGGAGGAGAGCCAGAGATCCCAGTCGAGGTTGGTGGGGCATTCGACGAGCTTCTTTTTGATGGGGCCCTGCGGCCAGACGGGGCGATTGGTCCAGAGGCGGATTTCCTTGAGAGTGCCGATGACGCCCTGCTCGATCCACTCTTTGGCAAGGCGCTGGCCTTCCATGGTGCGCCCCTGGTTGCCCATCTGGGTGACGATTTTGGCGTTCTTGGCGGCCTGATGGAGATCGCGCACTTCACCGATGTAGTTGCAGAGAGGTTTCTGCACGCAGACGTGCTTGCCGTGCTTGATGGCGTGCATGGCAGCAAGGTAATGCGTGTGGTCGGGGGTGGAGACGATGACGCCGTCGATCTCGCTGGCCATCTCGTCGAACATCTTGCGGAAGTCTTGGTAGAGCTTCGGCACGTTCGGGACGGCGGCGTTGGATTCGGCGTGGATTTTTTCCCGGCGGTTGGCGGCTTCCTGAAGGCGTTTTGAGTCCACATCGACGAGGGCGACGATGTTGTGTGCGAGCGTTACGGCCTGGGTGTCGGACTGGCCTTTGCCGTTCGCGCCGATGATGGCGAGGTTCAGGCGTTTGGAGGCCACGTCCTGGCCGCGTAGCAGGAGATTCGGACCGGCGAAGGTGGTGGCGGCGAGACCGGCGGTGCGGCTGAGGAAGTGGCGGCGGGAAAGCTGGCGGGTGTTCATGGGCAATTTTGGAGGGCTTGGAAACGTGGCGGTGCAGGGGATGTTACGAGAGATTCAAGGTGGCACTGGCGGGAGGAACTCGCGGAGGATGTCGTCGATTTCACGGATGCCGAAGGGCTTGCCAAGATAGGTGGTGGCACCAGCGGCGAGGCATTTTTCCCGATCTGCAGCGCCGGTCCCGCCGGAGAGGCTGATGATCGGAATGGTCTGGAGTTTCGGAGTTTTGGAGGCGCGTATCTCGCGGATGGCGCTCAAGCCATCGAGGACGGGCATGCAGACATCCATGAAGATGAGGTCTGGCAATAGAGTTGAGGTGAGACGAACGGCTTCCTTGCCATCACAGGCGGAGGCGACTTGGAAACCGAGGCTTTCAAGGTAGCTGCTGGTGACGGAGACCAAGGCTGTCTGGTCATCGGCGATGAGGATGACCTGTGGGTGGGCCGAATCGGAAGTGGGAGGCAGCACTGACGCGGGTGAGTGGATCTGTGTGGCAAGCGGTTCCTGCGCCGCGCTGTCACTGACAACGGGCAGTTCAAGGACGAAAATGCTGGCGTGCCCTGCAGCGGCCCTGATGGTGAAGCAGCCTTGATGGAGCCGGGCCAGTGCCTCCAACAGCGCGAGACCGATGGGCTTGAGTCCGTGGAGCTGCTGCAGCATGGCCGCAGGCGTGTCTTGAGCGAGTGGAAGCGGCAGAGTGGCGTTGCCGATGGCTTGGATGAGAATGCTCCCAGCTTCAGCGGTGACGTGAAGACTTGTCTGTCCGCCCGAGGGGGTGACGAGAATGGCAGTGGCGAGTAGCTCGCCAATCATTGGTGTGAGCCGTCTCTTGTCGGCTCTGGCCTTGAGGCCGCTTGAAAAAGTGTGGCTGAGGTGGATGGAGCGCGTGGTGGCAAGTTCGGACTGCTGACTCAGTGCGAACTCGGCGGCTGTAGATGCATCACAGGCAGTGAGCGTGAGAGATTCGGTCTGGAGTCTTGCCAAATCGATAAGCCCGGAAATGAGAGCGGCTGTCTGGCGTGTCTGATCATGAATGGAGCGCAACGCGGCTGATTGCGCCGCAGAAAGCGGGCCATGGATGCCGTCGAGCAGCAACTCCGCCTGGGCCATGGCGGTGGTGAGCGGATTGCGCAGTTCATGAGCAGCACGGCTCAAAAAATCGACTGACATGCCACCTTCTGAATGATGATTCATTTTTATTCGAGTGTGCCTAGATTGTTAAAAATACTGTATGCTATCCAGACGATACCCATGCCAAAAGCATCATCTCAAACCACGCCACAGGCAAATCGGCAATCTTTCGAAGCAGGCACGATCCTCCTTGTGGAGGATCATCAAGGGTATCGTGAGGTGATGAAGGCTGCGCTGGGTAGTTACCTGCCGGGTTTTCAAGTGGTAGAGGCCGAGAGCGTCGAGACGGCGCTGGCTGCTCTCAGTGAGCGCGTTTTTGAGGTCATGGTTACGGACATGACGCTTTCAGATGGCAGCGCGATTGAGCTTTTGGACGGCGCGGGGAGCAGCATCGCGGCTGGAATGAAGGTGATCACCATCAGCGGCCATGACAATCGGGAGATGCTGCCAGTCCTGAACCGTGCTGACGTGCATGGCTATGTGTCCAAGGAAAGTGGACTCAGGGCGCTGGCGCAGTCGGTCAGGTCCGTGGTGGAGGAGGGGCGTGCGTCGCGATGATGAAGAATTCTGCTGAGAATCCTTCGCTGGAATCCAGGCTATCATTGAAATTCGTCCCGTATTGGCTCCTCCGACCGTGTCGGATCACTGTTCCGCGCCTTTGAGCAGACTCTTGGCATGTTCCCGCGCGCTTGCCGCGCTACCGCCGAGCATGCGCGCTAGTTCCTCGACGCGCTCATCCGCACTCACCTCTTGAATTTGTGAGCGGGTCGTGTTTCCCGTGATCTCCTTCGTCACGACAAAGTGACTGCGCGCCAGTGACGCAACCTGTGGGAAATGCGTGATCGCGATCACTTGATGCGTCGCGCCCAGTGCTGCCATCTTGCGCCCCACCGCCTCGGCGATGTTGCCACCTACATTGGCGTCGATCTCGTCAAACACTAGCAGCGGCACTGCGTCCTGCTTCGCCAGAGCGCTTTTCACCGCCAGGAGCACACGTGACATCTCACCGCTGCTCGCCGTCAGTCGCAGCGGTTTCGAAGGCTCGCCCGGATTTGGCGCAAAGTGGAAATCGACCTCTTCAAGGCCGCATTTTTCGGGCGTAGTTAGGGTGGCAAGCTGCGCTTCGAAGACGCTGCGTTTGAAGCCCAGATCCGTGAGATGCGAGGCGACCTCTTTCGCGAGTTTTGGAGCCGCGTCGGCCCGTTTCTTCGAAATTTGCTTCCCGAGCTTCAAAACCTCCGTTTCGCGCTCCTTCACAAGCTTTTGCAGCTTTTCGATTTCCTCGCCGCGATTCTCCATCTTCGCGAGTTTGCGCTCCGTTTCGGCCAGAAACTCCAAAATCTCCCCAATCGTGCGTCCATACTTCCGCTTCAGGGTTTGAATGGTGTGAATGCGGCTTTCGAGCTTGTCCAACTCGGCAGGATCGGTTTCTAAATCATCCGCATAGTCCGCCAGGCTGCTCTCCAGCTCGGTCAGCTCGATCTGCGCTGATTTGAAGCCCTCAAACATCGCAGATGTGCCGGGATCGATCTTCTCCAACTCATGGATGCTGCGGCTGATCTCGCGCAAACCATCCACCACACTGCCTTCGCCCTCGCTCAGGCGGCCCGTGATGGCTCCGCATAGCTCTGCCAGCCGTGCTCCGTTCGCAGCGATGCGATGACGGCTCTCGATTTCCTCCTCCTCGCCCTCCTTGAGGTTCGCGGAGGCAATTTCGTTCGCCTGAAACTTCAGCATGTCGATCTGCTGGCTGGACGCCCTCTCGGAGTTCTCCAGTTCGTTTAGCTCCACCACGACGTTGCGCCACAGCTTCCAGGCGTCCTGATATTTGCCCAGGAGCTCCTCAATGCTGGTGAATTTGTCCAGCATCTCAAGCTGGCGCTCGCGGGAGTTCAGCGACTGATGATCATGCGGCCCATGCAGATCCACCAAAAACTCGCCCAGGCTCTTGAGCACCTGGATCGTCACCGGAGAGCAGTTCACCAACTGCTTGTTCGCCCCGCTGGTGCTGATGGAGCGTTTGATCAGCAATTCCCCGTCTTGGCACGGCTCCAGTCCCGCATCTTCGAGCACCACGTCAATTGCCCGCGTGTCTGTCAGGTGAAAACTCGCCTCCACCGTGCAGGAATCTTGCCCGTTGCGGATCAGCGTCCGGTCCGCCCGCTCGCCCAGGATCAGCTTCAAAGCACCGACAATGATCGACTTCCCGGCACCCGTCTCCCCCGTCACACCGACTAGCCCTGGAGCCAGATCCCAGGTCACATCTTCGACGAGCGCCAGATTACGGATTTTCAGGAAGGAAAGCATGCGGTGGTTTGGAAAACTGCGCGAAGATGGGAAGTCCCCAGCGCATTTCAAGATGGCGCGTCAGTTTCCTGCAAACAGTGGCCGGAAACCCGCCTGCTCGAACGGATGATCCCCCGTCAGCGCCTCCGTGATCTCTTGATCCTGCATCACCACAAACGAGAGGCAGTCAGTGAGCGACCAGTGCTTGTCTGATCTGGAGGCATCAAGTTTCAGTCCCCGCACATAGAGGCTGTCGCTCGACTGAATCACGGTGAAGAAAGGGTCCGTTTCAACGCTTTGCAGCAACGTAGCCGCACACTGCCTCAAAGGCGTGCCGCCGAGGGCATGGCAAGCTCTGTCAGCACCCATCGAGTGGTGATGATGAAGTCGTTGCTCATTTCCAACCAACCCAATCAGTGGCAGTGATGCTCATGCGAGCAGAGTGCCATCCCGCCGGAGCCGTCGCAAGCCTCCAAATACCTCAACCACCACGCGGCGATCTTCCGCTCCAGGCCTTGAAAGCCCGCGAAAAATGCGCGGCGGACTTGTAACCGAGCTCGGAGGCCACGTTTTTCACCAGCGCATCCGGCTGCCGCAGCTTGATGGCCGCTTGGGAGAGCTTTAAACGCGTCAGGCAGGCCAGCGGCGTCTCGCTGTCGTAGCGTTGGAAAAGACGCGTGAAATAGGCGGCGGAGACGTAGCACGCCTTCGCCGCTTGTTCGATGCTGTTGAGCACGGGATAATTGCGCAGCAAATGGCCACGGCAGCGCAGATACGTCGCGTAAGCAGGGTCCATCTTCGTCGTCGCGGGCTGGCGACTGTCCGCGCAGAGCACCAGCGCATGCTCGAGTGCCGCGCAGGCCGCCCGCAGCCCGAAGCGACCGCCGCGCAGCGCATGATCGATCACTTCTTCGAGCAGGCTCACCACTCGCGAGGCATCCGCCACGCGCAGCACGCTGCCGGCGGCGAGGTCAAGATCGCTCATCAACGCAGCGGCTCGTGAACCGGTGAAGTTGAAGAAATACTTCACCATCGGCTCCTCCGCCGAGCTGCGGATCACATGCGGCACGCTGGAGTCGTAAAAAAACGCGTGCCCGGCCCCCAGCTCGTGCTTCTGGTTCACCAGCGTGACGCTGCCTTTGCCTCGGGTGACGAATTCAAACGCCAGAAATGGGAACTCCTGCCGGTCCACGACGAAATCCGGCGCACACCATTCACAGCCGCCCCCCACCAGGCAGGGCGCTGCGCCATCGCGCTGCCTCTCCTGCCATTCGGGCAGGAAGAAGCGCCGGGTGCGCATCACTTGGGTGGAAAAATAGTCAGCTTGGTCAGTGGCGGGCATGGGTGGAGCATGTCAGCCTCATCAAGAATCGTCAAGCCGCTGCCAAGGATGAGCAGCGAAGCCTCATTTATCTTTGATTCTTAATCTTTGAACCTTTCAGGCCATGTCCCCACCTCTCCGTGGCATCATTCCGCCCCTTGTTTCCCCTTTGCGTGATCGCGACACCCTCGACGTCGCCGGTTTGGAGCGTCTCATCGAGCATCTCATCAGCGGCGGTGTCAGCGGGCTGTTCGTGCTCGGCACGACGGGTGAAGGTCCGAGCCTCAGCTACCGCCTGCGTCGCGAATTGATCGAGCGAGCCTGCCAAGTGGCCGCAGGACGCGTTCCAGTGCTCGTCGGCATCACAGACACCTCCTTCACCGAAAGCGTGAACCTCGCCAAATACTCGGCGGAGGTCGGTGCGACGCATGTGGTGCTCGCGCCGCCGTATTATTTCCCCGCCGCACCGCCGGAAATGCTCGAGTATGTGCAAGACCTCGTCGCCGAGATGCCGCTGCCGCTGTTTCTCTACAACATGCCCGGTTTGACGAAGGTGAGCTTCGAACTCGACCTTGTGCGCCGCGCTTTGGAAATGCCCGGCGTCTGCGGTGTCAAAGACAGCTCGTGTGACATGATCTACTTCCACCGCCTCATCGAGATCGCGAAGCAACGCGCCGACTGGAGCGTGCTCGTCGGTCCTGAGGAACTCACCGCCGAGGCCGTGCTGCTCGGCGGTCACGGCGGTATCAACGGCGGAGCCAATCTGCATCCCAAACTCTACGTCGAGATGTATCAAGCCGCCGCCGCGCAGGACCTCCAGCGCACGCGGGAGCTTCACGCCCAGGTGATGAAGCTCGCTGGAGCCATCTACACCGTCGGCAAACACAAGAGCGCCATCATCAAAGGCATCAAATGCGGCCTCAGCCTCCTCGGCATCTGCGACGATCACATGGCCGAGCCCTTCCACCGCTTTCGCGATGCAGAAAGAGCGATCATTCGCGAAAGACTTGTCACCCTCGGTCTCTTGTAGCTTCCATTGGCAATCTTATATCATAGAGCCTTCTTTTCTCGAAGGAGAGACTTCTCAAAGCTCACATAATCAAGGGATTACAGGGGTCGTATCGCCGGAGGTTGACACCTCATCCGGCGGTATGCAGGACTCAATTATGACAAGCGTGGGAGACACCCGGAAAAAGGGGCGGGCCTTCCTCAAGATCAAGCATGGTAGCGCGGTGGTGCCGATCTACAAGGGCCG
>JAPLUL010000003.1:0-111446 GCA_026397635.1 Verrucomicrobiota bacterium | reverse complement strand
CCAGTCGCCCTACGGGCTCCTTGCATTGCGTGCACGCAGCAGCAACACTGAACGCCTAACCCTCGGTGTCATCACTTCTGAGGCAACGATCCCTTCCTCCCGCGCCCTCCCCGGTGTCATTTACTTTTGAGGCAACAAGCGCCTCATTGACCACAAGCGGGAAGCGGAGGCGGACTTCGGTCCCGCGGTCTGGGCTGCCTTGAACAAAAAGCTGGCCGCGCATCTGATCCGCGAAGACGGCGAGGATTTTCAGCCCAAGGCCGCCGCCTTCGCCGGGATGGAACTCTGCCGGCAGGCCGACCCCGTCATCCCGAACGGTGAGTTCACCACTTTCCTGGGTGTAGCTGAGGATGGCGACGATCTGGCCTTGGCGGCCGTGGGGAAAGGCGTGCTCGAAGCTGTTGGAGAGCGCCTCATTGAGGGTGAGCGCCAGTGGCATGAGCCATTCTGGCAGCACGGGGCCTTCCTGGATTCCAAGGCGCACGCTGATTTGCTCCGCCGTCACCTCATAACACTCACGAAGGTGGGCGACGAGGCTGAGGGTGAAGTCGCTGAAGGTGTCTCCTTTGCCCAGCGCGAGCAGATACAAATGCTGGTGCAGTGCGGCGATGGCGCGCACACGGTTCTGGCTGGAGCGCAGGGCGTCGCGCGCATCTTGGTCGCTCACGCCGTTGATCTGCATGTTCAGCAGGCTGGAGATGATCTGCAGGTGGTTTTTGATGCGGTGATGAGTCTCGGTGAGCAGCAGCTTTTCACGCTCCAAGTCGGCGACGGGCCAGCGCTGGCTGGAGGCGGACACCACTTTGAAGGCCTGGGGCACGGCGGCGGTCAGCAGGGGCGTGCTCGGTGGCGCGGCAGGCGCTGGGGCTGCCACAGCCACGCGTTCCGTGATCTGGGTCATGATCTCGCAGCCGCCTTCTTCCAGCATTCGAGCGCTGAGCGCCACCTCGCCACGGATGCCATGGCTGCCAAAAAACGGGCGCACCACGAACTGCTGCGGATGGGCTGCCTGCTGGGCGAGATCAGCGAAGAATCCGGTGGCGTCGGAGGGGCGGAAAAACTGGTGGAGGGGCCTGCCGACGGCGGAGGACTCCTCAACATCGAAAATTCGACGTGCATGGGCAGTCCAGGTGCGGATGCGGCCATTCGCATCGGTGGTGAGGAGCCGTTCGGTGCTCTGCTGGGGTGTGGTTAGGTCTGGCAGGTGTGATGCGACTTGGATCGGCTCCGCAATCTCTGCCTCGGCCACAGCAGCCGGTGGCATGGCTTCTTGGAGGAAGTGGACGGTGCAGTGCATCTCTCCCTGCGCATCTGTGACGGTGGAAAGGTGCAGGATGGCGTTGGAGTAGGTGCCATCGGCACGTTTGACGCGCACACCGAGCGCCTCGGCCTGCCGACCGCTTTTGCCCAACTGGCGCAGGGCGTCACGCCGGGCCGTGGCGCTGTCAGGATCAAGCCAGGCATCGAGTGGGTAGCGCCGCAACTCGGCTTTCACCTGGCCCAGCAGCTTCTCGGCGTTCTGGTTGACCTCAAAGATGACGCCGGTCTTGTCCGTCAAAACGACGGCGACGGGGCTGCCAGAGAGCAGGGTGCGCAGTTTGGCCTCCATGCTGCGGAGCTGCTCCTCGTGCCGTGTGTTCTCGGTGACGTCTTGAATGCTGACCAGCAGTCCACCGCCCGGCAGTGTGGCGGGGTGAAATTCAAGCTCCTTGAGTAGGCCGTCTGCCGTGGCGAGCGAGAGCGTGCGTGTGAGCTGACGGCGCCATACGCTTTCACGCCAGACGAGCGTCACCTGCTCGCGGTGCTCATCCGTGTGGCAGGCGTGGGAGAGCCATTCTTCCACCGTCTGCTCTTGCTCAAACGGACGCCCGAGCAACTGGGCCAGACGTTCATTTTGGAACAGGGGGGCACCACGCTCATCAAGAACAAAGATGCCGCAGGGCACGCCTTCAAGATAGGAACGCAGCCGGGTTTCGCGGCGGCTGAATGCCTGCTGCGCCTCGCCAAGGGTGCGCAGTTCCTGTTTGGCGCGGCGTAATTCCTCCTCCAAATGCTTCACAGTCGCCTCAAGGGCCAGATCTGGCTGCGGTGGCAGCACCATAGGAGCCACCTGCGGCACCTGGACCGTGACCTGCGTGATCTTTTCAGCAGCCTGGGTTGGCAAACCCATCAGCAGGAAGAGTGGAGCCGCTTCGTCCATGTGCTTGTCGTTCAGGCTGGAAACCAGCCAGCGTGAGGGAGAAGTGGGATCGGCGGATAGTTCCGGACGTGTGGTGATGAACGCGGAGTGTTTGCCCGGGTTGGCGGAAAGGTCAGCGAGTGTTGCGAGCACCTGCTGGCGCAGCGAGGCGCTGTCGCGTCCATCACTCCAAACTTCCCAAAAGCACGTCGAGCCTTCCTGGATGCCCCGGTCGAGGGTGAGCCGCGCCGCAGTGACATTGGCGCGTTGAATCACTCCCTGCGCATTGAGCATCAGCATGGGCTGGGCGCATTCGAGCAAAGGTGGGATTTTCGGCAGCGTGGAGACCGGTTCACGGCTTTCAGGCGCAGCGCTGGTGCCCTCCTCGTCAGCGGCAGAGTGTGTCGCGCTGAATTTTTCACAGATGACCATCAGTCCGCCGACCGAGGCGTCGCGCTTCTTTCGCCACGGGCGGACTTCCCAGCGGTAAACCAAACGGCTCCCATCCGGGGCGTTTGAGGCATCATGCTCGCTGCGCACGATGTGCCCCTGAAGCGCCCGGTCATAGACCTGCCGCCAGCCAGGGTGCAGACCGGGAAAAATCTCATACTGGCTCCTGCCCTCGAGCGGCTGGACTTGCCCGAGGCCAAACTCAGTGAGCCACTGCCGGTTGGCCAGCATGTAGCGCATGGTCTTGTCAAACATGGCCATGGCCACGGGAGCGTTTTCCACCAGAGCACCCAGCACCATTTCCATGTCCTCTGTTCCGGATCCGGCGGCGTCATGACTCGTCCCGCTGTCAAAGCTGGACGGGCTGACGATGCGGCGTGCAGGTGCCTCCTCCCCTGCTTTTTTCTCCATGGGCGCTGTTTGCGCCTTGGGGTGAATGACATTTTTGAGAATGGAGGAAGACATCGATGCTAAAATTCAGAACTTTTTAAAATTTAACGTCCCTTAGATTCTCTACAAGGCGAAAATGACACGAAATGAGACTCAACTCAGCAATAAACAGACCCATAAGCAAGCGCCATCACCGATAATGGCATGCCATCACCCCTCGCGATGGTAGGGTTCCCCGCGCAGAATGGCGTGGGCGCGGTAAAGCTGCTCGGCCAGCACCACGAGTGCGATGTCGTGCTGTAGGGTGAGTGAGGAAAGCGACCAGCAGACATCCGCGCTGGCTCGAAAAGAGTCGGAATGACCATCTGCGCCGCCAATCAGCACGCTCACTCGTTTGCGGGCTGAAATCTGCTGCTTTTCGATCCATTTTGCCAGTTCCACGCTGCGCAGCTGCTTGCCGCGTTCATCCAGCACCACCCGCAGGGAATGCTCACTCGCAGTGGTCATTTGCGCTTCCACCTGCGCCAGACTGCCCTCTTTAATGACGATGTGCTCAAAGCGTCCATGATGTTTCAACCGCTGCCAATAAAGCTCCAGTGCAGTTTTCACCCAGGCATGGCCGGGCTTTCCAACGGTGATGATGCGCCAGTCCATAAACAGGGGGCCGATAAAATTGATTGATAGAAAACAAACTAAAAGTTCAAAGGAGGATCACACAGCATCACCATCGTTGCTGTTGCATAATTTAAAAAGATATTTAAGATGCGTGCGCTAGTTCAAAAAAATTAACCGTTCGCCATAGCCTATGTCTTCACCTCTTGTAAATCAGGTTCGTTGGGTCTTAGCCAGCTCTGCGACTCTCATGCTGGCCTCCTGCGCCCTCCCTCCTCGTCAGGTATGGCAGCAAATCCAGACAAAGGGGCTTATCTCGTATTACATGGGTGGAGCAAGTCGTCCGCTTGGTATCGCGACTCATCGAACCCAGACGCTGACGCAGAACACAGCGCCCGCGCCGACCAATCTACACACCGCCTTGGTCGGACCTACCGCCCCTTCGACGCCACCTCCTTCGATGCTGAACTCAGCCAGCGTGCCAGTAGCCCATTCGGTGCCTGATCTTCCCGGCTATGTCCGCACACCGTTTACCAATCCACCGCGTCTGGTCGATGTGCGCGGCATGTCAGCTGGCTCCAAAGTCGTCTGCCCCTACACTCAGCGCCCCTTCCTCGTGCCAGGCTCGGTTTCCTCCGGCATCGCCTCTGCGCCCAGCCGGCCTCAAGCGCCTGAACCCCAGGAGCGTCCGCGCACGACTCCAGTGGCACCAGACACCTCGGTGGCTGCCATGAGCAAGCCTGAAACCACTACTCCGATCACCCCGGCAGTCACACCCGCCCCGACCCAAGCCGCCCCTGAGCTGCCTTACGGCAGTTCCATCAGCGGTCGCCCAGGGTTCGTGAACAGCCCTTACGCCGCCAAGCATCAGTTGGTGGACGTGACCGGCCTTCCAGTCGGGATGGAAGTCAAATGCCCCTACACCGGCAAGCTCTTCCGCGTGCCGCCGCAGTAGGCCGCCTCCTCCGGTGCTTTCTCAAACCCCGTCTGGCACTCCAGACGGGGTTTTTGTTATTTTGGGCTCAAAATCACGCTGCGCAGCACGGACACGGCTGCACGAAATGCCCCGGCGCGATTTCCTTCAGCGTGAGATCCATGCTCACGCTTTCCTGCCATTTCGGATGCTTCATGCGATGCCCGAAGGCACAACCCGCGGGCGGATTGATCGGTGAAGGCACATCCCCACGCAGCAGCTGACGCTCGCGGCGCTTCGTCGGGTCGGCGACAGGGATCGCATCTAGCAACGCCTTCGTATAGGCATGGCGTGGGTGGTGATAGAGTTCCTCCGCAGGCGCGAGTTCGACGATCTTGCCGAGATACATGACCGCCACACGGTCGCTCATGTGCTTCACCACACTCAGACCATGGGCGATGAAGAGGTAGCTCAGGCCCATCTCGCGCTGGAGATCGAGCAGGAGATTCAGCACCTGGCTCTGCACGGAGACATCGAGGGCTGAGACGGGCTCGTCACAG
This sequence comes from Verrucomicrobiota bacterium, assembly GCA_026397635.1. Classification (GTDB taxonomy): domain Bacteria; phylum Verrucomicrobiota; class Verrucomicrobiia; order Verrucomicrobiales; family Verrucomicrobiaceae; genus Prosthecobacter. Next base: position 106,342 of record JAPLUL010000003.1, on the reverse strand, counting down.
ACGATGAGCTTCGGCTTCAAAGCGATGGCCCGCGCAATGCCGATGCGCTGACGCTGGCCGCCGCTGAACTCGAAGGGGAAGCGATCCGTCGCACTTGCGGACAAGCCGACTTTATCGAGGAGGTCGAGCACCCACCTTCGGCGCTCCTCCTTCGTGCCCATCTTTTGCACGATGAAGGGCTCCTCCAAAATATCCCGCACCGTGTGGCGCGGGTTAAGCGACTCCGCAGGGTCCTGGAAGATCATCTGCACATGACGACGCATCGGGCGCAGCGCGCCGATGCCAGCGTGCGTGATGTCCTGCCCATCAAACTCGATCCTGCCGCTGGTGGGCTTCAGCAGACGCACGATGGCCTTGCCCAACGTGGTCTTCCCGCAGCCAGACTCGCCCACGAGGCCAAGGGTTTCACCTTCACCCAGTGTGAAGCTCACCCCATCGACCGCTTTGCAAGAAGCCACAGAGCGCCTGAGCACGCCGCCACGAACGGGGAAGTGCTGCTGGAGGTTTTGGACAGTAAGAAGGCTCATGCGACGCAGATGGGGCAGTGCTCCACCCAGTGGTTGGCGGAAATTTCGATGAAGGACGGACGGGTGGCCAGATGGGCCTGGCTGTGCTCACGCCCCGAGCGCTCCGCGAAGCGGCAGCCGGGCTTGAAGTCAGCAATGCCGGGCACATTGCCGGGGATGGCTTTCAAGAGTGTCTTGGGCTTGCTGTCGAGACGCGGAATGCTTTCCAACAGCCCCTGGGTGTAGGCATGGCGCGGCTTGGAGAAGAGATCGAAGACACTGGCCTGCTCAACGATGCGTCCAGCATACATGACGGCGACTTCATCACACACTTCGGCGATGACACCGAGATCATGAGTGATGAGAATGACGCTCATGCCCATGTCCTTTTGCAGATCGGCGATGAGCTCCAGGATCTGCGCCTGCACGGTGACATCGAGCGCCGTGGTGGGCTCGTCGGCGATGAGGAGCTTGGGTTTGTTGATCAGCGCCATGGCGATCATCATGCGCTGTCTCATGCCGCCGCTGAGCTGATGCGGGTATTCGTTCAGGCGCTGCTCGGGCGCGGGTATACGCACCTTTTTCATCATGTCGATGCTACGGGCCAGCACCTCTGCCTTGCTGCACTCGGTGTGGAGCAAGATGGCCTCCGCAAGCTGCCTGCCGACAGTCTGCACGGGGTTCAGCGCGGTCATCGGCTCCTGGAAGATCATGCTGATGTCGTTGCCACGGATCTTCTGCATCTCCTCGACAGGCAGTGCGGCGAGATCACGCCCTTCAAAGCGGATGCTGCCACCGAGGATCTTCCCGTGCGGCTGAGGCAGCAATCGTGTGATGGAGAAGGCGGTGACGCTCTTGCCGCAGCCAGACTCGCCGACAATACCGAGCGTTTTGCCGCTGGGCACATCAAAGCTGATGCCATCGACGGCAGTCATGCGCCCCGTGTCCGTATCGAACGCAGTGACGAGATTTTCGACCTGGAGGATGGGGCTGCTCATTGCTTGGCTTGGTAGGCGTCGAAGACGCGCAGGGTTTCACCAAAGTCACGCCCGGTGCGGATGGCTTCCTTCGTCTCACGTTTCACATCCTCGTCGATCCAGAACATGTGGGCATCCATCGGCTCGCGGCTTTTGCGCGCATTGCCCTTCGCAGGCCACTGTACCCAGCGCCAGGTCATGTAGCGGTAAAATGGCGACTCCCAGGCCGGGATGGTGCAGGCGCGGTCTTCGATGAGCTTGGCAAGTTGCCAGGAGAGCCGCTGCACTTCCTCCTCGGTCTTCGCCTTGCGATGCTGGTCGATGAGCGGATCGAGCGCGGGATCGGCGGTCTGCGTCATGTTGTTGGTGTCGGTGACGATCTCGCGCTTGCCATCTTTGCCGATCTTGAAGGCGTTGGCGCTGTGGTAGTCGTCCCAAAAGCGCGGATAAGGCGGCTGCGCGCCGAAACCGGCAAAACCCATCTCGTGGTTCTTCTGGTCGAGCTTCTTGTACATCTGCGTGGAGTCGAGACCTTCAACATTGATCTCCAGCCCGGCTTTTTTGGCCTCCTCCTTCAATCGCAGCATGATGGGTGTGATGGTGCCGGAGTTGAAGGTGGTGAGCGTGAAGGCAAGCTTTTTGCCCTCCGCGTTTTGCAGGATGCCATCCGGTCCGGCTTTGGTGAAACCAGCCTTCGCGAAGTGTTCGCGGGCCTTCACTGGATCGTAAGGCCGGGCGCGGAGATCGGGATTGGTGAACTTGCCAAAGCCTGACACCGTGCTGTTCATGCGGGTCTTGTCGCCACGGAAGTCCACATCGATCACCTTCTGGAAGTTCATCGAGTAGTTGATGCCGAGACGCACATCGAGGTTTTCGAGAAGCGGCTTGCTTTCGTTGATGCGGATACCCCAGGTGACCTGTGGATACTCGTTGTAAAACATGTGCCGCTCGATGTAGCCGCGATAGATCTCGGGGACTTCCGCCTTGTCATACCAATAGCGCGGCAGGCCGGCGAGATAGTAGTCGAACTGGCCCTGGCGAAACATCTCGAAGGCTTTGTCCTGACTGGCGATGATCTTGTATTCCAGGAAGTCGCAATTGAAGAGGTAGCGGTAGTGCTTCAAATCACGCGCCCACCAGTCCTTCACTCGGCTGAGCGTGATGGAGCGACCTCGCTTCATCAAAGCGGGGTCGATCACATAAGCTCCGGTCACCGGGCAGATCCGCCACTGATAGCGCGCTGGGAAATCCGGCCCGAGTTCGCGGTAGAAGTGACGCGGGCTGGGTGGAATCATCGCATACCAAATGGGGTCCGGCTTTGGCTCTGGGATCGTGATCGAGAAAGTGCGGTCGTCGAATTGGGTGATCCCAGCATATTCTTTTGTGTACCAATCATTGTACCAGGGGTCCTTCAGGTGCGTGCTGGTCATGACGAAGAAGGTCATGAAGAAGTCCTCAACCTCAATGGGGTGGCCGTCAGAGAAGGTCAGCTTGTCCTGAAGGCGGAAATAGACAGTCTTGCGATCCTCCGACACGGCCCATTCCTTCGCCAAGCCAGGAATCCACACGTCCTCATCGGGATGACGTGTGATCAGACCAATCTCGATGTTGTCGTGATGCTCACCGCGAAAGGCGTTGCTCGCATCCGGGCCGACTTTGCGGAAGGTGGGTGGAAAAGTGGGATGCCAGTCGTGGAAGGTGCCGCCCTTCTTGGCGCGAGGATCGCCGAACTCCGGCACATCGGTGGCGTTTTCCCACTTCAGACTCGTCGGAAGATCGGCTGGCGTCTTCCACTGGAAGAAGTCTGGCTTCGATTTCCAGTAAGCCTTCACCTCCTCGGTGTTGTCGTAAGGCGGAAAGCGGGTGTCCTCTGAGTCGGAACAAGAAACAACAATTGCGGCACAGCTGATCAGAGCAGCTGTGCGAGCGAATGAAATCATGTGCCCAGTGCTCATCGGTAGGTCGTGAATTTCTTCGGATCAAATGCCTCGCGTATGGCTTCACCGACGAAGGTGACGAGCACGAGAACGGTGGTCATCGCCACGAAGGCGCTGCTGACGATCCAGGGGTAATTGAAGTCCTCGGTTCCCTCGTGCAGCAGGCGGCCCCAGCTCGGTTCTTCAGGCGGCAGACCGAAGCCGAGGTAATCCAATGCGGCGAGCGAGGTGATAATGGCAGAGACTTCAAAAGGCGCGAGCGTCACGAGAATGGCAATGCTGTTCGGCAGGATGTGTTTGAAGATGATGCGGGCTGTGCTGGCACCGAGAAGCCGAGCGGAGGCAACATAATCGCGGGCCTTTTCCTTCATGGCCGCCGTGCGGATGTAGATCGTGGTGCCCATCCAACTGAACAGCGAGATGATGACCACCAGCAGGAACAGATTCGGACTGATGATCGAGCTGACGATCATCACGATGAACAGGAACGGCAGCACCGACCAGATCTCGATCAATCTCATGCCCACAAGGTCCAGAACGCCGCCGAAGTAGCCAAGCAATCCGCCCGCCGCGATACCGACGACGAAAACGAAGGTCACAAATAGGATCGAAGCGATGATCGCCTGCTGCCAGCCGCCATAGAGAATGGCGAGCACATCACCGCCCATCGAAGTCGTGCCGAGGAAGTGTCGCTGCGCCCAGGATGGCGGTGAAGGTGGATAAACCACGGTCAGCATGGTTGCAGAGGCTTGAGACTCTAGAGCGGCGGCTTTGCCATCGGTGAAGTCGTTGTAGGCGGTGCGTTTGCCTTTGTCGAAGGTGGCTTTCTCCACCTGCTCGTTGCTCGCATCCCAGCCGAGCATCTCGCCCTGCTTCAAACCATGACGGAAGACCCATTCCTGACGTTTCTGCTGTGGCTTGTCGCGAAACGTGGTGTGCGCACGGCCATCGAAGGGTTTGGTTTCACTCAACCGATATGCCACACCCTCACGCATCACGACTTCCTCAATGGTCTCCGGCGTGTCGAGCTTCGGATCATACGGCACGATGGGCATGAGCACCCAGTTGCTGGATTTGAACTCGCGAAACTGACGCTGCAACTCGCGGTAATCCGTCTCCGACTCATCTTTGAGGCCGAAGGTGGTCGCGGGTTTCACTTCGGTGACGAACGGGAAGTAGAATTTGCCTTCATAACGAACGACAAGCGCACGCTTACCGACAATCAGGGTATCGAGTGATCCCACGCCCACCAGCGCGAGCAAAACCAAGAATGAGGCGTGCCCTCGTTTGATCTCACGGAAGCGGCGGAACTGTTTCAAGGTCAACGGACTCCAATGCCACTGTGTTTGTCCGCGCCAGAGCAACCAACCGCCCGTAAGTGCAAAAAGTGTGAGCAAAATCCATCCCAGCCACGCTCCGCCGAGAAACGGCACCTTAAACACCGGCACGGACAACGACAGCCACCGGAACAACGCGGCAAGCGCTGCATAAGCAATGAGGGTGATGCCGGTGGAGCGAGGAGACATAGTTTACTCGAAGCGGATGCGCGGGTCAGTGAGCGCGACGAAGAAGTCAGACAAGATGTTGCCCACCATGAGCAAGACGACCTGAATGACGAGGATGCCCATCACGAGAGGGTAATCGCGATCCAGCACGCTGTAGTAGCCGAGCAGGCCGAAGCCATTGATCTCGAAGATCAACTCAATGAGCGTCGAGCCAGCCACGAAGATGGAAACGATGTGGCCCAACGTCGTCGCCAGCGGGATGAGGGAGTTTCGCAGTGCATGAACGAGCACCGCGCGCTTGAAGCCCGCGCCCTTTGCCACCGCCGTGCGGACGTAGTCAGCGGCGAGGTTGTCCATGAGGTTGTTTTTCACCAGCATGGTCATGAAGGCAAAGCTACCGACCATGTAGCAGATCAGCGGCAGCACCGCGTGATGCACCACATCCCAGGCTTTGCCACCGACGGTGAGCGAGTCGAAGTTTTCACTGACAAAACCGCCCGTGGGGAACCAGTTCAGCCGCGCTGCCAGATAAACCACCAGCACGCTCGCGAGCACAAAACCGGGGATGGAATAACCCACGAAGATGAGGATCGAGCTGGCATTGTCGATCACTGTGCGATGCTTGATGGCCTTTAAAATGCCGAGCGGAATGCAAACGAGGTAGCTGATGATGAAGGTGACCAAGCCGTAGAAAATCGAGATCGGCATGCGCTCACGGATCATGTCCCAGACAGACTCATTGTAGCGTGTTGAGGTACCCAGGTTGCCTTGCAGCAGGCCATCAAACTTCGGGCGGAAGACCTGGACGCGTTCTTTTTCCTTCTCCTCGCGCGTTCGCCACTCTTTCAGGCCGCTGGCGTCATCGGCGGTCAGCTTGCCATCGCGACTCACTTTCGCCTGAGTGGTACGATAAGCATTGTTGGGTTTCCATTGCTCACGCGGCAGCAGTTCTTGCAGCGTCACGGGCATCTCCTGCTTGTCCTTGGCGAATTTGATGAACTGCTTGTCGCCTTCCTTTGGCAGAATACCCAGCCAGGCGAGGTAGGCCGGGAAAAATGGCCGGTCGAAGCCATAATAGGCCGCCATCTCCTCCTTTTGCTCCTCACTGAGCGAGGCACCCGCATCCTTCATGCCACGATCCCCCTGCTGCGCCGCCGCTTGTCGCAGCGCAGCTTCCAGTGGTCCTCCTGGCGTCACCCGCGTGATGAAAAACACCACCAGCGTCGCCCCGATCAGTGTCGGAAGGATGAGCAGGAAGCGTCGGATGAAGTAATCGCGCATGAGGCGGTGGCTGAGAGAAGAACGGAATCCTCCGACATTACGTCAGCACGCACAAGGATTTGTGCGCGATTTGCGTGTGTTGACAGAAATGCGTGCCGCGTGGATGGCTTGCGCCGCATGAATCAACCCACCTGGAGCACTGGACTGCGACTCGCGCAGATGACTTTTGTGGTGCTGGGCGTCGCAGGCTGCGCGGATTCGTTCGCGGTCAAAAACGAGGCGGTGCCGGCGGAGTTGGAGCGGCGGCTTGTGGCGCAGGCGGTGCCGGCCTCGGAGCTTAAAATCAACCGGGGGACGCTGAATGTGAAAACCCGCAGCGTGCCGCCGCCTGAAGGTTTCCTGAAGGTGCCGATGTATTACGAGAATGGCATCCCGTTCATCAAGGTGAGTTTGAACGGTCGCAAACCCAAGAAGTTCATGTTCGACACTGGAGCGACTTTCAGCGTGTTCGACGCGGAGCAGGCGGTGGAGTTCGGCATGCGCACCGTGCCGCAGGTGCGACCGACGATGTCTGGCGTGCTGGGCAATGAGCCGGGCATGGCGGCCTTGATTCCCACGGTGCAGATTGGCGCATGGAAGCTGGAAAACCTGCCGTGCATCCTGCGCATGCAGCGCACGGCCTGGGGCAGTGGCATTTTGAGGGAACATCTCGGCATTTCCGTGCTCGGCGTGCATATCGCAGCGGCGAACTGCAAGTACCTCACGCTGGATTTCCTGCGGGAGGAGGTGGAGTTCGGCTTTACCCGCAGTTTCGCGGGAAAAACCCGCAAACACATGCACCAGTCCAGCCTGAGCATGAAAAGCGGCGTGCCCACCACGACTTTGCAGCACGGACGTTACCAGTGGGAGGCTGTGGTGGACTCCGGCTCCGTCTTTGGCGTCCAGCTTGATGAAAAGGTCGCCGCGGTGCTCGGCTACAAAAAAGGGGGCTGGCAGGTGGGCGGGAATTATCTCATCACTGGCGTGGGCGGGGCGCAGACCCCGGATCAGGCAAAAGTCCGGGTGCTTGAGTTGAACACCCTAGGCTTGTTTGGTTCCCGGTATCCCTTTGCGGAAGTGGACGTGATGCCCGGCCCGTCACGGCTGGGGACGTATTTGCTGGAAGACTACCGGGTGACCCTGGATTTCGAGCACGGCCTGCTGCTCGTCGAGTGGGGTTGATGCAGGCCGCTCAAATCCACGATTTTTTGCGACGGAATCGCAACATGACAAACCAGACGCACAAAAGTTTAAAAACTTCAAGATGAGGGTTGCAAACCGGCTTCCGTCTCCCTATTCTGAGCATCCTTGTGAAATTTTTCACAAGCTCATCTGCCGTCATTAATTATGGGTAACTTTTTTCCGCGTTGGACCAACTGGCTGCCGCTCAAGGTAGCCATTGCCGTCGTGTTCATTGCCTTGGGCGTGAGTGTCGGCGTCGCCTACTACTTCACTCCGAAATACACCCGCGTGGGCTATGAGCCGACTCAGCCGGTGCCCTTTTCCCACAAAATTCATGCCGGCCAGCTCGGCCTCGATTGCCGTTACTGCCACAGCTTCGGGGAGGCATCGAGTCACTCGAATGTGCCGACGAACCAGACCTGCTTCAATTGCCATGGTCCGGGCAAGGGCAATATCAAGTCCGCCAGTCCTAAGCTCGAATTGGTCGTGAAGGCCCATGAAACTGGCGAATCCATCCCTTGGGTGAAGGTTCACAAGGCTCCTGATTACGTTTATTTCAATCACAGCGCCCACCTCAACCGTGGCATCTCCTGTGTATCCTGCCACGGCAAAATTAACGAGATGGAAGTCGTCCGCCACGACCAGCCGCAGTCCATGGGCTGGTGCCTTGACTGCCACCGCAACCCCGAGAAAAACCTGCGCCCCTTGGAGCATGTCACAAATCTCAATTTCCAGCCTGCCGACCTGAAGCGTGCAGATTTCTACAAAGGCCTGCTGGACAAGAAAATCCCTGCCGGTGAGATCGCCACGGTGATCGGCGGCGAGTCCGCGAAAGCCGATGATCTCGACCAGCTTCTCAAGCTCGCTGAAACCACGTACGGCAAGGAAGTGACCCAGGCGGAAGTGGGCACCCAGCTCAAAAAGCATTGGCAGATTCAGCCGCCAGAAAACTGCACCGCCTGCCACCGCTAACCCCGCGCCCTTTTTTCCCGACACATGAAACGCAATTGGATTCATCCCGAGGAGCCGCAGAACGCGAAGCGCTACTGGCGCAGTGTCTCCGAGTTGGAGCGTCGTGAGAGTTTCCTCAAGGATCTGGGCCGCGAGTTCCCCGCTGGTGACACCTTGACGGACGAAGAGCGTGAAAACGGCCGCCGTGACTTTTTGAAAATCATGGGTGCCAGCGTCGGTCTGATGGGCTTGGCAAGCTGCCGCCGTCCGCTGACCACGATTCTGCCTTACACTCAGCACGTCGAGTGGATGGTGCCGGGCAAGGCGCTCATGTATGCCACCACGATGCCCTGCGGCGGTGGTGCGACGCCCCTCGTCGTCACCACGCACGAAGGACGTCCGACGCACGTCACCGGCAACCCCCTTCACCCTCTGGGGGGTGGTATCGATAGCTTTGCTCAAGCTTCCGTGCTTGATCTTTACGATCCTGAGCGCTCGCAGAAGCCGCTTGGCATGGGCAAGGAACTTAGCTGGGCCAAGGCGAACGAATTGCTCGCCGCCGTCTCCGCTGAGGCCAAGAAATCTGCGGGTGCTGGTCTTGGCATCGTGATCGGTGCGACGTCCTCCCCCACCTACCTGCGTCTGCTTGGCGAGGTAAAGGCCGCTTTCCCGCAGGCTCAGTTGTTCAAGTATGAGGCCGCAGGGGCCGAAGGCAGCGCCGCTGCATCAAAGGCTGTTCTGGGAGCGGGTGTGAAGCCTTTCGTGAAGCTCGGCTCCGCCATGCGCATCCTGGCCCTCGACTGCGATTTCCTCAGCTTGGACCCAGTCGCTGGTGAACCAATCTCCGCTTTCACCAAGCATCGCGCCAAGGAAGCCAAGACGGCGGACATGAACCGCCTCTACGTCCTCGAAAACCGCTACACGCTCACTGGCGGCATGGCAGACCACCGCAAGGCGATCCCCGCCAGCCTGATTCCGGCTGCTGCGGCTCTCATCGCCCTTGAACTGGGTGATGCTTCGGCCAAAGCGCTTGCGGATACCGCTCCTGCCGCTCTCAAAGAGTGGATCGCCCCGGCGGTTCGCGATTTGGTCGATAACAAGGGTAAATCCGTCGTTCTCGCCGGTTCCCGCCTCGGTGCGGAAGTTCACGCGCTCGTCGCCTCAATCAACAACGCCCTCGGTGCGTTTGGTTCGACGATTGAACTGCTTCAGGAAGCTCCCGCGCCTGAGTTTGGCGGATTTGCTGAACTGCAAGCAGCGGTTTCGGGCGGGCAGATCAAGACCCTGGTCTCGCTGACCCCCGCCAGTCTTTATTACGACGCGCCTGACGCCCAAGGCTTTGCCAAGCTTGTTTCCGACAAAAAGGTGAAATTGGTTCACGTCGGCATGCTGAAAAACATCACGGCCGTGCAAGCAGCACTGCACATTCCGGCGGCGCATTACCTCGAATCCTGGGGAGATGCTCGCGCTGCTGATGGCACCTACTCGATTGTTCAGCCGATGATCGCGCCGCTCTACGACGGAGCGAGCAAGATGGAGGTGATTCTAACGCTTTTGGGCCGCAAGAAACTCGGCCCGGCGGAATCTGCCGCCCCAGAAGCAGGAGCGCCTCCTGCCGAAGACGCTGCTTACACGGCGGTTCGCGACACCTTTGCCGCCACTGCTGGTGGATTGGACGAAACGAAGTGGAACTTCACCCTGCGTGACGGTTTCCTCAAAAGCTCCGCCTATGCCAAGGCCGCCGCGTCCCCCAATGTGGCTGCAGTCGCTGAATTCATCGCCAAGGCTAAGCCTGCCGCCGCCCTGACGGATGAAGCGCTTGAAGTCGTCCTCGCGCCTGACGCCAGCGTCTTCGACGGACGTTACATCAACAACGCCTGGCTCCAGGAAGCGCCCGATCCGGTGACGAAGCTTACTTGGGAAAACGCTGCGTGGATCGGCTCCGTGACCTTCCGCAGGCTGGGCCTCAAAGATGGCCAGCATGTGAAAATTTCTGTTGGTGGTGCTGAAATCGAGATTCCAGCCATCGAAGCCCCGGGTCATGTGACCAATTCCATCACCCTCCCGCTCGGTTACGGCCAGAAAGGCGTCGGTGAGGTCGGCAGCGACCGTGGCGTGAACGCTTATGCTTTGCGCAAGCAGCCTGGCGTCTTTGTGTTGGGCGGTGCGAAGGTTGAGGTGCTGCCCGCGATGGCCGAACTCGCCATCACACAGGAGCAAAACACGATGGTAGGCCGCGCGGTGTATCGCGAGGGCACCCTCGAGACCTTCAATAAGGACACGCATTTCGCCCAAAAGACGGGCATGGATGCCCACATCCCGGAGAACATCTCCTTCTACAAAGGCCAGGTCGGTGTGAAGTCCGACGAGAATCCCGACGGCTTCGATTACGAGACCAAGCACCAGTGGGGCATGGTCATCGATCTCAGCAAGTGCATCGGCTGCACCGCTTGCGTCATTGCCTGCCAGAGCGAGAACAACATTCCCGTGGTCGGCAAAGACCAGGTCCGCAAGGGTCGTATCATGCAGTGGATCCGCATGGACCGCTATTTCGCCGTGGCAAAGTGGGGCAAAAACGAGGTCGCACAGCAGAGCACTTGGGCCGAGGACAATCCGACGCCGGAACAGCTCGAAAACGCCGAGATGGTGACGCAGCCAATGGCTTGCCAGCAGTGCGAAGCTGCTCCGTGCGAGACCGTTTGCCCTGTGAACGCCACCGTCCACACCGACGACGGCCTGAACGCCATGGCCTACAACCGCTGCATCGGCACGCGTTACTGCGCCAACAACTGCCCTTACACCGCGCGTCGCTTCAATTGGTTCGACTACAACAAGCGCAACCCGCTCATCGACACCACGGTCGCTGGGATCGTCACGGTGAACAACCTTTACGCTGGTCCGCTCGGAGCCAAAAAGGAGGACGAAAGCCTCCGCCTTCAGCGCAATCCGAACGTCACCGTCCGCATGCGTGGGGTCATCGAGAAGTGCACCTACTGTGTGCAGCGTCTCGAAAGCGCCAAAATCCTGCAGAAGCAGGTGCAGCGCGACTCCAAAAACTTCCGCGTGCCCACCGACACGGTCAAAACCGCCTGTCAGCAGTCCTGCTCCGCCGACGCCATCGTCTTTGGTGATCTGGCAGACACGAAATCTGCGGTGGTCAAGGCCAAGGCCTCTCCCCGCGATTATCAAGTTCTCAAATACATCGGCACCCGCCCTCGCACGAGCTATCTGGCTCGTCTGCGTAATCCGAACAAGGAAATGCCCGGCGCTAAGGACATCGCCGTGTGGAGCAACAATCAATACTAACCCGGATTCATGGACGCTTCCGCCCCAGCCTCGAACACCCCGCGCATCCTCGACCGTGAGCCGTTGGTTCTCAACAACCGCTCCTACTCGTGGATCACGAACCGCATCTGCGGTATCGTCGAAAACAAGCAGCCAGCGCTCTGGTGGATTCTGTTCATCCCCTCGGTGTTGCTGACCGGTTTGATGGCGTTCTGCTTCACCTACCTCGTTTCCACCGGCGTCGGTGTGTGGGGGCAGAAGCAGCCGGTTGCTTGGGCCTGGGACATCACAAACTTCGTGTTCTGGATCGGTATCGGCCATGCGGGCACCTTGATCTCCGCCATTCTCTTCCTGACTCGTCAGAAGTGGCGTACGTCCGTGAATCGTGCTGCGGAAGCCATGACCATTTTCGCCGTGATGTGCGCTGGCCTCTTCCCGGCCTTCCACGTCGGTCGTGTGTGGATGGTTTGGTTCCTGGCCCCGATTCCGAACGCCAACGCCATCTGGCAGAACTTCAAATCGCCCCTGCTGTGGGACGTGTTCGCTGTTTCGACCTACTTCAGCGTCTCGGCGGTGTTCTGGTTCCTCGGTCTCGTGCCTGACCTTGCCACGCTGCGTGACCGCTGCCGTCCAGGTCTGAAAAAATTCCTCTATGGCTTCTTCGCTCTCGGCTGGCGCGGTGGTAACCGCCATTGGAGCCATTACGAAACGGCCTACATGCTGCTGGCCGCTCTTTCCACGCCGCTGGTGCTCTCCGTGCACTCCGTCGTGTCCTTCGACTTCGCTACCTCGGTCGTTCCAGGTTGGCACACCACGATCTTCCCGCCCTACTTCGTTGCAGGTGCCATTTTCGGCGGTTTCGCGATGGTGTTGACGCTCATGATCCCGGTGCGCCGCATTTACGGCCTGGATGACCTCATTACCCCGAAGCACGTCGATAACATGGCGAAGATCATCCTGCTCACGGGCACGATCGTCGGTTACGCCTACTGCATGGAGCTCTTCGTGGCCTACTACAGTGCCAACCCGTATGAAGCCGACGCCTTCACGCTCCGTGGCCTGACCGGTCCCTCTACCTGGGCCTACTACTTCATGTTCAGCTTCAACGTGTTCGCACCGCAGTTGTTCTGGTATCGTCCGTTCCGTCACAACATGTGGGTCGTGATGTTCGTCTGCATGTGCGTGAACGCCGGCATGTGGTTCGAGCGCTACGTCATCATCGCCACCACACTGGAGCGTCACATGATCCCGGGCTCCTGGGGTGTCTATCAAGCCACTTGGGTCGATAAGTACACCTTCCTCGGCACCTTCGGCTTCTTCATGATGCTCTTCCTGCTGTTCCTGCGCTTCCTGCCTGTCATCGCCATCGGCGAGGTGAAGGGCGTCCTGCCGCAGTCGAATCCGCACCAAGACGACCATGCCGAGCACGGCATCCAGGAGGAAGACCTCATGGCATACGCCGACCGCCACGTCCCGAAACCCTCCGCCGCCTAACTTTTCAACCGCACCCTGACTGTGAGCACCACCCTCAAACGAGTCCACGGCTACCTTGCTGAGTTCGACAGCGTCAAGGACCTGTATCATGCCGCCGAACAGGTGCGTGACGCTGGTTATCAGCGCTGGGACGTGCATTCGCCCTTCCCGATCCACGGCATGGACACGGCCATGGGCAATCCCCGCTCCATTCTGCCGAAGTTCGTCTTCTGCGGTGGCATCACCGGCACCACCATCGCCTTCATTCTTCAAACCATCACCCAAACGAATTTCTGGAGTCACATCGGCCTCGGTTTCCTGCAAAAGATTGTCGAAACCTACCCGACCGTCGTGCAGGGCAAGCCCACGGACATCTGGACGCTTCCCGCGTTCTTTCCGGTGATGTTTGAGCTCACGATTCTCTTCAGTGCCTTCACCACGCTGTTTGGCCTGCTCGCCTTGATTGGCTTGCCGCGCTGGAACCACCCTTTGTTTGCCTCCAAGAACTTCCCGAAATTCTCTGACGACGGTTTCTTCGTCTGCATCGAGGCCCGTGACCCCAAATTCTCCCAAGAGGGCACCAAGTCCCTGCTCGAAAAAGCCGGCGGCAAGAACATCGAACTCGTGGAGGACGAACTCTAAGCCGCGCCCCGCACACCATGAAGTACTTCTTCCTTAGCTACCTTTTTGTCGGCGCGATCATCGTGAGCGCCTTCGGTTTCCGTGGCAGCAAATCTGAGTTGCCGCCCATCGAAGTGTTCCAAGACATGGACCACCAAGCCAAGATCAAATACCAAGCCTCCAGCGAGTTCTTCGCTGACGGTCGTGGTGCGCGCATGCCTGTGAAAGGCACAGCACCGATGGGTTTTGAAATTCCCGCGAAAGCAGCCGTGGAAGGGGCAAAACCCGCGCGTTATGCCTTCACCAATGGCGTTGGTTATTACGACACTGGCAAGATGGGTGACTTTTATGGCGACGGCCTGCCCACCGAGGTGACCAGCGATCCGACGGTGTTCAACGAAGCCTTCATCAAACGCGGTGAGCAGCGCTACAACATCCATTGCGCCGTCTGTCACGGTACCTCCGGCAACGGCAAAGGTGTGACCTCCAAGTATGGCATCCTTGCCGCTTTCAACTTCCAGCAAGCCGGGGCACTTGATCCCGCTAACGCCGCCGCTTTCCGCGCGGATGGAGCTATCTTCGATGTGATCACCAACGGCAAAGGCCTCATGGGTGGTTACGGCGGCAACATCACCCTGCGCGACCGTTGGGCCATCGTGGCCTACATTCGCTCCCTGCAACTCGCCGCCAAAGAGGCAGGCGTCACCCTCCAGTAACGGCACGATCACGCGAATCCCGGCATGAGTCACCACGTCACCTTCAACGATCTGCCCCAGGGCGGAGAAAAATTTGAACCCGCCAAGGGCGGCAAGATCATTGGCGCGCTCGGCCTCGTCGGTGCGCTCGGTCTCATCGCCTCGGCGTTCTTCTTCTTCACGAAGATGGACACCTTCGCCTACTCCTGGCTGTTTGCGGTGTTCTTCACCTTCACCTTTGTGGTCGGCGGCTGCTTCTGGATTCTGCTCCACAGCGCCTCGAACTCGAGCTGGGGCGTCGCCGTGCGTCGCATCTGGGAAAATTTGGCGAACATGATCTTGGCGATGGGAATCTTCGCCGCACCGCTGCTCCTGCCACAGGTTCAGAAGCCGCTCTACGAGTGGATGGGGCATCACCGCACCGCTGCAGAGCACGCTCATCACGACCACACCTCGGTCAAAGAGGCTCTGCATCACATGTCCGTGGATAACCCGCATCTGCACGCGTTGGTTTCCAAGTTCGGCTACATGAACCTGAATACCTGGTTTTCGTGGTACACCCGTTTCTTTCTGTATTTCCTCATCCTCTGGCACATCGCCCGCACCCTGCGTAACAAATCTCTGAAGCAGGAGCAGGATGGCGACATCAAGCACACCATCTCCGCCCGTTTGTTCTCGTGCCGCTGGTTGCTGTTCTACGCACTTACGGTCACCTTTGCGGCTTATGACTGGCTGGTGGGCCTGGACTACCTGTGGTTCTCCACCATGTGGGGCGTTTACATCTTCGCCGGCTGTGCCTGGGCCTCCATGGGCCTGACCATCCTCGTCATCACTTGGCTTCGTGGCCTTGGTTACATGAAGAAGGTCGTCACCGACGAGCACTACCATCTGATGGGCAAGCTGCTCTTCGCCTTCACGGTGTTCTGGGCTTACATCGCCTTCAGCCAGTATTTCCTCATCTGGTATGCGAACATCACCGAGGAAACCCGCTTCTATCTCATCCGCAACACAGAAGGCTGGCGCTGGGTGTCGATCTTCATCGTGATCGGCCACTTCGTCGGTCCGTTCCTGCTGCTTCTCTCCCAGCCGCGCAAGAAGAACCCTGTCGTCGTCAGCCTCGTCTGCCTCTGGATTCTCTTCATGCACCTTGTGGACATCTATTGGAACGTCATTCCTGAGCGCGGCCCCTCCCTCGGCATCGGCGTGTGGGTGGAATATGCGTGGATTCAGGACATCGCTGCACTGTGCGCCGTCTTTGGCACGATGGGCTTCCTTTATCTTCGCGGCCTTGCCAAATACAGCCTGTATCCGTGGCGTGACCCGCGCCTCATCGAGTCCGTGAACGTCATCAACTGATCTGATCCCCGATTTTTCCATGTCGCAGTCCGAACAACCCAAAAAAGCCGGCGCTACCTTCCTGTGGGTGCTGGGAGCCTTTGCAGGCTTCGCCGTGCTGTTCACCCTCATCGTGGCCAGCGCCGATTCGAAGCTCGGTGATGATCCGCGCGCAACGGAACGTCTGTCCAACACCGCCGAGATCGTCAAGGCGCAGAATGAGAACCTTGCCAAGCTCGGCTTCAGCGACGCCGCGAAGAAAAAGGCCGTCTTTGACACCACCGTGGCCCAACTCGGTGCTAAAAAGCCTACGGTCAGCACCCAGGTCGTCCCCGGTTCTCCGACGCAGTTGAAACAAGCAGCTGCCGCTGCTCCAGCGCCCGCTGCTGCTCCGGCCACTCCTCCTGCCGCACCCGCTCCGCCCAAGTAAGTCATGCAGACCACTCCCGCCTCATCTGACACGGAACTTCAGGCCGACAATCTTCGCCGCGCGGCGATCGATAAGTCGGTCAAAGGTCCTGTGCTGTTCCTTTTCACCAATGGTGCCTTCTGGCTCATGCTCTCCACGATTCTCGGCGTTCTCGCTGCGATCAAGCTGGTGGAGCCCGAGTTCCTGGGTAATGCCGCTTACATCTCGTATGGCCGCCTTCAGCCAGCGCACATCAACGCGCTTGTGTATGGTTGGGGTGTGCAGGCCGCTCTTGGAGTCATGCTGTGGATCATGGCCCGACGTTCTGGTCAGGAACTCAAGCACGGCAAAAGCCTGCTGATCACCGCTGGTGTTTTCTGGAACATCACCATTACGGTCGGTATCTTGGCCATTCTGATGGGCAAGAGCACTTCCATTGAATGGTTGGAAATGCCGAAATTCGTCTGGCCGGTGCTGCTGGCATGCTTCCTCTGCTACGCTTGGCCGATTGCGCGCATGTTTGGCCGTGCCTTCCGTCCAGAGGGCTTCATGGTCAGCACTTGGTACATCCTGGGTGCTTGCTTCTGGTTCCCCTGGATTTTCATCACGGCCAATGTCGCGTTGCATTGCCTCCCCGGCCTGGGTGCTCTTGGAGCAGGCATTGATGCCTGGTACATCCACGGAGTGATCCTTCTCTTCTTCGTTCCGGTCGGCATTGGTGCTGCCTATTACTTCATCCCGAAGATCACGGGGCAGCCCATCGCCTCCGCGCAGCTTGCCTCGGCTGGTTTTTGGACGCTCGCCATCCTTGGTGGCTGGACAGGCATGCAGAAATACATGGGCGGCCCGCTGCCTGCCTGGATGACTGCCGTCGGTGCTGCCACCGGTGTGCTTCTGCTCATCCCGGTTGGTCTTGTCGGACTAAATCATCATCTCACGACGCTCGGTAATCACAGCGCCGTCGCCACCAGCCCCACGCTGCGCTTCATCTTCTTCGGAGCGTTGTTCTACCCGGTCTCCGGCTTCGTCTTGGCCTTGAACTCTGCTTTCTGGACCGGTTCCGCGCTTCAGTTCACGCAGTCCTGGTATTCCTTCCAGGTGGTCAGCGTGTATGGCTTCTTCAGCATGTGCGTGTTCGGTGCCATCTACTACATCGTGCCGCGTCTCTCTGGCTGTGAATGGCTCAGCGTGCGCCTGATTCGCAACCACTTCTGGTTCTCCGTCTATGGCGTCGGAACCATTGTCGTCATGAGTCTCGTGGCAGGGTGGCAGCAGGGCGCGGATCTGAACAATCCTGAGCACTGGGACCAGAACTTCATGAACCACGTCGTGAATTCCCGCGCTTATGTCGTCTCCCGTGCCGTGGCTTGGGCATTGATCAGCTTCTCGAACTTGATGTTCCTCCTTCACCTTCTGCTCATGGTCGCTGGCCTTGGCCGCCGCAGCTCGGCTCCGACGCTGCTGCACCGTGAGCATGACGAACACGCCCTTACCGCCCACGCATGAACTTCCGCTCCTTCATTCTCGGCCTCGCCGCCGCCTTCGGCCTGCCTTGGCTTTGCCTTATCGTAATCCCAGTGGTGAAGTATCAGCAGCTCACCCCCGTCGCCTATGACAAGGATAAAGACGGCGTGGAAGGCATGTTCCCGCCTGCTCCGATCAACGCACAGGGTCAGCTTGTTTATGTTCGTGAGGGCTGCCATCAGTGCCACACCCAGATGATCCGTCCTTCCCAGCTTGGGCTCGACGGCTGGTACAAAGGCTGGGGCCAGGATCAAGAGGCCCGCTCTGTCGCCGCTCGTTCGAACGTGTTGCGTGACTACCTCAGTGAAAAATACGCTCTGCTTGGCATCCAGCGTGTGGGACCGGACCTCACCAATTTCGGCTGGCGTGCCCCCGAAGCCGCTGCGCTTCACGTTCACTTGTACGCTCCGCGTTCTGTGCATGACTGGAGCACGATGCCCGCCTACACCCAGCTCTACAAGTTGCAGAAGATCCAGGGTCCTCCTTCAGATCGTGCTCTGAAGCTGCCGAAGAAATTCGCGCCGCCTGTGGGTTATGAAGTCGTTCCGACCCCCGAGGCTGACCGCCTTGTCGAATACCTCGTCTCTTTGAAGAGAGATTATCCCGTCCCCGGCCAGAGCGCGGCAGTCGCCGCCTCCCCAGCCAAAAAATAGCCCCTCTCGCGACCCGTTTGCCCCATGAGCGCCCCCGCCCATCCTGACAGCACCGATCTTGACCGACTTCACTCCGCCGTGAAGCGCGAGAAGGCCGATCTCCCCCCCGAAAGCCAGCCCGCACCGCTGTGGGCTGTGTTTTTGCTCATGCTCGTCGCCATCATCGCCGGCGGCCAACTCGGACCGATGGCTGGTGGCTGGAGTTTCGATGTCAGTAATCCGTTCTCAGTCGTCAGTTCTGGTGGTGGCGACCCACGTCCAGGCGCGGGTGATGCTGGTGCTGCGCTTGATCCCTTTGCTCTTGCCATGAAAAAAGGCGCGAGTGGTTATGCCGTCTGCGGCGGTTGCCATCAAGGCAACGGTGGTGGTATTCCCGGACAGTTCCCGCCTCTTGCAGGTTCTGAGTGGGTCAATGGCGGCACCGAGCGCCTCGTGCGTGTGGTTCAACACGGCCTCGTTGGTGCGATCACTGTCAAAGGCCAGGGTTACAACACCCCCGGAGGCATGCAGGCTTTCGGCGCGGCGATGTCCTCCCAGGATCTCGCCAATGTGCTGACTTACATCCGCAATAACTGGGGCAACGAAGGTACCATGGTCACCAAGGAGATGGTGCAGAAAATCCGCGACGAGGAAAAGCGCGCCACGCAGTGGACCGAAGCTGAACTCAAGCCCTTTGCTGACAAAAACGTGCCCGGCGAGATCCCCGCAGGCCCTGGAGCCACTGCGGCAGCCGCAGCGGCCAAGTAATTCGCCACATGCCCGCTTCGCGACATCTACCTCCTACTCTTCCTCCTACTTCTGCTCTTGGAAGTAGCGAGTCTTGGGTGGCAATGATGCGAGGAAGCGTGGAAGCTGGACTCAAAGGCGCATTGGTCCTGATGACTCTCAGCACATCCGCCTGCGGAAAAGTGGCAGATTCTGCCTCCCCGCAGGCATCCGCGCCGCTGACTCCTGCGGTTGAAATTGCTACCAAGTCGAGCATCACCGGCAAGGTCACACTCAAAGGCGCAGGCACCACGGCTCTGCGCAAGCTCGTCGATGTCGGCGGCAATCCTTTTTGCACCGGCCATGGTGAGATCGTTGATTCGACCTGGCGAGTGACGGCGGACGGCGCCTTGGCCGACGCGGTGATCACCGTGCGCGGCTCGCAGCGTGCCAGCAATCTTCCTGAACTGGCGCCTCTCATTGACCAGACAGGTTGTGAGTTCTTTCCGCACACCCTGGCGGTCCAGCCAGGCCAGAACGTCCGCTTTCGCAATAGCGACCTCACCTTCCATAACATCCGCATCGCCCGCCACGAGGCTGGCACGCGTGGCAAGGGTGATAACATCGACAACATCGGCCAGCCCTCACGTGGCGATGAAAATGTGCGCGCATTCAACACACCTGGCATCTACCGCCTTGAATGTGACGTTCATCGTTGGATGAAAGCGTGGGTGTTTGTTCATGAAGGCATTCACGCTGCCGTCTCCGCGGCTGACGGAAGTTACGTGATCAGCCGTGCTCTGACCGATGGCGTTTACGTCATCGAGGCTTGGCATCCGCAATTTGCCCAAAATTTGTCCCAAACCATCACTGTCCGTGATGGCAAGGCCACTGCTGATTTCGAGTTCGACTTCACGCAGGCCTATCAACTTTGAACCCTGAACTCTGAACTTACAACGACCCCATGAGCGCCGCCGCCACCTCCCACGAACACGCGCATGACCATCATGCGCACGACCATCATGAGCCGGGCTTCCTGAGGAAGTACGTCTGGTCCACTGATCACAAGACCATCGGCATCCAGTACGGCATCACCGGCCTGCTTTTTTTGCTGTTCGGTTTTTTCCTCATGCTGCTCATGCGCTGGAGCATCGCCTACCCGGGCGTCCCGCTGCCTGCCATCGCGGAAATACGTGCCATTCCTGGCCTGGGTGATGCCTTTGAGTCCATGTTTGGTCGCTGGATGAACGCGGACGGCTCCCTCAACGGTGAGATCTACAACATGCTTGGTGCGATGCACGGTACGATCATGGTCTTCTTCGGCATCGTGCCGCTCGGTTTCGCCGCCTTTGGTAATTTCGTGATGCCTTTGCAGATCGGCACTATCGACATGGCCTTTCCGAAACTGAACATGCTAAGCTACTGGTTCTTCTTCATCAGTTGCGTGCTGATGGTTTACAGCTTCTTCGTCGGCACCGGGCCAGTGCAGACCGGTTGGACTATGTATTCGCCGCTCGCCTCCACCACTGGCATCGGCGTGACCAGCGTCTGGGCGCACGGCCATACGTGGTGGCTCACGGCGATGGTGTTCAACATCTCCGCTTCATTGCTCGGCTCCGTTAATTTCATCGCTACCATCATCAACCTGCGCACTAAAGGGATGACCTGGATGAAGATGCCTTTCTTCTGCTGGGCCATGTTTGTCATCGCCTTCTTGCTGCTGCTGGCTTTCCCACCGCTCGAAGTCGCTGCCATTCTACAGCTTTCTGACCGTGTGTTTGGCTCCTCCTTCTACCTGCCCACAGGCTTGATGGAAGGTGGCAAGCATCTCGACATCTCCGGCGGCGGTAGCCCGCTGCTCTACCAGCATCTGTTCTGGTTTCTCGCCCATCCCGAGGTGTATGTGCTTATTTTGCCAGCCTTTGCCATTTTGAGTGACGTCATTCCCTGCAACGCGCGTCGCCCTCTCTGGGGTTACAAGTCACTGGTCTATGGCGTGCTTACGCTGGGCTTCCTCAGCTTCCTGGTCTGGGCGCATCACATGTACCTCACCGGCATGGGCACGATGATGTCCACCTACTTCCAAATCACCACCGTGCTCATCTCTGTGCCCTCGGTCGTGCTGCTGACCTGCCTCATGGTTTCACTTTGGGGCGGCTCCATCCGTTTCAACACACAGATGCTATTCGCTTCTGCCTTCCTTCCGATGTTCGGCATCGGTGGTCTCACCGGCCTGCCTCTGGCCTTTGCGTTCATCGACCTTGCTCTTCATGATACCTACTACGTCATTGGCCACTTCCACTATGTCGTGGCTCCGGGAACAATATTCGCCCTGTTCGCAGGCGTCTATCACTGGTACCCCAAGATCACGGGACGTTTCATGAGCGACCGCCTCGGCAAGTGGCACTTTTGGCCCTCACTCATTGGTATGAACCTCGTCTTTGCGCCGATGTTTATCCAAGGCATGGCAGGCTTCCACCGCCGGTGGTATGACGGTGGCAAATACTTTGAAAACACTTCTGGATTCCAGAACTGGAGCACGACGCTGACCCACAAGATCGGTGGCTTCTTCGGCTTCAACATTCCAGACAACATGCTCTCGCTGAACATCGTGATGTCTGTCGGCGCGTTCATTCTCGCCCTCGGCCAGGTGCCCTTCATCATCAATTTCTGGTTCAGCATCAAAGGCGGCAAAAAAATCGAGAACGACAATCCCTGGGGCGCCACCACCTTGGAATGGGCCACACCGACGCCACCACCGCATGGCAATTTCCTCTTTGAACCCGTCGCCCATCGCGGCCCTTACGAGTACAGCGTGCCAGGCCACGGCGCTGACTTCTTTCCGCAGTGGGAAACAGAGCAGGGTAAACCGGAAACGAAACCCACCGCTGACAAAGCACTCGCTAAGCACTAATCGCGAAATTCGAACTTCTGAATCGAGATGGACATTCCATATACCGTCACCTCCCGGCCTGACACCGGCCTTTACAACGCCAAGATCGGCATCTGGCTCTTCCTGGCCTCTGAAGTCATGCTCTTCGGCGGTCTGTTCTCTGCCTACATCTTCCTGCGTGTCGGCGCGGACTATCCTTGGCCTGTTTGGGACCTGGATGTGAAGCTTGGCTTCTGGAACACGGTCTTCCTCATCATCTCCTCAGTCACGGTGGTCATGGCGTGGGCTTCGATCAAGCTGCGCAAATACACCCAGTACAAGCTTTGCATGCTTGCCACCATCGCTTGCGCGGCGATCTTCATGGTGAACAAGAGCATGGAGTACGCCAAGAAGTTCCAGCACTACGCGGTCAAGCTCACCGACGGCACCATCCTCACCGGCCACCTTCCGCAGGGTTATCAGGTTAAGTTTGAGAATGTGGACGCTCTGGAACTCACCATTGTTGGCTCCAACAAAGCGGTCGATGCCGATCCAGTCAATCACGTGCTCAGCAGTGTCGTTGGCGATGTGCCGAAGTTCAAATTCCCCTCTGGTGAAGAGAAGGAGCTCAACAAAGCCACCTTCGGAGAGTTGCGCAAATCAATGCGTGACGCCGCTTTTGCCAAGATGCAGGATGAGCGCGCCAAAATGATCGAAGCTGCTGAAAAAGCGGCCTCCGTAGCCACCACTGACTTCGCCAAATACGAAGCAGCGCGGAAGCTTACCATCGCGAAAAATTATCACAGCCTCTCCGACACCAAGGTGAAGCTGATTCCTTCGGCTCCGCTGAAGATTGCGGCCAAACCTTCCCAATTCTTCGGATACACGGACACCAGCCTCACTTTCGTTGACGGCACCATTGCGACTGGCAAGCTGGTGGATGACAAGATGACCCTGGAGGTCGATGGCGTCGATACCCGTGCGGTCGCGCAATCTGAAAAATCGCTCGCCTTCGACCACCGTTACCTCGGTGAGGCGTGGCAGAAAGCCTTTGTCGCCAACCGCGACCATCACATCGCCGATTTCGAGAAAAAGTATCCGACGCGTGACAAGGCGAAGTCCGCCACGCTGCAAAAGGAGTCCCTGTTCTACAAGGAGTTCCACTCGGCCGAGCCCCCCGCTGCTGGTGAAGCCCATGGCGGCAAGCACGGCGCCGAGGCTCACGCTCCGGCTGACTCCCACGGCCACGAGGCGCATCATCCCACCGTGGTGATCGAAAAGAAGGACATCACCTTCTTCTCCAACTTCACCCCGAAGCTCAACACCTACTACGCCATCTACTTCACGCTGACAGGTCTGCACGGTCTGCACGTCGTCGCCGGGGCTGGGGTGCTTGCGTATTTCCTTTTCTTCAACGGCAGAATGCTGCGTGAAGACCCCGAGCATCTCGCCAACCGGGTCGAAGTTGGTGGCCTGTTCTGGCATTTCGTCGATCTCGTCTGGATCTTCCTCTTTCCGCTTTTGTACCTTCTGTAAGACACCTCACCTTTCACTTTCCCCTCGTCATGTCTGACAACATCGAAGAAATCCAGAAATCCGTTCGGAAGTACATCATCATCGGCATCGCCTTGTTGGCGCTGTCTGGTTTCACGGTGTGGCTTTCCACCGTTGAGTTGCCTACCCACGGCCTGAATATCCTTGTCGGCATGATTGTAGCGACTTTTAAGGCCAGCCTCGTTGCTCTGATCTTCATGCATCTCAATCACGAGCGCCCCATCATCTACAAGGTGCTCGCCTTCACGGTGGCCTTCGCCATCGTGCTGTTCGTGCTTTTTATTGTCTCCGCCCAGGATCCGCTGGTCTTTGAGGGCTTCTACAATCGTAACGAGTAGCAACCACCGCCACCGCCATGTCGCTCAAGCACTTCCACATTGTCTTTCTGGCTTTCGCCATTCTGTGCGACGCCGGATTCTGGCTGTGGATGCACTTCCTGCCGGAGGATGCCTCGCGTTCTGGTGCCATCGTTCTCAAGCCTTACGCCGGTCTTCTCTGCCTACTCCTTCTGGGCTACGGCGTGTGGTACCTCGTTAAAAAAATGCGCACCATCATTGTCTGACCATGATCTCCGTGCCGTCCACTGTTTTCGCCTGTGCCACTTGCATGGCTGACAAAGGTAGCCTCGTCGGTCAGGCCCAGGGATTCGCCATCCTCGTCATGCTAGGCTTCCTTGCCTTCATGTTCGCCTGCGCCACCGGCATCGTCTTTTCCATGGTCCGCCGCCAGCGTAAATACGCCAGCATGCACCCTGCTGTCTGAAACACCTTTTTTCACCCTCCTCGCTATGAACCTCTCCTGGATCAATGAATTTATCGGTCAAACCCCGAACGCCTCTGAACATGGCGGCCTCGTGGATCACATGCTTGGCTTCGTCCACTGGTTCATGATCGTCCTTGGCGTCGGCTGGTCCATCTTCCTTGCCATCGCGTTTTACCGCTTCCGTCAGAAGAAAACAGACCGCGCCGATTATCACGGTGTGCGTGGTCATGCCACGACCCACATCGAAATCGGCGTGGTCATCGTCGAGGCCATCCTGCTGCTCGGTTTTGCCTTCCCTCTCTGGTCCCGCCAAGCCGACGAATACCCGACCTCCCCAGACACCATCCGCATGCGTGCCCTCGGTGAGAAATTCCTCTGGAACTTCCAGTATCCCGGTGACGACATGATGCTCAGCACCTGGGACATGCGCAATGTGAACGGTGCTACCAACACCACTGGCAAGGATCTACACGACCCGAACGGCAAGGATGACTTCGTCAATCCTGGCACCATGAAGCTCCCAGTCGGTCGCCCAGTCATTGTCGATGTCGCCTCCAAGGACGTGATTCACAATCTCGCCCTCGTGCCGATGCGAGCCGCGCAGGACGCCACGCCTGGTGTGAAGTCTCACATGTGGTTCAAGCCGACGAAAACCGGCAGTTGGGACATCATTTGCGGACAGCTTTGCGGTCCAGGCCACGCCCAGATGAAGGCCATCCTCGAAGTCGTCGATGCCAAAGAATACGACGACTGGGCCAAGGAACAGTCCGCCTCCGCGCTCAAGAAGACCACGGAAGCCAACGCTCCTAAGACCGCCGCCAATTGATCCTCCATCCTCATGGATGGCAGCACCGAAGGGCAAAATAATGATCTCATTATTTTGCCCTTCTGCTTTAGCCATTCGTTCATGATTTGGTCGTCATGCCCTCACGCGCCTTTCATCACTACTCGCTGTTCACCCTTGCCGTCGGCGTGGCCCTTATCTGGTGGGGAGCGGCGGTGACGACCGAGGACGTTGGACTCGCCGTGCCTGACTGGCCACTCTGTTACGGGAAGATCAATCCCGAGGGATGGTACAAAGTGCCCGCGCTGCTGTTGGAGCATGGGCATCGCTGGATCGCCACCACCCTCGGTTTTCTTGTGCTGGGCATGTACTACTGGCAGTTCGCCAAGTTCCGGCCTGGCTTGATCGAAGGTGTCGGCATTGTGCTCTGCGCCGCCGGATTTCTCGTGCTGATCTTCATGGGAGCGCTCAAAACAGCCGTGTTCATCGGTGTTCTAGGCGTACTGTGGCTCGTTTTGAAATGGTACAGCCAGCGCTGGCCGTTGTTGCGTGGCCTGACTACGCTCGCCCTGCTGCTCGTGGTGCTGCAGGCCTCCTTGGGCGGTTTGCGGGTCGTCAAAATGTCCGATCCACTCGGGGTCACTCACGGCACGCTCGGCCAGGTCTTCTACTGCCTGCTTGTCTTCATCGCCTTCGCCTCCAGCCGCACCTGGACGGAGGGACGGCTCGTGCTGGGTCCCAAAGCCGCCTTCCAGGCACGATTTTGGTCGCTCACGCTGTTCTTCTGCGTTTTCGGCCAGCTTGTGCTCGGGGCCACACTGCGTCACACCCAGCGCGCCCATTTGGCAGCCAGTGATATTTTGACCACCAAGGGCCAGTGGCTGCCGCCCACCTCGCCACCCGATGTGTTTCTGCTCTTCGCGCACAAATACTGGGGCTTCTGCGTGGCGCTGCTCATTATCTTTGTGGCCGTTCGCGCTCGTGTCTGGCTCATCACTTTGCCACGCGTCCGTCTGGCCGCCACGCTGCTCATGTTCTTGCCCACGGTGCAGGTGGCGCTGGGCATCTTCGTGATCCTCACTGGCAAAAGCTTCTGGGTCACCAACTTCCACGTCCTCAACGGCCTCGCTCTCCTCGCTCTCACCAGCCTGCTTGTTGCGACGTTTTGGGGAGACCGACTCCCGCGTGGCCAGGAAGCGGAGGAATAGACGGGCAAAACCAAGTTTTGATCGCGTTCATTTGGGAAATCTGTTTCGTTGAACGAATTCAGATCAATCTCTCGATCACTTAGATCCCAATCATCATGTCTCCTGCCTGGTTCCACGTCGAAAACGAAGCTGACATCCCGTCTCCCGCACTGCTCTTCTTCCGCAGTCGCATCGAGCACAATCTTCAGCTCATGCTCAAGATCGCGGGCGATCCCCAGCGCCTGCGTCCGCATGTGAAGACGCACAAAACGGCGGAGATCATCGCCATGCAGCTCAAACTCGGCATCACGCAGTTCAAAACCTCCACCATCGCCGAATCGGAGATGTGCGCTGCTGTTGGTGCTGCCGACGTGCTGCTCGCCATGCCTTGTGTCGGCATCAATGCGCATCGTCTCGCCGAGCTTGCGCTCAAGTTCCCAGACACGCAGTTCTCCAGCATTGTCGATGACGTGGACACCGTCCGTTTCCTCGCCTCCGCCGCGCAACAGCACAATGTCACCCTGGGTGTTTATCTGGAACTCGACTGCGGCATGTCCCGCACCGGCATCTTTCCCGGCGATGAGGCCGCCATCCTCGCCCATGCGATCAAGGACACTCCGCGCCTCCAATTCCGCGGCCTGCACGCCTACGACGGCCACATTCACGATGACAGCCTCGACCTGCGCCGCGAGCGCTGTGATGCCGCTTTTGAGCCTGTGCTGCAGTTCCGCTGCCGTTTGCAGGGCGAAGGCATCATTGTGAAGGAACTCGTCGCCGGTGGCTCGCCCACCTTCGGCATTCACGCTACCTATCCCGACCGCACTCTCAGCCCCGGCACCACTGTGCTGTTGGACTTTGGTTATGGCGACAAATACCCCGCTGACCTACCCTTTCAGCCCGCCGCCGTGCTGCTGGCCCGCGTCATCAGCAAACCCGGCAAAAACCGCATCACGCTCGACCTCGGCCATAAATCCGTCGCCCCCGAGAACCCGCATCCCCGTGTGCGCTTCGAGGAACTGCCCGATGCCGTCGCCCTCATGCAAAGCGAGGAGCATCTCGTCCTCGAAACCGAACGCGCCCACGAATTCACCATCGGCCAGGCCCTCCACGGCCTCCCACGCCACGTCTGTCCGACCGTCTCCATGCACGGCGAGGCCTACATCATCGAAGGCGGCCAAACCACCGAGCGCTGGCCCATCACGGCCCGCAACCGGCTGATCACGGTGTGAGTTCTGCGACTTAGGCTTTGCCTGCCAAGTTAGCGGAACTCAGCCATTCTTTGATCAGTTGTGTCCAGTCCACAAAAGTGATTTCGGAGGCTTCAAGTCTGGCGTGAGCGAGTTTGGAGGGCAATTCGAGAGTGAACTGCTTGTAAAGAGTTCCCAGAGCCGCTCCACCCATGAGTGTGGAAGCAGGAACATGGCTTTTCAGCCAGTTGCGAACATGCGTCATGGCCTTGAGCGGATCGCCCGCGTGTGGCCGAATGTCCTGCCCTGCGATGTCGGAAAGGAATTTTTGATAGCGATAGGGTTCGGTATCAAGAACCAGTGAGGGCCGGTGCTTGCGCTGTGCTCGCCCAATGCCCAAAAATAAGCCAAGCTCAAAAGGCATGTTGAATCTCGGTAGATGATTTGCTGTGTCCGCCTCGGTTCTGGAGATGTCGTGGATGCTCAACTGGCAGGACTGCATGAGGCGGAAAATCTTCTCCAGCCGCACCTCGCCGCCATCGTCGATCTCCAGAGCACAGCGTGGCATGAATCGGCAGGCCAGGATGGCAAACACCAGCGCCCGGAACACCGGCAAATACTCCTCATCAAACGGGCAGTTGATGAATATGTCGCCGTGCGAGGCGGACTTTGGCCTGCCCCTGCTCATGGTGGCAGCACTGGTTTTTTTCGTTCTGCCACGATTTCCGCAATCAAGGCCCGGATTTTCTTCAGCGGAATCTTACCCGTGCGTCGGATCGGCGGCAGATAGTATTTCACGCCCTTGTGGCTGAAAAAGCTCGGCTCCACCTGTTTTGCTGGACGGACTTTAGTGGCAGTTTTCATAATGAGTAACGGATGCCCGATAACATGCCGACTGCCAAGCCGAAACTCGGGGTGGCGCTTGTCCGCATTGGAAACATCAAGTCTGCCTTCCCTTTCGTTGTGTCCCGTGTATTCCGTGGGCCATTCCCATGAACCACTGGCTCCTCAAATCCGAACCCGATGTCTTTTCCTTCGAGCACTTGAAAGCCCGCCCGAAGAAGACGGAGCCGTGGAACGGGGTGCGGAATTATCAGGTGCGAAACATGATGCGGGATCAGATGGCGGTGGGCGATCTGGGGTTCTTCTACCACTCCAGTTGCGACGTGCCGGGCATCGCGGGCGTGGTGAAAATCGTCAAGGAGGCCTATCCTGATCACACGCAGTTTGATCCGTCTTCCGAATACTTCGACGCTGGCAGCAAACGTGAAGAACCGCGCTGGTTGATGGTGGATGTGAAGTGGGAGGCCGACTTCAAGACCTTCGTCACGCTCGACATGCTGCGCGCCGACCCCAAGCTAGCCGACATGCTCATCCTGCGTCGTGGAAACCGCCTTTCCATCACCCAGGTCGAGGCGAAACACTGGGAGCGCATCTGCAAACTCGGCGGGCTGTGAAGCGCGGCCTCAGAAGCCGCTCGGGGCCATCGAGTACAGGCCCATCGTCACATCGTAGGCGTCCAGCATCGCCATGCGCTTCAGCTCATGGCCTGCGCCCCAGGAGTCGGTGAAGAGCAGTTGGTTCTTGGCCGTATTGTAGCCGATCACCAGGCGCATGTGGCCGCCGCTGACCTGCCCGCCCATCGGCAGCGGCGGATCTTCCGGCTTCTGGCCAAGAGCAAGCCCCCAAAGCAGCGGCACGCCCCGGTCGATGTGCGCTTTCACATCGGCGACGAAGGCTTTTTCTGAGACGCGCCGCTTGCGGCCGGCGGTGTAGTACTGCTCCGGGTTCACCAGCGCTTTGAAGGTCACCTTGAAGGCGCTGTCGATCTTCGAGAGGCTCTTTTGCATATCGAAGACGTTCGCGCCGCTCTCAGCGTCCACGCTCACCAGCTTCGCCATCTCGTGCTGGTCGCAGGGGATGCGCATGTATTCCAACAGTCGCTGGCAGCTTGCCGCCACGCAGTAGCCCTTCTGCCCCTGGTCCACCATCGGCACGCCTGCGATGTAAACGTCTCCCTCCGGCGTTTTAGTGACGCGTTTGATGAGTTCCATGCGTTGGACGCCCACGGCCATCTTTCCCATGCTCCAGTCCGCCTGATTCGGCGCAGCCAGCTTCAGGCGCAGGAACTCAGGCTTCGAGGTCTTGTATTCATTGTGCTCCAGCAGCGCGATGCCCGTGGGCGCACTCCACATCCAGCTCGTCACCGGCAGCGCCGCGTTGGCGGACATGAGCTGTCGTTTTGGGGCCACCTTCGTCACCTGCCCGAGGTTCTGGCCGATGGTTTTGAGGATGCGGTCAAAGTCCGCCACCTCGATGTCCCCCGAGTCACCGCGATTATAAAACGACACCGTCGCCCGCGCCGCCTTGCCGTTCACAAACTCCACAATCGCCTCCTCAAGCCGGATCGACCCGCCAAACATCGTCAGCTTCGTGTCCACGTTGCTGTACATCTTGCGGGAAAAGCGGGCGCGCTCCTTCGTGGCGTTCACCCACTCAAACTGCGGCGGCTTCTCCTGCTGTTCCGGGTCGGCCAACTTCACGATGTACGCCTTCTCAAAATCCTCCGAGCTCCACTGCCACAACTGCGTGAAGTTCAGCAGCGCGTCGAGGTTCGCCGAGAGCACCGGCAGTCGGCGCTCCTGCGCCGGGGCCTGAAGGGCGAAAAGCAGAAGTCCGAGCGCGAAGACAAGCCGTTGCATGCGGTGTTTTTACCCGCTTCGAGGGCCGGGTGTCAATCTTTTCACCGTCGAGAGGCTGCGTGGATGATGGCCACAGTTTTTTTTGCCTGCGCACATGACGGCGCAAGCGCCTGAAAGACTCTCTGCGCTGCACCGATCTGTTTTCATGTCAGTTTTGGACCGCTTCAATCTCACCGGACGCCGTGCGTTGATCACGGGTGGATCACGCGGGCTTGGTTTGGAAATGGCGCGAGCCTTGGGTCAGGCAGGAGCGCAGATCATCATCACCGGATCTAGTGAAGAGAACCTCGCCAAGGCTGCGGAGGAGCTCATTCACGACGGCTATGCTGTGACCTGCATCCAAGCCGATCTCTCGATGCCTGCGGAGGCGGAGAGATTGTGTGATGTCGTGCTGAAGGAGCACGCGCCCATCGATATTCTCATCAACAATGTCGGCGGTCGCCGCATCAACACGCCGACGGAGGATCTGGCGCTCGAAGACTGGCAGCGCATCATCGACTTGAACCTCACGCAGGCCTTTATCCTCACGAAGCGTCTCGGCGGTGCGATGATTCCGCGCCAATGGGGCCGCATCATCAACATCGCTTCCATCAACGCCCTCTGGCCTGGCAAGGCGATGCGCGGTCGCAGCTACGAGGCCTCCAAAGGCGCACTCACCATGTTCACGAAGGCCGTGGCCGCCGATTGGGCGGTGCATGGCATCACGGTGAACGCCATCGCGCCCGGTCCCTTCCTGACCGATGCGAATCGCCGCTGGATCGGTGAAAAGCCGGAGTTTGAAGGCGAAGTGGCCGCCAGCATTCCCATGGGGCGCTGGGGCCGGCCGGAGGAGATCGGTCCGCTGGCGCTGTATCTGGCCAGCGAGGCCAGCAGCTTCATGACCGGCAGTGTTTTGGTGCTGGATGGCGGGAAACTGCTTTGGTGATTTTTAAACTATGACGAACAAACACGAACTCCGCGGCGTCCTGCCGGTTTTTCAGACTCCCTGGCTGGAGGATGAGATGATTGATCTCGAAACGCTGGAGCGGGAGATCGCGTGGCTTTACGACTGCGGGGCGAATGGGATCGTGATGGCGATGGTTTCAGAGACGCTGCGGCTGGACAGTGAAGAGCGCGAGCAACTAGCGGCGGCTGCTTGTCTGTTTGGCAAGGAGCGCGGTGTGGTGGTGATCAGCGTGGGCGCGGAGTCGTCGAAGGTGGCGGAACGTTATGCGAAGCACGCGGAAGGCGTGGGCGCGGACGCAGTGATGGCGATTCCGCCGATTTCCATCGGCATCGGCGAGAGCGAGCTGCTGGCGTATTACACGCGCATCATTGAGGCGATCCGCATTCCGGTGATCGTGCAGGATGCGAGTGGCTATGTGGGCAAGCCGATGCCCATCGCGATGCAGGCGCGACTGCTGGACGAGTTCGGACCGGAGCGTGTGCAGTACAAGCCGGAAGCTTCTCCCATCGGGCCCAAGTTGAGCGAGTTGCGTGATGCAACGAAGGGCCGCGCCCGAGTGTTTGAGGGCACGGGTGGCATTGCGCTGGTGGATTCATTCAAGCGCGGCGTGGTGGGCACGATGCCGGGCGCGGACCTGATCCGGGGCCTCGTGCCGCTTTGGAAGGCGCTGGAGGCGGGCGATGCGGAGAGGGCGGATCGCATCCACGGGCCGCTGGCGGCCTTGGTTTCGATGCAGACGAGCCTCGACGGCTTTTTGGCCGTGGAGAAGCATCTGCTCAAGCGGCAGGGCATCTTCCAAAACACGCTCGTGCGCGGCCCGGTGGGCTTCAAACTCGATGCGGAGACCATTCGTGAGGTGGAGCGTCAGTTTGACCGGATGATCGCGGCGGCGGAGTCAGCCTAGTAACTCGGATAGCACCCGCCCATGCACATCGGTGAGCCGTTGATCACGGCCGCCGTGCCGGAAGGTGAGGCGCTCGTGGTCGATGCCCATCTGTTGCAGCAGCGTCGCGTGGATGTCGTGGATACTGACGGGGTTGCTGACGACGGCGTTGCCGAATTCATCGGTCTCGCCGAAGGTCATGCCGCCTTGGAAGCCGCCGCCGGCCATGAAGAGGCTGTAGCCGTTCACGTGGTGGTCGCGGCCCGCCGTGGCGCTGATTTTGGGCGTGTGCGGCGTGCGGCCCATCTCACCGGCCCAGAGGACGATGGTTTCATCGAGCAGGCCGCGTTGGTCGAGATCGGTGATGAGCGCGGCGACGCTTTGATCGGTGATGCGGGCGTTTTTTTCGTGGTTTTGCTTCAGCAGGCCGTGCTGGTCCAAGGGGGAGTTGTTGCCGTCAAAACTGGGGCAGGTGATCTCGACGAAGCGCACGCCGGCTTCGACCAATCGCCGTGCTCGGAGGGCCTGCGTGGCGTAGAAGCGCTGGTGCTCGTCGGTGGAATCGACGCCATAAAGCTGGCGGATGTGCGCGGGTTCGTTGGCGATGTCGGCGATGGCCGGGACGGCGCTTTGCATGCGAAAAGCGGTCTCGTAGTTCGCGATGGCACCTTCGATGGCTCGTGCGTCGGAGGTGATGGCGGCGAATTCGGCGTCTTGTTCGGCCAGCAAGGCGAGTTTGCGGCGCTGGATGGTCGCGGCGTCCTGCGGCGCGATGTTATCGACTGGCGCACCTTTCGCGCGGACCATCGTGGCCTGATGACTGGCGGGCAAAAATGAGCTGCCGAAGTTTTCGAGGCCGCCATTGGGCACCCAGTCGTTGTTGAGCACGACGTAGCCGGGGAGGTTCGCGTTTTCCGTGCCGAGTCCATACGACACCCACGCGCCGAGGCTTGGTGCCTGGCCGAGGATGCGTCCGGTGTGCAGCAACAGGTTCTGCTGACCATGCAAAGGCAGTTCGCCGACCATGGAGCGCACGACGCAGAGTTTGTCGGCGACTTGGGCTAGGTGCGGGAGCAGATCGCTCACCCACAGCCCGCTTTGCCCGCGTTGTTTGAATTCCCACGGACTGCCGAACCACACGCGGCCTGCGTTCGACTGCGAGCGCTTCGTCACTGCGCTTTCGCCGATGGGTTTGCCCTCGTGCCTTTTGAGCATCGGCTTTGGGTCAAAGGTGTCCACATGGCTCGGTCCGCCGTCCATGAAGCAGAAGATGATGTTCTTGGCTCGTGCGCGGTTGTGCAGCGGCATCCCGGCCATCGCGCGGAGGGCGAGCATGCCGAAGCCTGCGGAAGCGGAGGCCAAAACTTGGCGGCGGGAGCAACAGGGAGGGGCGGTTTGCAACCGCCCTGGGCGCTTAAAAAGCGCCCTTCCTTGGTCAGAGGATGCTTTGAGCGAAAGGAGATTCATAGAGCACATATTCCCCAGCACGAAGTCGGGCCTTGGTTGGATTGTTACGGATGTAGCGGACGCAATTGTTCAAGTGCGCGCGGTCACGGATCAGGCGGTCAAAGTAGTCCTTCATCCATAGCGCACCGGTGTCGCCACACTGGCGATTGATCTCGTTGGCGGAGTGGCGTTTCCATGAGTGAATCATTTCCTCCAGCTTCCACTCGGGTTTCAGCGTGAAGAGCACATGCACATGGTTGGGCATCACCACAAAGCTGATCAAAGCCACGCGTTCACTTTCGAAGTGATGCAAAGCGCCCGCCACGACCTCTGCGTGTGCGGGCGTGCGTAGAATGCAGGAGCCGTGGCCTCGATCCAGCCACTGATCCATGCGCGTGGAGAAGAGCTTGTGATACTCCTTCTCCTTCGTTTCATCCCACGGCACTGGATGCAAATGAATCCACTGCTCACACTCGTGGTAATGCAGATCGAGCAGCTCTTTCGGCAGCGAGTCCGTCAACCGCCATGTCACGAAATACGATGCACCTTCCTGCTGCCAATGTGGCAGATGGTTGTGCGTGCGATCAATCTTGCGCCAGGGGTTGAAGAATTTCGGTGACATACAAGGAAGGGCGGATTTTAACCGCCCATTAACGATAATAGATGAACTCTTTGGTGTTGAAGATGGCGTGAGCGAGAGCCTGCAGGCCTTCCAAGGATAGGCGCTTTTCAAGCGCCTCGGGGCGGTTGGAAATCGCCCTTCCTTGGGCTTGGGCGGTTAAAAACCGCCCCTCCTTGAGCCAGCGTTGCAGCTCGGTATCGCTTGGATCGCGTGCATAGGCCTGACGGAACATGAGGCGAACGACTTCTTCCTCGCTGCTTTCGATTTTCACCAACTTCTCCGCCCACGCCTTCGCCATCGCGTTCACAAACGGATCATTGAGAAGGATGAGGGCTTGCGAGGGCACGTTGGTCACATCACGGCGGCCGGTGGGCAGTTTGAGGTCGGGCAGGTTGAAGCCAGTCAAAAACTTCGGCGGATCCATGATGGACATTTGCAAGTAGATCGAGCGCCGGCCATGGCCGGCGAGGGGACCGGTGAAGAGGCGCTTGGCGCCGTCCTCGACGGGACGGAGGGGCAGGATGGGACGGCCGTAGAGTTGGGGATCGAGTTGGCCGGACACGGCGAGCAGGGAATCGCGGATGGACTCGGCTTCGAGGCGGCGGGTGGGGTAGAAGGAGAGCAGGCGGTTGTAGGGATCGACATCCGAAGAGCGGCGGTTTGTAACCGCCGTGGGCGCTTGAAAAGCGCCCTTCCTTGGGCTGTTCCCGGATCCTTGGCGGAAGGTTTGGCTGAGCACGAGTTTGCGCACGAGATTTTTTGTGGACCAGCCTTCGCGGATGAACTCGCGGGCGAGCCAGTCGAGCAGTTCGGGGTGCGAGGGTTTGTCGCCGAGGCGGCCGAAGTCATCGGGCGTGGCGACAAGGCCGGTGCCGAAGATCCACTGCCACACGCGGTTCACATAGACACGGGCGGTGAGCGGATGCTCGGGATGCAGCAGCGATTCGGCGAGGGCGAGACGGTTGGTGATGCCTTCGCCAGGCAGCATTTTCAGCGAGGCGGGCTCGATGAGTTCGCCAGGGGTGTCCACATTGCCACGGACGTTGAGCGGATACTTCACGGGCATCACATCGCGCTCGTCCATGCTGTTCACCGTGCGTGGGAAGGCGATGCCGGACTCGACGCGGCGATGAGTTGGGCGAGCTGGGAGCCGGGCTCGGCTTGGTTGGGCAGCAAAGCATTCGCGAGCAGCCAATCGAGCACCTCGCGGTCGCCTGGACGCGTTTTGTTTTCGCACCAGCGGCTCACGGCGGCATTGAACCATGCAGCGATGCTTTCCCAAGGCGTGACGGCCTGGTTGGGATACAAATGGGCGAACACATCGAGTTCATCCTGCGGCGTGCCAGCGGCGTCATGCGTGACGATACCGGTGATGCTGAGCCAGCTTCGTTTGTCGTGGCCGAAGTCGTCGTTTTTGAGGCCCTTGGCCAAACCGGTGCGTGGTGGGAAGTTCGGATTCAGCGAGGAGGTGCAAAACTCGATGGTGACCTGCTGCGCTCCATTTTTCAGCTCGGCGTCGGTGAAGGATCGCCACTGCGGCTTGGGGTTCGTGTAGAACGCGATGGTTTCGTTTTGGAAGGCGTGGTCATCGACGACGAGATGGCCGCCGAACTCGCCTCCAGCGAGGCTGAGGCTCACGAACTTGCCTGGAACGAGATGCTGCGGCGGCATGCGCAGGCTTCCGGGCAGTTTCGAGCTCAAAGCGTGCGAATGCCATCCACGCGGCAACAAGCCTGCGAGGACGTTTTCGCCTTCGAGAGCGATGAGAGGCGTGCCGTCGTCGGTTTGGCCATTTTCGATGCCTTCGCCTTCAAAGACCCAACCCAAGGAGGGTCGGTTGGTAACCGCCCAAGGCGTTTGAAAAGCGCCGTTCCTTGTTTTTGCCGTTTCGCGAGCTTTTTGCCATTCGGCGGCCAGTTCCTGCCAGCGCGCCGTTTGAGCCGCATCAGTGGACGCAGCCACTTCGCGGCCCATGGAGAGGCGAAAGCGGCCCAGCAGATGATCCGTGCCATACGAGTGCACCAGCGTGATCGTCCAGTCGCCGCCATGCGGCAGATCGACGGCTTCGGTGAAGGTGAAACGCGCGATGTGATCCATGCTCGCTGGTGCGAGGCCGACCGCCCAACCGCGACGACCTGAGGTAGGCTGCAAAAGCGATTCCACCGCGTAACCAGGCTGCGCATAGCTGGCGCATGCGGTGGCGAGTTTGAGTTGCTTCGCCGCTCCGGTGCTGCCATCGGCCATGCGAGGCTTCACCTCAATGCGGAGGTCATTGAGCACGAAGTTGCCGCGATTCGTGCGACCTGGGCCGCGCTCGGGCAAGGTGGGATGCGTGAGCGCTTCGAGCTGCATCTCGCTCACCGCGCCGGGCTCGGTGGTGAAGTTCACCGTGTAGCTGTCTTTGTCCGGCGTGGTGCCCGTGGCGAGAATGGAGTGATCCTTGTCGATGATGAAGGTCGTGTGCTTCGCCGTGGCGCGTAGATTTTGCGGCACGAGCCACAGCGTGTCATTCAGCAGGCGGGCCAGCGGATACGCGATGTCCTGCGGCTTCGCGTTTTCCAAGGAGGGGCGATTTTTCACCGCCCAAGCTTTGAGTGTGGGCGCTTGGAAAGCGCCTTTCCTTGTCCAGAGCGCGGCGAGTTCACCGCGGATGCTTTGGCGCAGTTGTTTGAGCTGCGCGATGGCGGCGGCGTTCTTGTCTGGAGCATCAATGACGCGCGAGGTCCAGCGCGGCGTGGTGAACATGGCGGCGAGCGCGTAGTAGTCGCGCTGGGAGACGGCTTCGAGCTTGTGATCGTGGCAACGCGCACAGGCGACGGTCGTGGCGAGGAAGGCCTTCGAGAAGGCGTCGATCTTGTTGTTCACCATCTCCTGATGGATGCCGTTGAACATGAGGCTGCTGCCGTGCCGATGCTCGCCGAGATGGTAAAACATCGGCCCGATGAGGCTTTCGTTGGTCTGCGCCTTCGCGTGGATGCGCGGCTTCGGCAGGAGGTCTCCGGCGAGTTGTTCACGCAGGAGTTGATCGAAGCCGATGTCTTCGTTGAAGGCGCGGATGAGGTAGTCGCGGTATTCGTGGGAGCCTTTGGCGGGATTGTCCCATTCGTAGCCGTAGGTGTCCGTGTAGCGCACAACATCCATCCAGTGGCGGGCGAAGTGTTCGCCGAAGTGCGGTGACGCGAGAAGATGATCGACATAGTCCGACAGGTCGGACATGTCCGACGAGCCGGACGGCGGCAAGCCGGTGAGCACGAAGCTCAAACGACGACGCTGGACCTCCGGCGAGGCTTGCGGAGTCATTTCGAGTCCGGCGGCCGTTTGAGCGGCTTGGATGAAGGCGTCCACGCTTCCGCTGGTGGCGGGGCGCATCGGTTTGAGGCTCCACCAGTCGAGACGCTTCTGAAACTCCGCTTCCCAGGCATCATCGGCGGCGAGCGCGGTCGATTGGGCTGCCACGCGCGGATCAGGTGCTCCCTGACGCACCCACTCGGTGAGCAGCGCGATTTCGGATGCAGGCAGCATCTTCTTCGGCGGCATC
This sequence comes from Verrucomicrobiota bacterium, assembly GCA_026397635.1. Taxonomy (GTDB): domain Bacteria; phylum Verrucomicrobiota; class Verrucomicrobiia; order Verrucomicrobiales; family Verrucomicrobiaceae; genus Prosthecobacter. The sequence goes on along the minus strand of JAPLUL010000003.1, from coordinate 68,841 downwards.
TTGAGGTCCTTCTCCACATGACTCACCGCCTGGATGAGCAAACTCGCCTCCGGTTTGCCCGGAACGATCACCGGCCCGCTCTCACCGCCCTTTTCCCAGCCGCTCTTCGAATCGAGCGCGAGACCACCTTTGATCTTCTGCTCATGCGAGTGACACTCAAAGCAGCGCTGCTTGAGCAGTGGCTCGATTTTCGATGAGAACAGGTCATCGGCGCTTAGAGCTGCCTCACCCGCAAGCAGCAGGAAAGTGGTCGTGGCGATGATTGGAAGATGGTTCACGTCCAAACCAACGCTGCGAGCCGACCGGCCTCTGTGTGTCATTGCCATCAAAAAATGGTAATATCCTGCCATGGTTGCCCGCCATCGACGCCCTGCGCCGCACCCGTCTGGCTATGGCGATCCCGATGATGACGAAAGGATGAAGGAAATGGAAAACGTGCAGCTTTCTACCTTCATCGACCATGATCATCGACGTTCACTCCCACGCCTGGAACTTTCCTGCCGACTTTTCTGAAGACTTCATCCATCAAGCGGGTCGTGCGCGACCGGGAGTCAAGGTGGACATGAGCGCGACCTATGAGGCCTACCGCGCCACGGCACCCGATGACACCACCACGATCGTTTTCGGCGGCAAGTCAAAGCTCAGTGGCCTGTGGGTCGATGACAAGACGGTGGCCGAGTATGTGGCAAAGGATGCGCAGCGTCTGATCGGCTTCATGGCGCTGGACCCGACGCAGGAGGGCTGGGAACGCGAGATGCGCATGGGCTGCGAGGAACTGGGCCTGCGCGGGATCAAGCTGATGCCGATGTATGCGGGCTTCAGCCCAGATGATCCAAAACTGGAGCCGCTATGGCAATATGAGGAGGCGAAAGGCCTGCCGGTGCTGCTGCACATGGGCACGACGTTTATCACGCAGGCTCCATTGGCTTTCACGCTTCCACGATTGATCGAACCCGTCGCTCTGAAGCACCCTGGCATGAAGATCATTCTCGCGCATCTTGGGCACCCTTATGAAGGCGAATGCATCGTGACGATCCGAAAGCACGAAAACGTCTTCGCGGATGTCAGCGCGCTGCATTACCGCCCTTGGCAGTTTTATAATTCTCTGATGCTCGCTCAAGAATACGGCGTTTGGAACAAGCTGCTTTTCGGCACCGATTTCCCCTTCACCACGGTGAACGCGAGCATCGACGGCATCCGCAAGCTCAACGACATGCTGGAAGGCACCAAGCTACCGCGTCTGGATATGACGCAGATCGAGGCGATGATTCACCGTGACAGTTTGAAGCTGCTCGGGCTGAAACCCTGAAAACAACCGCGAAACCTCGGCTCTGCACAGCAGTTTACGAGGTCACTCCATGGAACTCCCGCCCGCCTCTAGCCGCCGCCACGATCTCGATGCTCTGAGGGCGTTTGCGATGCTCCTCGGCATCGCTCTTCATGCGGCGCTATCCTTGACGGGCGGGCCATGGATGGTTCAGGACTCACACACGAGTCGTGTGTTTCAGATCCTTACCAGTGCCGTGCATGGCTTTCGTATGCCGCTGTTTTTTGTTTTGAGCGGCTTCTTCACGGCGCTGCTGTGGCGGCGGCGTGGACTACGGGCGGTGATCGCACACCGGTTGAGACGGGTGTTTCTGCCGCTGCTGCTGGGCACGCTGACGATCGTGCCGGTGATGTTCTGGCTTGGCGCGGTCGCAGCAGGATCTGGGGAGAGCAGGGCCGAAAAGGGGCCGCCGACCTTGTGGAAAGCCTGTGCGGCAGGAGATCATGACCTTGTGCGTCGCCTCCTGGATGACGGCACGGATGTGAACGCGCCTGATCCCGTGCTGGGCGTGACGCCGCTGAGCTACGCGGCCATCTTCGGGCGCGATGAAGTCGTCAAGCTGCTGGTGCAGCGAGGTGCCGATGTTAAGCGCACGAATCGTGATGGTGGCACTGCCTTGCATGGCGCGGCGTTTCTGGGTCGTGCGGGTATCGTACGCGAGCTGCTGAAGGTGGGTGCTGATGCCAAGAGGAAAAACGAGCGAGGTGAGACAGCTCTGGATGCGACGCTGGCGGACTGGGGCGTGACGCAATTCGTCGCCAAGATCATGAAAGTGCCGGTGGAGAGGGAAGTTGTCATGAAGGGCCGCTCGGAAGTGCGTGAGATGCTCGGTGGAGACGCGAAGGAAGCCAGACCGCGTCCTGTGTTGGCGCTCTGGCTGTTTTTGACACAGATGCCGATTTTCAGTCATCTTTGGTTCCTGTGGTTCCTCTGCTGGATGGTGGCGGGCTTTTCGGTGTGCGCTTGGATTGCCAATCGTATCGGGTGGAAACCTGCGCCGCGTCGCTGGGTGTCTTCTCCGCTGAGTGATCTCTGGTTGGTCCCGCTCACTTTGATCCCCGCATGGTTCATGGGCCGTGCGATGCCGAATTTCGGCCCAGACACGTCATCGAGCCTTCTGCCGCCGCTGCATCTGCTGGCCTACTACGCCCTCTTTTTTGGCTACGGGGCGCTGTACTTTGACAGCCAGGATCACGAAGGCAGGCTGGGGCGTCGCTGGTGGCTGACACTGCCGCTTGCGTTATGCGTTGTTTATCCTGCCGGCCTCTCACTGACCTACGGATCTGCAAAGCTGCGCGGCATGGCCATCCTGCTTCAAGTCATCTACGTCTGGATGATGAGCGCGGCGATGATGGGCCTGTTTCGTCGCTTCGTGTCGCAGGAGCGGCCCTGGATTCGCTATCTGTCCGATGCCTCCTACTGGATGTATCTCGCGCACCTGCCGCTCGTCATTGCGGCGCAGCTTTGGGTGCGAGACTGGCCGCTGGCTGCCGCGTGGAAGTTCTTGCTGGTCTGCGGCGTTGTCTTTGCGCTGCTGCTGGTCAGCTATGAATATCTGGTGCGCTACACTTGGATCGGCGCGTTGCTGAACGGACAAAAGCACCGCCACACGCTGGCTACTCAAACTTGATCGAGTAAAGATCCGCGTCCTTCAGCGCGAAGCGCAGCCGCACCGACTTGCCCGCGAGTGAGCTGACATCCGTGCCGTTTTTCCAAAAGACGCTGCGTTCGAGCGTGTCGCCAAAGTGCTCTTCACAGTCGCTCAAAGTGAAGCCGGGCAGGGCCTTGCCTTTCGGGTCCTGGATCTCGACCTTCACACCCCCAGCGGCGGAGGTGGCGAAGTTCAGGGTGAGCTTCTTGCCAGTGAACGTGATGGGTTGGGTGATCAGCTCGCCACCGCTCATCGGGGCGTGAATGGAGACGAAGCCATCGAGGCGAAGCGTGTAGCGGCGCAGTTCGCTACTCTTGCCCGTCCAGTAGCTTTCGGTGGCGTAGAGGCTGAGTTCGTTCGGCGCACCTTCGAGCGCGGACTTGGTCTCCACGGGATGCCAGGCGATGTATTGATGGCCGTAGTTCCAGGTGCCGGGCCGCTCAATGCCGGGTGGGAGAAAGGCTTCGTTCCAGCGCTTGAAGGTCACGCCATCACGGCTGGCCATGAGCAGACCTTCGGTGATGACCATGCCGTAGCGGTCGCTGGCCTTTGAGCGCCATTCACGGTGCTCGCGCTCGGGCAGTGCCCGCATGCTTTCGGACCAGCCACGCTCAAGGTAGCGGGTGGGAAAACCGAGCAGCAAGTGTGGGGCACGATGATAAGGCTTCACCTGGTTGGTGTAGAGCGCCTCGCCGGGTGAATCGACGTAGCCGAGGTCATGCTGATTTTCCCAAGTGATGAAGTCCTTCGAGGTGGCTGTGCGGATGGCGCGGAGGCCCGAGGGCTTCCAGTTCTTCTCATCCGTGGTGCCTTCCGTGAAGTAGCGCCAGTAAGCGCGATACAAACCAGCCTCCGCATCCCAGAAAGCCAGATTTTGCGAATCAAACGCCCCATCCGTGATCACCGGCGCATCGGCCATCGGCGACCAACGCAGGCCGTCGGGCGACTTCAGCGCCAGCAGGCCCTTCGGCGAGTTCGAGCGCACGATGGCTTTGTATTTGGCATCGGGTGCCGCGTTGGGGTTCTCATCTTTGAAGACCGCCGGATGCCCGCCATCGGGATTCACCTTCCCCATCTTGCCGTGTGGGATGACGATGTTGTTTGCCTTCGAGCCTTTGAACTCATGCAGACCGAGTTCCGGCTTCCGCCAATGAACGCCGTCATCGCTCTCCGCGTAGCAGGTGAAGAGCGGATGCTCGCCCGTGCTCACCTTTCCCGGCGCGGTGACGGTGAGCTGCCAGGACTTGTAATACATGCGGTATTTGTCGCCATCCCTGAAGATGCTGTGATACCCGCTGCCGCTGCCTTCCCACGGCGCATCATGCGTGATCGCGATCTCCTTCGGCTGCGGCTGATGCAGACGCCGCTCGGCCTTGCCGCTGAGTTGGTCGATCAAGAAATCATCCACAAACAATTCGCGACGCGAGCCGATGGCGATGGGGTCAGCCGAAAGGGATGAAACGGTCAGGAGAGCAATGAAAAAAGCCTTCATCACAAACCTACGCTGCAGGTCGGTCGAATCATGACGAGTAAAGCGGTGTTCTGAAGACTTCCTGCGCCCCCATCATTTTGTGCCTAGTGTCATCAAGTTTACCAAAGCCCAGGAACCATCGCGTGGCGTCAAAGACCTCCGCCCGCACCGCCTCACTTCCCCCTCCAAGCCACTAGCGCCCTCGTCATCCACGTGCGTTTGCAACTGCCTGCGGGAGGTGTGGAATTTCGGTAGATTGAGTTGAAGGCGGGGCAGGGGTAGTCTCGTTGGACTTGCCAATTGGCGAGATTAGCAAAACGCAATCAAAGGGTTCAATGAGATAAGCATGATGACTCCGAGCGGAGTTGTGCTTTTGCCGACTGAAGATGGCAAAGGCGGCTTGGCAGTTTGGAACCTTCTTCTGATGCTTGCTTGGATGCGTCATAAGTGACTTTGCCGGAATTTCTGGCCGCTGGCGGCGTTTCAGGGCGCGATGCTTCGCTCTCTTCTCTTTCTATTCGCCCTTGGCTCTTCGCTCTCCGCTTTCGTCGCGCAGCCGAACGTGATCGTCATTCTCGCCGACGATCTCGGCTGGAGTGACACGACGCTTTATGGCCAAACGACGTATTACCAGACGCCGAATGTCGAACGGCTGGCGAAGCGCGGGATGACCTTCACGCGGGCGTATTCAGCGAGCCCGTTGTGCTCGCCGACGCGGTCGGCGTTGCTCACGGGGCTGAGTCCGGCACGCACGGGCATCACGGTGCCAAATTGCCACGAGCCGCGGGTCGTTTTGCAGGCGACGACGGGCAAGAAGGCTCCGCCGGATCAAAAAGCGATCATGCCGGAACCCGTGACGCGGTTGAAGACGGAGTATCGCACGCTGGCGGAGACGCTGAAGGACGCGGGCTATGCCACCGCGCATTTTGGCAAGTGGCACCTCGGACCGGAGCCGTATTCGCCGCTGCAGCAGGGTTTTGATTTCGATCTGCCGCATCATCCGGGGCCGGGGCCTGCGGGCAGTTTTGTGGCACCGTGGAAGTTCGCGAACTTCAAAGAGAAGTCACCCGGCGAGCAGATCGAGGATCGCATGGCGGCGGAGGCGGTGACGTGGATCGAGCAGCAGAAGGAGAAGCCGTTTTACCTGAACTACTGGATGTTCAGCGTGCATGCGCCCTTTGACGCGAAGAAGGCGAACATCGAGACGCATCGCGCTCGCATCGACCCCAAGGACGCGCAGCGCAGCCCGACCTACGCGGCGATGATCCAGAGCATGGACGACGCCATCGGCACGCTGCTCGATGGTCTCGACCGGCTGAAGCTGGCCGACAACACGATCATCATCTTCACCGCCGATAACGGCGGCAACATGTACAACGAAGTCGATGGCACCACGCCCACCAGCAACCGCCCGCTGCGCGGTGGCAAGGCGACGATGTTTGAAGGCGGCACACGCGTGCCCGGCGTCGTGGTGTGGCCTGGAATCGCCCAACCGGGCAGCCGCAGTGACGCGATCATCCAGAGCGAGGACTATTATCCGACGCTAGTCGAGGGCTTGCAAAGTAGCCATCTCGCTCCGCGAGATGAGCAAAGCGCTCCGCCAGCAAACAAAGCTGCCGATTCATCGAAAACTCCATCCGCTAAAGAAAGCCCTCAGCTCGTCTCGCGGAGCGAGACGGCTACTTTCGACGGCCACAGCATCCTTCCTGCGCTGAAGGGCGATGCGCTGGCTGGCAAAGCGGTCTTCCAATACTTCCCGCACAATCCGGGCGTGCCGGACTGGCTGCCGCCCGCCGTTTCGGTGCATCGCGATGACTGGAAGCTCATCCGCCTCTTCCACGGCGGCGAAAAGGGCGCGCATCGTCACCTGCTCTTCAATCTGCGCGAGGATCTCGGTGAAAAGAACAACCTCGCCGAGCAGAAGCCCGAACTCGTGGCGGAACTCGATGCTTTGATCGAAGGTTTCCTCACCGACACGAAGGCCGTCGTGCCCGTGCCGAACCCGGCCTTTGATCCGGCGAAGTATCGGCCCGAACTCGAAGGCAAGCAGCAGCCGAAGGGCAAAGCCAAAGCACCCGCGAAATCCGCCGCCAAGGGCAAGGACGACGGTGATCCCGTGCTGCAAGGCTGGAAAGCCCGCGATTGCCAAGCCGCGGTCAAAGATGGCATCCTGCGCCTCACCAACATTGGCTCTGCGTGCTTCCTCGGCTTCTCCGCCGGCAAACACAACGGCCCCACGACCGCGAAATTTCGCATCAAGGCCAAAGCCGGCTCCAGCCACTTCGACTGGCTCCCAGGCGGTGCGGGAAGCAAAGAACAGCGCATCGATTTCACGCTGAAAGGCGGCGACTGGGAGGAAATCAGCGTCGAACTGCCTGCTGAAGGCCCACTGGGCATTGTGCGACTATATTTGCCGATGCAGGACACACCGGTCGAGATCGACTGGATCGAGTTAAAATCGAAAAACGGCTCCAAACCGACGCGGACAGGGTTTTGAGCAGACGCACGAGTCTTCCTGCGTCAGCGTGGAACGAAAGCGTGGCGGACTCGCCATGCAGGAGCTGACGGGATCGTGGTTCAATAAAAAGCCGCGCAGGGTGACTGCGCGGCTTTCGTGATGGTTTAAGGATCGCGGCGAATTACTTCGCGGCTTTCTTGAGGGCGTCGGCCTTGTTGGTGAGCTCCCAGGTGATGTCCTTGTCGTCGATCTTGCCGAAGTGACCGTAGTTGGTGGTCTTCGAGTAGATCGGGCGGAGGAGGTTGAGCTGCTTGACGATATCGGCAGGCTTGAAGGAGAACACTTTGAGGACGGCGGCGAGGATCTTGTCGTCGCTGATGGTGCCGGTGCCGAAGCTGTCGATGTGGACGCTCACGGGAAGCGGGTGACCGATGGCGTAGGCGAACTGCACTTCGCACTTCGCGGCGAGGCCGGCGGCGACGACGTTCTTGGCGACCCAGCGGCCCATGTAGGCGGCGCTGCGGTCCACTTTGGACGGATCTTTGCCGGAGAAGGCACCACCGCCGTGACGGCCCATGCCGCCGTAGCTATCGACGATGATTTTACGGCCGGTGAGGCCGCTGTCGCCTTGCGGGCCGCCGACGACGAATTTGCCGGTCGGGTTGATGAGATACTCGGTGTCCTTGGTGAGCATGTTCTTCGGCAGGACCTTCTTGATGACCTGCTCGATGCAGAATTTCTCGATCTCGGCGTGGCTCACGTCAGCGGTGTGCTGGGTGGAGATGACGACGTTCACGATGCGGGTGGGCTTGCCATCGACGTATTCGACGGAGACCTGGGACTTGGCGTCCGGGCGCAGCCACTTGGCGAGCTTGCCGGCTTTGCGGATGCGGGTCAGCTCACGGCCGAGGCGGTGGGCAAACATGATCGGCGCGGGCATCAGCTCGGGCGTTTCGTCGCAGGCGTAACCAAACATGATGCCCTGGTCGCCAGCGCCTTGTTCGCCGTGCTTTTTGCCTTCGGCTTTCTCAGCGTCCACGCCTTGAGCGATGTCGGGGCTCTGGATGGTGAGGTAGTTGTTGATGAAGATCTGGTCGGCGTGAAGACGTCGTCCACGTTGGTGTAACCGATGCCGCGGATGGCGTCACGGATGACCTGGCCGACGTTGATGACCTCGTCGATGGGCTTGGTGGTGCCGAGCTTCTTGTTCTGGAGTTTCGGGATGGTGATCTCACCACCGACGACGACGACATTGCTCTTCACGAAGGTTTCGCAGGCGACGCGGCTTTTCAGGTCGATCTTGAGGCAGGCGTCGAGGATGGCGTCGGAGATGGTATCGGCAACTTTGTCAGGATGGCCTTCGCCGACGGACTCGGACGAGAAGATGTAAGAGCGGGACATGGAGGTGGTCGTGTGGGTTATATATGGACGAATCATGATTTGTTGATGCGTCCGGCAGGCCGGAGAGTATTCCCCAAAGCGGGGGCGTCAACCGGGCTTTTTGGGTGTCCATGAACTGTGGCGGCCTGAAAAATGGCTGCTTTGCGAGGAAGTCCCGCCGAACGGTTTGCGGAGGCACAATGACAGAGGCGGGTGAGTTGACCTGAAATTCCCCTCGCCAGCCGGAAAAAAGCCGCTAGGATTCGCGCCCCCTTCCCCCGACCATGCCCGAACCCAAGAATATTCTCCGCCTTGGACTGCCAAAAGGCAGCCTGCAGGAGCCGACGCTCGAATTGTTCAAGCGCGCGGGGTTCAACATCGTCGTTTCATCCCGATCCTACCGTCCTGCTGTGGACGACGCGGAACTGGAACTCCGATTGCTGCGAGCGCAGGAGATCGGACGTTATGTGGATCATGGTTTCCTGGACTGCGGCATCACCGGCCGTGATTGGATCGTGGAAAACGGCGCTGATGTCGAGGTCATCACCGATTTGCGCTACAGCAAGGCCACCTCCTGGCCGACGCGCTGGGTGCTGGTGGTGCCAAACGACTCGCCCGTGCAAACCGTGAAAGACTTGCAGGGCAAGCGCATCGCCACCGAGGCGGTCGAGATGACCAAGAAATACCTCGCGAAGCACGGTGTGGAAGCCGAGGTGGAATTTAGCTGGGGTGCCACCGAAGTGAAAGTGCCGGAGATGGTCGATGCCATCGTGGACATCACGGAAACCGGCTCGTCCCTGCGCGCGAACAAGCTGCGCATCGTGGACACGCTGATGGAAAGCTACCCCCAATTTGTCTCCAGCAAACCTGCCGCCCGTGATGAATGGAAGCGGCAGAAGATGGAGACGCTCGTGCTGCTGCTGAAAGGTGCGCTGGAGGCCCGTCACAAGGTGGGTCTCAAGATGAACGTACCCACCGCAAAGCTCGATGAGGTCGTCGCCTGCCTGCCTTCGCAGCGCTCGCCGACGGTCTCGCACCTCGCCAGCCCGGAATGGGTGGCCGTGGAAACGGTCATTGACGAGGCCACCGTGCGCAACATCATCCCGCGGCTCAAGTCGCTGGGCGCCGAGGGCATCGTGGAATACCCGTTAAATAAAGTCGTCCACTAGACCAAGCCAACACACAGGAGAACACGAACATGGGATCGCTCAAAAAGCGGAGAAAAACGAAGATCAATAAGCACAAGCGCAAGAAGCGCATGCGCGCGAACCGTCACAAGAAGCGTTTGCGCTACAAGTCGTAACCGCTAGCCTCCTGGCATGGCTTGTCTCCGCAGGGCGAATCGATGGTATCGACGCGCCGAATGTTGTGCCATGCAGTGTTGCCATCTTGTGGCCTGCATGGCAGCGCTGTCCGGTGTGGGTTTGTCTCTCCAGGCAGCCGCGCCGGCAGACTTGTCACTTGGCATCAAGGCGTCTGACCACTCTGATCTCCGGCTTTCGCCCGGCGGAGAGGTCAATGCTGATGTCCTGGCCCACTATACCACTGCGCTTCAATTTGAGGCGTCGGGAAAGCTGCGCCAGGCGCTCGAGCATTATTTAGCCGTCTTCAAAGCCGATCCTACCAACGCGGAACTGGCAGGGCACACCGCCAGCATTGCGCTGCAGTTTCAGGGCCGTCCTGCCGCGTTGAAAATGCTCGAGGATGCCGTGCGGGCCAGCCCGAACTCACCCGCACCTCTCCTGAATCTGGCGCGGTTTTGTAGCACTTACCCGCCGGAGGATCTGTTTGAAAAGGACGAGCGGCCTACCCAGGCCGTGACCGAGGCATTGCAGCGTTTTCCCTCACATGCCGAGGTTTACGAGGTTGCAGCGCTGCTTTACCTCACGCTCAACGAGCGTGAGAAGGCCGTGGAGGTCATGAATCAAGCCGCACGGCAGCCTAGTCGTGATCCGCAGTTCTGGCTGGCCACTGGCCGCACCGCCGGACGTGTCTGGCCGCTCGGTCAAGCGGAGTTTCAGATGGAGTACCGCCAGCGCGTTGCCCCCTTCTTTGAAAACGCCCTGAAGAACGTCACGAAGCGCGATGCCGAACAGGTCACGCTCGAAGTCGCCCAGCACTGCGTACTCACGAACGATCTGGACCGCGCACGACAGCTCTGTGAGAAGCTGACGGCCGAGCACGACAGCCTGGAGGCTCGCAAGCTCCTCTACCGCCTCTACGGTGCTGCCGAGCAGAAGGACAAGGCGCTCGGCACGCTCGAAGCCATCGTCAAACAAGCGCCGAATGACGCCGAGCAGCGCCGCTTGCTCGCCATCGAGTATGACAAGCTCAAGCAGCCGGAAAAAGCCATCCCGCAGCTTGAGGCGGCGATCCAGAACGGCGGCGGTGAGATCGGCGACTATGTGAAACTCGGCTGGCAGCTCTACCAGACGCAGCAGTTTGAGAGCATGGTGCGTCTCGGTCAGCGCAGCGTGCGCTTGTTCCCGGATCACCCTCTGGTGCATTACCAGCTCGCCATCGGGCATCGCTCACGCGAGGACTGGGCGTCCTCCGTGAAACACTTTGCCGAAGCAGAAAAAAACGCTGCCTCGACGCAGGCAGAGTTGCTCGATTATCTCTTCTATTACCAATACGGCATCACCCTGGAGCGAATGGAGCGTTTCGAGGACTCCGCCCGCATGCTGGAGAAGTCCATCACCCGCACCCCGCGAGAGGAACCGAAGGCCGCCGCCAACACGATGAACTTCCTGGGCTATATGTGGCTGGAGCAGAGCACCAAGCTCGACAAGGCGGGCGAGCTCATCACCAAGGCCAACGAACTCCTCCCAGAAACACCCGCCTACATCGACAGTCTCGGCTGGTTTCATTACAAGAAGGGCAACTACCCCACCGCTTTGAAGGAATTGCAGCGCGCCGAGGCGCTGCTGGTGCCCATCGCCCCGGAAGACGCCGAAATCCTCGAACACATCGGCCTCACCCATCAAGCGCTCGGAGACAAGTCCAAGGCCCTCGACTACCTCGAACGTGCCAACGCATTGAACACGCCCGAGCCGAAGGCGCGCAAGCGCATTGAAGAGGCCCTCAAAAAAATCCAAGGCGGCGGCAAAACCGACACGGAGAAGAAGTAGGGCTGGCCAAGGGAGCGCGGTCACTCCTGTCCGCAGGTTCAGTCATGCAGCCGCTCTTCGGAATTGATGAAGAACCAGCACGCTGCGCCGAGGAAATAAGCGACCGCAAATAGCGTGATGTTCATGCCCCAGTCGTTGTCCGTGGCGGCGAGCACCAGCGGCACCACCATCGGGGCGATCGCGCCGCCGGCGTTGCCCATCATGTTCATGCTGCCGGAAAGCGCCCCGGCGTGACGGCCGCCCACGTCCATGCAGGCACCCCATGCGCCGGGCATGGCCAAGTCATTGCATAAGGCCGCAAGCCCGATGGCCAGTACGGACGCGACCGGCGCATCCGTTTGCATCGAGATCAGCAGCATCACACCCGCAACACTCATCCCAACCACCCCGAGCCAGCGACGAGTCCGCGCGATGCTGCCAAACATCCGGTCCAACCGTGCGGAGAGCATCCCGGCGGCTAGACAACCGATCCCGCCGAAGAACAACGGCACGCAGGCCAGCAGCGCACGTTCCATGTCCGCGAGCGTGGGGAACTGCTCCTTCAAATAGGTCGGGAACCAGGTGATGTAGAAATACCAGGCGTAGGACATGCAAAAGTACTGCGCCCACAGCATCCATACCGTGCGCGAGGCCACCAACCGCCCCCACGGCATGGCATGATCGCCCGGAGGCTCCGTTTCACCAATGTGCGCCAGCTCAGCGGCATTCACTGACGGGTGCTCCTTCGGGTGATCGCGAAACCAGCGGAAAAACGACAGCGCCCACACCACACCGAGCAGTCCGAAGATCAAAAACACCCACTTGTAGTGCAGTCCGAGGCCAACCTTCCCTTCCACGCCGCTCGCAAGCATCCAACCAACGAGCAATGGCGTGAAGGCCCCTCCCCAGCGTGCGCTGAGCCAGAGAATGCCCTGCGCTTTGACACGCTCAGCCACCGGGAACCACAGCGTGAAGGCCTTCGTTAAGTTCGGGAAGCACCCCGCCTCTCCCACACCGAACAAAAACCGCGAAACGACCAGCGAAACCAAGTTCCACGCCCAGCCGGTGGCAACCGTGAAAAGCGACCACATCGTCACTACACGCATCAGGACTTTGCGCGGCCCGATGCGATCCCCCAGCCATCCGCCGGGGATTTCAAACAGCGCATAGGCCCAGCCAAACGCCGCAAAAGCATAGCCCATCTGCGTCTTCGTCAGCCCCAGATCCTCCTGCATCATCGGTGCCGCCTGTGAGATGCACACCCGGTCGATGTAAGTGATCACCGCCAGCGTGACGGCAAAGAACAGCACCATCTGACGGGCGCGGGAGGGGAGGGTTGAGGAATCCATTGAATGAATCGGCATGCTGGCACGCGCCGCGCCTTAACGTCAACACTCAAACCACATCCCTGGCCAGATCGCAGCGCCTCGGCGGTCCGCGCACGACTGGAGACCCCGCGAAAGAATGAAGCAGCGGCGCACGAATGACTTCACCACCATGAAACCGACGCTTCTGTTTTCTTCACTCGCCTTGGCTGTGCTGTTTGCCTCCTGCTCCAAAGAGCCGGTCCCACCCGCTGGCTTCAAAGCCATCTTCAATGGCAATGACCTCACTGGCTGGCATGGCCTGAACCCACACAGCGTCATGAAACTCGAGGGCGAGAAGAAAGACGCCGCGCTCAACAAAATGCGCGAGGAGTTTCCGAGCCACTGGAGCGTGGAAAACGGCGAACTCGTCAACGACGGCAACGGACCCTACGCCACCACGGACGCCGAGTTTGGAGACATGGAATTCCTCATCGAATACAAGACCGTGCCAAAGGCCGACAGCGGCATCTACCTGCGCGGAGTCCCCCAGGTGCAGATCTGGGACAAAAACCAAGTCTTTGATCCTGCGAAGCCCACACGCAGGCCGCACCTCGGTTCTGGTGGCCTCTTCAACAACACACCCGACACTCCCGGACGCGACCCGCTCGTTCTCGCTGACAAAGATTTCGGGGAATGGAACAGCTTCCGCATCCGCCAGATCGGTGCCCGCACCTGGGTGTGGCTGAATGACAAGCTCGTCGTCGATGGCGCACCGATGGAAAACTATCCCGACAAAACAGTTCCCTACCCAGGCAAAGGACCCATCATGCTGCAAACCCACGGCGGCGAGATCCGCTGGCGGAACCTTTTTGTGCGTGAGATCGCTGCGGATGAGGCCAAGCAGCTCCTCGCCGAGGCGGACGCGAAAAAATAGGCTTACACGACAAACAAGCTCAAAAAGTCATCGGCCTGGGACTCGTGATCCATCCAGGCCAGCTCTGGGGTGAAGCAGGGCGTCAACGCCTTCCCTGCTCCGAACGGTCCACCAGGTTTTCATAGATCTTGCGTCGCTCGTCCAGGCCGAGGCCCTGGTTGCGCAGGCCAAGCATCTGGCGGTTGATGTCCTCGCGCTGCGAGACGCTCAATCGCGAGAGTTTAGCCACCATCTCTGACGGCGGTGCCCTGGGGTAGCCGTCCGAGGAAAATCCTTCTTTGTAGTTCACGGCGGCGTTTTTCGCCTCGCTCAGTTGAGCGGAACTCAAAGGCGGCGAGTTTCCACCCGAACCGCCCCTGGAGCCTGCGCCCGACTTTGCCAGGACGGTCTTTTTAGGCGGCTGTTGGTAGCGGATGGAGACGACCTCTCCTCCTGGAACCTGGATCTTGGCTGACCATGTCCGCATCTCGGCTGCATTTCCTCCGACACCGACCAACTGCCATCCCTGAAAGTTGGCCGTCTTCGAGACCACATGCGACTCCATCGTTTTGGTATCGAGAAGGGTGGCGAAGACGTCATTCTCGAATTGCGCGATGCCCGTGAGAATGATCGAGTCAGAAACGCCGAGGGAACGTGTGAACGGAGAATTCGTGAGCAGCGCCTCAAAATCCTCTTCCTTCACGGCTGGCGGAATCGCTCCATTGTCTTGAGGCGGCGGCATCGCATCGGCACCATGCAAGATCACGCTGCCGCACAAGCCGGCGAGAAAAACCCATGGGCACAAACTCACGATCTTCCTCCCCACGAAATTCGGCATGCTCGCATGCAGCCAGATACGGTGCTTAACCGCCCAAACCATCACCGCAGCTTCTGAAACTCAGACCACCCCTCCCAGGCAATGCGCTGGAGTAGATGCGGTGTCCGCTTTCTTTTCGCTGCCTTGAGCGCCCGTTTGCCACTTCGGGGCGTATCACTACTCTCGCGCCCCCCATGTCTCGTGTTCCGAAAAAAACTGATCGCCGCCCCATTTCTGATGACGTCATCCGCATTCGCGGGGCGCGGCAGAACAATCTCAAGGGCATCGACCTCGACCTGCCGCTCGGTAAGCTGAATGTGATCACGGGGCCGAGCGGCTCGGGGAAGTCGTCGCTGGCGTTCGACACGATCTATGCGGAAGGCCAGCGGCGCTATGTGGAGACGTTTTCACCTTACACACGGCAGTTCTTCGAGCGCATGGACAAGCCGCAGGTGGATTCGATTGAAGGCATCCCGCCCGCCATCGCCATCGAGCAGGCAAACAACATGCGCAGCACGCGCTCGACGGTCGGCACGATCACGGAGATCAATGATTACCTCAAGATGCTGTTCCCGCGCCTCGCCTCCGCGACGTGTCCGTCCTGCAAGCAGGCGGTGAAGCCGGAAACGACGGAGAGCATCCTGCACACGCTGCTGCACGGCCATGCGGGCAAGCAGACGCTCATTCTTTTTCCCGTTTCGGTGCCGAAGGATACCGCATCGGCTGATTTCGCTGCCTTCCTGCAAGCGCAGGGTTTCGTTCGCATCTGGTTGTATGGCCAGATCGTCCGCCTCGATGAAATCACCGAGCGTAAACTGCCAGTGCAAGTGATGGTCGTGCAGGATCGCGTGACGCTCGAAGCGAAACAACGCGCGCGCCTCAGCGAGGCCGTCGAAGCAGCGATTCGATTCGGCAAAGGGAAGGTGGCTGTCGCTTTTGAGGTTTCAGGTTCCAAGTCTCACGTTTCAAGTTCCGAGTCCGCCAACTTGAATCCTGAAACTTTAAACTTCAGCACCGACTGGTCTTGCGCTGCCTGCGACATCACACTGCCAGCACCGACGCCGGGCCTGTTCAGCTTCAACAGCCCTATTGGCGCGTGTCCGACCTGCCGCGGCTTTGGCCGCACACTGGGTCTCGACATGGGGAAAGCGATTCCTGATGAGTCGCTGAGCATCAACGAAGGTCTCGTGCGACCGTTTCAAGGCAGCACCTATGGCGAGTCTCAGCTCGATCTCGAACGCGCGGCGCGGAAGCGTGGCATCGACATTCACAAGCCGTTTGAAGATTATAGCGACGCTGATCGCAAATGGCTCATCGAAGGCACGAACGACGATCCTGAAGTCGCCTACAATCGCGGTGAGTGGTATGGCGTGCGCGGGTTCTTCAAGTGGCAGGAGTCACGCAGCTACAAGATGCATGTGCGCGTCTTCCTGAGCCGCTACCGCGCTTATACGGAGTGCATGGACTGCGGCGGTGGGCGCTTGAAGAAGGAAGCGCACAGCTTCCGGATCGGCGAGCACACACTGGCGGATCTGTGGCGTCTGCCAGTGAGCGACCTGCATCCGTTGGTGCAATCCTGGACGCTTAAAGACGGCGATCACGCCGCCGCGATGTTGCGCGATGAAATCGCCAGCCGCATCAGCTACATGGATCGTGCGGGGCTCGGTTATCTCAATTTGGACCGTCAAACACGCACCTTGAGCGGCGGCGAACTGCAACGCGTGAATTTGACGACCTGTCTCGGTGCTTCACTGGTGAATACGCTGTTCGTGCTCGATGAACCGAGCATCGGCCTGCATCCACGCGACATCGGTCGCCTCATCGGCGTCATGGAAGGTCTGCGTGACAAAGGCAACACGCTGCTTGTTGTCGAGCACGAGGAAGCCGTGATGCGCAGCGCCGACAACGTGATCGACATCGGCCCTGGCCGTGGCGACAAAGGCGGCGAGCTGGTGTTCAGCGGCCCGTTGTCGAAGTTGAGTGCGAAGGTGGGTTCGCTGACTGGGGACTACTTGTTTGGGAGGAAATCGGTGCCGGTGCCGAAGGAGCGAAGACCAGTTTCAAGTTTAAAGTCTCAAGTTTCAGGTTTGGTAAACGAGTCACCCAAAGGCACACGCAAGCGCCAACTTGAAACTTCAAACCTGAAACCTGGAACTCTTTCGATCCACGGTGCTCGCCAAAACAACCTCAAGAAGCTCGACGTGGACATCCCGCTCGGCGTGTTCTGCTGCGTCACGGGCGTCAGCGGCTCCGGCAAATCGACGCTGGTGCATGACGTGCTCTACCGGAACCTGCAAAAGCTGCGTGGTGAGGTTTGTGAAGAAGAGCCAGGCCGCGTGAGCAAGATCACAGGCCATGAAAACCTGCGTGAGGTCGTGATGGTGGATCAATCGCCGCTGGCACGCACGCCGCGCTCGACGCCGGCGGTGTTTCTCGGTGCATTTGATCACATCCGCGCGCTGTTCTCCGAAACCGACGATGCGAAGGCTCAGGGCATCATGCCAGGCTTCTTCAGCTTCAATTCCGGGGAAGGCCGCTGCGAACGCTGCGCGGGCAATGGCTACGAAAAGATTGAGATGCAGTTCCTCAGCGATCTCTACGTGACCTGCCCTGAGTGCGAAGGACGTCGCTATCAGCCGCATGCGCTGAAAATCCTGCTGCATGGCAAAAGCATCCACGACGTGCTCGGTTTGACTGCCGAGGAGTCGGTAGCGTGGTTCAGCAGCGCGCTGTTCGAATCGTCAAAGAAAGCCGCGCAGATCGTCACACAGCTTCAGATGCTCAACGAGGCCGGTCTCGGCTACTTGAAGCTCGGGCAGCCGCTCAACACGCTTTCCGGCGGTGAAGCACAGCGCTTGAAGCTCATTGGGCATCTCATCGAGAACCCCGCCAATCCCAAAGCAAAGCAAGGCTCTGGTAGCTTGCTGCTGCTCGACGAACCAACCACCGGCCTGCACTTCGATGACATCGCGCTGCTGGTGAAGCTGCTGCAACGCCTCGTCAATGAAGGCCACAGCTTGCTCGTCATTGAGCACAACCTCGAAGTCATCAAATGCGCCGACTGGGTCATCGATCTCGGGCCGGAGGGCGGTGCGGCAGGCGGGTTGCTCGTGATCGCTGGGACTCCCGAAGAGGTCGCGGAGTGCGCGGCATCGCATACGGGGCGTTATCTCCGTGAGCTAGTTTCAAGTTCCAAGTCTCAAGTTGCAAGCCGCGTTGCCGAATCGGCTGCTAGCTACCACACGCGCCAACTTGAAACTTTGAAGCTGAAACCTGAAACGAAGAACGTCATCAGCATTCGCGGTGCTCGTGAACACAACCTCAAGAACATCTCGCTCGACATTCCGCGTGATGAATTCGTCGTCGTCACGGGCTTGAGCGGCTCCGGCAAGTCTTCACTGGCGTTTGATTTGATCTTTGCGGAAGGGCAGCGGCGCTTCCTCGACAGCATGTCGGTGTATGCGCGGACGTTTGTGGAACAGATGGAGAAGCCGGAGGTCGATCTGATCACGGGCGTGCCGCCGACGGTGGCCATCGAGCAGCGCATCTCGCGTGGCGGTGGTAAATCCACGGTGGCGACGGTGACGGAGTCGTATCACTTCCTGCGCCTGCTGTTTGCGAAACTGGGCACGCAGTATTGCCCGAAGTGCGCCGTGCCGGTGAAGAAGCAGAGCGTGCAGTCGATTTTGAATGCGGTGATGAAGCAGGCGACCAAAGGGCCGCTGCATCTGCTGGCACCGCTGATCAAGGCGCGCAAAGGTTTCCACAACGAGGTGGCGGATCATGCGCAGCGGCATGGCATCGAGACATTGCTCGTCGATGGCGAGTTTCGCGAGACGATGGGCTTCCAACGACTGGAACGCTTCAAGGAGCATAACATTGACGCGGTGATCGCGAAGGTCACGAAGGCCGACACGGATGAGAAATTGCGTCCGTTGGTCGAAGCGGCGATCAAGATGGGCAAGGGCACCATCAAGCTGAGATTGGCGGACAAATCGACGCAGGTGCTGAGCACGGAGATGAGCTGTCCTTCGTGCGGTTGGTCGTTTGAGGAGCTTGATCCGCGACTGTTCAGCTTCAACAGCCCGCATGGCTGGTGCAAAGACTGTCGAGGCTTTGGCGTCGTCGGCCGCAAGCTCGATCTGAGTGATCGTCAGCCCGATGTGTCGGTGTTGGAGGCCGAGATGGAAGAGGAGCGCCGTTTCAACAGCGAGGATGAGGAAGATGGGCCGCGTCAGACCTGCACAAGCTGCCACGGCAGCCGCATCAACGAGATCGGTCGCGCGGTGCAGCTTCAAGGCAGCACGATTCAAGATTTCACCTCGCTCACAGCGGGCGATGCGGGCAAACTGATGGGCAAACTCAAGTTTGCTGGCACGGAGGCGATCATCGCACGCGACATCGTGAAGGAGATCGAACAGCGACTTAAATTCATGCAGGAGGTCGGCCTGGGTTATCTCCAGCTCAATCGCAGCGCAGACACGCTCAGCGGTGGCGAGGCGCAGCGCATTCGTTTGTCGGCACAGCTCGGCAGCAATCTGCGCGGCGTGTTGTATGTGCTCGATGAACCAACCATCGGCCTGCATCCGCGCGACAACGAGAAGCTGCTCGACACTCTTTCCGCGCTGCGGGACAAGGGCAACTCGCTGCTCGTCGTCGAGCACGATGACGAGACGATGCGGCGTGCGGACACGATTCTCGATCTCGGGCCGGGCGCGGGCAAGTTCGGCGGCGAAGTCATCGCCCAAGGCACGCTGGCGCATCTCTTGAAGAACAAGAAGAGCGTCACCGGTCAAAGCCTGAACAAACCGCTCAAACATCCCTCACGCGGCGAGCGACGAGCCTTGCCTGCGCTCAAATCGAAGGACGGCTGGCTGCGCGTGATCGGCGCGACGGCGAACAATCTCAAAAGCGTCGATGTCGCGATCCCACTCGGTCGTTTGACGGTGCTCACCGGCGTGAGCGGCAGCGGCAAGAGTTCGCTGATGCATGGCGCTCTGTCGCCAGCGGTGCGCGAGAAGATCAGCAAGTCGAAGGCGAAGATCGTTCATGCTTGGAAAAGCATCACGGGCTTTGAAAATTTGCAGACGGTGCATGAGGTCGATCAATCGCCGATTGGGAAGACCAGCCGCTCGTGTCCGGCGACTTATGTCGGCATTTGGGATGACATTCGGAAGCTCTTCGCACAAGTGCCGCTCGCTAGAACGCGTGGTTACTCGTCGGGCCGCTTCTCCTTCAACACTGAAGGCGGACGCTGCGAGACCTGCGGCGGCAATGGCGAGATCAAGGTCGAGATGGCCTTCCTGCCAACGACGCGCGTGCATTGCGAGACCTGCAACGGCCTGCGCTTCAACGCCGCGACACTCGAAGTCGAGTACAACGGCAAACACATCGGCGAGGTTCTGCGCATGAGCATCAGCGAGGCCGCCGAGTTCTTCGCGCCCGTGCAAAAGATCGCACGCCCGCTCAAACTGCTCGCCGACACCGGCCTCGGCTATCTCCAACTCGGTCAGCCCAGCCCGACGCTCAGCGGTGGCGAGGCGCAGCGCATCAAGCTCGTCACCGAACTGCGCAGTGGTGATGGCCGCACGATCAAAGAGCAGCTCAAAGGCATCAAAGTCGCTGGGAAGCGCAATCTCTACCTCATCGAAGAGCCGACCATCGGCCTGCACATCCAGGACGTCGCCAAACTCATCGACGTGCTGCATCGCCTCGTCGATGAAGGCCACACCGTCGTCGTCATCGAGCATCACCCCGATGTCTATGCCGAAGCCGACTACCTCATCGACATCGGTCCCGAAGCTGGTGTCGAAGGTGGCCGCGTCGTCGCCGCCGGAACACCCGAGCAGGTGAAGACGTGCAAGGAGAGCCGAACGGCGCGGTTTTTGTGAGTTCAGGCCAGGAAATTGAAAAGCGCCGGAATTCCCGCGAAAGTTTCGCCTCTCATGCGACGGATGATTGACTCGTCTTTCTCCTTCGTTCGTATCTTCGTCATGAAAACCGCGCTCACCCTTCTCACCACCTTCCTCATGGCTTCCCTCGCCCCGCTTTCTTCTGCTGCCGACGCCCCTGCCGCCAAAACCGAAACGGCCATCATCGGCGGTGGCTGCTTCTGGTGCGTCGAGGCGCAGTATCTCCTCGTCAAAGGCGTGAAAAAAGTCGTCAGCGGCTACGCCGGTGGCAAGACGGACAACCCGACGTATGAGGACATCTGCACCGGCGAAACCGGCCATGCCGAGGTCATCCAGATCGAGTTCGATCCCGCGGTCATCAGCTTCAAGGAGATCATCGACCTCTTCTGGGACGCGCATGATCCCACCAGCGTGACGAAGGAGGACATGATCAAACACGGCAAGCTCCTCCCCAAAGGCACCGCCTACCAAGGCAACGACTATGGCACGCAGTATCGCTCCGCCATTTTCTACACCAGCGAAGAGCAGAAGAAGGTCGCCTTGGCCTCCCGCGATGCCGCCCAGAAGAACTGGAAAGACCCCATCGCCACCGAGATCGCCCCGCTGAAGAAGTTTTATCCTGCCGAGGACTACCATCAGAACTTCAAAGCCCTCAACCCCAACCAGGGCTACGTCCGCGCTGTCGTCGATCCCAAGACCGAGAAGTTCAAGCACACGCTCGAAGAGAAAGGCAAGATCAAGCCTGCGGCAAAGTGAGGTAGCTTCGATTGCAATCGAATCTACTCAGGCCAGCGCCTCATCAAAGCGAGCGATCAAGTCCGCCGTGTCTTCCAGGCCGGCGGACACGCGGATGAGCCAGCGGCTGACGCCGACGCTTTCGGTCCAGTCGAGTTCTTCGTAGTGCGCGAGCAGCGTGTAGGGACATGCCAGCGTGAAGTTGGTGCCGAGGCTGGGGCCTTTGCACACGCGCAAGGCGTCGTAGAACTTAGGACTCGTTGGCTCAGGATTTTTGAGCGTGAAGGAGAAAAGACAGCCGTAGCCGCCATTCACACGGCGGATGAATTCGTAACCGCGTCCGCCTTCGGTCGCGGCGTGCCAGACGCGGTCCACCTTGGGATGCGAGCGCAGATGATCAGCGAGTGCCTGCGCGTTGCGGCTCATGGTGACAGCACGCTGCACGAAGTCGCGGCTGTTGAGTTCGAGCGCCACGGCATCGCTATGCCAGAGTTCGTGATCGGCATGCGCGGTCAAAAACGCGAAGAAAGCTGCGTGGTGCGGTGATGTTCGATTCAAGACGACGCTGCCTGCCAGCACATCACCCACGCCGGAGAAACTCTTCGTCAGGCTCGTCGTGACGACATCCGCGACACGATGCGCATCAACATGCGCGACGGTGGAGATGGTGTCATCGACGACGATCGGCACGCCGGGCTGTGCCTCGGCGCGAATCGCCAGCAGGCGCTCGAAATCGACACAGCGCAGCAGCGGATTGCTCGGCGCCTCGCAGAACAAGCCCGCCAGCGGCTCGTTTTGCAGCAGCGTGCGCAGATCGTCATACTCACTGTCTTTGATGAGCGGCAGGAAATGAGCGCCGCTGCCGAAGACCTGCTGCAGCTTCAACACATCGACATACGGGAAGTCGAGCTGCGCGGTTTTACGGCCTGGGAAGAGATGCGTGAGCATGCGATGCACTGCAAAATTGGCCGCCATGCCGGAGGGGAAGAGAAACACGTCCTCTGGCTGTTGCCCGGCGAGCTGGGCGATGCGTTGTTTGAGCGTGAGGTTGGCCGCTTTGCCTTCAACTTCCGTCACACCGCTCGATTGCGTGCCCAAAGCCTCGCCAGCCTGCCGTGTGCTCACGCATTCGCCGCAGAAGCGCCAGAACTTGCGGGCCTTCACATAGCTGTCCGCAGGAAACACCGCGACGCCGAGCTGATGCGCGGTCCATTCGACCACACGGCCGGTTTCGATGAACTGCACGCAGCGCTCCGCATGCACGACACGCGGAAAGACGAGGCAGCGCTCGCCAGCGGCGGCGAATTCCTTTTCTGCCGCTTCAAACAGCCGTGTGATGGCTGGTGGGCAGCAGAAGCGCGGATAGCCGGATTTGAACTTTGATACGATCTCCTGATCGCCCTCTTCATAGCCGATCACATGTTTCCACAACGGCAAGCAGACGGACACGCCGAGTTCGTGATCCGGGATCGCTTTGCCGAGGTCTTCGGCATTGCAGAGAGGGTGTTTGAAGAGGTCGGTCATCAAGAAAGGGGCGTGTCCTTACTTCTTCGCCAAGGCCCGGTCAATGTCCGCCCACAGATCCTCGACGTGCTCGATGCCGACAGAGAAGCGCACGAGACCGTCGGTGACGCCGGCGGCTTCGCGGGTTTCCTTCGGGATTGAGGCGTGGGTCATGCTGGCAGGGTGGGCGACGAGGCTTTCGATGCCACCAAGGCTCTCGGCCTGGGTGAAGAGGCGCAGACGGCGGATGAAGGCGAGGGTGTCGCTGTAGCTGAGGCCAAAATCGGCGAGCAGCATGCCGCCACCGGCCTTCATCTGCTTTTTGGCGAGCTTGTACTGCGGATGACTGGTCAGGAAGGGGTAGTTCACGCTGCGGACGCTTTTGCGTCCTCTGCTGCCCTTGCGCTCTTCCAGCCGCTTGGCGAGTTCGAGAGCGTTGGAGCAATGGCGCTCCATGCGCACGGCCTCGGTTTTCGCGCCACGGGAGATGAGCCAGGCGTCGAAGGGGCTGGGCTGCAAACCGATGGCCTTCTGCGCGAAGATCATTTTTTCCTGCCACTCGTCGGAGTTGGAGCAAACCGCGCCGCCGAGGCTGTCGCTGTGGCCGTTGGTGTATTTCGTGGTGCTGAGCAGGGAGAGATCCGCGCCGAGATCGAGCGGCTGTTGGAGCAGGCTGGAGGCAAAGGTATTGTCCACGGCGACGACACTGCCGACGCTGTGGGCGGCGGCGCTGAGGGCCTTGATGTCGAGGATTTTCAGCAGCGGATTGGTGGGTGACTCCAGCCAGACGAGCGCGGGCTTGAGCTGGGCGATGAGGCCGTAGTTCGAGGCATTGGCGAGGTTGGCGTATTTGATGGTGACGCCGAAACGCCGCAGCACTTTTTCAAAGATGCGGTAGGTGCAGCCGTATATCTGCTGCTCGGAGAGGATCACATCGCCCGCTTTGAGCGAAAACAGGATGGCGGAGATAGCGCTGAGGCCGCTGGCGAAGACGGTGCAGTGCTTGGCGTTTTCCAGGCTGGCGAGCGTGCATTGCAGGTTGCGGAAGTTCGGGTTGCCAGAGCGGGTGTAGTCAAAACCGGTGGGATTGCCGGTCTCGAAGGTGGAGGTCATGTAGATCGGCGGGATGACCGCGCCGGTCTCGCTGCGGTAATCTTGGCCGACGTGGATCGCACGTGTTTCAAAGCGTGCGTCGGCAGGAAGGGTTGGGTCTTCTTTCATGCGCGATGGATGCCGCAGCAGATTTGGCTTTGCAAGGCCGCTGCGCTCATGCTTTATGGTTCAACTCTGATCTTTCATGCCTGATTCCACCGCTCCTCGAAAATTCCGTCGTGTTCTTCTCAAACTCAGCGGTGAAGCGCTGAGACAACCGGGCAGTACGGACAACATCTCCCCGCCGATCGTCGAGGACATGGCAGCGCAGATCAAAGCGGCGCATCAAACCGGCCTGGAGATCGCCCTAGTGGTGGGCGGCGGTAACTTCTGGCGCGGTGTGACGGCCAGCAACAAGGGCATGGAACGTGCCACGGCGGATTACATGGGCATGCTGGCCACGGTGATGAACTCGCTGGCCCTCCAAAGCATGCTGGAGGCGATGGACGTGCCGACCCGCGTGCAGAGCGCGATCAAGATGGACAACGTGGCCGAGCCCTTCGTGCGCCGCAAAGCGATGCGCCATCTCGAACTGGGCCGTGTGGTGATCTTCGCCGCTGGCACGGGCAATCCATTCTTCTCCACCGACACCACCGCCGCGCTGCGTGCGAGCGAGATCAATGCCGAGATCGTGCTGAAGGCAACGAAGGTCGATGGCATTTACGATTCTGATCCCGCCAAGAACCAGGACGCGGTGAAGTTTGAACGCATCAGCTTCCACGAGTGCCTGACCCGTCAGCTCAAGGTGATGGACTCCACCGCTTTCTCCCTCTGCATGGAAAACAACATGCCCATCGGCGTTTTCAGCATGAACGAGCCGGACAACATTCGCCGCGCACTCGTTGGCGAGTACATCGGCACGATGGTCGATGCCAAAGGCTGAGCAAATTTCCAACCTGACACTGATATGGACCCAGAATTGACGATGATGGAGGCCGACGAGGCCATGACGAAGGCGGTCGAGCACGCCATCCACGAATTTGCCACCGTGCGCACGGGCAAGGCCAACCCCACGCTGGTCGAAAACATGGACGTGCATGTGATGAGCTACGGCAGCCACATGAAGCTGAAGCAGCTCGCCATGATCACCACGCCAGATGCGCGTCTGATCCGCATCGAGCCGTTTGATTCCTCCACGCTCCAGGACATCGACCGTGCGATCCGTGAATCGCGTCTTGGTTTGAACGGCAGCATTGAGGGCAAAGTCATCCGCCTGCCGATTCCTTCTCTCACCACGGAACGCCGCGAGCAGATGGTGAAGATGTGCAAGACGCTCGGTGAAGACGCCCGCGTGCGCGTGCGCTCCGCCCGCCGCGATGCGCTCGAAGCCATCAAAAAGGGCGAGAAGGACGGCCACATCACCGAAGATGACCTCCACCGCATGGAAAAGGAAATTCAGACCATGACCGACAAGAAGATCGCCGAGATCGACCAGCATGTGGCCTCGAAGGAGAAGGAGATCATGACGGTGTAGAACGATGCGGTTTCAAGTCTCAAGTTTGTGGTTTCAAGTTCATCGCAGCTCGAACACGATCCCCCGCTTGAAACTTTGAACCTGAAACTTGAAACATCTGCAAAGTGTTCCCCGCCCGCGACTACCTCGATCTCACCCACACGAAGCATGGCATCCTGTTTCCGGATGACTCGCCGGTGTGGGCGGCGCTGACGCGGATTGAGTCCTACCTCGAGTTCCGGCTGCAGCGCGAGATTCGCACGCAGGTGCCGCCGGGAGCGTTCATCGGCGAGGATGTGTTCATTGATGAGGGCACCACGCTGGAGCCTGGCGTGGTGATCAAAGGCCCGGCCTGGATCGGGCGGAACTGCCAGCTCCGCGCCGGCTGCTACATCCGCGAGAACGTCATCATCGGCGACGGCTGCGTGCTCGGAAACTCGTGTGAGTTCAAGAACTGCGTCATCTTCGACGGCTGCGAGGTTCCACACTATAATTACGTGGGTGATTCCATCCTCGGCCATAAGGCGCATCTGGCTGCTGGCGTGATCCTTTCCAACGTGCGGCTGGACCGCCTCGAAGTCACCATCAAGACCGACACGGACATCCTGCCCACCGGCCTGCGGAAATTTGGCGCCATCGTCGGCGATTACGCCGAGATCGGCTGCAACAGCGTGATCAGCCCTGGCAGCATCATCGGCCGCCGCAGCATTCTTTATCCGCTGAGCCACTTCAGCGGCGTTCTTGGGGCTGATTTGATGCTCAAAACACGGCAGACGCAGCAAGTGGTGAAGCGGAAGAAGTAGGAACCGGGTGAATACATCTTCCTGGGCGGCGTCAGACAGGACTCCACGCCCATGAATGCCCGCTTCCGCTTCCTCTTCGCTGTCACCGCGTTTCTTCCCCTGGCCAGTTGTGAAAAGCCGGTACCTCCCGCCGTCAGTGTTACCCCCGAGGCTGCGACCTACAACGCCGCCACCGAAAGCCAGCTCGCCGAGGCCCGTGATGCCTTGCAGCGCCAGGCCTTGGAGATCGAGACAAAGACCGCGCTGATGGACAAGCAGCTCGCCGAAATGGAGCAGGCGCTCAAGGATCGTGAGAATGCTGAGCTGCGCGATTCTTTGGAGGCTTTGAGGCAGCAGAACGAAGCCCTCCGCGCTCAAGCAGACACGGCACGGCAGCAGAGCAATGCCGTCACGCAGCGCATCGCCAACACCACGCCTCGTGTGAATGTGACACCGCAAGTCTCCGCCCCGCGTGATCACTCGCTCTTTTATGAGCAGCTCGCCCCCTACGGCCGCTGGATGGATGTGAGCGGCTACGGCTACTGCTGGCGGCCCACCCTTACCATGGCACGCTGGAAGCCTTATGTGGATGGCTGCTGGGTGTGGTCGTCCATGGGCTGGACTTGGCAATCCAACGAACCCTTTGGCTGGGCCACCTATCACTATGGCCGCTGGGTGAATCTCTCGCGCCACGGCTGGGTCTGGGTTCCCGGCAGCGAATGGGCACCCGCCTGGGTCTCCTGGCGTCAGAGCCGTGATCACGTCGGCTGGGCACCGCTCCCACCGGATCGTGGCTCCATCAGCGGCGTGTATCGCGATTGCGACACGCAGTACAATCTTGGCCCTTCCAGCTACACCTTCATCACCACGAATCATTTCGTGCAGCCGAGCTACACCACCTACTGCGCCCCCGCGACGCAAAACACGACGATCTTCCAGAGCAGCGTGAATGTTACCCAGATCGTCCGCTGCGACGACCAGCCCCGCCGCGGCATGTTCCAGCATCACGGTGGCCCGCCGCGTGCCCAGATGGAACGGGATTGTGCGCGTCCCGTGCCCCAGATCCAGGTGCAGTCGATTGCGGCCGGCGAAATCCCGAGGTCACGCCCCGGCCATCGCCGCCCTGAAGCCTTGGCACAGCCAGTCATGGTCGAACTCCCGCTGCTGAGTACCGACGTACTTGCCATGCGTCCTCAAATGGCCGAACGCGTCGATAAACCAAGACGTGTGGATGGCTTTGAGGGCGTCCCCCAACGCGTCGCGACCGAAATTCGTGAGACCATTGCCACAGAAAAACTCACCGCCGCTGTGCAGCAGCCGGTGGCTGTGATGGAAGCCACAGCACCCCCCGTCATCGTCCAACCGGTGGCAACACCTGCCACCGTGGTTAGTGCGCCAGTCGTTGAGCCAGCCTCTTCGGAGACGGTGCGTCCTGCGATGGCCCTTGAGGATAAGCCGATGACTCAGGGTGCGTCACCCATCGCAGCCACACAAACCAGCGTCATACCCGAGCAGCCCGCCATACCTCCAGCGGTAATTTCCGTGATTACAGCAGCAGCAGAGCCAGAAACAACGCCTTCATCCACCGTGGTGATGCCTGCGGAGCCTGGGGTTCCAGCTGCAACCGTGGCCGTGGAAGCCACACCGCCCGCCGAAATGCCTGCCTCTCAGCCATCTGTGGTGC
Organism: Verrucomicrobiota bacterium; assembly: GCA_026397635.1. Taxonomy (GTDB): domain Bacteria; phylum Verrucomicrobiota; class Verrucomicrobiia; order Verrucomicrobiales; family Verrucomicrobiaceae; genus Prosthecobacter. The sequence continues at coordinate 41,186 of JAPLUL010000003.1, read as the reverse complement.
AAACCACGCCCGCTGTGACGGAAACGTCAGTTCCGCAACCGAACGAAACACCCGTCCAGCAGCCTGCTGCCGCCGAAAAAATGGCGGTGGAGCAAGCGGCGGCGGCAGAAGCCGAAAAAGCACGCATGCAGGCCGAAGTAACTGCTATGCAGCAGCGTCAGCAGGAGGAGCTGGCTGCGCAGCAACGTGCCATGGCCGAAAATAAGGCCGCAGAGCTAGCCCAGGCCGCCGCTGAGGCTGAACGCGCTCGTCAACAAGCCGAAGCAGCCGCGATGCAACGTCAGCAGGAGGAAGCAGCCCGCCGCGCCCAAGAAATGGCCCTGCGTGAGGCGGAGGAGCAGGCCCGCCGTCAGGCTGAGGCCGAGATGCGTCGCGCTCAGGAAGCAGCCGAGCGCCGTGCGCAAGAAATGGCCCGTCAACAAGCCGAGGAGCAAGCCCGCCGCGCCGCCGAGGAACAAATGCGCCAGCAGCAGGAGATGGCACAGCGCCAGGCCGAGGAACAGGCCCGCCGTGCCGCTGAAGAGCAGATGCGCCGTGCCCAGGAAGAAGCCCAACGTGCTGCCCAAGAAGCGGCAGAAGCAGCGCAACGCGCCGCTGACAATGCCGCACGCAATCAGCCGCAGACGGGTGGCTGACGGCCGTCCATGCCTAGTGGTGATCTCCCTGCAGCCTGAGCGCAATACGCCCTATGGCCGTGGTGGGCAGGAGGCCACCGCAAGATGCGCCTCCGCCCTGCCGTAGGTGGCTACTCATTTGTACTCTGCTACGGCTAGAGCACAGTGCTTGATGGCGCTTGTTCTTCGCTGGGTTCGTTTGACGCAGCTTCTTCCGAAGCTTCGTGCGCAGCACATGCTTCCGTAATGGACTCATTGTCCGCCGGCTCGTCGGCCACGGTGGGCTCCATGGTCTCCTCGGAGGGGGATTCGGCTTCGGGTGCGGAATCAGACGGCTCCGGGGGCGTGTCGGCGGCCGGAACGACACCATCGACGGTGAGGGTCACGCCTACGGCCTTCGCAGCTTCAGCGGCAGGGCCGCCGAAGGCGAGGATGGAGGCGACTTCGTCTTGCATTTGCGCGATTTCATCGAGCCGTAACTCGGGATCGCGCACGATGAAGATCTCGCCGGTCTTTTTGTTTTCGTAGAAAAGCATCTTCGCGCCATCCACCTCCTTCTCGGCGGTCTGCGCGAGCTGGCGTTTGCGCTCCAGCATGAGGGCGAGGATGTAGCGCGCGTTTTCGGTCTTGGGATCGCCGTCTTCAATGAAGCGCTGGAGCAGATCCTGGGCGCTTTCCTTGGGCGCGATCTCCGCTTTGGCCTCAGCGATGACTTTTTGGTAAATGTTCTTCCAGGCGGCGACGGGCTTGCGCTGCTCGCGCTCCTGCGGCCAGGCCTCCGCGCAGACATCGCGACGGACGTAGCCGTTTTCCTGCGGATCGAAGTAGATCGTGGTGTGGAAGCTCTCACCGTCCTCGAAAGGGCGGCCAGTGAGGGCGCAGTGATGGGCGCGGCTGCGGATGGACCAGTTTTGCTGCATCAACGATGTTTAAGGTTTCAGGTTTGAAGTTTCAAGCGGCCGAGGCTCCGGGCTGTGGGGCGCTGCGGTTGCGCGGACGGGCGATCTGGGATTTTTTGGGCTTGGACAAGCCGAGTTTGAAGCGCGGCAGGTCGCGGTTCTGGGAGCGGTAATGGAAGAGCACCAGCCCCAGCGCCCCAAACAGAAGGTGCGGCATCCAGACGGTGAGCCAGGGTGGCAGGTGGCCGCCTTTGCCGAGGTTGAGGAAGAGGTTGTTCACGAACATGAAGATGAAAAAGATGAACACGCTGCCTGCAATGCCACCGACCGAGCCACGGCGTGAGTAGGCCACTCCCAGCGGTGCGGCGACGAGCACCAGCGCGAGCGCCTGCCATGGCAGGGCAAAGCGGTGCCAGAAATGCGTGCGGAAGGGCGCGAGCTTGTCTGCCGCGGCCTTCGGATGCGCGTGCAGGTAGGAGACGATCTCCGGCACGCTCATGAAGTCTGCCCGCAGGGCGTAGCTGACGATGCTCCACGGGGTTTCTTCAATGCCGGGCAGCTCCAGCATGTGAGTGCCGTCGGCTCGAAGTGGGAAAGGCTGGATTGTAGTCACGCTGCCGTTTTGATAAAGCAGCTCCTGACCGTCAAAGAAGCGCCAGCCGCCAGCGGGAGTCCATGCGGCGGAAGGGGCCAGGATGGTGCGCACAGGGGTGCCCTCGGGGCTCTCCTCCCGCACCTGCACGCCGTGCATGCGCTCACGCCCGCTGCGCAGGGAGAAGGGGAAGGTGGCGGTGTACCAGGTACGGCGGGTCTGCGTGTTGTGAAACATGATGGAGGAGGCCATGATGGAGTCCACGCCCTTTTCCTCCAGCGCCCGCACCACCGCCTTGCGGTTGCCCTCGGCACGGGGTGCCCAGTAATAATTCGCCGCAAGACTCAGCAGCACGGCGTAGAGCGTGCAGAGAAACACCGGTCGCAGCACCTGCGCCAGACTGCGCCCAGCTCCGAGCATGGAAATGATCTCGTTGGCGCGTGACATGCGGGTCAGCGCATACAAAACCGCCAACAGCAGGGCCACCGGCATCACGGTGACGTAAATGTAGGGCAGCAGACCGAGGTAAAAGCCGAGCACCTCCCCGAAGCTGGATTTCGCTGACTGGAAGTCCTTCAGGTTGTCCAGCAGGTCCATGATGATCCACAGCGAGCAGAAGGACACGAAGCAGAACAGCAGCGGATGCACGAAGGTGCGCAGCGTGTAGCGCTCCAGAATGGTCGTCTTGCGGTAGTATTGCAGGGCGAACGGTATCGAACCCACCGCCAGGGCGATGAAGATGAGCTTGAACACAAAGGCCACAGGGGCGGGCGGCTCCCCCATCTCCGTCATTTGCGAATGCGCGACGTACTCCACCAGCTCGCTGGCGATCATCCAGGCCACGATGGAAACCGAGGCGATGCTCACCGGTGCCATCAGGCGGCGTAGGTCATTCCAGCGCCGCCAGATCATGAACAGCAGCAGCGGTGCGCCGATTGAAACCCACAGATTGAGGTAGGGCAGAATGCGTGAGAGCACCAAAATCGTCTTGGGCACGTCCATGTGGGCCATCTGGGCCTGCTGGATCGCCTCCCCCGCACCGTCATCGGGATGCGAACGGTGCCAGTCCAGCGCGATGGCGGTCACGAGCAGGATCATCGCCAGGACAAAGGAACTGCGCCCCAAATAGGGGATTTCACGCGCCTTTTGCCAGGCCTGGATCACACGTTGCAGCCACTTCATGCCAGAGAGGGGCGAAAGTCGGCCAGAGGGCCGGATGCGTCAAGGCTGCACGGCCCCAGGGCAAAAAAGAAGCCCGGAGCGCTGGCTCCGGGCTTCGAGATCATATCCAACGTGTTGGGCGGATCAGTTCACATCCAAGCAGACGCCTTCGCTGGTGCTGCGGGCGTAAATTTTACCGCCGGCGAGGACGGGGTAGCTCCAGACCTTGCCTTCGAGCACGTCTTTGCGGGCCACTTCGCTGTATTTCTCAGGATTGGCGGCGGCGACGACGACTTCGCCTTTGTCGCTGGTGGCGACGACTTTGTCGCCGACGAGGATGACTTGGCCGGGGCCGAAACCGCCTTCTTTCCAGATGTCCTTGCCGGTGCGGATGTCCACGCAGGCGAGCGGGCCAGCACCGTATTCCTTGAAGCTGAACATGCCTTAAAGATAACCATCCTTCACGACGGGTGTGCTCCAGTGGTTGAAGCACTCGTTTTCACGACGCCAGATCTGCGTGGCTTCGAGCTTGCTGCCTTTTTTGCTGAGCTTGAAGGCCCCAGCGCCGACGCCGTAACCGGCGGAGCAATAGACGATGTCCTCAAACACGACCGGGGAGGCGGCGGTGCTGACTTTGTAGGGGAACTCGGCACGCCAGAGCACGTCGCCTTTCTTTGGCTCGACGCCGACGAGGCCGGTCTGGGTGAAGAAGATGGCCTGATGCACGCCGTGGATGTCGGCGAGGATCGGGGTGGCGTGGGTCATCTTGTCGTCCTCGCCCTTCCACAGGACTTTGCCGGTGTTTTTGTTCAAACCGATGAGCGCTTGGCCTCTGCCACCGCCGGCGAGCATGAGGATGTCGCCATCGATGACCGGGGAGGCGGCGTTTTGCCACTTGATCATCTCGCCGCTGTTTTCCTTCATCACGTCGTGATCCCACACGGCTTTGCCGGTGGCGGCGTCGAAGGCGAAGACGTGGAGAAGGCTGTCGATGACGTAAACTTTGTCGCCGTCGATCACGGGCGAAGAGCGGGAGCCGTCGCCGCCTTCGTTGCCTTTAGCTCCGGCGTTGCCGCCGCCGTCATACTTCGGAATGACGCTGAGAGGCTTGCTCCAGACTTCCTTGCCGCTGACAGCGTCGTAGCAGGCGAGCATTTCGCCGGTGTTGCCATCAGTTTCGCCGGTGACGAGCGTGTAGGCCTTGCCGCCAGAGACGGCGAAGCTGCTGAAGCCGAGGTTCGTGGGCGATTTCCAGACCTGGTTGAGGCTCCATTTGGCATCTGGCAGAGCAGGGACGGTGCCGTTGCCCGCCGGACCACGGAAAGTGGCCCAGTCGGTGGCAGCAGAGGCGGCCGTGGCGAGCGCCAGACCGAGAACGGTGTTGAGGTGGGTGCGTGTCATGGTGATGAGGAAACGGGAACGCAGGGCTGGGTGGACTCTTTCGTTGGTAGCAGGAGAGAGGTCAGAAGTGAGACGTTAGAGGTGAGATGTGTCGACGAATCGGAACTTCTGACTTCTCACCTCTTGCATCTCACTTCCACTCATCACTCCACCGGCCTGCGGGAGCGTGGTTCACGCGTCACCGTGTCGCCGACGCCCGCGCTGGTGACGAACGGACCGTCGGCCATCGGGGCGGTCTTGGTGAACCCGACATCGGGCATGTCACTGGGTAGGCCTTCGAGGGGGAAATCCTTCCGCAGCGGGAAGTAGGGGTAGCCTTCCCACATCAGGATGCGGCGCAGGTCCGGGTGACCGCTGAATTTGATGCCCATCATGTCATAGACCTCGCGCTCATGCCATTCGGCGGTCGGCCAGAGGTCGCTGAGAGTGGGGACTTCGACGTCTTCCGCCACGGCAGTGCGGACTCGCAGGTGCTCGTGGTGTCCGTAGCCGTAAAGCTCGTAAACCATCTCAAAACGCGGCTCCCGGCCCAGGTAATCGAGGCTGGAGACATCCACGAGGTAGTCGAAGGCCAGTTCGTCGCGGCAGTATTTCAGCAGCGGCTTCGTGCTTTCGAGGGTGACGACGAGCGTGTGCTCACCACGAAATTCCTTCGTTTCGAGCACGGCATCGCCGAACTTTTGCTTCAGGGCCTCGGTCATTTGAAGGGCGGTCATGGTGTTAAGAGAGGTGGGAAATGACGAATGAGTAAATTCGAATGACGAAAGAATGTCGAAGGGGCTAATGACGAACAGCGGTTTGAGGCGCGGGAGGGTTTCGTGCTTCGGAATTCGGATTTAATTCGTCATTCGGAATTCTGGTTTCGTCATTTCACGCTGGAACTGATCTATGCGGTCAGCTCGGCAATCAGTTCCTTCTTCTGCTCCACAAAAGAGTGCTCGGTTTCGATTTTGCGCTGGAGGCGCATGAGGCCTTCGAGCAGCGCCTCGGGGCGGGGCGGGCAGCCGGAGATGTAAACATCCACCGGGATGATCTGATCCACGCCCTGGAGCACGGCGTAGCTGCGATACATGCCGCCGCTGCTGGCGCAGGCCCCCATGGCGATGCACCACTTCGGCTCGGGCATCTGATCCCAAACGCGTTTCACGGCGAGGGCCATTTTGTAGGTCACGGTGCCGGCCACGATCATCACATCGGCCTGGCGGGGGGAAAAGCGCATCACCTCCATGCCGAAGCGACTCAAATCGTAGCGGCTGCACGCGGCAGCCATCATTTCGATGGCGCAGCAGGCCAGGCCCATCGGCATCGGCCACATGGAGTTCTTGCGCATCCAGTTGATGGCGGCGTCCATCTTGGTGAAGATGATATTGCCTTCGACTTTGGAATCGTAAGCAGCAACGGTGGATTCAGCAGGGGCGACCATGAGGCGACGTGGGGGTTTGGGGACAGCCAGAATTACGCCCCCAGCGCAGGAGCGGCAAACAGATTGTGAATCTTTTCACAAGGGGGAGATGAAAGGTCTCGTCGCGGCAGCGGCGAAAAAAAACGACGGCTCCCATCGTGGGCAGGTTGATGCGATCTTTTGGAAGGTAATCAGCGCAGGCTCAGCCCGTGCTGCTGCCAGAACGCTGCCAGCGCGGCGTGTGAGCCCTGGAAGACGTTTCGCTCCGTCGGGCGGTCGAGATTGCCAAAGTAGGGCGGGAAGCGGTAGCGGCCGTGGTGGTAAACTTTGGGCCGTGAACGACCGCCCTGCCAATCGACGCCGCCGTATTGCCACAGCGTCCAGTTCGACCACAGGTCGTATTGTTTGAGCAGGCCGTTCGGATGCCCAGGGGCGGGATAAACCGGCCCAGCACCGCTGTCGTGGGCATAAAGCGCCAGCCAGTATGGCATGCGGCGTAGTTTGGCCTTCGTGGCGGCATCCGCACCGCTGAGTGTTTGCTTGAGCTGCGTGCTGTTTTCCAGATAAGCGACGGGAATGACTCCCGTGCGGCTCTCCACCCGGTCCATGAAGCGCAGAATCGCCGCGAGAGGCAGGTCGCCGTCGAAATCACCGCACAGCAGCAGTGCGGGTGCATTCCACGAGCGACCACGAGCCAGAGCCAGCGCACGATTGACCAACTGATCCGCCTGCACCACGGCATCCACATGCCGCTGCACCCGGTAATAGACCCCCGGCAGCATCCCCGCCCGATCCGCCGAGGCCAAAAAGGCCGCGCACTTCTCATCCAGGTTCCCGCCTTTGCCTGCCCGAGCGATCAGGCCGCTGGCTCCATTCGCCCGCAAGGCCGAAACGTCATGCTCTGAGTAACTGCGTCCTTCACGCTGCCGCTCCTTCGGATCATACGCTGACACATTGATGATCTGCGGCATGCCACCCGGCGAGGTTGGCAGACCGCCCGGAGTGCTGCCAGGCGGTGTGGAGCAACCAGCGAGGATGAGGATGAACGGAAGGAGGTGGTGTTTCATCCCATCAGGACTAGCCGACCCCTGTGCGAGCGTAAAGCGGTCCGTTTCCAAGTTCTCCCGACCTGGCGCATTCGCGCCGAAAACAGCGGAAAAACTTCATTTTCCCAGGAAGTGAATCCTCCAATGACCTGCGGTGCAGATTTGCTCGTTCTGAGTGCGAATTGTGGCGAAAGGGAGAATGATTGGGCCAAAGGCGATCTTACTTTGCCCATCACCATGCCCTCTCCCATCCGCGTCACCATTTGGAACGAATTCGTCCACGAGCGTCAGAACCCTGGCGTCGCCCAAATCTACCCGAAGGGCATCCACGGAGCACTGGCGGAGGCTTTGGGAACGAATGCGGACTTCGTCATCCGCACGGCGACGCTGGAGGAGCCGGAGCAGGGCGTCTCACAGGCGATTCTCGACGAAACGGATGTGCTGCTGTGGTGGGGGCATGCGGCGCATGACGCGGTGCTGGATGAAACGGTGACGCGGGTGCAGCAGCGGGTGCTGGCGGGCATGGGGCTGATCGTTTTACACTCGGGGCACTGGTCGAAGGTCTTCAAACGCCTCATGGGCACGAGCTGCGCCCTGTGCTGGCGGGAGGCGGGCGAGCGGGAACGCGTCTGGGTGGTGAATCCGGGTCATCCCATCGCGGCCGGGCTGGGCGACTGCATCGAGATCGAGCACTCGGAGATGTATGGCGAGCCGTTTGGCATCCCGACGCCGGACGAGCTGATCTTTGTGTCGTGGTTCCAAGGCGGCGAGGTGTTCCGCAGCGGCGCGACGTGGACACGCGGTAGCGGGCGCATCTTTTACTTCAGTCCGGGGCATGAGGTGTATCCGATTTACCATCACCCGGACGTGCAGCGCGTGATCGCGAACGGCATCCGCTGGGCGCGGCCGCAGGGTTCAGCCGCGACCACGCCGCGTCATGTGCCAGTGGAGGAGGCGCGGGAGCAGATCGCCGTGCGTGGCGGCACGGTGCATGTGGCGGACGGAAAACTCGCCGAGTGAAGATGGCCCTGCCTATTTCAGCTCCTTGACCCGCACGTTGCGATACCAGACGCGCAGCGCCTCGTCTTGGAAGGCAATGTGGCCGAGACTCGGGCGGTCGGCCATCTTGATATCGTCGAGGCTGGCGTCGATGACCTGCTCGCCATTGAAGATGACCTTCACGCTGCGGCCTTTGACGGTGATGGTGTAGCGATTCCACTCGCCAGCCGGTTTGACCATGTTTTTCGAGGGGCCGATGCCCTTCACGATGCCGCCGCAGTCGTGATGGCCGGGTTTTTCAAGGCCGTAGGTGTCGAGAATCTGCACCTCGAAGCCGCTTTTGACATGATCCTTCAAATCGCCGACGCGCATGAACACACCGCTGTTGCCCTTGGCGTTGATCTTGAATTCCAGGTCGAGTGTGAAGTCGGCGAACTGTTTCTCGGTGGAAAGATAGGCGTCGTAGCGTTGCCAGCCCTTCTCGCCTTCACGCGGATGCAGCGAGATGCTGCCATCCGGCTCGACCAGCCAGTTGCCAGTGGTTTTCCAGCCGGTGAGGTCCTTGCCGTTGAAAAGCGGCACAAAACCGGTGGCGTCGGCAGTGGGGTGGAGGTCTTCGGCTTGGAGTGAAAAGGCGACGAGGAGGAAGGTGAAGGCGTGGGCGAGTTTCATGGTGGGTCAGCCTCAAACGGCCTCTGGAGCCCAGATAAATCCCCGTTTGACACTGAAGGGAGTCTTTGGAACATATCAACGCATCCTGATACGTTGATTTGTTCCATTTCACCCCAAACCTGAACCCACACGACACCTCATGTCCGACTATAAAGTAAAAGACATCGCCCTCGCCGACTTCGGTCGCAAAGAACTCGACATCGCCGAAAGCGAAATGCCCGGCCTCATCTCCACTCGTGAGAAATACGGTCCTAAAAAGCCCCTCGCTGGCGTCCGCATCACCGGCTCCCTGCACATGACCATCCAGACCGGCGTGCTCATCGAGACGCTGAAGGAACTCGGTGCTGATGTCCGCTGGGCCTCCTGCAACATCTTTTCCACCCAGGACCATGCTGCATCCGCGATCGCCGCTTCCGGCACGCCGGTGTTTGCTTGGAAAGGCGAAACGCTCGAAGAATACTGGTGGTGCACCTGGAAGGCCATCGTCTTCCCAGGCGAAAAAGGCCCTCAGCTGATCGTCGATGACGGCGGCGACGTGACTCTTCTCGTCCACAAAGGCTATGAAATGGAAAATGGTGACGATTGGGTGAACACCCCGTCCGACAACCACGAAGTGAAGGTCATCAAAGACCTCCTCAAGGACATCGCCAAGAACCAGCCCGGCATTTTCCACACCATCGTGAAGGATCTGAAGGGCGTCTCCGAAGAGACCACCACCGGCGTGCATCGCCTCTATGAAATGGCCAGGGCTGGTAAGCTGCTCTTCCCTGCCATCAACGTGAACGACAGCGTCACGAAGTCCAAATTCGACAACCTCTACGGCTGCCGCGAATCCCTCCTCGATGGCATCAAGCGCGCCACCGACGTCATGATCGCCGGCAAAGTGGGTGTCGTCATGGGTTATGGCGACGTGGGTAAGGGTTGTGCCGCCGCACTGCGCGGCATGGGCGCTCAGGTCATCGTGACCGAAATCGACCCCGTGTGCGCCCTTCAGGCCGCCATGGAAGGTCACCGCGTCATGCCGATCGAAGATACCCTCGGTTATGGCGATATCTACGTCACCACCACGGGCAACAAAGACATCATCACCGTCGCCCACATGGAGAAGATGAAGGACCAAGCCATCGTCTGCAACATCGGCCACTTCGACAATGAGATCCAAGTCGATAAGCTCAACGCCCGTAGCGACGTGAAGCGCCTCAACATCAAGCCCCAGGTGGACAAGTACACCTTCCCGGCTGGCAACAGCATCTTCATGCTGGCCGAAGGCCGCCTCGTGAACCTCGGCTGCGCCACTGGCCACCCGAGCTTCGTGATGGCGAACTCCTTCACCAACCAAACGCTCGCTCAGATCGAACTTTGGGAGACCAAGGACAGCCGTCCGATCGGCGTCACCGTCCTGCCGAAGAAGCTCGACGAAGAAGTCGCTCGTCTCCACCTCGCCAAGATCGGCGTGAAGCTCACGGTCCTCTCCAAGGACCAAGCCGACTACATCGGCGTGCCTGTCGAAGGCCCTTACAAGACGGATCACTACCGCTATTAATCGCAAAACGAGTTTTCCAACTCGTTCCCCCAATCAGCCCCCCCCAAAAAACCCAAAACGCGTCCGGTCGAAAGATCGGGCGCGTTTTGACTTTCGCCCCCTTGCTCTAGTTTCGAAGTGTGTGGTTAAAACCCGTGCGGAAGAGCCTCTGGCGTGAGTTTCACCGCAGGGTCAAGACACCGGTGCTTGATCCAAATGCATCCGCTTCCGCGCCCATCTGCTGGAGCATGGTGACGAAGAGGTTGCTCAGCGGTGTGTTGGCATCGCGCTTGAACGCAAGATGCTGGCCGTGTTTGAAGCCGCCGCCGGCGAGGAGGATGGGAAGGTTCGAGTTATCGTGCGTGTTCGCATCGCCCATGTTGCTGCCGTAGAGGATCATTGTGCGGTCGAGCAGACGTGCGTCGCCATCGGGTTTCGCAGCGAGGTTTTTCAGCAGCTTGTGGAGCAGCGCCATCTGCTGGCGGTCGGCGTCTTCGAGTTGCTTCACCTTCTCAACGGCCTGGCCGTGATGGCTGAGGTTGTGGTAGCCGTCGGTGGTGTTTTGATCGGGATGCAGTTTGAAAACAGGCGTAGCAAAAGCATCCACCATCAGCGTGACGATACGCGTGCTGTCGGACTCCAGCGCGAGCTGCGCCATGGCCAGCATGAGGTCGAATTTTTCAAAGAACAGCTTCTTGTCCTTGATGTCAGCAGGCGGTGGCTGCTGCGTGGCGGGCTTGGGCTTGAGTTCCCACTCGCGGGCGGTGAGCAGACGCTCCTCCACCTCGCGCACGGAGGTGAGGTATTGATCGAGCCGCGCCTTGTCATCGCTGCCGAGGCTGCGGCTGAATCGCTTGGTGTCATCGAGCAGCGTGTCGAGGATGCTGCCGCGTTCTTGGAGGCGGTGGAGCTGCTTTTGCACCGCAGCGGGATCGCCCTGGACGAACATTTTCTGAAATAAGGCCGGGGCGCTGTCCTCGGCGGGCAGCAGCACGCCATCGCGCGTCCATGACAGGCTGCGGTTTGCCTTGTCGATGTTCACCCCGAGGTTCAGTGTCGGAAATCGCGTCACCTGACCGAGCTTCTCCGCCGCAAACTGATCGAGCGAGATCTGATTGCGAAACCCGCTCTTCGTCGGTCCGCGTGCGGCGGTGAGGAAGCAGTTCTCCGTGCTGTGACCGCCATTCACATCGGGATGCGAGAGTCCGCTGAAGACCGTGAAGTCACGCCGAAAATCCGCGAGCGCCGAAAGGTAAGGTGACAACTCGTAATCAGGTCCCGATCCTTGCGGAAAGAACGGCTTCGGCAGCACGCCGAGGTTGTTCGAGATCAGTAGCATGCGCTTCGGTGTTTGCGGCTTCGCGCCACGCGCAAACACCGGCGTCAGACATTCCAGCAGGGGCAATGCAAGCGTGACGCCTGCGCCGCGCAGGAAGCGATGGCGTGTTAGGGTTTTGGCAACGTGCGGGGTGTTCATGGTTTCTGTCCTCCAAGGAAAATCCGGCTCTGCACCAGCGTGCGCAGCAAATCGCCAACGCGATAGCCATTCTTCGCACAAGCATCGAGCATCGACTCGATCTCTGGACGATCCGCGAAGCGCACGGGGGTGCCGGTGGCGTAGATCGTGAATTGATGGAGCAGGTTGTGGGCGAGTTGGCGCGGATTGGCGGCCACATAGGCTTTCAGTTCCTGAATGTTTTGGAAGCTGCGGCCATCCAGCAGCTTGCCGCTGGCATCGACGTCGGCCGCAAGCGTGTAAGCGTAATCATGGCCGGCACGGTCGATACCAGTGATGCCTTCACCTTCTTCCAATCCTCGATAGCGCGTGCGCCAGCCGCCCAAGATGTCGAAATTCTCCAAAGCGAGGCCAACCGGGTCAAAGCGTGCGTGGCAGGCGGCACAGGATTTGGATTTCGTGTGCAAGGCGAGGAGATCCCGGATGGTTTTAGCTCCGCGAATGTCCGGCTCGACGGCCGGCACGCTGGAGGGCGGAGGTGGCGGTGGTTCGCCGATGAGACGCTCCATGATCCACGCACCACGCACGACGGGCGAGGTGGTGGTGCCGTTCGCGGTGACTTTTAATAGGGCGGCTTGCGTGAGCAGACCACCGAGCGCGCTGTCCTTTGGTAGCGTGACCTTGCGCATCGCCGAGCCGCTGAGTGGCGGCAGCGCATAGTGTTTTGCCAGACGGTCGTTGGCGAAGACGAAATCGGCATCCACGAGCACCTTGGCGGGCAGGTTGTCGCGAATCATCGCGGTGACGAAGGTGCGCGTCTCCAGCTCCATGCTTTCGACGAGATAATCATCGAAGCGATACTCGGGATAGAGTCGGATGTCCGGCTCGTCGCGGCGGATGTGGCGGAGATTGAGCCAGTAGTCGGTGAAACTGCGGATGAAGCGCTCAAAGCCACTGCTGGCGATGAGACGCTCGGTTTCGCCTTTGAGCACCGCGTCGTCGCGAAGCTGCTTTTGGGCTGCCAGCGCGCTCAATGCCGCATCCGGGCGGGTGTTCGTCAAAAAATGCGAGAGACGCGAGGCGATGGCGAAATGATCGTCTTCGTGCTCCGGCTCACGCAGATACAAAAAGTGCCCAGAGCAGAGGAACGCCTTGTAACCGGCTAGCATGGCCTCGTTGAAGGGTGCTTTTTCATTGAGACGGCTCTGGATGAGATCATCGAACGTCTTCAGCGTCTCTTCGGCGATGGGTTCGCGTGCGGCGATCTTCACAAAACGGCGGAGCAGCGCTTTGGCGTCTTGGGTTGGCGAATCCCCAAACAACACGCGGTGTGACGCAGGTGGCCATGTCGCTGCTGAGATCGGTCCTTCCACTTCCAGCCATTGGAAAGCGACTCCGGGTTGTCCTCCTTCGGGGAACGGAGGGTAGCGATAGGTCGGCGGACCACCTTTGACGTTGCGGGCGAGCGGCACGGGAAGGCCGAGCAGGCTGTATTCAAAAGTCTCGCCGGGAAGCAGGCGGATGATCGTCTCAAAGGTCGTTTTCTCCGCAGGCACGTCCATGATGCCGCCAGTGGCGCGGACATCGCCGGAAACATCAGGGCCGGAGGGCTTGCGCGCACGGAAAGTCATCGGCACGGGCTGTTTGGCTGCCACAAGCTTGTGGCCGGGCTGTTGCAACACGGCACGGGCGGAGAAACGAACCTTGTAGTCTCCCGGCAGCCTCGCGATGAAGCCTTTCGGATAGCCGTAGTAGGGCCAGTGCGCGGAGCGGAAGAGCGCGAGTTCAATCTGCTCGTCATGGGTGGCGTTTTTCGCGTCTTCCTTGGCAAGGTTGATGGCTTGGTTGTTCTTCGCGAAGAACATCGCCGCTCGCTCGCCAAAGGTGTCGTTGCTCGGAAAGAGGTTGGTGCCGACAGCGCGGAATTTTGCCACTGGTGGCGGTTTGTCTGCCGTGATCATCGCCGCACGCAGCGCGGCCTCGGCGGCGTCAAGATAGGCCGTGAGTTGTACACGCGAAATGTCGAGCGTCTCGCTGGCCTTGTTGAAATGATGCCCTTCGCGGTCCTCGGGAAGCATGTCGCGAATATCGAGGCTCGGGAGTTGCAGCACATCGCGGAGATTTTGCTCATACTCATCGCGATTCAGTCGTCGCAGAGGCCCACGGCCATGCGCAATGACTTCGGCGTGATCCACCGCATGAATCGAGCTTGAGAGCGACTTCACCAACGCGGCGCGTTGCTCCGCAGGCAAATCTTCGGCCTTCGGGGGCATTTCACCTTTCTCGACGCGGTCGTGGATGCGAATCCAACGCTGGCGGGTGGCAAAGTCGGCGAGATCAAACTTCAGCGCGGTGAGATCAAGACTGCCTTTGGCGGTTTCCTTGTCATGGCACTCGATGCAGCTCTGCTCGATCTGCGGCGGCACAGTTTGAGCTTGCACCGAGGAGACGTGGACAACGCAGAGAATGGAGAAGAAGTGCTTCATCGTTTCACATTGAGGTGAGCGCTTTCATAGGCATGGACGTTGGTGATGCGCATCTCCTCCATGCCGGTGCTTTTCTCGACGCTGCCTTCGATTTGATCCACCAACTGATCTCGTGTGAGCTTCCAAACGACTTTGCCGGCCTTGTCGATCTCTGCCAGCAGATCGCGGCCTTCGTCGGCTTTCTGCATGTGATAATCCCCGCAGGCCATGAGCAGGTTGCCATTGGCCAGACGTGACATGCCGAGCAGATAGCGACATTGCAGGCCGAGGTCTTCTTTCGTCCAGCAGCCGAGCTTTTGGCCTTTCGCATCCACATGCAGCAACTGGCATCCCGTGGAGGTGGCGACCCACAACGAGCCATCCGCATCCTGCAAGGTGGCGAAGGCTTTCTTTACGGTGGGTGATGGCTTTAGCAGCGGATCGAGCGGAATGCTCTGCAACACGCGGCCCGTGCCTGTTTCGACTTTCAGCACCGTTTTGCGTCCGTATTGGCCGACCCAGAAGGCGTTCTCGCCGGACACCTCGCGGATCATTCGATAGCGGAAGTGCAACGGGTCATCTTTGAGTTCGGGCAGAGGCGTCTCGCTCACCACCTTGCCACTTTGATCAACGATGCGGATCTGATTCACGCCGCTGTCCATGAGCGCGAACTTCTTGCCGCCTTCGAGCACGGCCACACTGTTCGCTTCCGCACCTTTGGGGCCTGCGACGGCCTTGTGCTCCATGACGAGCTTCTTCGCCGCATCAAAAACGGCCAAGCCACCCCGGTGTGCATACGCGATGCTGCCGTTCGGCAGCCGCGCCGCATCGTAAATGCCGCCATGGCCGGGATGCTTCAGCACGGAGACGACTTTGCCACTCCGGTCGATCTCGATGACCTGATTGTTAGCCGCGAGTAGATAGCGCTCCTCGGCGTGAGTGAAGGAGGTGAGGAGAAGGAAGAGTAGAAGTCTCATGGTCGGATTTGGAAAGGCAGGTAGGCAGTAGAATGGGGGCAGGAGAATCAGGCCATTCTTTTGCCCCCATTCTTCTGCCTATTGGCTTGGGTTCATCACGCGAGGATCTCCTGCACGAGTTTGCCATGCACGTCGGTGAGGCGGAAATCACGGCCGGAGTAGCGGTAGGTGAGGCGCTCGTGGTCGATGCCGAGGAGGTGCAGCACGGTGGCGTGGATGTCGTGAATATCGACGGCTCCTTCGACCGGGAAGTAGCCGAAGTCGTCGAGCTGGCCGTGGCTGGTGCCGGGACGCAGACCCGCACCGGCCATCCAGATGGTGAAACCCCAGGGATGATGGTCGCGGCCCGGTTTGCTGCCGCCGCCTTCGGTGTTGGGCGTGCGGCCAAACTCAGTGGCGAAAACGACGAGTGTGTCTTCTAACAGGCCGCGGCCTTTCAAGTCGTTCAACAGCCCGGCGATGGGCCGGTCGATGGCGCGGGCGTTTTTCGCATGCAGGTTCTGGAGATCACCGTGCTGGTCCCAGCCGTTGCTGACGATCTCGATGAAGCGCACGCCGCGCTCGAGTAACCGCCGGGCGACGAGGCATTGCCGGCCAAATTCATCGGTTTCCTTGTGTTCAGTGCCCACGCCGTAGACCGCGAGGGTGGCGGCGGTCTCCTTGGTAAGATCCGTGGCCTCGGGCACGGCATCTTGCATGACGTAGGCCTTTTCGTGGTTGGCGATGGCTGCCTCGATGATCTGATTTTGTGCGGAGGATTTTAGAAAATCGCGGTCGAGCTGCCCCACCGCTCGCATCTTGTTTTGCTGGAGCGATTTGATCTTCTCCGCCATCACGAGGTCGGCCAGAGGCCGGGCGGGGTCCTGGAAAAAGGGTGATCCTTGATGGACCGGCGGCAGGAATCCATTGGTGCGATACATGCGCTTGCGAGAGCCCATGACGACGAAGCCGGGAAGGTTCTGATTCTCCGAACCGAGACCGTAGTGCGCCCACGAGCCGACGCTGGGAAAGCCCTGCAAGAGCGAGCCGCCGTGCAGCATGCCGATGGCGCTCTCGTGATCGGGGGACGGCCCATGCACGGCGTGGAGAAAAGTGAGATCGTCCACGCAGGAGCCGATTTGAGGGAAGAGATCGCTGACCATCTTCCCGCACTGGCCGTAGCGCTGAAAGGTGAAGGGGCTGCCGAGGATGGCATTGGTAGTGCGTCCGGTGATGTCCTCCTTTTTGCCGGCGACCTGCAGCGGCTTACCGTGATCATGATTGAGGCGCGGCTTGTGATCAAAGCTGTCGAGATGCGAGAGGCCGCCGTCGAGGAAGAACCACACAACGCGTTTTGCTTTCGGTGCGAGGTGCGGTGTGGTGAGCTGCACTTGGGAGCCAAAGGAGCGGTCTGCCAACAGCGACTGTAGAGCGAGCCAGCCAAAGCCCGAGGCGCTGGTTTGCAGGAAGGATCGGCGGCTAGGTGGTGAAGGCTGCATGGGGGATCAAGGGATGTAGAGGAACTCTTTGGCGTTGAGGAGGACGTGGCAAAGGTCCGCCCAGAGCCGCTGGTCCGTGCCACGCGCAGCGGGTGCTAGAGCGTAAGCTTCGGCCTGGTCGTCAATAAACTCGACGAGCGACTGCACCTCGTCAGCGGAGGGCTGGCGGCCCAGCGCCTTGGCAAAGAGATGCTCGATGCGCTGCTCGGTCGAGTATCCTTTGCGGAGCTTCATATCCTTCGCGGCCCAGGCGGTGGCTTGCTCGTGGACCAGAGCGCTGTTCAGCATGAGCAGCGACTGCCCGGGCACGCTGCTGGTCTCGCGGTCGCCCTGCGTGCGGGATGGCTCCGGCGCATCAAACATGATCATCATGTGATCGAGCGCCTCGCGCCGGATGTATTGGTAAATACCACGCCTCAGCTTCGGATGGGCCACGGCTGCGCTTTCGCTTTGATTCGCTGGCCCGCTGTAGCCAAACATCGTTTGATCCAGCGTGCCGGAGACCGCGAGGATGGAATCGCGCACCGCCTCGGCCCGCAAACGCTGCACTGGCATGTGGGAGAGTAGTCGATTCGCAGGGTCCACTTGCTGCGCCTTGGCGGAGGCGATGCTTTGGGCTTGGAAGGCCTGGCTCGTGACGAGATGACGGATCAAAGCTTTCACCGACCAATCATGCTCGACGAGATAGGTGGCGAGGTAATCGAGCAGCTCGGGATGGCTCGGCGCTTCTCCCATCACGCCGAAGTTGTCCACGGTGGCCACGAGTCCCTGACCGAAGACCCAGCGCCACACGCGGTTCGCCATGACGCGAGCGGTGAGCGGATTTTGCGGTGAAGTAAGGTCGTGGGCGAGCTCCAGCCGCGCCTGTGCTCCGGTGGTGTAACCTTCCGCACCGTGGATGACTTCGAGGAAACGGCGCGGAGCCTTTTCACCCGGTGAATCCGGCGAGCCGCGACGATGCACGGGCGAATCAAATCCCGTGCCCTCCGCCACGATGGCCGAGGCACGCTGGAAACGCGGCACCGCGGATTCGTGCGCTCGATACTGGCCAGCGAGCTTTTGCAGGTCGCCGGGCAGTTGGGTCAATTGATTGCGCAGAGCGCCGTGTTCCAGCAGCCAGTTCAGCAACTCCACATCGTCGGCTTTCGCGGCATCGCGGCCCCAGCGCTCCAGCGCGGTATCGCATTCCTTGCGCCAGTGCGTCGCGAGAGTTTCGGCGTTCCATGGCGCACTCGCAGGCGCGAGGCGAAGGGTCAGCCGCAGGTCATTCTCGGGCGCTCCTGGAGTCTGGTGCTCCACGACCTGATCAACGCCGAACCATGAGCGACCAGTCGCGTCATTGACCACGAGTTGATAAGGTTTGTTGCCCTCATCGGAACGGCGGAAATGGGCCGCATCATCCTTGCTCAGGATTTCCAGATACGAGCGCCGTCCCTGCCAGCTGGCCTGATGCCCCACGGGCACCGTCACCCAGGTGGGAAAGCGTGAATCAAAGTGCCGCACTTTGTTGGCATGAGCGATGTTCTCCATCTGCTGGAAGTTGTTTTGAATCAGTCGCACATGCGCCGACGAACCACCCGCCACCCGAAGACTGACGAACTGCGTGCCGAGCGAAAAATCCGCCGAACGTGCGATGCTGCCATGCTTGCGGGTCAACCGATCCGAGCTGAGGCCCGGAGACACGAAGCGATCAACCAACTCCTTGCCCTCCGGCATCAGTGTGAAGTCGCTGCCGCCGCTCCAGACCGTGCGCGGCTGCACACCTGAGAAGAACCAGCCAGCATCGCTCTCGCGAAAATCCGCCGTGGTCTTGAACTTCTTCCGGTTCCGCTCCTCGCGGGCTGCGGACTCACGCCGCTGCTCGTTGAGCCATGACGCGGCTGCTTTTTCCCAACGCTCGCTCGCAGGCGTTTGGCTGATGCTTGTGAAAAGATGCCCCGGGTCAGCACGGTCCACTTTCTCCCGTAGCAACACGCGGCCCCAGAAGGTCGTCTTGTCTGGCTTGTTGCTAGGCCCGGCTTGCAGCCATGTTTGCAATGCTGCGCTCTGAGTTTGCACATCATTTTTCCATAGCGTGAGCAGGCGGTCCTTCATCTGCTGCTTGGCGGCTTGCATCGCCGCCATCCCGTTGTCCTTCACCTCCGGGGCATCAATGATCACCTGGCTCTGCCGCGAGCTGGCGAGTGTGCCAAAGAGCGCGTAGTAATCCGCTGTGGAGATCGCATCGAACTTGTGATCGTGGCAGCGGGCACAGGAAACGGTGAGGCCTTGGAAAGCCTTCGCCAGCGTGTCGATCTGGTTTTCGACGATCTGCGCCTCCTCCAGCGCCACATCCGAGGCCGTGGAGGAAACCTCCATCAGCCGCAGGAAGCCCGTGCCGAGTGGTGATTCGTTGATCTTCATCGCGGCATTGAGACGCGGCGGCAGCAGGTCGCCCGCCACATGTTCCTGCACGAAACGGTCATACGACACGTCCGCATTGAACGCGCGGATCACATAGTCGCGATAACGCCAGGCCTGCGGGATCGGGTAATCACGCACATAGCCGCCCGTCTCGCCAAAGCGCATCAGGTCCAGCCAGTAAGCGGCCCAGTGTTCGCCAAACTGCGGGCTCTGGAGAAGGCGGTCGATGAGCGCTTCGGTTTGAGACTTTCCGGCGGAGCTTTCGGCCATCTCTCGAACAAAACTCTCCATCTCCTCCTCCGTCGGCGGCAGGCCCAACAAAGCGAATTTCAGCCTGCGCAACAAGGCGGAAGGCGCTGCCGGTGCGGCGGGTTCCAGGCCTTTTTCCTGCATCTTCGCCATGAGAAAGCTGTCCACCGGATGCGCCGCCAGCTTCGGCACGGTTGGCTTTTTCACCGGCTGCCAAGCCCAGTGAGAACGACGTTTCGTCAATTTGGCCTGCCATTCTTCGGTGGCAGCAGCTTGCGCGCTCGGCGGATTCTCAGACAACCCCGGCAGGCCCATGCTCACCCAGCGCGTGAGGTCTGCGATCACACCATCGGGCAGCTTGTCGGCCCCCTTCGGCATTTTCAGGTCCTTTGAATCGTGGCGGATGGCTTGCAGCAGCAGGCTCTTGTCAGGCGCACTCGCATTGACCAGCGCACCACTCTCGCTGCCCTTTTCAAAACCCCCGCGATAGTCCAGCCGCAGGCCACCCTTGGTCTTCTCCGCGCTGTGGCATTCGTAGCAGTGCATCACCAGCACCGGCCGGATGCGTGATTCAAAGAACGCCGCGCCATCGGGCTCCGCCGCGGAGACAGCCACGTCAGCAAACAAGGCTAGTGCGAGGATGAGCGAGCAGATAGGTTTCATGAGACGACAAAAAGATCGGAGACAGAAAGATGGATCTTTTTGTCTCCCATCTTTTTGTCGCGAATGTATCAGGCGGCTCACGCCAAAATCTCCTTCACCACTTCGCCTTCCACATCGGTCAGGCGGAAGTCGCGGCCGGCGTAGCGGTAGGTGAGGGTTTCGTGGTTGAAACCGAGCAAGTGAAGAATGGTGGCGTGGAGGTCGTGGATGTGGACTTTTCCCTCGGCGACGCTGAGGCCGATGTCGTCGGTGGCTCCGTGGACGTGCCCGCCTTTGACGCCGCCGCCGGCCATCCAGATGCTGAAGCCGTCGTTGTGGTGGTCGCGGCCCACTTTGGGTGTGAGCGGCATTTGTGCGGTGGGGGTGCGACCAAACTCGCCGCCCCAGATGACGAGTGTGTCTTCCAGCATGCCGCGATCTTTGAGGTCCTGGAGGAGCGCGGCGATGGGTTGATCGCATTCGGTGGCGAGGCGCTGATGGGCTTCTTCGATGCTGTTGTGGCTGTCCCAGGGTTGGCCGGCTCCGTGCCAGACCTGCACGTAGCGCACGCCGCGCTCGGCGAGGCGGCGCGCCATGAGCATCTGGCGGCCTTGCAAGGTGTCGCCATACATCTCGCGGATGGATTGAGGCTCTTTCGTGACGTCAAAGGCATCGGTGGCCTCGGTCTGCATGCGGAAGCCGAGTTCGAGCGACTGGATGCGGGCTTCGAGTTGCGGATCGCCAGTGCGCGGCTTGCGGTGAAGTTCGTTAAGCTGCTGGACGTAGCCGAGCTGGCGGCGCTGCTGTCCGGGAAGGATGGCGGTGTTGCGCAGATTGGAAATGAGGTGGTCGGCCTGAGTCTCCTTGGTGTCGATGTGGACGCCCTGATAGATGCCGGGCAGGAAGGCACTGCGCCAGTTCGAGCTTTGGGCCACGGGCAGTCCGCCGGGACACATGACGACGAAGCCAGGCAGGCTCTGGTTCTCCGTGCCGAGTCCATAGAGAGTCCAGGAACCGACACTGGGGCGCGGCAAAGTCAGATTGCCCGTGTTCATCATCATCAGCGCGGACTCGTGATTGGGCACGTCGCTGAACATGGAGCGCACCACGCAGAGATCGTCGGCGTGTTTGGCCACATGGGGGAAAAGCTCGCTGATCTCGATGCCGCTCTGGCCGTGTTTGCTGAACTTGAACTTCGATCCGAGAGCCGCGCCACTGAGGCGTTTGTCCTTGCTCAAATCTTTGGCGATGGGCAGCGACTTGCCGTGCAGGGCATTGAGCTTCGGCTTCGGATCAAAGGTGTCCATCTGCGACGGTCCACCGTTCATGAAGAGATGGATGACGCGCTTCGCCTTACCGGGGAACTGCGGCTGCCGCCCCGAGAGCGGCGAAAGGTTCGCGGCATTGGCCTGAGTGAGGCCCATGTCATTGAGCAGGCCAGCCAAAGCGAGACTGCCGAGGCCGAATCCTGCGCGGCTGAGCGCTTCGCGGCGGGTGAGGAAAGGATTGTGTGGATTCATAGGATGCAAAAAATGGGTGATGGTTCAGTCGATAAACATGAACTCGTTGGTGATGATGAGAGCCTGCGCCATTTGCTCCAAAGGCGTGAGTTTCGGCGGCGGTGGCGCTTTGAAATCTGCCTGGGAATCCCAGACGGTTTGCATGTCTTTCGGTGCTTTCTCCGGCATCACGAGCAGCCTGATGGTCGGCACCCAGCGAAAGCCATCGGAAGTGGTGTTCTCGCGACAATCCACCGTGAAATCCAGAATCTCGCCAGCTTTGACGGTCACTTTTGGAAGCGTGGTCGGCGCGGAAATCCCGCTAGAACGATCCACGCTCCATTCGCCGATCTGCCCGGAGCGTGATGAGATGACACGGGCGCGAATCCCATCGCCGCTGCCTTTGGCTCCGATGGAAATCTCGCCACCGATGCCAAACTCTCCGGCATGCGGAGCAATCCAGCGACGGATGGCCGCCATTTTGAGTCCATCCCCCGGATGCCCGCCACTCGCCGTCAAACTGACAAAGCCGTGCTCCTTATCCGGAAACAAACGTGCTCCCTGGTAGCGCTTGGTGGCCGCATCGAAATAGGGCAGCGGCGAAAAAGCCGCGCTTCTTGCTACAACGGGATCAGCACTGCCAAATCCCTGCTGCCAGGAGCCCGAAAGCGTCATGCTTTCCGGCGTCGTGGCATCGGAGAGGAGACTCCGGGCCAGCGACTCTTCTTCGGGAAGCGGCACGCGCTGATACACCCTGCGGTAAAGCTCACGCGTTGCCGTGGTCACCTTATCGCCAGGAGTTTTGGCAGCCGCTTTCTCCGCATCTGCCGCGAGCTTCCGCGCTTGTTCGATGATGAAGCCGTCGTTTAGCGCGAAGAGCGCCTGCTGCGGCACGAGGGTCTCGGTGCGCTGGGTGTTGGAGATGTCCGGTGAGGGGAAATCGAAGGTCGTGAAAAGCGGATCGATATTCGTGCGATCAACGAAGCCATACAGGGTGCGCCGCCCGGTGAAAGGCGTGGCGGAGAGGTTCACGGCGCGTCCGCCCATGGCGGGATCAAGCAGGCCACTGGTGGCGAGCATCGCATCGCGCATTGCCTCAAAGTCGAGGCGACGGCGGTTGGCACGCCAGAGCTGCGTATTTTCGGTGTCGACCTTTGCCGCATCCGGGCGGTTCGTGCTGGTCTGCTGGTAGGTGGCGCTCAACACAATGTCCCGCACGAGCTGTTTGGTGGACCCGTTCCGCTGCGTGAGGGCGGAGGCCAGCCAATCCAGCAACTGTGGATGACTGGGCTGCTCTGTCTGCAAACCAAAGTCACCCGTGGACTTTACCAACGCCTGACCGAGGAGATGTCGCCACACCTGATTGGCCCACACTCGCGGTGTCAGTGGATTGGTCGGGCTGCTGATGCGTTCGGCCAGTTCTCGCCGACCGCTCTGCGCTTCAGGAAAGGGCGTTTTCTTGGGTTCCAAGACTTCGAGGAAACGCCGGTCCACAGCATCGCCCCGCCTTGCTGGATCACCGCGAACAAAGATCACCGGCTTGACCATCTTGGCCTTTTCATTCATCACCATCGCACGAGTCGGCGCTCCTGGGTGCGTGGCTTCCACCTCCGCGACTGCTGGGTCCACTTTTGAGTAGTCTTTGCGGGATTCGACCGAAGGGCGGGCCACCCTCTCCACGTCCGCCACTTGGAAATCCAGCAGGCTGTCTTTTTTCAGGAACGCATCGAGCAGAGGTCCACCGCCAGCCTTGGGCAGCTTAGCTGCCGCAGCCAGAACCGACCCATAAGCACGCACCAGCGCCGCCAGGGTGTCGGGCTTCCTTTCTTGGATGACTTTCAGCACCAACGGATGAATCTGGGGCTTCGTCTCTGGTGGTTGGCCGTTCGACAGCAGAGTTTTGAGGAGCGCAGCCTGTTGGGCGGCAGGAGCGGCGGCGACTTTCGCCAGCGGTCCGAGCACGGCGTCCTGGAGTGCGTCCGGCGACTTCACCAATGCCTTCCATTGCCGAACCAACGGGTCGAGAGCCACCTCCGAAAGCTTGGTATCGGTGAGGACTCTGGGCATCGCTTTCTTATCGAACTCCAAGCGGCAGAGCGCATCGAAATAAGCCTCCGGCTTTGCTTTCACGTCGGCGATCGCCTTGCTGCGCAGTCCTGCGGTGAGATCGGCAACAGCCTTCAGGGCTTTGGCCTTTTTCGCCTCGTAGTCGGCATGAACTTTGGCATCCACCTTGACAGAGGTGAGCGTGATTTTCGGCAGTTTCTCAGGAATCTCCGAGCTGCTAAAGATTCCGTGCAGCGCATAAAAATCCGCCGTCGGAATGGGGTCATATTTGTGATCGTGACAGCGGGCGCAAACCACCGTCAGTCCCATCAGGCCACGCGTCACCACGTCGATCCGGTCATTGATCTGCTCCTCGGTGCGCCGTAAAAAGCGCGGCCCCACCGTGAGGAAACCCAGCGCTGCCAACGCAGGATCATCCGCCTTCAATCCCAGCAAATCCGCTGCGATTTGTTCGCGGATAAACTGACCGTAGGGTTTGTCATCATTAAAGGCACCGATCACGTAGTCACGGTAAGTCCAGGCAAAGGGGTAGCGGAGATCCACCGTCGGGAAGAAATCCTGCGTGTCCGCATAGCGCGCGATGTCCAGCCAGTAGCGCCCCCAACGCTCGCCAAAATGCGGTGAAGCGAGCAGTTCATCGACCTTGGTCGCGATGGCCGCATCGGCATTGCTGGCAAAAGCCGCGACAAAGGTTTTCATCTCCGCGTCACTTGGCGGCAGTCCGGTGAGATCGAAATGCAGCCGTTTCAAAAGCGTGGGAGCCTCCGCACGCGGCGAGGCGGTCAGGCCCTTTTCCCTGCGCCGGGCATCGACCAGCGCATCAATCGTCGCAGGCCCCTGCTGCAGCGATTCTGCCGTCGCTTTCACCACCGGCTGAAACGACCAATGCGTGACCGCCTTTTCGAAAAACAGCGGCTGATTGCCGAGGACTTTTTGATTCGGATCCAGCCCTTTCCCAGGCCACACCGCGCCCTGATCGATCCAGGCGCGCAAGACCGCAATCGTCGAGTCCGGCAGCGGATCCTTCTTGGGCGGCATCTCCATCTCCGGCTCCAGATGCGCCATGAAAAGGATCAGCGGACTCTCCGCGCTCTTGCCCGGAACAATCGCTGGTCCATAGCCACTGCCGCCCATCAGCGCCATCTCACGAGAGTCGAGCCGCAGCCCGCCCTTCTGCTTCTCCGGTCCGTGGCACGACAAACAATGCTCTGCGAGCACCGGATGAATGTCGCCAAAGTATTTCACCGGCCGCTTCACCGGTTCCGGCAGATCCAACGCATCGCCACCCGCCCGCTTTGTGGCAGCCACAACGGGCAGTGTGAGGATGAGACAGAAAAATGGGATGAGGCTCTTCATCATTTTGTCGATCTGGTAAGTCACGACTCTCAATGGGTGGGCAAGATGATATGCGAGAGTGCTCCTGGCTTGTGATGCACTTGCTCGGTGGCGATGGCGGTCTTGTTGCTGAAGATGCCTTCGGCGGTGTTGGGATTGCGGTCGTAGAGGGGGAAGTCGGCACCGCTGATGTCCACGCGGAGTTGATGGCCTTTGGCGATGGTGGCGGCAACGGGGCCGAGATCGACGGTGATCTCATACACCTGGCCGGGCTGCATCAGTTCCGGTTTGAGGAGCGAGTTGCGATAGCGTCCGCGCAAGATGCCGCGCGCGATGTTTTGCGCGAAGCCATCGGGATGCACGTCGATGAGTTTCACGGCCCAGTCGGCATCGGGCGTATCGGTGCTCACGTGGAGCTTTGCTTCAGCGTTACCGGCGAAGGTAAGCGGCTCAGTCATCGGCTCGCTGGTGTAAACGAGCACGTCATCGCGATCCTCGGTGGCGCTTTGATCGACAGGACCCCACACAGCGGCTTTGATGGGACGTGCTTCAGTGATGGGGTTGGCGGGCGTGGGTTTCGCGGGATCGGAGCGGAAGGTGTCAGGCGTTTCGTCTTGAGTAGCGGCTTCGCGAGTAAGGCGACCATTGCCTTTACGAGTGTTCGCCTTGCCATCGGAGTGCAGGTAGAACGAGGTCGAGGTGAATCCTTCGGGTGGCCAGGTTTGGGCATCGTGCCAGACGTTGTCGCCCATGGAGAAGTAGCGCACGGGCGGGAAGGGTTTCGACAGCGCGGCGGGGTCTTGTTTAAGATGGCGATCAAACCAATCCATCTGAAGCGCAAAGGTATCGACGGCGGCCTCGGGTCCGAACTCGACCTCAGCGACCTTCGTTTTGCCAACGGTGCCGTGATCCCACGGGCCGAGGATGAGGCGCTGCTGCTGGCGTGTCTTCGGTTCACGCGCCTGCTTTTGCATGATCATGAAGTTGCCCACCGACTCGCGGGAGAAGTAGTCGTAGTAGCCGACGACGTGCAGCGCTGGGAGTTGGAGTTCAGGAAGACGCGAGGTGAGATCGAGGCGAGTCCAAAAGCCATCCGGCTTGGGATGCGTGAGGAAGGCATCCAGCCACGGCATGTCCCAGCCGATGGCGCTATCGACCTCACCGAGCGGCAGACGCATCAAGGCCTCGCTCATGTCCGCAGGCTTCACGCCTTCGGGTTTCGGAGTGTTGCCTGCGATCCAGCCTGCGATGAGCGAAAGCCGCACGGAGCCGCCAATATGGAGGTTTCGATAAAAGCTGCTCCATGTCGCTTGCGGTGCGATGACGGCGAGACCGGGCGGATTCTCCGCCGCTGCCTGCCACTGCACTGCGCCGACATACGAGCCACCCATCATGCCCACGCGACCGCTGCACCAAGGCTGGCGCGTGATCCACTCAAGGGTGTCATAGCCGTCCTGGCCCTCATTGTTGTATGGCGCGAAGTCTCCCGCCGATCCGAACTTCCCGCGACAATCCTGCGCGATGAAGACATAGCCTGCCTTGGCCCATCGCTCGCCCGTGGCCTTCTGCTTCGTGCGATCATACGGCGTTCGCATGAGAATAACGGGAGCCTTTGTCACGGCATCATCGCGATAGATGTCAGTAGCGAGCTTGATGCCATCGCGCATCGAGATGGTGATCGTGTCGGTCTTGACCTCGGCGAAGGCTGAGGTGGCGAAGAGGAAAAGGAGGAGGTGTTTCATGGATGGTTTCAAGATGCGGATAGGCAGAAGAATGGGTGCAGGAGAATGAATGGAAGCCATTCTCCTGCCTGACCTTGTGTGCCAACGCCTACGCGAGAATCTCGCGCACCACCTCGCCATAGACATCGGTCAGGCGGAAGTCGCGACCGAGGTGACGGGAGGTGAGCTTGAGGTGATCAATGCCGAGCAGGTGCAGCATGGTGGCATGCAGATCGTGGATGTGGACTTTGCCGTTGATGGCGCGGTAGCCCATGTCGTCAGTGTCGCCGTAGGTGAGGCCGGCTTTGACGCCGCCACCGGCCATCCATGAGCAGAAGCTCTCCGGTTGATGCTCGCGGCCATGTTTGTCGATGGGTGATTTGCCGCTGAGATCCTGGCTCCATGGGGTGCGGCCAAACTCGCCGCTCCAGAGCACAAGCGTGTCTTCGAGCAGGCCGCGTGATTTGAGGTCTTTGAGCAAGGCGGCAACGGGTTGATCGGTCTGAGCGCAGAGTTTTGGGAGGTTGCCACGGATGTCGCCGTGATGATCCCAGCCGCCGATGCTGACCTGCACGAAGCGCACGCCGGCTTCGCTGAGCTTGCGAGCGAGCAGGCAGGCGCGGCCAAAGGTGTTCGTGTCCTTGCCGCCGACACCATAGAGATCGAGCGTGGCTTTGCTCTCCTTCGAGATGTCCACGATCTCAGGCGTGGTGAGCTGCATTCGCGCAGCGAGTTCCATGTTTTGAATCATGCCTTCCATGTTCGCATCGCCATGCAGATCGCCGACAAGACGCTTGTTCATGCGGGCCATGAAATCCATGCGCTGGCGCTGGATGGCGTCGTTCTCGGAGACATTGCGGAGGTTTTCGACCGGCAATGATTTGCCGTCGAGCGGCACCGTCAGTTTTGTGCCTTGATGGATCGCGGGCAGAAAGGCGGAGCCGTATTCACGCA
This sequence comes from Verrucomicrobiota bacterium, assembly GCA_026397635.1. Classification (GTDB taxonomy): domain Bacteria; phylum Verrucomicrobiota; class Verrucomicrobiia; order Verrucomicrobiales; family Verrucomicrobiaceae; genus Prosthecobacter. The sequence continues at coordinate 13,632 of JAPLUL010000003.1, read as the reverse complement.
CGCCGCCGCCTTGGATGCTGACAAAGCTGGGCAGGTTCGCGTTTTCGCTGCCGAGGCCGTAGCTGACCCACGCACCCATCGACGGACGCACTTCCGCAAAGGTGCCCGTGTGGAACTGCAAGGTCGCGCCTGCGTGCTGCGGATTGTCCGCGTTCATGCCACGCAGAAGGCAAAGGTCATCTGCTACTGTAGCGAGATGCGGCATCAAATCAGAGATCATCATGCCGCTCTGACCACGCGGACGCACGGGTGCCATGGCCTTGAGGGCGAGGAACTGATCCGTGCCGACCTGCGTCACTTCTTTGCGCAGTGGCGAGTCAATTTTCTGCCCGTGCTTGCGCTCGATGAAGGACTTCGGATCAAAGAGGTCCATCTGCGAAGGGCCACCGCCCATGAAGAGGAAGATGACGCGCTTGGCTTTCGGCACCATGCCGGGAATACGAGCCGCCAGCGGATTAGCTGCCGCGCTGGCGATGTCTTGCAAGGCGAGAGCACCGAAGCCGCAGGCTGTGTGCTGGAGAAGTTGGCGGCGAGTGAGGTGTGAGTTCATGGCGACAAAAAGATTGGAGACAGAAAAATTAGGGATGGATTGTGGTGAGGGTGATTTCGTCGCGGGTGAGGTTTGCCCAGTGAATGGCTTTGAGCGGGGTGTGACGCAGGAGCTTTAGGGCGTTAGTAAGGAGGTTGACCAATGGCTCGCTGAGGGCGGTGAGCTTGAAGGCAGCCTCTGGAGTAACAAGCCTCATGCGCTGATCGGCAAGATGACCACTATTGCCAAAAACTTGGACGGTGGGATTCAATGATTGCGCTTTGTTAAAGAAATGTTCCAGGCCTTCCTCGTAGAGTGCTATATCGAGTCCAGTTCCCCAATCGTGAACGAGCGTCGTGAGCGTATCTCGAAATGCTTCAGCGCCAGTCGTATTTCGGTCCCACGCCGTATCAATGAAGGCGGGATTGCGAAGATTGGCCAGACGACGATGGCAGTTCACGAACTCGTGCCTCACCTCTTCTGTGCGCACATTGATAAGCTTTCCGTGAGCGAGATCGAAGAGCAATAGGTAGTGAATAGTCTGCCCACGATGTTTGGATTGAATGGCGTCCGCGGCCTTGAACTCAAACAGCCCGCCATCATGAACGATGACATCGGCAAAGTAGCGCTTGGAAAAGGTGCCATGAACAACGTCCACAAACACCTCCAGCAGAACGCCCTTCATTCGCGCAGCTAACTCCTTCTTGTAAATCTTCTCGTCAAAGAAGCGCCCGAAATCGCCATGAATCGCAAAAACATGATCCATCACCTCATACGCCAGCGCACCAAACTCTTTCTGGGAGAGGCGTCTTGTGGTGATAGATGGAATGATGGGCATATGAGTTAGAGACTCAAAGATTGGATATTTTTGTCTCCAATCTTTTTGTCATAAACGAAACACGAACTCATTCGAAGCCAGCAGGCTGTGGCAGAGTTCGCGCCACTTGATGGAGTCGAGGGCGGGGCGGCCTTTGACGGTTTTGATGAGCGGCTCCACGTTGCCGAGGAAAGCGGTCGCATCTTCGCGCTCGGTGCTGGTGATGGGACGATTGAGCACGCGGAGCCAGAGGGCTTCGAGTCGCGCCATTTCGTTCGGTTCTGCGGCAATGAAATGGTCGGCGAGTTTGGTGGCGCGTTTGCGAAGAAGCTCATTGCTGAGCAGGAAGAGCGACTGCGTGGGCACCACGGTCTGGTTTCGCTGTCCGGCCGTGCCAGCGGGATCGACGAAATCAAAGAAGGCTCGCAAGCGATCTGGCCCAGCTGTGCCGCCTCTGAGCACGGGGAGATAGAGGGTGCGCTCAAACTCTTGCGAGGGGCGTGGCTTGCTGTGCTTGTAGTTAGGCGGATTAACACCTTTCAGAGCCAATGCACCGCAGTTCTCGGGCTCTTCAAGGACCAGCGCAGGGCCGCCGCTATCGCGAACGAGTTCGCCGCTGATGGCGAGCATGGAGTCGCGCATGGCCTCGGCATCGAGGCGCTGGCGATTCATGCGCCAGAAGAGTTTGTTCTCGGGGTCGAGTTTCATCGCTAGGGCATCGTTGGAGCTACTCAGTCGATAAGAGCGGCTGAGAACGAGCGAGCGAAGAAACGCTTTCTGTGACCAACCGCCGCGCATGAATCGACTAGCAAGATGATCGAGCAACTCAGGGTTCGTGGGCACATCTCCACGAGTGCCGAAGTAATCCACGCTAGGCACGATACCCGTGGCGAAGAGTTTTTGCCAAATGCGGTTCACGGTCACGCGGGCGGTGAGCGGGTTGCGCTGGTCGGCAAGCCAGCTGGCGAGTTGCAGACGTCCACTCTGGCCGGCTGGGATGGCGGGGAACTTCTCCCACGAGGCCACACGAAGGGTGCCACGTGGCACGACGGTGCTTGGTGCATACGGATTGCCGCGCACGTAGATCGGCATGTCCGCAGGCTGCGGCCCATCGCTCATGGCGAAGGCTCGTGGGGTCTTGTCCTTGAAGAACTCGGCGTGATTCATGGTGTCGCCGAGTTTCTTAAGCTGGGCGTCGAGTTCGTCGCGGCGCTTGGTGAGAGCATCTTTGTCGGGGGAGTTTTTTCCCACAGATTCAGGGAGGCCCGCAGATTTCTTTTCTGAGGTAGGTGCGGATTTTGGAACATTTCGCTCGGCATTGTCGCTGGCGGCAACTTGTGGTGCTGGTGTATCAGATTTTCCGAGAGCAGCGAGTTGTTTGGTCACAACGGCTTTCTCGTCAGTGAGCTTCTTTTGCTCTGCTTTGAAGCCGACAATGCGCTGTTCGTTCTCGGCTTCGAGCTTCTTGCGTGCGGCGAGTTGAGTCGGGGTCTCGGGTAGCACTGTGCTGTTGATGGTGCTCCACACGCCCATGTCCGGCATTTTGTGCGAGGAGGGCGAACTGCGCAGCATGCCAGCGATGCCGTAGTAGTCCTCCACTCCGATGGGGTCGAACTTGTGATCGTGGCAGCGCACGCAGCCCAGCGTCATGCCCATGAAAGTCTGGCCGATTTTGATCATCTGAGAATCGATGTGATCGGTCTCCATCTTCGCCTTGTCGGGATTCACGATCTCGATGTCGCCCACCATGAGGAAGCCGGTGGCGGTGATTTTTTGCGCACGATCTTCCGTGGACTTTGACGGCATCAAGTCACCTGCGATCTGCTCGCGCACGAACTCATCAAAGGGTTTGTCGGCGTTGAAAGCGTTGATGAGGTAATCGCGATAGCGCCAAGCGTGCTCGGCGAACACGCCGTTCGATGTTCCGATCATGTCTGCGTAACCGGTGAGATCGAGCCAATGCCGCGCCCATCGTTCGCCGTAGGCTTTGGAGTTTAACAAACGATCTACAACATTCGCATACGCATCGGATGACGAGTCTTTCGAAAAGGATTCGATGTCATTCGCTGTCGGTGGCAGGCCCGTGAGATCAAGACTCACGCGTCGAAGCCAAGTGTAGCGATCAGCATCACCCACGGGCTTGATACCCTTGGCTTCAAGCGGCTTGAGGATGAAATGATCCAGCGAATCAAGCGGCCATGCGGCATCCTTAACAGGCGGTGGCTTGGGATTGCTCACGGGTTGGAAGGCCCAGAACTTCCGGCCTTCGGCGAGGTCGATGCCTTTCTTTTGCTTTCCGTCCCCAGCGGTTCGCGGGTCGTGCGCACCGAGCTTCACCCATTCTTCGAGAATGGCGATCTCGCTCGCAGGAAGCTTGGCCTTTGGAGGCATTTCGAACTCCGAATCCACATAGCGGACCGCTTTGATGACCAGACTTTCCTCTAATTGGCCGGGCTTGATGGCCGGACCGTTGTCTCCGCCCTCCGCCCAGCCAGAGCGTGAATCCAAAGCGAGGCCGCCTTTGATCTTCGTTCCGTGCGAGTGGCACTCAAAGCAACGCTTCTGGAGGATGGGCAGGACTTTGGAGTCGAAGAATGCGGTGTCGGCTGCGTAGTTGGTGACGCAGAGGAATGACAAAAAGATGGATGACAGAAAGATGGGCTTCATATCTCATTTCGCCTTTATGGTTTTGAGTGCGGGAAGATCCATATCCTCACCAGCAGCAAGGATGTGACTGCGCATGGCGGCGCGGGCGGCTTCGGGGTCGCGGTTCTCGATGGCGACGAGGATGGCTTCGTGTTGCTCGATGGCGGCTCGCTTGCCGATGCGGCCAATGGTGCGCAGGCGGCTGGAGACGCCGAGATCAGCGAGGGAATCGAGAAGGAGGCGGTAAATGAGGTTGCCGCTTGCATCGGCGATGGCGTGATGCGCTGCGATATCGGCCTCAATGGCGGCGGGCCCTTCGGCGGCGTTTTCGAGCTGCTTTTGGATTCGCCGCATCGTCTTGAGCTGCTCCGTGGTGGCACGCTGCGCGGCATAGGCAGCGGCATCGGGCTCGATGGAAAGCCGTGTCTCATTGAGCTGCTGAAGACGATCCGCCATATCAGGAATGAGCAGCGAGAGCGAGTCATTCAAAGGGCGGTGTAGGCGGTCCACGATCTTGATGCCCGTGCCGTGTTGAATCTCAAGCATACCTTGCTGTTCAAGACGCTTGGTGGCTTCGCGCACCACGGTGCGGCTGACGCCGAGCTTCTCAGCCAAGGAGCGTTCACCGGGAAGCCAGCGTTCCTCTTCGGAGCTGCCGCCACGGATGATGCAGGGCGTTCGAGTGCGGTGATGTTCATGGAGAGGTGTGTGACGGAGTTTAATAAGTCGCGCGACCGCCAGAGAGATCGAAGACGGCGGCGGTGGTGAAGGAGCAGTCTTCGGAGCAAAGCCAGGCCACGAGCGCGGCGGCTTCTTCCTTTTTGCCAAAGCGTCCCATCGGGATCTTCGAGAGCATGTAGTCGATGTGCGACTGCTGCATCTGCTGGAGGATGTCTGTGGCGATGACGGCGGGCGTGACGGCATTGACGGTGATGTTCGCCGTGGCGAGTTCCTTGCCGAGAGACTTGGTCAATGCGATGACAGCAGCCTTGGAGGCACTGTAGTGGGCGGCATTGGGATTGCCTTCCTTGCCTGCAATGGAGGCGATGTTCACGATGCGGCCGTAGCCGTTGGTGATGAGGTGCGGCACGACGCTGTGACAGCAGTAGAAGGGGCCGTTGAGATTGATCTCCATCACGCGCCGCCAGTCGGCTGGATCGAGTTCCCAGGTCTTCGCATTGCCACCGGTGATGCCGGCATTGTTCACGAGGATGTCGATCTTTCCAAACGCGGCCACGGTGGCTGCGGTGGCGGCCTGGACGGAAGCGAGGTCCGCGAGATCGACGGTCGCAGTGTGCACCGTGTCCGGCGTGCCCATCTCGGACGCAGCCTGAGCAAGCGCCGCTGCATCCACATCCCAAAGCGAGACGCGTGCACCGGAGGCGAGAAGGCGTTCAGCAATGGCGCGGCCAATGCCCCGAGCGCCGCCGGTGACAATGGCGATGCGGTTTTGGAGGTCGATTTGATTCATGGAAGAGGTTTGTGGTAGGAGGTCATACCAGTGACAAAACGCGACTGTTTTTCGGGTTCTTTCTAGCACGCGCTAAATTAGGCGACACCGTAGGCTTCGCTGAAATCAGCCGGTGCTCGATGAAGCCTTGAGAGCGAACCCCACCAGAGGCCCGGCATCACAGCCCTGCGCTTGGCAATGTATCCCCGGCTCAGCCCACTTTCACGAGCAAGACCATACTTGCTCAGTCCGCAGTGTTCCCGCAGCTCTTGCAGGCGCCTCGGCAACCGCTCGCGGATGCGCTCGGCGTAGTCGTGGGCGTCGTGGTTGTCCGGTGCGGCGGGCATCGTTGGTCATCCCCAAAGTTCGTTGAACATGAGTTGCTTCTCGGTGGCGCTCAGCGGGGAGCGGGCGACGGCGTTCCAGGCGGCGTTGATGTTTTGCCGTGCCCAGCTTTGGGCGATGAGGATGGCCATTTTCATGCGTTTGTTTTCACAAGGGATGCTAGGAAGCAAGGCGAGCGCGGAAGCGGGGTCGTCGGGGAGATGACGACAGATGCTTTTTTCGACGGAGGGATCATTCGTGGCTGTCTCTTGATGCAAACTGGCTTGCGGGGATGAATGCGAGGGCATGTCAATGGGCTGCAAACTCCAGCCGCAGTTGGGTCTGCTCCCTTAAGGTGGCGTTGAGCCAGAAGACGCGGCCGTCCCAGGCGTAGTCGGTGGCGGTGAGGTCGCGGCCGTTCAGTTTCACGCGTGAGAGCGTCTTCGGGGCATCGTTAAGCTCGAAGACGGGATGCACGCAGGGCGTGGACGGGGTGATCGTGAGGGTGACGATGGGTTTTTCGACGTTGAGCAGCGTTGCGCGGCGTTCGGTGTTGTAGGATGGGCTTTGCAAGCGTGCGCCTTCGGCTTCGACCTTTGGCGGAGTGGCGAAGCTGCGCGACCATTCGAGGAGGCGTGCGTCGTCGGCATCGCTGAGGCCGATGAGCCAGGCCCATTTCTCGACCTGCATCTTGCGGGTGACGCCTAGGGCATCGGGCATGTCGGCGGTGCGGCTTTCGAGGGGCTGCGGGCGGCGGTGGCCCCAGGACATCATGGCGTTGTGCGCGGGGGTCATCGCGGCGAGGTCGTCGATGTTGATGCCGGTGGGCTTGCGGCGGGCGAGCGGGAGGTGATTGCCCCAGTAGTAGGGCGTGACCATCTGGCCCTGGCTGTAGAACGGGCGGTAGGCGGTGGAGGGCAGGCGCGTCCAGCCGGGGTTGAAGTAGATGGCTGACAAGGGCTCGCGGATGCCAAATCGGATGCGGTAGAGCGGCGGCAGTTCGCCCGAGAGCAGCTTCTCGTAATCGCGCTCCTGATCAAGCAGCGGGAACTTCAACTCGCGCTTCGTGCCATCGCGGAAGAGCACGTCGATGAGGTTCTCCGGCAGCACGCGCAGCGGATAGCCGGCGGGCGGCGTGAGGATGAGCAGCTCCTCGATCTCGTATTCGGCCTTGGGTTCGGTTTGCAGGGTGACGGTGCGCGAACCGAAGCCATCGGGGTAGAAATAGAAATCCTCCGTCGCAGTCTCGCCCCAGACCTTGTAGTTCAGGTCGCAAGGTTGAGCGGTCCAGCGGACGTGGACGCGGGCGGCGGTGGACTCGATGATCTCGACGCGGCTGCGGCGCAGTTCTTTGTCGGAAGCGGCGTCGATGCAGTCCAGCCCGTCCGGGCGACGCGGTGCCTCGGCAAACTCGAAGTTCAGCGCGGTGTTATGCTTCCCAGCCCAGAAGGGCGTGTAGGCCGCGCCGCGCCAGAAGACAAAGCGCGAGCCGTTCGGCAATGCGATGACGACATCCTTCCTCTCCGGTGCCCAGGCTTTGTCATAAGGCATCTCGGTGACCTCATCGGGGCCGGAATAGGAGAGCAGCGGGTAGTCGTAGCGCAGCTTGGTCTCGATGGCTCCAAACGCGGGCAGCTTCGGCGAACCACGTATGAGCATCGTGCGGATCGTCTTGCGCCAAAGCTCGCGACTCTTCGCATCGCGGAGCGCCACCTGCAGCGTGTCGCGATCCTTGCTGGAGGCGGGGAACGGCAAGACGAGATCCAGTTCGGTGCGGACGCCCTGGCGCAACTCGATGGCGGCTTTCGTGGGCTTATCGGGATCGGATTCAAACCAGGCGAGCACCTCCGCACCGGAGATCGTTTCCATCGCGGAGAAGGCCGCGACCGTGACGCGGGCCTGCTGCTCCGGCCCCAGCACGAGCCAATCCGCTGGGGGCAGGATCGCGCCGAGATCGACCGGGTTCATCACCGGATCGGCCGCCGCCTTCGCATCCGCTTCCAGGGCCGGACGCTCGACCTTCCAGCGGGCTTGCTCGATCGTGTTGCCGTCCTTGTTTTTCGCCAGCAACACCAGTTCCTCCGGCGCGGGTGAGGTGATGAAAGTCACGCGTGCGGTGAAGGGGGAATTTCCCGACACATCGAGCGCTTTCCGCTCCACCTCCTTGCCTTCGTGATACGCCGCCAGCCAATGCTCCGGTGCCGGGCGCGTGTTGCTGGCGAACTGAACGATCACCGGCGTCAGGCCGACACGCTCCACGCCGAAGGGCTGACGCCAGGGATGACCCGGATCAAACTGAAACCGCGTCGCGGAGGTCACGGCGTCACGTTGCTTCGTCGTCCTGCCGGGATGCTCGAAGAGAAAGCGGATGTCCTCCGCCTTCAGCGCCTCATCGTAGATTTGCAGCTCGTCGAGCAGGCCACGCAAATGCGAGCGCACATAGCGCCACGTATCGCCATCCGCGCGGCAGCCGATCCTCAGCACGCTGTCCGGCGCATCGGACTTCAGCGTGAAATCACCGCCCCGGAACGTGCCTTTGTCAGCGGGAGTCTTGCCCTGACCGTCCACATAGAGCGTGAAGTGCGGAGCCTCCGCCGCGCGATAGGTCACAGCGATGTGATGCCATGCGCCATCGTTCGGCACGAGGCCGTTCGAGGCGCGGAAGTTCGTGATCCACTCGCCCTGGCCCTCGCCATGCACCTGCATTCCCTCGATGCCGAAAACGCCGAAGAACTTGTCCGGCGCGGCAGTGAGGTCGGCGCGGCCTTTGAAGAGCACCGGCATCTCCGCGTAGTAGTTCCCCACGTTGACCCAGGTCGCGACGGTGAAGTCGCGGCTGAAGTCGATCGCCGAAGGATTCGCCAGCTCGATGCCCGCGTTGACCTTCTCGATCACCACCGCGTTGCCCACGCGTCCGGGGGCAAAGGCAGGCGCGAGCTTGGGATCGACCGGGCGGCCATCGTGTTGACCGGTGACGTCCTTCAGGTCGTCATCGAAGCGGAAGTGCGCGACGAGGTCGGCGCGGGTGGAGAGTGGCGCGAGCAACAGGGCGGCGAAAGCCGAGCGCCGCAAAACGGCCTGCCACGCGGATTTCAAAACAGTGCCGGCAATGGTGAAGATGGGGTTCATGGGAGTGTTGGGAGCCAGTTCACGGATGGGCGTTCAGATGATGCATGGCTTGCAGCGTCACGGGACCGAGCAAGCCGGAGTCGGCGAGGGGCCAGGCGGAGGCGTCGAAGCGTTTGCCGGTGATGCTCATAAAGATGATGTCGAGAAAAATGCGCCACTCCACATGGCGCTGGTCGAGGTCGCGGATGCGGTTGGCGGCGACCTTGGTGACTTCGATTTCGAGTTCGTTACCCTGTTGCTTCAACGCTGGAAGCGTAACTTGATACGGCGCGGCGAAGGGGGTGCCGAGTGTGGAGCCGTTGAGACGGATGCGCGCGCTTTGCGCCACGGTGCCGAGGTCTAGCAACCAATGGTCAGCCGATGGCTGCGGCGCATCGAAGGTGAGTCGATAGCGTGCGGTTCCGGCGAAGCGGGCGGCGGCCGCACCGAGGTTGGTCCACGAGGCGAGCGTCGTGATTTCGGCAGATGGAGGAAGGACCGGGCCGCCTTGGATGAAATCCACCTTCCATGTGCCGCTGAGAACGATGGGCTGTCTCTCGGATCGTGAGTAAGTCCATCGAGACTTATCTGTCTGCGCGACGCTTTCCTGCTCTGTGAGCGTGCGCAGGATGAGCGACTCGCCGGGTTGGAGTTGCAGATACACTTGAGCCTGAGATTCGGCGCTTCGCATCGTGGCGATGCCATTGCGCCCGGTCACCGGGTCCATGATGACGGCGGACTTGGCGGGTTTGGCTATGGGTAGCCAGCCATCGAAGACTTTGCCGCTGCGGTTCGTGATGAAGTAATGCTTGCGGCTGGCTTCCGTGCGGCGAATGAAGAGGAGTCCGGAGTCGGTCATCGTTTCGCGCAATACCTTTGCTTCATTCAACGCGGCATCCGCGGATCCGAGGAGCACTTTGCCTTTGCCGAGCTTCGCCACCTTCACTGGGTCATTGGCAAACACAAGACGGGCAAGCTGCTTGCGGAACTCCTCACGCCTCTCCACGAGTTTGCCAAGTCCGGGCACGTCCTTGGGCAAATGGTCCGCGAAGATGATGGCGGCACCGGCTTCGGCTAGGGAAAGCAGACGCGCGAGTGTCGGCTCCGGCATGGTCTCGCACGGCGGCACGAGGATGACCTGATAGCGCGAGCCCGCGAGTGCGATGCCGCGATTCACGGTCGCTGCGGAGAGTTGGCGGTCCGAGACGAAGTCAAAGCCGTAGCCTCGTTGCCACAGGTGCTTCGCAATGTCGCCGACCGGTTCGTCTTCAAACCAGGCGCGTTCGTGGACGTTGTGGTGCGGCAGTGCCCCGGCAGCTTTTTGCGTGGGCGTCTTGTATTCCGCCGCTTCCTTCCAGAGGTCATGCACGGGCCAGTAGAGCAGCACGTCGTTGTCAGGCTGGCCCGATTGCAGCACGGACTGGCAGCGCGTGATGTAACTGGTGAAGGCGGGCACGTCGCGCCAGATGGGATTACGCGAATTGAACTGCGTGGAGGCATAAAACATCCAGCCGGGCCACGCGACATCGGCAGGCGAACTGGCCGCGCCGTGGACCTTCACGCGATTCACGCCGCCGAGGAAAAAGTCGTCCACCAGCGTCTTGAGGTCGCCGAGCGTTTCGGTGAAGTGCTCCTTCACCCAGGTGCCCGTCTCGCTGCTCACGAGCGGCTTGCCCGTGGTGTGCGCGGCGGACGAGGCAAACTTCATTACGAGCAAGCTGCGGTCCTGCTTGTAGGCCTCCGTTTCAGGAATGTCCACCGCCGCATAGTGATCCAGCATGTTGCCTGGTGAGCCATGCGCCTGATTCCGCGATAGACTGCCCTGCGTGTGCGCCCAGCCCGACCAAGTCCGGAGAAAATCCAGATGCAAATCCGACATCGTCTCGCGGTAATCGCAGCGCACGCGGGCAACCATGTCGTCGCTGCCGGTTCCGGCGAACGCTGGCAGTTGCGTGCGCAAGTCGTAGCCGCGCTTTTGTTGGAAGGCATCGAACACTCCCGGCGACCAGTCCGCGCCGAAATACTCAAACGATTCGTGAAACTGTGCGTTCGGCTTTGGTGCAGGAAATTCGGCGAAAGCATCGCTGAAGCGCTTCACATATTCAGTCATCGCGGATGCCGAGAAAGGATCGAGCGCATAGCCAGCATTGCCGGGTGTAGGACGTTTCACCGTCTGAATGGGGGCTAGGCGGCTCACCACCCAGAGCTGCCATCCGCCCGCAGGAGTCGTCCAGTCGAGCTGACCATCGTCGCGCACGAGTTCTGTCACATCCACCTTCTCGCCGGTCTCGCTCACCGCCACAGCCGCTTGCAACTCACCGAGCGAATCCTTCGGCAGAGCAATCTGCCCATCCGCATTCGCCTTCACCGGCAGATCGCCAGCGGCTCTTTGCGCAGGCAACCGTGTCGTCAGTCGTTCGCCGCTCACGAGCGGATAACTCGTTACACTCACTCGGCTCGAAGCCATCGCCGCCGTAACGTTCGGACCGCCGAAAGGCCAGCCCGCGACCGTCGCCATATCGAGCCTCATGCCGAGTCGCTGTGCCTCGCTCGAAGCATGAGCAAGCATCTCCATCCAGCGCGGCGAAAGGAAGTCGATGTAGCGATCCTCCGCCCCTTTTGCTCCATAAAACATCCCCACCTCTACACCGCCGAGGCCAGCGTCGCGAAACTCCGTCAACTCCCGCGTGATCGTCGCCTTGTCCACCGCACTGCCCATCCACCACCAAGCCGTCCACGGCTTCGCATCCCGGGCAGGGTCCGGCCAAGCGAGCGGATCGGATTCCGCCCCTTGCAGCGAAGCAAGCGGCGCGGTGAGCAGCAGGGCGGTGAGTAGTTTGAGGGCGGGTTTCATCGTTGGCGTGATCATGGTGCGTTCTTGGTGAGCAACGGAAGCAAGGCCTCGGCGAAGCGTTGACCCAGGCCCTGCTGACCCGCGGTATCGTAATGGACTTGATCCTTGGCTTTGGTCAGGCCGTCGGTGCTGATGCAAATGGCGAGCGGGTCTTTGGCCGGAAAGGCACGCTGGGCGGCGCGAACGTCATCCACAAAGGGAAAGGGCGAGACGGGCGTGACTGTGGCGGGGTTGATCTCGGCGATGACAGCTTTCATCTGCGGTGCCCCTAGATCACGCCGGAGCGCGGCCAGGAGGTGGGTGAGATGCTGCGCGTAGTCTTTTGCCAGTTCGGGCACGCGGGCGTCGGACTCGCCCTGCATCCAGAGGAGGGCGGCGGGTTTGATGTCGCCTGCGGGGAAGGCCTTCTTCCACGCGGCGATGAGCTGCGCGTAGGCATGGCCGACACGTTGATCGTGGCTTAGCTTCAAGCGGTCGATGCGAGCCTGATCCAGCTCCGGCTGCCAGGCGAGCTGCGACGTGCCGCCATGCGCGGCTTTAAAGAGCACGATCTGGCGTCTAGGCATGGCCCGCGCCAGCGCATGAGCCAGCGTGACCTCTGGGCCGATGCTTCCGGTGGCGAGCGCCTGCGTGCGGCCCCAATGGATCAAGGTGACGTTCGGGGGCGGCGTGCGCCATTCGGCGGAAAGTTCTGCGGCCTTGCCATAGCCTGCCATGTTCGACTGACCGGAAAGGATGAGCACCAGCGGCGGTTCCGCAGCGTGCAAAAGAGCAAGCGGCGCGAGAAGGAAGGCAGTGAAAATCGGGAGTGTGAAGCGCATGGAGTGGGGAGTCTTGGAGTCGTGGGCGCAGCAGGAACTGGCGAAGGATTATCCGCCATCGTTTGTCGTGTGTCGTGGCAAGCCGCTCACGCCAGAATCTCCCGCACCACTTCGCCATAGACATCGGTGAGGCGGTAGTCCCGGCCGAGATGGCGCCAGGTGAGGCGTTCGTGATCGAGGCCGAGCAGGTGCAGGATGGTGGCGTGGAGGTCGTGCAGGTGGACCTTGCCGGAGACGGGGCGGAAGCCGAACTCGTCGGTCTCGCCGTGCATGAGGCCGCCGCGCACGCCGCCGCCAGCCATCCAGGCGCAGAAGCTCTCGGGCTGGTGCTCGCGGCCATGTTTTTCGATAGGCGCGGTGCGGCTGAGGTCTTGGCTCCAAGGTGTGCGGCCAAACTCGCCGCTCCAGACCACGAGTGTGTCCTCCAGCAGGCCGCGTGATTTCAGATCGCGGATCAAACCGGCGCAGGGCAGGTCGCTGGCGGCGCAGCTCTTCGGCAGAGCGCCGCGGATGTCGCCGTGGTGATCCCAGCCGTCCATGGTGACCTGCACAAAACGAACGCCGGCCTCGCTCAAACGACGGGCGAGCAGACAAGCGCGGCCGTTTTTGTCGGTCGTCTTTTCGCCAATGCCGTAGAGCTTTTTCGTGGCCTCGGTTTCCTTCGACAGATCGACCAGATCCGGCGTGGCGGTCTGCATGCGAAAGGCGGTCTCCAGGCTGTGGATCATGCCCTCCATGCGGGCATCGGTGTCATTTTGCGCCAGCAGTCGGCGGTTCATTCGCTGGATGAAATCAAAGCGCCGCCGCTGGGAGGCGTCATCCGTCGCGGGATCGGTGAGGAAGGCGATGGCGGGATCGCTCACCTTGGCCGGAAGCGTCACGGGCGTGCCCTGGTGCGCGGCGGGCAGGAAGGAGGCGCTGTAGTTCCGTGTGTCGATGCCAGGATGGATGGTGAGAAAGGCGGGCAGGTTTTGGTTTTCGGTGCCGAGGCCGTAGCTGACCCAGGAGCCGAGCGAGGGCCGCGCCTCGGCGATGGCTCCGGTGTGCATCTGGAGCAAAGCGGGGCCGTGCTGGTTGTTGTCC